>MLAA01000041.1 GCA_001998905.1 Rodentibacter caecimuris | reverse complement strand
GAATTTCTTCATAGATAGGATCTTCCGATTTTTTCGGTTTCTGTGATTGATTATTATTTGAAGAAATATCGTTCAAACCACTTGCACTGTTATGATTCGATTTTTTATCTAATGCTTGTTTGGCTTTATTTATGCCTTTTTGCCCCAATTCAGCCAAATCTCCTAGCTCAAATGCAAAATTAGTACTTGCTAATTCTTCATCTCGATGAACGGTTTTAGATTTATTCAAATCCTGATTGATTGGTTTTTCAACATTTTTTGTATCTACTCCTGATAAAGTGGAGTGCTGAGTCCCCTCATAATGTTTTTGTGCCGAACGACCGCCTCTTATATTGGCTTGAGACGTTCCCCTTTCATTTGCCCCTACAGATATACCGAATTCACCACCATCTTTATGGTGATAATCTTCTAGAGACTGGTGGGTAACATCACCTGTGATGTTGAGCTCTTTATCGCCACTTTTATCAACAAAATAACCGCCTTTTAAATCTAGATCATTAATTTGACCAATCATTTTTCCAGCTTCTATACCTGATTGCTGATTAACCTTACGGCTAGTCTCATCTTCTTGCCCATATCCAACACTTAAACTACCAGTTGGCTTAATTGTTAGAGCTGTGGTAACTGATGCTCCAGCAGAAAGACCAAAATCAGCACGTTTATTATGTCTTTCATAGGTATCTTGTTTGGACTCGATAGATGTTTTACCTTCTACTTTTGTACGATAAACATCAGCTTTAATATTAGCACCGGATAGTGTGAGATCTTTTTCTGTATTAATCTCAACTTCATCTCCCAGTAATTGACTATTCTGATAAGTAGTAGATTGAGAATTGGTTAAAGAATATCCTCCCTCTATACCTGCATTTACACCAACTGCACATCCCTGGGACATCACACCACAAGAAACTGACCCCCCTGCAGAAAGTTTTGTACGCCAAGATTCATCTGACTCTGTTTTTTCCGTTTTACCTGCATTAATTGATACGTTATCTTTTGCATTGATAGAGAGTTTTCCTGTCTTACTACGCTCAACATTATTTAACTCTATTCCACCGTCTGTTGCACTTAATACCAAGTTACCGTTTAAGGTATTGCGATTATCAGCTTTTTCATTAAAACTCGTATTAGAGCTGCTATATCCAATCTGCGCTTTCACCGATGCACCAACTAAATCACCAGTTACTAAGTTAGCTACATCACTAGCAGCTTGTAATGCTGCCGTACCATCTTGTTTAATACCTTTTTTAGCATCTTCTGCTTGTTTAATAGAATGGCTAACTATATCAGCAACTGCAGAATGCCCTTCCCCAGCCAGACCAAATGTAAACGATGATTTAGAAGATTTAAAATCAGTTTCATCTTTGTATTTAGTTGAAATAATCTCTTTCGCAGTTAGTTTCAATTTATCATTGCTTACATTTTTTTGAGCTTCGAAAAAGGCCTGATCTTTTTCTGCCATCAGTTCTTCGATTTCTTCTTTGGATAACTTACGCAGATTTGGATTACTACCTTTTACTTGATTGTTTTGGACAGATTTTTCTACCTCTGAAGTTTCATTAGCCGTATTATCATCTTTTGTTTTATCTACTTCTTTATCCGTTGTTGATTGTGATGTTTCGGACATTGATTTATTAATATCCAGTCCACCAATATCTAAAGTACCTAAAACTTGTAAATCTCCGCCTTTAACTTCTAGCTCACTATTCACATTTTTTAAATCAGTTTTAGATACTTTTTCTATCTCAAATTTTATACCGGATTCAGCATTAGCCCCTGTATAATCACTTTCTGATACTTGAGTAGATATATCAGCGCCACCATCAGTAGAAGCTGAAACAGCATATCCGCCTCCCGAAGCTACTGCACTTGTAAATGAACTGAAAATCTCTTTTGATTTTTCAGTATGTTGGATATTTTGCCCTGTTTTGGTTTTATAATTACCTTGTATAACGCCAGTTATACGATCTGCTTTTACCTTACTACCAGTCTGTTCTACATCACCTTTTACGGCTAGGTGAAGGTGGTCAAATTCCAACTCTGATCCAACAGACTCTGCACTATAAGTGTCTTCTGTTTCTCTTCCTATAATAGCGTTTCTATCACGCAATCGTTGGGTTATTCGTTTTGTATCATGGTGACTACTAAATTTATGTGAATCCTTAGCCTTAAGATCTTTTGTTTTAACAAAACCTGTTTTTCCTTTAACATCAGAGGCAGTAATATCAATATCGCTGTCTAAATCAGTTTCTAAATGCAAATGCTGTTCGGACGCAATTTTCGATTTCTGAATAGAGGTGTTCCCATTTTCATCTGCATAGGAAGTTGCGCTAGATTCAATACCTTTATGTCCTTTTAGACGAACCAGTTCTTTACCTAAAATACTACCAGTATTTTTAATTTTATTTTCAGCCTCAATATCAACTCGGTTTCCTGCAATAGTTTCAGAATTTTGTACGTCTCTAGCTTTCAGTTTCAATTCTCGGGCTTTAATAACTGCACTTCCTAAACCCTTATATTTTTCCGCATCCTCTAAAGTTTGTTTAGCAAAATAGACTTGAGGTACATATGTCTCTTTTCCATTAATAGTTGATTTAACATACCAAATAATATCCTCTTTTAGGTTAGCTTGTTGCTCTTTAGTTAAAGCTTTACCTAAAGTTAGATTTAAATCTCCTGATGTATGATAAGCATTATCCATTAAACGTTTAACTAACTCGACATTAGTCAAATCGTACTTAAGTGCCAAATGATTATCGACCTTTTTCTCAATACTACGAGTAATCAATTGGTGCTCAAAATAGCTATCGCCAATGACACTCACCTTATCTTCCGTTCCTCTCTGAGCAATATTATTAAAGAAATAATCGGAGCCAACATAATCATTTTGATTAATATATTTCATTCTGGTGTGATAAAGCGGATCAACTTCTACTCGAGGACGATCTTTATCCACCGGAATTTCTCTTTGTTTAGCTAATTCATCGGCTTTTTTCTTTTCTTCAGCTAATTTTTTCTCATATTCGGCAAGCCGTTTTTTTTCTTCTTCAGAAAGTAATTCTTGTTTTTTCTGACGTTCAGCTTCTTCTAAACGTTCTTTTTCAAGGCGTTCCTTTTCTAAACGTTCTTTTTCAAGGCGCTCCTTTTCTAAACGTTGTTTTTCTTCTTCTGTTTCTCCTAGTAGCTCTTTATCCTCTTCTTTTGGAATGAAATTATTAGTGTTACTCTCTTTCTGTTTGTTGAAAGAACGGTCAATAAATAAATTCGGATTAGACAATAATTCTAACAATGTAGATAAATCAATTTCACTATTGTCATTATTTTCCGACTGTGCGACAAATGGTTTAAACTGAATAGGTAAAGATTTTATTGTATGTTTACCAATAGACACTTCATTATCAAAAGCCCCTCTTTCTCCGGCTTTACCATTGATTAATACATCTGTATTTCCAGTAAAAGAGCCTGCCAATATTTTAGCCTTTCCATGAGGATAAATTTCTACTTTTTCAAACCTACCTTCTCTATCTGCAAGTTCTGCTGTTTCATAAGCTTCTTTTAATTGAGTTAGAGATTTATTTTCCCAATTAGCCCCTAATATAGTTGTCAGCACAGATTGAAGTAGTGGAGACTTGACAGATTTTAATAATTTAAAAATCTGTAATTTATCTACATAATAAGACCCCTGTTGAACATAACGATTCTCATCACCATATAAAAAATTTTTTATTAATTGACCAAGGGAGTTAAATTTATATTCTGATACTCCTTGCAATGGAGTACCCAATAAATTGAAAATAGGTTGAAAGGTAACTGTGATATCTGACGAGGAATTTAAATACAAATCAAATATACTTCCTTGATTGGATTTCATATTGTTAATGATCTTTTTGGTACCATTAGAGACTAAATTACCCTGAATATTAATTATTCCATGATTTGTTATTCCTGCATCGTTTAATGTGGATTCTTTTTGAATAAATTCAAAGTCACTCTCACCACGAATATTACCCATATGGGAAATTTTTAATCTATCCACATTCACACCAAGAATTGAACCAAAAATTTTATAACGATCTCTTCTTACTGTACCTATATCAGCAATTTTCGATGTAATATCTTGCTTAGGTCTATCTATAACACCTCCTAGAATAACATCATTAAATAACTTTTGGGCTGAAATAGTTATTTTTCCTTTCGAAAGAATTTCGCCCAAATTATAAATAACATTGCTAGCATTGAGATTCATTGTTCCATCTGAATGCAAAACACCAAAAGCTTTATTGGAAATATCATGATGTGCAGTCAGGTTTAAACTATTTTTGGCTCCTAATAAACCTTCATTATTAATTGACTGACTAGTAACGGATAATTGATTGCCGCTTGTTAATACCCCTTTATTGATAAAAATATCAGTCGCATTAATATCTAATGAAGATAATAGTTGGTTCTCTGAGCCTTTATCAAAAAAAACTTCCTGTGCAGAAAGCGTTAATTTTTCTCTCGCCTCAGGTAGTTTATGAGAGGCTGAGTGGAAATGAGTAAATCTAAACGTAAGGTTCGCCGTTCCTTTACTTTGGATAGTCCCATTATTGTGGTAACCATCATCTGGGGTAGCTTTATTTTGGGATAAAATATTACCAAATGTGGAAATATCTAGTGTTTTCTCCGCTAAAATATCTTGATTATTATTTAGTTTATTAACATAAATATTGTTGAAACGAGCTGCAATCGTACCATTATTTTCTAGGGTATTACCCTTAATATTCAGATTTGTTGCAATTACGGTCGAATCCTCACCAATTTGACTTGATTGGCTATTGATATTAACGTTTGTTCCTCTCACTTTGGCATTTTTGGCCGTGGTGGTTTTATTTGCAGAAATATCAACTTTTTGACTGCTTACTTTTGTATTTTGTTTTAGGTTAACCTCTGTAGAGTTTAGATTAATTGCTTTCCCCGCAGAGATTTGGCCATTAATATCAAGCTTTTTACTGCCTTTTGAGGATACGTTTTGTTTAGCTTGTAAGGTTGCAACTTCAACCTTACCTTGTGCATTCTCAATTTGGATATCTTTTTCAGAAAGAATAATACCTTTGTGATTTACCCCTGCCCCCGTATCTGTTGTGATAAATTGGATATGATTACCGTACATAGCACCGGCTTCTGTACCGGTAATTGCGATTTCCGTAGATTTCGTCTGCTTAGATTTCGCCTTTCCTGTTTTCACATCGTATTCGGATGAACCAGCTACAAAGGTTATATTAGTTTCAACAGGTGCTTTATCATTAATGTTACGAACCGCACCTTTTTGCTCAATTTTTTTCGCAACAATATCTAAATATTTCAATCCGTCAGTGGCAATCCCGTCTTTATCAATGGTTACCGTTCCTTTCTCGACAGAAAGTTTTAAGCCGTTTTTCGGATCAATCACATTACTGGTTGAAGCTACAAAACGATCCGTATTGAATGTTTGTACGCCATTAATATTAATTCCATTCGGGTTAATAATCAATAAGTCTGCTTTATCACCAAATACTTCAAGCCCGCCTTTAATTTTACTCATTTGGCTGCCGGTTACTTGAGTTAAAATAGCTTTAGCGGTATCTTTATCAAAGTTTTGGTTTTTTTCTAAATGTCCGACTAAATAAGAATTACCTTCCTTATTGCTATTATTAAATACCGCACCATTACCTATGTTAAATTTTTTAAATTTATTGTCTGAAATCCCATTATCTTGTGGTTTAGCAATATCAATAATGTGCACACCATTGTCTGTTTGAGATATTTTTGTTTCACGATTATTTCTATCTAAAACAACATCTTTTTGTTTGACACTTCCAGCTAAATGATTTTTTGAGCTTTCATTAATAGAGCCAATATCATTGCCTACGTTAGCAAATACAGTATTTGGAACAACGAATAAGAACGCTAACGCCGCATTTCCTAAATGCAGTAAACGTGATTTAATAAGGCAAGAAAATGTAGATAAACAGAAGAAATGTGGTTTTTCACTACCGAATTCACATTGCTCTTTATTTTCTTTATTAGAGGAGTCGCCTGATTCATAGTTTATATATTCAGCGACGGGGATTAAACATGACTTTGATTTACTAAAAATCAGTTTATATCTATTTTTATTCATACTGAGTTTCTCCTATTTAAAAATATGAATTAAAATGAAATTGAGCCGTTTACATAATAAATGTCGGCATCACCTTTATTTACCTTTACATTCTTAATTGGCTTAGAATAAGTGAAAGATAAGTTAAGACGACTAACTTGGATTTTCATCCCGATAGCCATTCCTACAATAGTTTCATCATTATGATTGGTATGTTTAAAAATTCGTCCAAAATCAATACCTAAGAAAGGTTTAATTTGGGATATAGACATTTTTTGAGGGTAAAAAGGTATATCAACTGTTTGAGAGACATAATAACCACTGTCTCCAGAAATTATCCCGCCTTTAAATCCTCTTACGGTATATTCATCGCCGATGGAGAATTGATTGTCGGAATACAAATTGTAAGGAGAGTATTGAAAACCTAAACGAAGTTGATAGTTAAGCGCTCTTTCTTTAACAGCAAATGCTTTATACCAACTCATGGTTCCAGACACTAAAGATAGCGTTTTATCGCCATTCGAGTTATAAGCAAGGCTATCCGCACTAAACCAGTTTAAGCCATTTGAATAAGATATATCGTTATAGAGTTTTCCACCTAAAAAATTTGTAATATAGGATAGCCCGATAGTAAATTTGTTATTGTTATAATGACTAACTAGCTTTTCCTCGATATAATTTTTCTTCGTTTTAAATTCTAATTCGCCGTATCCAGAAAAAATCATATCTTTATTACGCGTAAAAACTTTAGCAAGTTTAATATTGGCAGTTTGAATTTTACCCTCAGAACTATAAGTATGAATGCCTTTTATATCTTTCTTACTATCTGATTGTGAAACTCTTAAATCTAATGTATAAGAAGAAAATGGCTGGCTATAACTTAATAAATAGTTTTGTTGGTTATTTCTTTTATGTCCTTTGTATAATCGGTATCCAGTCGAGAAATACCAGCTATCATTTGTGCCTAATAAATCACTCCAACTAACGCTTGCGGTAAGTTGATTACGCCCATTTTCATTATTTTCAGCACCAGAATTATTAAATCCTAAGGTAACTCGGGGTAAATAAGTACGGTTGGTAATTAAATTAAAGTTAGATTCACCATCTTGCTCGGCTGCAATAACTTTTATTTCTGCGGATTTATTGGTTGTATTTAAAATTTCAACTAATTGATCTACATCATAAACATTAAGTAATTCATTTTTTAAAGTAGGTAATACGGAAACCATTGCTTTATCTTTAAATGTTTGAGGTAAGTTTCCATTCACAAAGTAATCACGAACATATCCCCAATGAATAATAAAATCCAATTCGTTTTTATCCGTTACATTATTTTTTAAGCCAACTGCACTAGTTACATAGCCCGCTCGATACAATACATCTGTTAAATCCTTAACTAATGCAAAAACTTGTTTTGTCGTTAGAGGTTGCCCTTTATATTGTTTAATAACACGGTCAAAATCTAAATGAACAGATTGTTCGCCTTGATCGACAGTAATGCGTTCAATGGTCCGATCTGTTTGTATATTATCCTTTGTTGTATTGTTTGTTTTCTGTTCGGCTTCTTTTCGCAGAAATTTTTCTGCCTTTTTTAAAGCCTCTTCAGTTTCTTGAATGATTTTTTGATGTTTTAACTTTTGCTCTTCTTGAATGAGAATATCAGTTGCAAAAGCAGTACTGGAAAATAAAGATAAGTAAAATAAATAGCTAACAGACTTTCGTGCTATTGAGCATTTCATTAATTGGCCTCCTTTAGTATGTAATATGCCTAGGTTATTCAATGAGTATAAAAAAGACGATAAGCTATCTTCTATGAGATAGCGTTGATTAAGCTAATCTAATATGGAAAGTAATCTGTATATTATTGGCTCACTTAAAAACCTCCCTACTCTATGTGATAGAGCCAATAAGCTGGCTAGTAGAGATGATTTTCACAGTCTATTTATAGATTTGTTTTTTCTATTGTTTTGATAAGCAAAATCAGTGTATACATTTGACGGAGTTGTTCTTCAAAAATGACAAAAAAAATGTAACAAATGTTCAGTTTGAACAAATAGCAATCAAATTGATTGAAATACAATCAAAACTTTTCAAATTGTAGAGAAATGAATCATTACTCTCTAAAATAAAGCAGGCATAATTTGAACAAGGATTATGCCTTTTTAGCCGATAGGTTTTATGCTAAAGTAGCAATCATTTTCTCTTATGGGGCGAAGTATTGTGCCTCTTTTCAAGGATATTCCTATGTTAAAGAAATTATCTATATTCTTAGTGCTGTTCTTAAGCTCTTGTGGTTGGCATTTTCAAAATGGTGAATTATTGCCAACAGAATTAAGAACTTTGCGTTTAGAAAGCAATGATCCGTACAGTGAAATGTCAATAGTTATGAGAAAACAACTACAGCTAAATAACGTGGCTTTAGTTGAGTCCCCAAATGTACCAGTTTTGCGTTTGAACAAAACAAATATGAATGATGAAGTTGCTTCTATTTTCAAACGAGGCCGCGAAGCAGAAAAGATTTTGATCTTAGAAGTGGAAGCAACAGTATATTTGAATCATTCAGCTTATCCTATTATGGCAAAGGTAAACCGCACTTTTTTTGATAACTCACGGGCAGCTTTGGCTAAATCGGTAGAAAGGGAGGTTGTCTGGAATGATATGCGTGAGCAAGCCGCCCGTCAATTGATTAGCCGAATGGTTGCATTGCAACAACAGGTTAAAACTAAAGTGAAATAAATGTGATGAACCGTATTTCCGCGGAACAACTATCCCATTCACTAAACGATAGGCTGGCAAAAATTTATTATTTAGTCGGACAAGATCCTTTGCTAATTAATGAAAGCCGAGATTTAATTTTTGATGCTTCTACCCCACAGGGATTTGATGAAAAAACAGAAATTTCTCTTGATAGTGGCACTGATTGGAATGGGTTATTTGAGCAAGTACAATCAATGGGCTTGTTTTTTGAACGACAAGTGATCATTCTGAATTTACCGGAAAATCTGACCGCACTTTTACAGACACAATTGCAGAAACTGGTTACTTTGTTACATTCGGATATTTTACTGATTTTATCCTTACCTAAATTGACTAAACTAATGGAACGGCAAGATTGGTTTGTTCTAGCGAACCAATATGAATCACAAGCCATTTTGGTAAATTGTCAAACGCCAACTCCGGAGCAACTCCCTCGCTGGGTTAGCAATCGAGCAAAGTCAATGAATTTAGACATTGATGATGACGCGATAAAATTACTTTGTTATAGCTATGAAAATAATTTACTTGCATTAAAACAGGCATTGCAAATGCTAGCATTATTGTATCCGGATCAAAAATTAAATTTTTCCCGTACGCAGAATGTGGTTGAACAATCTTCAATTTTCACGCCATTCCAATGGATTGATGCGCTGTTGGGTGGTAAACATAAACGAGCAAAACGAATTTTAGAAGGACTAAAGGCGGAAGATATACAACCTGTTATTTTGTTACGCATGTTACAGCGTGAACTAATAACAATATTGCAATTGACACAACCTCAACAACGAGAAGCAAATATTGATATGCCTTTATCGGTATTTCAACTGCGGGAACGATTCGATCACTTAAAAATTTGGCAAAACCGACGCCCTCTCTTTAGTTTGGCAATACAACGCTTGTCTTATCGTCGGTTGTATGAAGTGATTCAAACACTGGCTAATATTGAACGTCTTGCTAAACAAGAGTTTAGTGATGAAATTTGGGAACAATTGGCAGATATTACGACAAAAATGTGTTGAAGGGGTTATTTTCCCCTGCACAAAAGGATTCTATAAAATGTACTCTGGCGTTTTTACCTTTTCCTAGGCTAATCTTTTGCACTGTTTTCCATATACAGAGAACATACGCTATATTGTCGTGTAGATTAGAAGGACTCATTACTAAAGAATAAGGCATTAAATAAATCTATATAGGTTAAGAATTTCTGAACGTGATCTGAGAACGGAAATCTATAACTCGCTCAATTGTCATTTGATTCCTATGAGTAAAAAGCTACCCATAGGAAACAGTCTTTATAGGAAAAATGATGGGGTTGCCGAGAAAGTAATTTTTACAACATGATTTGATTTCCCCTGAAATGCCCAGAGTATTTGGCCCCTAATAAGCGCATTGCTCGACTTCCGCCAGTAAGCGTTGAATCAGCTTATGATTTGCTGGAGGGAACTGACCCGAATCTAAATCGCTTTGGGCAATCCACATTCCTTCTTGTCCTTCACGTCCAAAAGGCTCACCTACCCACTGTTCAATTAAATAAAAATGAAATTGGATAATTTTAGTTGGGTATTCAAATAAAAACCGCTCAAAAATGACCGCACTTAGAATGTGTATTCCGATTTCTTCTTCTAATTCTCTTGCTAGTGCCTGCTCCGGAGTTTCTCCTTGATCAACTTTCCCTCCAGGAAATTCGAGAGCTTGGGCAAAATCTTGTCCTTCAAGGCGCTGAGTTAAATAGATTTGTCCGAATTCATTCCGAATAATTCCGGCTGCCACTTGAATGGTGGGTTTCCTCATATTGAGATCCTTTATTGAAAATAGGTACTCACTATACCCGAAAAAACAGATTTATTGAATAAAAATGAGCGGTTTTATTCCGCTCATTCTGATTGAAAATTTGATAAAGAATTACTGCGGCATATATGTTTGCTGATAATGCTTGCGATCTTGTTCATTGATCTCCCGCACAATATGGCAAGGATTACCAACGACAAGACAGTTTGGCGGAATATCCTTATTGATTAGGCTACCAGCTCCTATAACTACGTTATCGCCAATAGTGATACCGGATAAAATAATTACATTGCCGCCAATCCATACATTATCTCCAATAATAATAGGTGAAGCTTGTTCCCATTCTTGTTTGCGCAGTTCCGGATCAAGAGGGTGCCCAACAGTATATAGGCTGACATTCGGCGCAAACAATACGTTGTTACCAATCTTTACACTTCCACTATCCAGAATTGTACAGTTGTAGTTAGCGAAAAAATTTTCTCCAACTTCAATAAAGCAGCCATAATCACAATAAAAAGGTGAAACAATATGAGGCGTGTTACCTGACTTACCTAAAATTGTAGTAATTAACTCGGCTTTTTTCGCTTTATCTGAAGGTCGAGTAAGAATGTTATACTCGTATAGCCGTTCTTTATTTTCTAATCGAAGCTGTGTTAATTCATCGCTAAACGGTTGATAAGCTAAACCTGCCAGCATTTTTTCTTTATCGGATAACATCTTTTATCTCTAATTATTTTCCGTCCCAAGCGTGTATCGCTTTCTGGCGGATATTAAGTTTATTTTGTGCATCGCCTTTATAATAGTTTTTATCTAAACCGCCCTCCCAATCGCCATAATTTGGATTCGGTAATACAATGAATTTTGTACCAAATAATGCTTTATTTTGGTTGACAAAATTACGGCGTTCAACATTAGATTTACGATAGGTTGCATCACCGAAATCATTTAAGTTATCGCCAACATATAACACAATGTCATAACCCTGTTTTTCTATTTCGGCAAAGCGTGGCGATTTGTTAGATTTATCTTTTTTCAAGAATAATGTTTTTTCACTGACACCGCTAAAACCTAAGCGTTTCATATCATCAATAGTAGCTTGTTTCTCACCCTCATCTTTGCGGTTTGATACGAAAAACATCGTGCCTTTATTAGCATTAACATAATTAGCAAATTCGATTGCCCCCGGAATTGCTGATACTTGGCGAGCATTAACCCAACGAGTCCAGCTTTCACCCTCAAAAGGTTTCCCGTTATTGATTTGCCAACCGGCATAAGCGCTGTTATCAATCATTGTTTCATCTAGATCAACGACAACTGCCTTTTTCTTACCTTTTACTGCTTTTGATTGATTGAATGCAACTTTAGCACTGTTAAAAGCTTGATGAGCTAAGGCTTGATATTCGCCCGATTGTTGTAACCAAACGACACCTAATGCTGCCTGATTTTGTAACTGTGCGTTTTGGTGGCTTCCAGTTTGATTTGAACAACCTGTTATTAACACGATAGAACAGATTCCTGCAATAAATGAATGTTTAAGTTTCATATTTTCTCCTTAGTTAGTGAGTGGAAATTTTAAGAATTTTGATACTTTACCTTTGGTTTGTAAACCCCTTTTAGGGCTTTTGGGGGATTTCCGCTATAATGCCAAGAATTAATGTTAAATCTTGAGAAAAGTTATGGCAAAAATTGCAGAAAACCCATTCGTTTTAGTGGACGGTTCCTCTTATTTATATCGAGCCTTTCACGCATTCCCACCGTTAACTAATTCCCTAAATGAGCCAACAGGAGCAATGTACGGCGTATTAAATATGTTAAAAAGTCTAATTGCACAAGTCCAGCCTAGCCATATTGCCGTCGTATTTGATGCAAAGGGAAAAACTTTTCGCGATGAAATTTTTGAACAATATAAATCTCATCGTCCACCAATGCCAGATGATTTACATCGCCAAATTCAACCTTTACATAATATTATCCAAGCCTTAGGAATTCCGTTACTGGTCGTAGAAGGAGTAGAAGCCGATGATGTTATAGGTACTTTAGCGCTACAAGCGTCCCAAGCAGGCAAAAAAGTATTAATCAGTACAGGGGATAAGGATATGGCACAGTTGGTTAATGACAATATTATGCTAATCAACACGATGAACGATACATTACTCGATCCACAAGGTGTTAAGGAAAAATATGGGATTCCTCCGTCATTGATTATTGATTATTTAGCATTAATGGGAGATAGCTCGGATAACATTCCCGGTGTTGCCGGTGTTGGGGAAAAAACAGCATTAGGATTGCTACAAGGTATCGGTAGTATGGCTGAGATTTACGCTAATTTGGATAAAGTTGCCGATTTGCCGATTAGAGGCGCCAAAAAACTCGGTGAAAAATTGCTAGAACAAAAGGAATTAGCAGATTTATCTTACTTATTAGCAACGATTAAAACCGATGTAACGTTAGATATTACTTATGATCAGCTTATTCTTGGGAATACTAATAACGATCAACTTATAGAATATTTTGGACGTTATGAATTTAAACGTTGGTTGAATGAAGTGCTAAACGGAGAAAACAGCGGCGCCACTACCCCTTATCGAGCAACACAGGCATTAGATCCCGCAAGATCTGTGGTTGAAAACTGGGTTAAAATTGATATTGATAGTAGTCGATATGAATGTCTATTGGAGCCTGCAGATTTAACCCGCTGGGTAGAAAAGCTCAAAACAGAAAGATTAATTGCCATCGATACGGAAACCGACAGTTTAGATTATATGTCTGCGAATCTAGTCGGTGTTTCATTTGCATTAGAAAATGGAGAAGCAGCTTATCTACCTTTGCAATTGGATTATCTTGGTGCGCCAAAAACTCTTGAAAAAACGACCGCACTTTCTGCTTTAAGCACTATTTTAGAAAACCCTGAAATAAAAAAAATTGGTCAAAATATTAAATATGATTTAACTATTCTGGCTCGTAACGGCATTAAAGTTCAAGGAGTAGCATTTGATACAATGTTAGAATCCTATGTGTTAGATAGTACGGGACGACACAATATGGATGATTTGGCAAAACGTTATCTGGGTCATCAAACAATCAGTTTTGAAGACATTGCTGGTAAGGGGAAAAATCAACTGACCTTTAACCAAATTCCATTAGAACAGGCTGCGGAGTATGCTGCAGAAGATGCTGATGTAACAATGAAATTACATCAGCAACTAAGTGAAAAATTAGCCGCTTCACCTAGCCTGCAAAATTTATTTGAACAAGTTGAGTTACCGTTGCTATCAGTATTGTCCCGTATGGAACGAAATGGTGTATTAATCGACAGCGATGCGTTATTTATTCAATCCCAAGAAATTACTGCCCGTTTGCAGGAATTGGAACAACAGGCTTATGAGGTTGCTGGGCAAACATTTAATCTGGCCTCAACTAAACAATTACAGGAAATTTTATTCGAAACATTAGGGCTTCCGGTAATAAAAAAAACGCCAAAAGGCGCCCCATCAACTAACGAAGAAGTCTTGGAGGAGCTAGCGTATGAACACAAGCTACCGAAAATCTTAGTCGAACATCGCGGATTAAGTAAACTCAAATCTACATATACCGATAAATTACCGCAAATGGTCAATCCTCAAACTGGGAGAGTACATACTTCTTATCATCAAGCAGTTACAGCAACGGGACGGCTGTCATCCAGTGATCCGAATCTGCAGAATATTCCCATTCGCAATGAAGAAGGACGACGTATTCGCCAAGCTTTCATAGCCCGTGAAGGATTCCATATTATTGCAGCAGACTACTCACAAATTGAATTAAGGATAATGGCTCACTTATCAGGCGATCATGGCTTAATTAGGGCTTTTACAGAAGGCAAAGATATTCATCGAGCAACAGCGGCAGAAATTTTCGGTATTACCCTTGAACAAGTTACTGCGGAACAACGTCGTAATGCCAAAGCTATTAATTTCGGCTTGATTTATGGAATGTCATCTTTCGGGCTATCTCACCAGTTAGGAATCAGCCGGACGGATGCGCAGAAATATATAGACTTATATTTTCAGCGTTATCCAAAAGTTCAACAATTTATGTTGGATATTCGGGAAAAAGCAAAATCACAAGGTTATGTCGAGACGCTATTTGGACGTCGTCTTTATTTACCGGATATTCAGTCTTCAAATGCCATTCGTCGCAAAGCTGCCGAGCGGGTTGCAATTAATGCACCAATGCAAGGTACAGCGGCTGATATTATCAAACGAGCAATGATTCAACTTGACTCAGAAATTCAAAATCATCCTGATATTATTATGATTATGCAAGTTCACGACGAATTAGTTTTTGAAGTGCGGTCAGAAAAAGCAGCAGAATTTAAAGCATTAATTAAATCTAAAATGGAATCTGCTGCAGAGTTAGTTGTTCCGCTGATAGTTGATGTCGGAGAAGGCAACAATTGGGATCAAGCTCATTAATTAAATAAAATGGTTAAATCGGGTGCGATATGTCGTACCCGGATTAATCATCATAGAATTTATTGGAAAGTTGTTCCATGAGATTATATGAAATGTCATTTACTTTGCTTTGATATAAGTAATTTCTTGAATGCAATATATTCAGTGCCGTTCTTTATCCTCCTTATGATTTCCAGTATAATCAAGTGCATTTCGTTTACTCAAATCAAGCAATTATTATGTCAAAATTCAACATAAAAACCTTCCAAGGTATGATTTTAGCCCTACAAGATTACTGGGCAAACCAAGGTTGTACGGTTGTGCAACCTTTTGATATGGAAGTGGGAGCAGGTACCTCTCACCCAATGACTTGTTTACGAGCTTTAGGACCAGAGCCGATGGCATTTGCTTATGTGCAACCGTCTCGACGCCCGACTGACGGTCGCTATGGTGAAAATCCAAATCGTTTACAGCACTATTATCAATTTCAAGTAGTGATTAAGCCTTCGCCGGAGAATATCCAAGAACGCTACCTCGATAGTCTGAAAATGCTCGGTTTTGATCCAACTCAAAACGATATTCGTTTTGTGGAAGATAACTGGGAAAATCCAACTCTTGGGGCGTGGGGCTTAGGCTGGGAAGTATGGCTCAATGGAATGGAAGTAACACAATTTACCTATTTCCAACAAGTCGGTGGTTTAGAATGTAAACCCGTTACGGGAGAAATTACTTACGGTTTAGAACGTTTGGCAATGTACATTCAAGGCGTAGATAGTGTCTATGACCTTATATGGTCAGATGGGCCACTTGGTAAAACCACCTACGGTGATGTATTCCACCAAAACGAAGTGGAACAATCCACTTACAATTTTGAATATGCCGATGTAGATTTTCTATTCCAATGCTTTGAACAATATGAAAAGGAAGCGCAATATTTACTCGGTTTAGAAAAACCACTACCGTTGCCAGCCTACGAACGTATTCTAAAAGCAGCACACAGTTTTAACCTACTTGACGCCCGTAAAGCAATTTCGGTAACCGAACGCCAACGTTATATTTTACGCATTCGTGCCTTAACTAAAGGCGTTGCTGAAGCCTATTATGCGAGCCGTGAGGCATTAGGTTTTCCAGGATGTAAAAAATAATAAATGGGGGGAAGGACAATGAAACTTTGGTATTCCACAACGAGTGCCTTTGCATGTAAAGCAGTTGTAACATTGAAATATCATCAACTTGAAAATCAAATAGAGATGTTGCGTATTACTAATTCGTTTGATCCAAACTCCCCCATAATAAAGATAATCCATTAGGACGTATTCCTACGTTACAAATGGAAAATAGCAAATGGCTATTCGGCAGTTTTCTAATTAGCCAATATTTAGATGAAATAGGTTCACAACCAACACTGTTCCCAAAAGATGAGAAACGTTGGAGCGTGTTGAGTTTACACACTTTAATAGAAGGAATACAGCAAAAGAGAATAGAAGAAAGATAAACAACATACCAAGCCACCTAAATAAATCAACTAAACAATATCATTTTCCTTTATGTTGTTTGTTGGTATCTACATATCGGAATATTTTTCTAATTGCTCAGTTAAATCAAAAACTGATTTCCATAATTCCTAAATCATAATTGCCGACAAATTACATTATGACTAATGTAAATAAGGTTCGCTGTGCGAACCTTATTTTCAGATAGCGACTTATCTTACTGCAAAACTCACCATTTTAAGTGGAACGTAAATTTCTTTGACTATTTCCACCCCTTCTAGGAACTTAGCAACATTTTCATCAGCTTTGGCAAGGGCTTTGATTTCTTGCTCCGTAGCATTGGCGGAAACAGTAATTTTACCGCGGACTTTACCGTTTACTTGCACCACAATTAATTTCTCATCTTCTACCATTGCCTCTTCATCTGCTTGTACCCAAGGAGCAAAATCAATAATTTCCCTATTACCAAGAGCATTCCACAGTTCAAAACAAATATGTGGAGTGATTGGGTAGAGCATCCGCACTACTGCACTCAAAGCTTCCGCCATTACTGCCCGATCCTGCTCGTCGGTAAGTGGTGCTTTGGTGAGTTTATTCATCAATTCCATTATTGCTGCAATTGCAGTATTAAAAGTTTGGCGACGACCAATATCATCACTCACCTTGGCAATAGTTTTATGCACATCTCTGCGAAGGGCTTTTTGATTAGCAGAAAGTGCGGTCGGATTTACCACGATTTCTGTCGGATTTTGTTGATATTCATAGACTAAATTCCATAGACGCCCAAGGAAACGCTTCGCGCCTTCAACCCCTGACTCTTGCCATTCCAATGTCATTTCTGCCGGGCTGGCAAACATCATAAACAAGCGAACGGTATCAGCACCGTACTTATTTACCATTTCTTGCGGATCAATACCATTATTTTTCGATTTGGACATTTTGGTCATACCGCTATGTATCAACTCACGCCCCGTTTTATCGAAGGCTCTCAAAATCCGTCCTTTTTCATCTTTTTCAAGGGTAACTTCTGTTGGTGAAACCCAAATACGCTCATTCGTTGGACTGGTGTAATAAAAAGCATCAGCTAGCACCATTCCCTGGCAGAGCAATTTTTCTGCGGGTTCATCGCTGTTTACAAAGCCAGCATCCCGTAATAATTTGTGGAAGAAACGGAAGTAAAGCAGGTGCATTGTCGCGTGTTCAATTCCACCGATATATTGATCGACAGGAAGCCAATAATTAGCTTCTTCTTTATCCAACATTGCTTGGTCAAATTGTGGACAAGTATAACGGGCGTAATACCACGAGGATTCCATAAAGGTATCAAAAGTATCCGTTTCTTTCTGTGCAGGCTTATCTTCATAGGTAGTTTTTGCCCAGTTTTGATCGGCTTTAATTGGGCTTTTCACACCATCCATTTGTACATCTTCCGGTAGAATGACTGGCAAATCTTTTAATGGCACGGTAACCACTTCTCCATCTTCCAGTATCATCATTGGAATTGGCGCCCCCCAATAACGTTGGCGAGAAACTCCCCAATCACGTAAGCGGTAATTTACTTGGCGTTTTGCCACACCCATTGCTTCCAATTTATCGGCAATGCCATTAAAGGCAGCGTCAAATTCCAAGCCATTAAATTCATCGGAATTAATTAGGCTTCCGTGCTCAGAAAAAACAGCTTGGCTATAATCCCATTCACGACCATCAAGCGGTTCAATTACCGGTGAAATCTGCAAACCATACTTATTGGCAAATTCATAATCGCGCGGGTCATGTGCGGGTACAGCCATTACTGCCCCCGTGCCATAATGCATCAATACGAAATTCGCCACCCAAATTGGAATTTCTTTACCTGTAATCGGGTGAATAGCGTACAGACCTGTTGCCATACCTTTTTTCTCCATCGTGGCAAGCTCAGCTTCAGCAACTTTCACATTTTTTGTTTCTTGGATAAAAGCCGCTAATTCAGAGTTATTTTCTGCTGCACGAGTTGCTAACGGGTGAGCTGCAGCTACCGCCATATAGGTAACGCCGTAGAAAGTATCTGGGCGAGTAGTATAAACGTCCACGGTTTCGTCGCAGTCTTTCACTTTAAACGTGATTTGAACCCCTTCAGAGCGTCCAATCCAGTTACGTTGCATTGTTTTTACTTGATCCGGCCATTGGGTTAAGCCGTCCAAACCATTCAATAATTGCTCGGCGTAATCAGTAATTTTAATAAACCATTGTGGAATTTCACGTTGCTCAACAGGTGTATCACAACGCCAACAGCAACCCTCATGTACTTGTTCATTCGCTAGTACAGTTTCATCGTTTGGACACCAGTTTACTGTTGAGGTTTTTTTATAAACTAAGCCTTTTTTGTACAATTCAGTGAAAAACCACTGTTCCCATTTATAATATTCCGGACGGCAAGTGGTTACTTCCCGATCCCAATCATAACTAAAGCCCAACACTTTGAGCTGATTTTTCATATATTCAATATTTTCATAGGTCCATTTCGCCGGAGCAGTATTATTCTTCACCGCCGCACCTTCCGCCGGTAAACCGAAAGCATCCCACCCCATGGGTTGCAACACGTTTTTACCGATCATTCGCTGATAACGGGATACCACATCACCAATCGTATAATTACGAACGTGCCCCATATGTAAACGACCAGACGGATACGGCAACATGGATAAGCAATAATATTTCTCTTTTGATGCGTCTTTTACCGCTTTAAATACCTTATTTTCCGCCCAATATTGCTGAACCTTAGGCTCAATCACCGCTGGATTATATTGTTGTTGCATAAAATTACCTTAAAAAAATAAAAAGATAACCGCATTTTGCGATTAAAATGATCTCAGAAAATAGCCCATAGAATAGCCTAAAACAAAGAAAATTGGTAGAAATTTAGTGTCTTCCTACATACCTTTTTCCTTGATTCTAGTGCTTTAATATCTCCTTCCTATACAACATCTTAGGTCAATATATTGCTAATACAATCACATAATTGCTCAATATTTCTATCTTTGGAGAATACAATGAAAAATTGCCTTTTATTCTATCAATTCTAACGTTAACTATAATGTTAGCGGCTTATAATAAAACCTCCTCCTGTACAAATTAAGAAGTAAAGGAAAAAGTTAAATCAATTATGGAAAACCGGAATTTTCCCTATGAATTTATTGACCTTAAAGGAAAAACAATCTTATTAGCTATGAATTATCTAGCAGAAGCAATAGAACTATTCATCCTTGAAATATCACGATAAGAGAGAGGTTAATATATTTAAAGTACTAAATTATATATTTACCAACATAAAAATAATTTAGTAAGTTGATATTGAAGTTAGTAGACTAAGAACCAAAAAAACACTTAATACGTTAAAGAAAATATATAATATTGATAGTGCTGTTATTTAATGAATATTAAGACATATAAGAATCAATTCTATCCTTAGATATACTAGATAAACAAACCTCATCTTTATAAATTTTTCATAGAAAGATTGAGAAGAAACTGAGAGGACGAAGAAGAAACGCTACCGAAATTAACCGCACTTTGATTACAATTTGAGCCGTTGATTGTTTAATTGTGAAAAACGAAAAATAAATATATAATTTAATACTCTTTATCCTTCCCCAATAAACTTTTTGGTTTAATATATATTTACTTAATAGATCATATTTTTAATATTAACTAATTTTATTAATGTATTTATTAGAATAATCAAATACTTTATCTCTCAAATAGAGATATAATTCTAATCTAATAGAAATAGTATTCCCTCCACCATGAACCATCCATGTAATAGTAATAGTACCATAAACACCAAAATCTGAAAAATAATTAAGAGTCTTTTTAAATTAAGACTCAAAAAAAAATATCGGATAAAGAGATAGAACGAAAGCAGTCTAAAAAATACTATTTATTACTTTTTACTATAAAATATTTCCTTATATACAGGAATTCTATTAAACAACTCTAACTACCTATTAAATTCTAAAAACTTAGTAGACAAACTTAAATATTCAACATCATTAGCATCAATCCAAACAATCATATCTTTTTTCCCTTTAAAATAAACTTGATACCATTTTTTATTTGTTACTTGATCTTGCTTGGCGGCAAGTATTAAAATTTTATCACCCTTAACTAAATACATTTTGGTTTTAAAGTATTTATTATCATAAATATAAGTTTTTTTCTTAATATAACCCGTGGATATCATTCTATTCCCTTTTCCACTTATATCTTTAAACAAACTACGTTTTAATGAAATTAATATATTGGAATCAACTGTAAAACTATCATCTATACCATCAG
>MLAA01000040.1 GCA_001998905.1 Rodentibacter caecimuris | reverse complement strand
TGCTTCTGCATCTGCTTCTGCTTCTGCTTCTGCTTCTGCTTCTGCTTCTGCTTCTACTTCTGCTTCTGCTTCTGCTTCTATCAGTGTATACCCTGAATTAGAAATTAACAGGCAAATACACCTATTTTAGGTAAGTTATCTAAAAAGCCAAGTATTTTAAATACTATATAATTTGAGTTTAGCACTGTCTTGGCTTATCCCCTTTATTAAGGGAAAATCTTCATAGAGAGAGCAATTTATCTTTTACAGTGATTTATTCACTAAAATATTACGCTTTCTTTAAAAATTCAGATTTTAACGAAAAAGGCTGCCCGTCAATTTTACAATCAACATCGTGATCAGCATCAACAAGACGGATATTTTTTGCTTTTGTACCTTTCTTTAATACGATAGAAGATCCCTTTACTTTTAAATCTTTGATCAAAATTACATCATCGCCATCTTGTAAAAGATTACCATTACTATCTTTTACAATAAATACATCAGTATCTGTTGATTTTTCTTCTCCGTTCCATTCATTACCACAATCAGGGCAAACAAAATTGATTGAATCGTGATAAACATATTCACCGTGGCATTTTGGACAATTAGGCATATTTTCCATAGGTTTTCCTTTGTAAGTCATTAATTAAAAGGCCATAAGTATAGCAAAAACTAAAATAATTGGAAAAATGAAGATTTCACCCGCCTAAATGAGAATAATTCCTATTGACATATATTGATAACAGCTATAATATACGCCTATCTGTTCAAGTAGATTGCAGTTTACTCCAACAGGTAGTAGAAAGTAGATTTGTTAGGTCAAAAAACCGGAGGCTAATTCAGACTCCGGTTTTTTTATATAGATTTCAAATAATAGGAAGTGGCCTAAGTCCTACAACTTTTAAAAGCACTTACCATCAATAATAGCAAAGCTTTTAAAGGAGCATTATATAAAATAAGCTCAAATTTAACCGCACTTTTAGAAGCCAGTATTATACAGTATGCTAATACTCAGTTCATAATCAAGTTTGTATATAAGGTTATATGATAAATTACCGTCATCTTTTAACTTACTTAAATTCCTCATATAGATTCATTTAATTGGTATAAGTCTCCCTATATTTTTTCTAATTTGATATAAACACCTACGTTACAACCAAACAAATAATGAAAGTAAAAATTTATTCAAAAAAATAAAGGCGCATTAAATGCACCTTTATACCCGTTCTATTCAAATATTATTTTTTGAATAAAATGCTTTATTAAGCATTACAACTAGCACAAGCGGAAGTAAACATCCAAATTAATTTCTCTTGTTCTTTAATATAATCGCTCATTTGTGAAGCCGTACCTTCATCATCAGCTTCTCCAGCTAATACTAAAATTTCACGTTGCTGTGTTAATAAGGTTTTAAAACCTTCTAGCGTCCCTTTTAAAGTGCCAGCCTCAGTGCTAACAGCAATATCTTCTTTGATAGTAGAAAGGCTTAAATATTGGCTATAAGCATTTGCAGGTGTGTAACCTAAGGTTAAAATACGTTCTGCAATTTCATCTACTTTTACCACTAAATCGCTATAAATCTCTTCATATTTAGCATGTAATTCAAAAAAGTTTGTTCCTTTAATATTCCAGTGATACCCACGAACATTGGTGTAAAATACTTGATAGTTTGCCAATAAATTATTTAATGCTTTAGCTAATTTTTCAGAAGAGGCAACACTTAAGCCAATTGATGATTTAGACATAATATAATCTCCGTTTTTGTGATTCAAAATAATTATTTCCCCGAGACTGAGGTGGTTGCATTATACGCCCCTCATTAATAAAGTTTCAATAGATCACATCTATTGATTTATCAAGAAAAGCGATAGATATTACCTTTCGTTATGAATCTCTAAATTTGTTGCGTCTTTCTCACGTTTTTTCTTAGCTTTATCATTACGTTGTTGAGCAATATTATCTAAATATTCATCAGTAATATCGCCAGTAATATATTCCCCAGTAAATACCGAGCAATCAAATTCTTGGATCGCTGAATTTTCCTCTTTAACAGATTCTTTCAAATCATCTAAATTTTGGAAAATCAGTTTATCAACACCAATTAATTCTGCAATTTCTTCCACATTACGACCATTAGCGATTAATTCCTGCTTTGTCGGCATGTCAATTCCATATACATTAGGGTAACGAATTTCAGGTGCCGCTGACGCAAAATAAATTTTCTTAGCGCCAGCGGTTCGTGCCATATCAACAATTTGTTCAGACGTTGTTCCCCGCACGATAGAGTCATCCACTAGCAATACATTTTTTCCTCTAAACTCGGAAGAAATCGTATTTAGTTTACGACGAACAGAATTAACACGTTGCGCTTGACCAGGCATAATAAAAGTTCTACCCACATAACGGTTTTTTACAAAACCTTGACGATAAGGTTTATTCAAGACTTTAGCAATTTGTAACGCGATATCCGTTGAAGTTTCCGGAATAGGAATAACTACATCAATATTCTCCAGTTCATTTTGCCATTCTCGTGCAATTTTTTTACCAAGTCGTTCGCCCATATGCATTCGTGCTGCATATACCGATACGCCGTCCATGGTTGAATCAGGGCGAGCAAAATAGACATACTCAAAAATACAAGGTTTCAATACGGGACTATCAGCACATTGCTGTGAATAAATATCGCCATCAAAGGTTACATACACAGCTTCACCCGGTTCAATATCTCGAACAAATTCAAAACCCACCACATCCAAAGCAATAGATTCTGAGGCAAACATATATTCAGTCTTACCGTTTTCTTCCCGTTTACCTAACACCAAAGGGCGAATACCAAACGGATCACGAAATGCCACCATACCATGCCCGATAATCATAGCGAGACAAGCATAAGCACCTTTAATATCTCTATGAGTATTTTTGACTGCACTAAAAATATCTTGCGGGTTAAGATGATATTTTTTTATAGTATCAAGATGATTAGCTAAGATATTGAGCAATAATTCAGAGTCGGAATTAGTATTAACATGGCGACGAGCTACTCGAAACAGCTTATCCTTTAATTCGGTGGAATTAGTTAAGTTACCATTGTGAACTAATGTTACGCCATAAGGAGAATTGACATAAAAAGGCTGTGCTTCAGACACACTGGAACTACCCGCAGTCGGATAACGAACATGCCCTATCCCTGCATTTCCCTGTAAACGCAACATATGTACATGCTGAAAAACATCACTAACTAAACCGTTCGCCTTACGCAAACGAAAACGACTTTCATCATCTACGGTAACAATACCTGCGGCATCTTGCCCACGATGCTGTAACAATATCAAAGCGGCATAAATCGCTTCATTGACGGGAGTTTGGCTGACAATACCAACGATACCACACATATTTTGCTTGTCCTTATCTATTTAAAAGTTGAGTTTAAGAAACCAGAATTGGCTTGTAGTTGTTGAAAAAACCATTCAATAATGAAGCCAAAGTGAGGAATTAATGTAGATTCTTTCCACCAATCGCTTTGTTCAAAATTAGTGAAGGTATCCATAAAAAATAAAATCGCAGCAACAATCAATACACCGCGTAAAAAACCAAATGCCGCACCAAGCACTCTATCAGTACCAGTTAAGCCTGTTTTATCTACTAATTGAGAAATAACATAATTAACTACTGCGCCAACAATTAACGTGGCAATAAATAAAATGGCGATTGCTGCGCCATTTCGGATATAAACAGATTCAATTTGAGTTAAATAAGCGGCAAGATAGGGATAAAATTGACCAGCAACAATAAAAGCGACAATCCAACTAGCTAATGATGTTACCTCTCGTACAAAACCGCGCAATAAACTGACAATGACGGAAAAAACAATAATACCGATGATAATATAATCAATCATTAAAAACTCTCTTAAATTAAAAATGGTCGCTCCCCAAAAAACGACCACGCTATTTTACAAAAATCCGACCTAAAAGAAAACGTTTGCGTATGCGCAAATCAAATTTCCTGCCAAAAACTTTTATCTAATTTTCGCTGAGCTTGTTGTAATAACTCAGCTAAATTTTGATAAGTTGGTTGATCTTTAATAAGCGGTAAAGGTTCGTGCAATTTCTTCAACCGTTCGTAAATATCATAAAACCAAACCGCACTTTGTGGATCCAATTGTTGTAACGAGCGATGACCTAACCAATACAAACCTTGCAAAGGCAAAAGTAAGGAAAAAAGTGCGGTCAAAATTGCAAGAGAAAATGCCAACATATCGGATTTCGCATATAGGTGCTGCCACAATACAGAAAATACAGCAATAAAAGGCATAAATTTTTGCGCAAATTGTGTCGCTTTAATAATGCGGTTCTCAGGAAAAATAATTCCTAGTTTAGATTCTAAAGGCCAAGTTTTCATATAGGCTTGCCCTCGTTTTAAAAGAGAAAAAAATGACATAAAATCCTTTATTTAGCGTATGACAAAATTCAAATTTAGGGTTCACTCTTAAGTCGACATAAAAGAGTATTTTGCCAACAAATGAAGCAAAATGTTCAAAAAACTCATCTACTTATAAATATACTTACATCATACTCCTATTACAATGATTTGACTACCGAACAAAAAACACCTAAAAAAGTTTAAATTTTCAAATTTTTTGATAAAGATCTAATTTTTTCCCCTTAGCAGAATTTATTTTGTTGTGCAAAAGGTGTATCCTATGCAAAATTTTTACGCTCGTCTCTAATTGACGAATTTCTATTAACTAACTTCTAATTATATAGGTCATCTATGTCAAAACTTGTTCTTATCCTAAACTGCGGTAGCTCTTCATTAAAATTCGCTATTCTTGACCCAGTATCCGGTGATGAAAAATTATCCGGTTTGGCCGAAGCATTTTATCTTCCTGAAGCGCGTATAAAATGGAAATTAAATGGTGAGAAAGGCAATGCGGATTTAGGCGCAGGTGCTGCACACAGTGAAGCGTTGAATTTTATCGTATCGAATATTCTGACCGAAGAATTAAAAAATTCTATTGCTGCGATCGGTCATCGCGTTGTTCATGGTGGAGAAAAATATACCCAATCTGTTGTTATTACCGATGAAGTTATCCAAGGTATTAAAGATGCAGCAGAATTTGCCCCCCTTCATAACCCAGCACATCTAATCGGTATTGAAGAAGCGTTCAAAGCTTTCCCTCACTTAAAAGATAAAAATGTTGCCGTATTTGACACTGCGTTCCACCAAACAATGCCAGAAGAAGCGTTTCTTTATGCACTTCCTTACTCACTTTACAAAGAACACGGTGTTCGCCGTTACGGTATGCACGGTACCAGCCATTATTTTATCAGCCGTGAAGCGGCAAAACGTTTAGGTGTTGCTGAAAATAAAGTAAATGTTATTACTTGCCACTTGGGTAACGGCGCATCTGTTGCCGCAGTGCGTAATGGTAAATGTATTGATACCTCAATGGGCTTTACACCGTTAGAAGGCTTAGTCATGGGAACTCGCTCAGGCGATTTAGATCCAGCTATTATCTTCTATATGCATAAAACATTAGGAATGTCTGTTGAACAAATCGAAGATACCTTAGTGAAAAAATCTGGCCTTTTAGGTTTAACCGAAGTTACTAGTGATTGCCGTTATGCAGAAGACAATTACAGTCGCGAAGAATCAGCAAAACGTGCATTAGATGTATTCTGCTACCGTTTAGCAAAATATATCGGTTCTTATATGGCGGTCATTGGCGAGCGTTTAGATGCCATTGTCTTTACCGGCGGTATTGGTGAAAACTCAGCAAAAGTGCGTGAAGAAACACTGAAACACTTAAAATTATTTGGCTATCAACTAGACCATGAAAAGAACCTAGCTGCTCGTTTTGGTAATGAAGGCGTGATCACTGCGGATAATACACCTATTGCGTTTGTTATTCCGACTAATGAAGAATTAGTCATTGCACAAGATACCGCAAAACTTAGTTTCTAATCATAATTATAAACTGCCGAAAAATTCGGCAGTTTTCATTTTATAATCAAAAATAAATAAGGGTTATTATGTCTCGTACTATTATTTTAATTCCTGTCAGTGCCGGAGTCGGGCTTACTAGTATCAGCCTAGGTCTTATTCAATCTTTAGAACAAAAAGGTGCTAAAGTCGGTTTTATGAAACCGATTTCCCAACCTAGTTCCGGCGAAGATAAACTAGATCGCACTACCTCGATTATTCGTACCAGTACTAATCTCGATACAGCAGAACCATTTATGTTAAGTGTCGCAGAATCCTTAATCGGGCAAAACCAATCAGACGTATTACTAGAAAAAATTGTCGCTAATCACCAACAATTAACTAAAAACAATGAAATTGTCATTGTCGAAGGCTTAATTCCAACCCGTAAACACGGCTATGCAAATAGTATTAACTATGAAATTGCTCAAGCATTGGATGCAGAAATTATTTTGGTCGCAGCACCGGCAACAGAAACTCCGGAAGAACTCAAAGAACGCGTAGAAGCAGCAGCGTCTTTATTCGGTGGAAAAAATAATCCAAATATTCTTGGCGTAGTAGTCAATAAATTTAATGCGCCAGTTGACGAATCCGGTCGTACTCGCCCTGACCTCGCTGAAATTTTTGATTCTTTCCAGCATAGCCATAACAGCGAATCGGAAGTGAATAAGCTATTTGCAAACAGCCCAATTAAATTATTAGCTTGTGTACCTTGGTCCGCGGAACTCATTGCAACTCGTGCACAAGATATTATCAAGCACCTTGGTGCAGCAATTATCAATGAAGGCGATATCAATCGTCGTATCCGTGGAATTACCTTCTGTGCAAGAAGTTTACCTAATATGCTTGAACATTTCCGTACAGGTAGTTTATTAGTAGTATCCGCGGATCGTCCCGATGTTTTAGTTGCTGCAGCGCTCGCCGCAATGAACGGTGTAGAAATCGGTGGTATATTATTAACTGGCGGATATAAAATTGATGCGCAGATAAAAAAATTATGCCAGCATGCTTTTGAAAGTACCAAATTACCGATCTTCCGAATTGAGGGTAATACTTGGCAAACTGCACTTGCCTTACAAAGTTTTAATCTTGAAGTACCTAGCGATGATAAAGAACGGATCGAAAACATCAAACGTTACACTAGCGAACAGTTTGATAATGCCTTTATCGATAATTTAGTTGCGGCTTCAACACGTTTACGCCGCCTTTCTCCTCCAGCTTTCCGTTACCAATTAACCGAGCTTGCTCGCACTGCCAAAAAACGTATTGTTCTCCCTGAAGGAGATGAACCTCGTACAATCAAAGCTGCAGCACTTTGTGCCGAACGTGGTATTGCAGAATGTGTATTGTTAGCAAACCCAGACGATGTCAAACGTGTTGCTGAAGCACAAGGCGTTGTATTAGGTCAAGGTATAACGATTATCAATCCTGCCGATGTCCGTGAAAATTACGTTGATCGATTGGTTGAATTACGCAAAGCAAAAGGAATGACAGAAACCTCTGCACGCGAACAACTAGAAGATACCGTCGTTCTAGGTACTATGATGTTAGAGGCAAACGAAGTGGACGGTTTAGTTTCTGGCGCTGTACATACGACGGCAAATACTATCAGACCACCGATGCAAATTATCAAAACCGCACCAGGTAGTTCAATCGTTTCATCTATTTTCTTTATGTTATTGCCGGATCAAGTATTAGTTTACGGCGACTGCGCGGTAAACCCTGATCCGACAGCCGAACAACTTGCGGAAATTGCTATTCAATCGGCAGATTCAGCAAAAGCCTTTGGAATTGATCCGAAAGTAGCAATGATCTCTTATTCAACAGGTACATCAGGTTCTGGTGCTGATGTAGAAAAAGTTAAAGAGGCAACGCGTATCGCAAAAGAAAAACGCCCTGATCTATTGATTGATGGACCGTTACAATATGATGCGGCAGTAATGGAAGATGTTGCACGTTCCAAAGCACCAGATTCCCCTGTTGCAGGTAAAGCAACCGTATTCGTATTCCCTGATTTAAATACTGGAAATACCACTTATAAAGCGGTACAACGCTCTGCAGACTTGGTATCTATTGGTCCAATGCTACAAGGTATGCGTAAACCAGTGAACGATCTTTCTCGTGGTGCATTAGTAGATGATATTGTATACACTATTGCCTTAACCGCAATCCAAGCGACACAGTAATAAAAATTATAAAATTAGGGATGCAAACTTGCATCCCTAATCTTGAGAATCACAACTACATAGAAAATATAAAATAGTCTCTCTTGCCAATATTTTCTCTATTACGGTCAATCTTTCCATATTCTAATTCCCTCCTTATTCTAGTTTAATCCCAAAGCAATTTTAATATGGAGAATTTATGAGTATATTAAATGGAGAAAGGAAGCAACACCTTATGCTAGAACCTTATAAAATCCTCAAAAATTAACCGCACTTTAATTAAGTGCGGTCAATTTTTTTAAATCTTTTAATCAATCAGCGCAGACAGCTGTAAGCCGATATCTCGTCGCCAACCAATTAATAATTCTGGTAATTTCTTTGGATCTTGTCTCTCAATACGATGCCACTTGAATAAGCTTTCTAAGCTTCGTTTACTGGCAATAATCTCTGATGACAATCCTTCAGGCGTCAATTCATTTAGTTTTCCCTGCAATCTTTTCATCACTGTCTTATAGTCAGTCTCATCCGCTATACGAAGGATTTTAACAGGGTACTCTTCCAATGGATATTTTTTTGCTTGCTGCAAGATTTGTAACATTTTTTTACCACGAATCCGTACTTCTGTTTCGGATAACCCCAATTGCAACATTTCTGATATATTTTTAGGGGAAAACTTAGCCAGTTTCCACAAACTATCTGCTTTTACTACATAAGATAATGCTAAATCCCGTTCCATTCCGGTTTTTTGCCGCCACTGAGCCAATAACTTTAAACGCATTAATTCTTGAGGATTAAGTTTCCACGCATTGGCAATATCCAAATAGGCATTTGACGGATCTTTATCTTGAGTATTAAGGCATTTATTCAATGCTAACTGACAATCGTCAGCTACCGCTTGTTGCCACGGTGTTGCAAGTAACTCTTGCTGCATATGTTGATATAATGCTAGCAAATACCATACATCATTTGCCGCATATTGTAATTGTATAGGAGATAGTGGACGCTTGAGCCAATTTGTTCGCGTGGCTCCTTTATCAATTTCAATATTAAAATAATGCTGTACTAATGTGGCCAGACCCACTGAATTTGAAATTTTCAAGAATCTCGCCATTATTTGAGTATCAACCATAGGCTCTGGTAATTGAGAAAACTCTTGGAGAAAAACGACTAAATCCTCACTACAAGCATGTAAAATTTTTTTTACTCTATGGTTTCTTAATAATTCGATGAAAGGCGAAAAATCCGTAATTGCTAACGGATCAATAAGAGAAACCCGCTCACCATCATATAGTTGAATTAATCCTAATTTTGGATAATAACTGGAGACCCTAACAAATTCCGTATCTAAAGCAACCGCACTTTGCTGTTGCGCCTCTCGACAAACCTCGAACAGCATTAAATTATCCGTAATCAAGGAAAAGTTTGGTAAATTTCTAAGCTCTTTTATCATTTTCTATCTTGCAACTGTGTAACTATTCTAGTTACACCAAAATCCTTCTATTTGGAAGGGAAAAGAAACGGGATAATCAATATATCCCGAATTTTATTTACTGTGCTGGTCGTTTCGCCAACTCTTCGTCTCTTAACACTCGACGTAAAATTTTTCCAACATTGCTCTTCGGTAGTTCATCACGGAATTCAATATCCTTAGGAATTTTATAGCCGGTCAGATGTTGACGACAATGTTGACGTAATTCATCTCGAGTCAGGCTTTCATCTTTTTTCACGACAAAAATTTTAATTGTTTCGCCTGAAACTTCATGTGGTATACCGATAGCAACAACTTCAGAGACCTTATAATTCAACATAACCACATCTTCGATCTCATTCGGATAAACGTTAAAACCGGAAACTAAAATCATATCTTTTTTACGATCAACAATTCGCAAGCTATAACTTTCATCCATAACAACAATATCCCCAGTTGCCATCCAGCCGTCTTTAATTACTTCACTCGTTGCTTCCGGACGCTGCCAATAACCTTTCATCACCTGTTCGCCTTTTACCCATAATTCTCCAGCCTCACCAATAGCAGCCTCATTACCATCTTCTTTAATAATTTTGATATCCGTATTCGGTACAGGTACACCAATCGTACCATTATGCTTCACAACATTGATCGGGCAAGCAGCAATTAAAGGCGAGCATTCTGTCATCCCATAACCCTCGATAATGTTACAACCAGTCAGATCGTGCCAGCGAGTTGCAACAGATTGCTGTATAGACATTCCTCCACCAACAGATAAAGTTAAATTGGAAAAATCCACTTCTTTAAAATTTTCATTATTTAATAGCGCATTAAATAATGTATTTACACCAGTAATCGCATTAAAGCGGTATTTCTTTAATTCCCTGACAAATCCGTCAATATCTCTTGGATTAGTAATAAGAATAGCGGTAATCCCTAATTCCACAAAAAGCAAACAATTTACTGTCAATGCAAAAACGTGATACAGCGGCAGAGCGAGTACAGCCGTGCGTTGACGACTATTATCCCCTAAGAATGGAGCGGCAATCCATTTAGCTTGGAATACATTTGTAATGATATTTCCGTGAGTCAGCATTGCGCCTTTGGCAACACCGGTCGTTCCCCCCGTATACTGTAAGAATGCCAGATCTTCACGTTCCACTTGTGGACGTACATATTGACGATATTTTCCGACACTCAATACCTCACGAAAAGTTACCGCATGTGGTAATTTATATTTTGGCACAAGCTTTTTGACATATTTCACAATAAAATTAACTAAAGTACGTTTGCCAAAAGAAAGCTGATCGCCCATTCTGGTTAAAATAACGTGTTTAATTTTTGTATTGAATACGATTTTTTCTAAGGTTGAGGCAAAATTAGACACCACAACAATCGCTGTTGCGCCACTATCTTGTAATTGATGTTCCAACTCTCTCGGAGTATAAAGCGGGTTCACATTCACTACGATTAACCCAGCGCGCAATATCCCAAATAAAGCAATAGGATACTGTAATAAGTTCGGCATCATCAACGCAACACGCTCACCTCGCTTTAACTTTAATTCATTTTGTAAATAAGCGGCAAACGCGCGGCTACGCTCTTCTAATTTTCGAAATGTCAGTACCTTTCCCATATTAATATAGGCGGGACGATCCGGGTGTTCCCGAATCGCTTTTTCAAACATATCTAAGATTGATATGTATCTCGATGTATCTAGCTCAGTTGGCGAGCCTTCGGGATAGTTTTGAAACCAAATTTTTTCCATTTTTTGTCCTCAATATGAGAAAAGGCAGGATTTTAGCATTTAATACAAGTAATAGCGAATTTGTGGCGGATAATTCCAATGGCGATGCCATCCCCAATTTAATTCCCAATCATCATAATCTCGATAGTAATCTGTCCCTAGCCGCCATAAGCGATAATGCTCTACGGCAACTATCGGATAATTATAGTTTGCCTTATCGACTTTACCTTTTTCCTGTTTTTTCAGCACTCCACCAATTGTAATATAGCGATCCTTCAATACCTCCGGATCAATAAAACCATCCACATAGGCAATAAAACGTCCATCGGAAATACTATCTAGTTGAGGTTTGGCAGACAACGAATAAACCGGCAAACTTAAAATTTCTAATCTCGTTTGCTTTTCTAACGCAGTTGCAGAGATCACTTTTCCACCCAACCTAATCGGCTTACAAGCACAAGCATAATCTTCTGGCAGAATTTGTTGCAGCTCAGTGATTTTAAATTTTTTCGTTTCTAGACCTCGTGGAGATACAACACAAGCGGAAAGGCACAAAATTGCGGTTAAAAATAGGATTGTTTTTTTCATCATGACGACTCCTAACTGTTATTCCCTACCGGGTAATTTTTTCCAAGTTACCTCATTACGCAAATAAACCGGCTCAATATCTAATGCAGAAACAGCTTTGCCTTGTTGCCAATCATTTAACGCAATATCCAACATATATAATGCGTTAGGCAATTCAATATCCGAACCGTTCCATCCTTGCTGCTGAAATTGCGGATAGGATCGCCAACCCGTGCCGACTAAAAACTCATTATGTTCTTGCATTTGAGCAATCGCCTGTTCTGGCGAACAGACTTGCTCATCAACAACCGCTTGCCATTCAAAAAACACTGCCGAATTTGACCGCACTTTTTGGCGTTGCAAACGGCAAAAATACACTTCATTCATACGCGCATCAATGGCGGCCGCCACACTTTCCGCTTGATAAAGCTCAAAAGCTGCTTGTGCCATTGCGGTTAAATTCGATACGGGTAAAATCGGTAAATCTGCCCCTAAAGCCAATCCTTGAGCAATTCCGCTACCAACCCGGACACCAGTAAAACTTCCGGGCCCACGTCCAAATGCTAATGCTTCGATTTGCTTTAGAGTGATTCCTGATTGTCGTAAAATTTCATCAACCATCGGTAAAATACGTTTAGTATGAGTTCGTTGCGTTAATTCGTGAATAAACGTTTTTTCCCCTTTATAGTACAACGCAACGGAACAAGCTTCAGTTGAAGTATCTAAAGCGAGTAGTGTGAAGTTATTCATTAAATATCCTGTTAAATTGTTTCCAAAAATTGTATCACTTTATTCAAATCACGAGTACGTTTAGCGCTCGGCAAACTTTGTAAGAAAACTTGCCCGTAAGAACGCATAACCAAACGGCTATCGCAAATTATTACTACGCCACGATCGGTTACATCTCGAATTAAACGCCCTACGCCTTGTTTTAAAGTAATCACGGCCTCGGGAATTTGTATTTCATTAAATGGATCTCCGCCTTGTAGGCGACAATCTTCAATTCTCGCTTTTAGTAAAGGTTCATCGGGTGCAGTAAAGGGCAATTTATCAATAATAACTAAAGACAGTGCATCCCCCCTCACATCAATTCCCTCCCAGAAACTGGAAGTCGCAACTAAAACACTTCGTTTTTCATTAACAAATTGTTCAAGCAATTTTCCCTTTGAACTTTCCCCCTGTAAAAGCACTGATAAATTGCTATTCTCCCGAAAATATAGCGCTAATTGACGCATAACTAAATAGGAAGTACAAAGCACAAAACAGCGTCCATTATTGACCTCGATAATCGGTAAAAGCATTTCGCCTAATTTAGACTGTGGACTCTGTTGATTGGTATTAGGTAAATATCTAGGTACACATAGTAATGCTTGCTGCTCATAATTAAAAGGGCTTTGTAGAATCATCTGCGACGCTTGGTTAATACCTAAACGCTGGCGGAAATAATCAAATGTTCCCCCTACTTCAAGTGTCGCGGAAGTAAAAATCCAAGAGGCTTGTTTAGTGTTTAATTGTTCGCCGAATTTATCTGCTACCGTCAAAGGGGTAATATGTAAGCCGAATTGCCTAGTAAAAGTTTCATACCAATAGCAGTAACCCACTACTTCCGTTTCCGATAAACGCTGACATTGAATTTTAAACTGCTCTACCCGCTCAAAAATATTGTCTAGCGTTTGTGAACGCCCTAATGCCAATTTAATTACTTCGGATAAAAAAACTAAACGTTCCTGCAACAATTTAAAGGATTTTTCGACCGCACTTTGCCGCTGTAATTCTCTCCAATTTCCTCGTTTATTTCCTTCACCAAGCAACAAACGAAAATCTTGTACCGTTTTTTGCAATGCATCGGAGGCATTGCCCAGCTGCTTCATATCCTTCAGTTCAGTACGATAAACAATATTAATGTCTTTACATAATTCAAATAGTTGGCGTGAAGTAATTGATTGGCCGAAATATTGACTAGCAATATCCGGTATCTGGTGAGCTTCATCAAAAATAATATTTTCCGCCTGTGGAATTAACTCGCCAAAACCATTCTCTTTCACTGCCATATCGGCAAAAAATAGATGATGATTGACCACAACAAGATCGGCATTTAAGGCTTTTTTACGCGCCAATGCCACATAACAATCGGTATAATTTGGACAATCCGATCCCAGGCAATTTTCTGCCGTGCTAGTTAATTGAGGAATTATAGGACTATCTTCAGCAAGAGTAACACATTCCGACAAATCTCCCGTTTTAGTCGCCGTATTCCATTGTCGAACTTTAAATAAATCTGCCAGTACAGATTTATCGCCTAATACCCCCTGTGCAATTAATTGCTCTAAACGCTCCAAACACAAGTAATTACTTCGCCCCTTTAATAATGAGGTTTTTCCCGTGTAATTCAGCGCTTTTTTTATTGCTGGCAAATCTCGTTTAAAAAGTTGATCTTGTAAATTTTTAGAACCAGTCGAAATAATTGTTTTCTTTCCTGAAAGTAAGGCGGGCGCTAAATAAGCGAACGTTTTTCCCGTTCCTGTTCCGGCTTCCACGACTAGCGAGTCTTTATTATAAATTGCCTTCTCAACTGCCTTCGCCATTTCAATTTGCTCCGCTCTAGGGCGGAAACCTTGAATATGTCTACTTAATACGCCGTCGTTGGAAAAAACTTCATCAACTTCAGTTAAATTTGCCATAAAATATGAAATGCCCCGATAAAAATCGGCCGTAGTGTAGCAAATTTCAAGTGGGTATTGAATAAAAATACAGTAAAAAAGCCGCAATAGATTTGCGGCCGTTTTTATTTAATTATCGCAATTATTAAAAGCGGGTTAATTATATATCTGATATTTTCCCACACCCAATTCATCTTCTTTACGGGTTCGATTAATCACATCTTGTGGCGATTGAGCAATCCGTAGTCCCATTTCACTTTCCAAACGTACCACATCGCCGCGTAATGAGTTGGTATAAACATCAGTAATTTGAATATCCACAAATTTACCTATCATATCCGGTGAGCCTTGGAAATTCACGATTCGATTATTTTCTGTACGCCCAGTCAACTCCATTAAGTCTTTTTTCGATGGCCCCTCTACTAATACACGCTGTACAGTTCCTAACATTCTACGGCTATACTGCGCTGCCTGCTGATTAATACGTTCTTGCAATAGATATAAACGCTGTTTTTTCTCATCTTCGGTAACATCATCTGGCATATCTGCCGCTGGAGTACCTGGACGTGCTGAATACACAAAGCTAAAGCTCATATCAAAATTAACTTGTGCAATCAAATTCATGGTTTGTTCAAAATCTTCATTCGTTTCTCCAGGAAACCCAACAATAAAATCTGAACTAATTTGAATCTCAGGGCGAACAGCACGAAGTTTACGGATAATTGATTTATATTCTAGTGCCGTATGCCCTCGCTTCATCATTGTTAACACGCGATCCGATCCAGATTGTACGGGTAAATGAAGGAAACTAACTAATTCTGGTGTATCACGATAAACATCAATAATATCATCGCTAAATTCGATTGGATGACTAGTCGTAAAACGTAAACGATCGATACCATCAATAGAGGCGACTAAACGTAATAATTCAGCAAAAGAGCAAATTCCCCCATCATGAGTCGGACCTCGATAAGCATTGACATTTTGCCCCAATAAATTGACTTCACGCACACCTTGTTCCGCCAATTGAGCAATTTCAAATAACACATCATCAACTGGTCGACTTACTTCCTCGCCACGAGTATAAGGCACAACACAGAACGTACAATATTTATTACAACCTTCCATAATGGAGACGAATGCGGTTGCACCTTCTGCACGGGGTTCTGGCAAACGATCAAACTTTTCAATTTCAGGAAAACTCACATCAACTACACTACTTTTCCCACCACGAATTTGATTGATCATTTCAGGTAGTCGATGCAATGTCTGTGGCCCAAATACAATATCTACATAAGGTGCTCTAGAACGAATATGTTCTCCTTCTTGAGATGCAACACATCCACCTACACCAATTACTAACGCCGGATTATTCTTTTTCAATTCTTTCCAACGTCCCAACTGATGAAAGACTTTTTCCTGCGCTTTCTCACGGATAGAACAGGTATTCAACAGTAATACATCCGCTTCTTCGGGAATTTCCGTTAGTTCTAAACCGTGGGTATTAAGCAAAAGATCTGCCATTTTTGATGAATCGTATTCATTCATCTGGCAGCCCCAAGTTTTAATATGTAATTTCTGTGCCATAGCTTTTAATTTGAATCATAAACCAATAAAAAATAGTCGAGCATTCTACCGATTTGCAGTAAAACTAGCTAGCTAAAATTAACTTTAAGTTATACTAAATTTGCACCGATGACAGACCATATCGGTAAACAAGCACTAATAAACAACAAAATAAGTAAACTGTTATAGTTCAATTTCCACTGTTTCCAACTATGCAAAATTAATACTGCGGCAATCATTAAATGAGAGCCAAAATAAATTCCATAAACCAAAACTATCTCCAAACCGACCGCACTTTGCCCTATGGCAAAAATTAAATACAGCAAGACGACCAACGCATTAATCACCAATAGGAAAATAATAAACAACGGGAACAATGCCATCCAATTTTGCAAGCGACTACGAGCGCTAATCAACATTATATTAGCTAACACTATTCCGATTAATACTTGTGCGACTGGATTAAATTGCGGCAATACTTCAATCGGTAGGTTCCATAACAAAATCATATAACAAATAATACCCAATCCACCGATAATTGCCGCCATTGTCAGAAATCCTTGACGAGCTTCCAACTGTTGGGGTTGTTTCCAAACGGAATAGCATACGGATAGCCCACAAATACACAACATATCTGTTAAAACATAATGATAAGTAGAAAAAAAGCTAGCAATGAACCAAAATGCCCAATATAGTGCCAAATAATGATGAACTCGAATTAAACGACCTCGTTGCCCGGGGCAAATCTCGCCTCTTAAAAATATCAAAATCGTCAATAACTGTGCGACTAAAATACCAACTGCTAAATGCGGCAAGGCCTTATTTTGCATTTGTTGGGATAACATAAAAAAATCCAACGCGGTGAGTAATGTAACCGTCAATAATGGAAAAATCACCTTCAATAAGGCGGATTGTTGTTCTGACATAATTCCCCCGATTTAAAAGCGCCCATTATGCAAAAAATGAGATCGCTTTTAAAGGTGTTTTTGTTTTACAATGCGTCATTCTTAGTTTCAATAATTTGCACTATGTTACTCAGCATTCTTTATATTATAGGAATCAGTGCCGAAGCAATTACCGGCGCTCTTGCCGCCGGAAGGGAAAAAATGGATATTTTCGGTGTAGTAATTATTGCTTCCATGACTGCAATAGGCGGCGGTTCGGTGAGAGATGTATTACTAGGGCATTATCCACTCGGTTGGGTAAAACATCCCGAATATTTCTTAATTGTTGCCGCTGCCGCTATTCTAACCGTATTTATCGCCCCCTTCATTCGCCACTTTATCCGCTATTTCCATACTACTTTCCTAGTTCTTGACGCTCTTGGACTGATAGTATTCTCCATTATCGGCGCTCAAGTTGCTCTAGATATGGGGCACGGATTTACGATTGCCTGTATAGCTGCTATCATCACTGGCGCTTTTGGTGGTGTGTTACGGGATTTACTCTGTAACCGCATTCCGCTAGTCTTCCAAAAAGAGCTTTATGCCAGTGTTGCATTATTGGCAACTTGTATTTATATCGGTTTACAACAACTCCATATCACACAGAACTTAGTGATTATTATTACATTAATCAGCGGATTTTTAATCCGTCTACTTGCTATTTACTTTGAATGGGGACTACCGGTATTCGATTACCAAGAACAACAAAACGAACCTCAAGACAAACTACCGAAAAAAACCAAATAGGTCAAAAATGATGTTAGAACAAATAGGAAAACAGGCTAAAGACGCCGCTTTTATACTTTCACAACTTTCAGCACAAGACAAAAATCGAGCCTTATCTATCATTGCCACTCAATTAGAATCACAAGCAGAGCGTATCCTCTCTGCTAATGCCAAAGATGTAGCCACCGCACGGCAAAATGGTTTAACTGAGGCAATTATTGATCGATTACTATTAACTGAAGAACGCTTAAAAAATATTGCCTCAGATGTTCGCCATATTACTTCTCTTACTGATCCTGTCGGCAAAATTATTGACGGTGGCATACTAGATTCCGGCTTAAAAATTGAACGAGTACGAGTACCTTTAGGCGTAATCGGCACCATTTACGAAGCTCGTCCTAATGTAACTATTGATGTCGCTGCCCTCTGTCTAAAAACAGGCAATGCCGTTATTTTACGCGGAGGTAAAGAAACCCAATATTCTAATCAAGTTTTAATCGAAGTGATCCAACAAGCTTTAGAACAAGCGAATCTACCTAAATTTGCGGTACAAGCCATTACCGATCCCTCCCGACATCTCGTATTGGAATTACTCAAGCTTGATCGTTATGTCGATATGATTATTCCTCGCGGTGGTGCTGGATTACACGAACTTTGCAAACAACATTCTACTATTCCAGTTATTGTTGGCGGAATCGGCGTTTGTCATATATTTGTCGAACAAAGCGCAGATCAGGAAAAAGCCTTGACTGTGATTGAAAATGCTAAAACACAACGTCCAAGCACTTGTAATACCCTCGAAACTTTATTGATACAAACTAGCATTGCCGATGAATTTTTGCCAAAGTTAGCCAAAACGCTCAATAGTAAAAATGTAAAAATTCACGCCAAATCGACCGCACTTTCGCTTTTACGTAAAATCGGTGCCGATGTTAGCGAATTACAAGAAGAAGATCTTTATAAAGAATGGCTTTCATTAGATCTTAATGTTGTCCTCGTAGAGGATATTGAGCAGGCAATTCAGCATATCCGCCAATATGGTAGTCAACATTCCGAAGGTATTCTGACAGCTTCACAACAACTTGCCCAGCAATTTATTGCGCAAATAGATGCGGCTGCGGTATATGTCAATGCCAGTACTCGTTTTACCGACGGCGCGCAATTCGGATTAGGCGCAGAGGTTGCCGTCAGTACACAAAAATTACACGCTCGCGGACCAATGGGGCTAGAAGCCTTAACTACTTACAAATGGGTATGCTTCGGCGACTATACCTCAAGAACTTGATCACAACCGCTCATCATCAAAAGAGCGGTCAATTAGAAGGGGCACTACCGCCCCCCGTACAAATCTTTTAATTGTAAGAGTAAAATATCCTAAACTAGGTGAGAAAACCGAGACATTTTGAAAAAAACATAATTCGGAGTATTTTGAAGGAGACCTCGTATTAGAGGGGATATATTAATGACGCGCCAATATGGTCTCACATAATATTAAACCACTAGGTAATGGAATCATTGAAATCAGTCGTTACAACTGCGGACATTTAAAAGCGAATTTACTGTACTCGTGGTTTTTAATTGTAACAGCAATCACTCTCTATGATGTTCTTTTACAAAAAGGGATGTTTACTGATATTCAGCTAGCAATATCAGTTAATTGGGCATTATCCAAACAATGAAATACTGGATACTTATAAAGCGTTAGGGAAAATCATACCCAATGAATATGAAATATACAAAGCTGAAATGTTGACTATACATGGACATAGAATATACCGAGGCGGGTTCTATATCCTGTTCCCGATTTTTTGGGTTTGCTCTGCTTATGTTACCTAAATGGCGTCCGGTACGTATCGATAGTCGTCGTCGCCTAATTTATTTTTTGTGGTGGGATCGCTTTTATATTAAGCAATATCCCGCCTCATTAAAAGACAACTGCCAAAAGCTGATTATGTTCATCATTCATAGATGTACCGTGAAGCATTGGGCAGCCTTATTTTCACTATCCTTCATAAAAATCCTTATAGTAATAAAAAAGTTGAAGTTCCTTTAGGTACATAAAGACCAGTATGTGAATACCAAAATGAGCAACTCAAGGACTTTATTGTTGATTACCTACAAAGCCTCGATGGTAATGCACAATACGCCCATTACTTTAAAAAAGAAAAATGAATTTGGTTAGATTATCTAGCATGGTTCTACCACTTTAGCCTCTTTCCAACTCTTGGCTATAACGAAAAGAAAACCGAAGCCAAAATTCAAGCCTGGTTGGAAAATATGGAGACGGCTAATAAACACTTTAACAAGAATTATCTATATCCAGCTTAGAATAGTAACATCGTTCTGCTATACTTGACTAAGACAGTACTGATAAAGAATTTAAAGGAACAAAAATGAAGAATAAATGGCTTTTATTTTCTGCCATAAACGGCTTTTTTTGCGTAGCATTCGGCGCTTTTGCCGCTCACGTTTTAGAAAAAAATCTTTCAACTATCGCGTTAACTTGGATTGATAAAGGATTGAAATACCAGATGTTTCATAGTGTAGCTCTACTTTCACTGGGACTATTTCAATATCTTATTCCAGCCCGCTCCTCATCGACTAATAAAATGCTAAATTTTATTGCTATAAGTTGGAGTAGCGGTATTTTATGCTTTAGCGGTAGCTTATACGCTGTTGCATTAGGCGTCAGCCAAAATTTAGTCTGGGTTACGCCAATAGGCGGAGTTCTATTTTTGATAGGTTGGTCTGGGTTAATTTATATCTTACTCAAAAATCAGCTCTTTACTCCAATTGACTAGAGAAAATATGATGAAAAAATTTTTCACTTTACTAATTATTAGTGCTATTGGTGCTACGATTGTTTTTTTACAAGGTTCAGAAACCAGTGAAACTGCAGATGACGGAAAAACTAATTTTGTGGTTAATCTTGTCGAGAAATACTCACCAACAGATGCCCGTCAACTAAGTGCTTGGTATGATAAAAATGTGGTGTATGCCGATAACCCGACAATGGAAAAGATCAGTTTTAAGTTAGATGGGCAAGAAATAATACTTGCGCCAAACTCAACAAAGAAACTAATTATTGAACCAGGTAAGCATACCTTAGTGTTACAAGAAGGTAAAACGATTGAATTCAATCAAAAAGAAAAAACCAATCGATCAATTTTAAATCCGACTGGCTCAAATTATATTTTTTGGAATATCAACTATGGAGACATCCTTCCTGTCCCACCTAAACAAAACCATTTTATTTATAACGGAGAAGAATTTAACGGACCTTTTGACCTCAAAAACGATTACTTTATTATTCGCCAAGGTGATTATCCATGGCGTTTTGGATTAGACGAGCAAATTCCGGATTCAATCTTTATTACGGACAATGCGAGTTCTTCAAAATATGCTTTAGTCTTCACTAAAGCCTTTCGTTTGCCTGATTTTATCAAATTCTATCCAATACTAATTGAAGAATAATATTCTTACAATAAGAAAAACCTGAACATAAATCAGGTTTTTCTATTATTCACAGATAATTATTGATAGTCGACTACTACATCTTTTTCATTGATACTATCTCCATAAACCGGTAATAAGGTTTTTTGATAGGCTTGTGTAAGTATTCCCTTTCTTCCTAACTTCTCAAGTTCAATATTTAACCAATTTAATAGTTCGGTGTTACCTTTTTTCACTGCTGGTGCAATAAAATCCTGCTCACCTAAATTTTTAATACCCACGGTAAACTCCGGATTTTCTTTTGCCCAAGCAAATAATAACGTATTGTCGTGCGCTAATGCCTCCCCTCTCCCATCACGCAAAGCTTCAAAAGTTTCTGTATTTTGTTCGAATTTTAATAATTTAATATTTGGGTAATTTTTGCTGAAATAAACATCAGCCGTTGTCCCTTTATTAACTAGCAATGTCTTTCCTTCCAGTTGGCTCAGATCAGTAATAGGTGAACCGTTTTTAGAAACAATACCTAATGCTACCTTCATATAGGGTTTAGCAAAATCGACCACTTCTCTACGACTCGGAGTAACAGTGAAGTTAGCTAAAATAATATCAACCTTATCCGATTGCAAATATTCGACTCGATTTGCAGCTTCGACTAACACATACTGTACTTTGTTTTCATCACCTAATAGATCTTTAGTGATTACCTTAGCAATTTCTACATCAAAACCTTGGCTTTTCCCTTGGCTATCTATATAACCGAAGGGGGGCTTATCACTAAATATACCGATGCGAACTTTATCTGCTTGTTGTAACTTTTCAATATTTGAAACAGGCGAAACATTACTTTCCTTTTCGTTACACGCGCTTAATCCTAATGTAAATACTAATGTCGATAAAAGTGCGGTCAATTTTTTAAATGTTTTGTTCATAGTTAGTTCCTCTTGGTTCGTAATTTAAGATATTTAAAAATGTTTTTGCTCGATCCGTAACCGGATTACAAAAAAATTGTGCAGGTGTACTTTGTTCAATAATATTTCCACCGTCCATAAAAACAATACGATCGGCAACTTGACGGGCAAAAGACATTTCATGAGTAACAATCAACATTGTCATTCCTTCTTTTGCTAAACTTAAAATCACCTCCAGTACTTCTCGTACCATTTCAGGATCTAATGCGGCGGTAACTTCATCAAATAACATAATATCCGGATTCATACATAATGAGCGTATAATCGCGATACGTTGTTTTTGTCCTCCAGATAATTCTCTCGGATACGCATTTTTACGTTCAAATAGCCCTACTCGCTTCAATAATTGATCCGCTTGTTGTTCCGCTTCTTGTCGTGAACGTTTTTGTACTTTCAAAGGACCAAGTAGAATATTATCAATCACTGATAAATGAGAAAAAAGTTCATAACTTTGGAATACCATACCAATGCGTTGTCTTACGTCAACCCAGCTTATATCTTGCCCAAGCACCCCACTATTTTGTAAAAAAATTTGACCGATCTTTATTTCTTCCAATCCGTTAATACAACGTAAAAATGTACTTTTTCCACAACCTGAAGGACCGAGAATAACTACGACTTCCCCCTTTTCGACGGATAAATTAATTCCCCGAAGCGCAGTCGTTTTTCCGTAGCTTTTCACTAAATCTTTCACTTCTAATAATGCCACTTTCTGATCCTTTATTTTTCCCAACGATTTTCCAAATAACCTGCAAATAATGATAGTGGATAACAGATCGCAAAATACAACATAAAAATGCCTCCATAAATCCATAAAGCCGCTGTCGGCTCACGAAATAACGATACTTCTATAATTTGCTGTCCTACTTTAATAACTTCTATAACACCGATTAACATTGTCAATGAACTGGTTTTGATCATTCTAGTAAACAAATTAATCACACCAGGTGTTACGCGCTTTAAACTTTGCGGTAATAGCACATAAATAAACGTTTGGTATTTAGTCAGTCCCAATGCGTAAGCAGAGTCCCTTTGATGCTGCTCAATAGAAGTCAGTGCTCCCCTAACCAGATCCCCCATTTCAGCGGTTCCCCAGAAAATAAACACTAGAATACAAACCGTAATACCACTTAAATGAGTATTAAACCATTTTGCAATACCAAAATAACCAACAAACAATAGTACCAATAAAGGTATAACCCGCACGAATTCAAGATAAAAACGGCTTATAGATTTAATTAAAAAATGTTTAGAGGTCATAGAAAGACCAAATATGATACCTAGAACACAGGCAGAAGACACTGAAACAAAAGACACTTTAGCCGTAATCCACAAGCCGCCGAATAAGCGTTCAAGATTGGTTCCTTCCAATAAAATGTTAAATCCCATACTTTGCTTTCCTCGTACGACGTTCTAAATACCTAATCCATAACGATATCGGTAATAAAATCAGTAAGTAAAAAACAACCAGTAAAAATAAAGCTTCATTAGTTTTATAGTCCATACCGATAATTTCTTTTGCCATAAACATCAACTCGGCAATAGCAATGGCGCTGACTACAGAGGTTTCTTTAATTAAAAATAAGCAATTTGCACCAATTGCTGGGATAGAGACTGAAAGAGCTTGTGGAAAAATAACATAACGAAATGCCTGAAACGGAGTTAGCCCGATACTCAATGCCGATTCAATCTGTCCTTTGGAAATTGATTGTAAACCGCCTCTTATTGCTTCCGACATATAACTACCGCCTAAGAAAGCCAATCCTAGAACTGCACAAGTAAAACCGTCTAATTTAATACCCAGTTTTGATAAACCGAAATACAGGAAAAAAACTTGAATCAGCAAAGGGGTGTTGCGCGAAAGCTCAATATAGAAACGGACTGGGAAAATCAAGACGTTGAGCTGATAAACTATCACAATAGCACATAATAAACCGATAATAAAAGAGAACAAAATCCCCCAAAATGATAGCTGAAGCGTCATTAATGCAGCTTCACCGAATTTAGGTAAGACTGACCAAATATATTGCCAATTCATTGCTTTCCTCTTTACTTTGCCGAATGGCAACCATTATAGAAAGCAATCGTTTATGATTGAAAAGAATTAAAGATTATTTAATAGATGATTTGATTATATAAATATAATCTGAATTAGACCGGTTGAATACTTTCAAGATCCAACTTTGCAGCAAGCTCTTTTTGTAATAACCGAATTTTCGCATCATTCTGCAATGCTTGCTGTGCCTGTTGACGTAGTTCTTGATATACGTTTTGCTGATATAATGCAGGGGTTAAAATCTCACGATCATCTTGCTTTATTTGTAATGTTATCGGTTTTTCATATAGCCGCTCTAATGCCTCAGCAAGATTATTAAGATTCTGCTCTTGCTGCAGATAATGATATTTCGAATGAATACCTAATATCATTTGAGACTCATTTTGTTCTAAAATAAAACAGTTCAATGCTAATTCTCTGGTAAAACCACCTATTCCGCTTCGTTCAACAATATCCGCCCATTGATCTTTTTGTCGAACGATTGCCAAAATTTTATTCTTCAATTCAGGTGTTTGATTGAGAATTGCCAATTTAATCTCAGAAGGTCTAATACCCGTATCCACTTTTGCCAATTCTGGATTACGCCATTCCCATTGATAATCCACTTGTGCTAATTCTTGCTCTTCCTCTTCCAACTCTGCCTTATCTTGCTGAGAATTTTGTACTTTTTCTAATTGAGCTTGTAACCTCTTCGATGAAACTGATGTGGAAAGGGGCTGTCGTTTCTTCGGCGGCGTCATTTCTCGCACAGGAAGCTCAGTCATTTTTGGCGCAGTTTCTGCTGATATTTTAGCTAATGTTTCAGCAACCATTTTGCTTTGCTCTTGCCTATGTTGCTGTTTTTCCGATTCTTCTAGCTGTTGTAAATGATTGAGTGCATCTAAGGCGGCTAAGCCAGATAAGCTTGAATCTGCCGAAAGGGGAGAAAATTTATCTACTCCAGCTCCTGAAGATTTCGGTTGAGCTGCATAATTTGCTTTGATAGTTTGCGACAACACAGGCATATCCACATATTTAGGTGAGGTTTCGACCGCACTTTGAACGTTAGAATGCTTATTTTGTGTTGCCGTTAGGAACTTTGGGTGAAATGCCAATGCCCTCAATAATGTCATCTCTGCACCAATTCGAGGACTTGGTGCAAGAAAGAGTTCTTTTCGACCTGAAATTATAATTTGATAGAAAAACTGTACATCTTCCGGTGCAATATGTTTAGCCAAAAAATCAAGATGACTATCTTCGCTCTGTTGGGGCGTTGGTAATAATTGCAACATCGCAATTTTATGCAGATTTTCAGCAATCGCCCCCAATAATTCATCCCAATCGCTACCTTGTTCAGCAACGGATTGTAGTGCATTCATTAAGGATTCACCGTTACCTTGTTGCAACGCATATAAAATATCAATCGGCTGACTATCATCAAGTAAACCTAACATTGTATTCACAATATCAAGACGTATATTGCCGTTACTCATAGCAATAGCTTGATCCGTAAGGCTTAAACTATCCCGAATACTGCCCTGTGCCGCTTTTGCCAATTTTTCCAATGCCAAATGTTCAAAAGGAATATGTTCTTGACTAAGAATATATTCAAGATGTCGGCTAATTTGTGCCTGCTCCAAAGCTTTTAGATGAAACTGCATACAACGAGACAAAATAGTAATAGGCAATTTCTGTGGATCCGTAGTCGCCAATAGGAATTTAACGTACTCAGGTGGTTCTTCCAATGTTTTCAATAATGCATTAAAAGAATGACGAGAAAGCATATGCACTTCATCAATCAGATATACTTTATAACGTCCTTGTACTGGTTTATATTGCACGTTATCCAATAATTCTCGGGTATCTTCCACTTTAGTACGAGAAGCGGCATCAATTTCAATTAAATCAATAAAATGCCCTTCTTCAATAGCTTTACAATGTTCGCATTCCCCACAAGGATCAGCAGTTATTCCATTATTTATGCAGTTCAACCCCTTCGCGAATAAACGGGCAATAGAAGTTTTTCCAACCCCTCTAGTACCCGAAAATAAATAAGCATGATGTAAGCGATGTTGCCGTAAACCATTGGCTAATGCTGCTAAAACGGGTTCTTGTCCCACAACATCGGAAAAGGTTTTCGGTCTCCACTTTCTGGCTAAAACTTGGTAACTCATTAGATTCCTTGCTCTGAATTGATGAGATTAATGCCCTTCAAAATCGATTAGTGCAAAAGGTTCGACATTAAGGGAACGTAAACGTTGCTCGCCACCAAGTTCCGGTAAATTAACCACAAAAGCAGCATACTTAACTTGTCCTTTTAGACGCTCCACTAATTTCACAGTCGCTTCAACCGTTCCGCCTGTGGCTAACAAATCATCAATAATTAAGACATTATCACCTGCCTGAATAGAATCAGTATGGATCTCAAGCGTATCTTGCCCATATTCAAGCTGGTAACTTTGTGCAATAGTTTGACGAGGTAATTTTCCCGGTTTTCTGACTAAAACAAAAGGCACATTTAAAGCTAACGCTACCGGCGCACCAAAAATAAAGCCTCGACTTTCCGTACCGATCACTTTAGTTATTTCTTTATCCCGAAATTGTGCAACAAGCAGCTCAACGGAGGTTTTAAATGCCTCTGGCGATTCCGTTAACCCGGTAATATCTCTGAAAATAATCCCTTCTTTGGGATAGTTAGGAATAGATTTAATTGAAGATTTAATAAGTTCTAGTTGATAGTTCATTTTTTTTCCTAAAAGTGCGGTTAGCATATTAACCGTTTTATCAAAAGTTAAAACGCGCAGATATTAGCATAGATTATACTGATTAACGATAAATATCCTCGTTGTCTTTCCGCGTTTTCAATAAACGTAAAATCCAAACATATTGTTCCGGGTTTGGCGTAACAAAACACTCGATCGCTTCATTCATTGCTCGAGCGGACTGCAGAGGCTCATCGCTTAATACCAATGGAGGATGAATTTCCATGACATATTTTCCTTGTTCTGCATTATAGCGAGGAAACATTGGGACAATTACAGCTTTAGCTAATTTGGCTATTTTATTGAGCCCCGGCAAAGTTGCCTTATAGGTAGCAAAAAAATCCGCATAAACACTTAATTCCGAACCATAATCTTCATCAGGTAAATAGTACCCCATTTCTCCTTTACGAACTGCGTTTAAGAAAGGTTTAATACCATTTTGTCGGGTGTGCATTTTCCCACCGAAACGTTGACGGGTCATTGTCCACAACCAGTCAACTAATGGATTTCGATGAGGATTATACATAGAAGTCATTGGCATTCCATAAGTATGCAAAATAATACCGGAAGCATCAATCGCCCAACCGTGCGGTACCATTAAAATAATGTTTTTTCCCGCCTCCCTTTCTTGTCGAATATACTCCAAACCGATAAATTCACTACGAGATTGCAAATGTTTTTTGGATCGTAAAGCTATTTCACCGATCCCTAACATAACTTGCGTTACGGTAATGAACATTTTATCAATCACTCGTTCACGTTCGACTTCCGATAAATGCGGAAAACAATAACGCAAATTAACCGCAGCTCTATGGCGTTGTTTCTTAGCCTTTTTTCCAATAATAATCCCTAATTTCGCCGCTAATTTATCGCGCCATTGATAAGGAATAAAAGCCAATACGGCAAGAATTATAATACCAAGCCAAACACACCAATAATGAGGCAATAAATAAGACCAAGACCAATGCGCTTCATAGCCTACTTTGGCCGTTAATCGGATATTTTCGTTTTGTTTTGTCATCTTGTTTTATTCTGAGAAATGAAATTAACCGAACCAGCCCTGTTCATATGCTATTTTTATTGTCATCATTAATGACATTATTACAACCAGAGGGCGAATTAAGGTTTTACCTTTAGACAATACCATTTTCGCCCCCCAATATGCGCCTAGAATTTGCCCTGCCATCATAACTAGACCCAAAGACCAAATAATTTTTCCACCAATAAAAAAGAAAATTAGCGAAGCAACATTAGATGTGAGATTTAGCACCTTAGCGTGTGCTGTCGCTTTGGTAAGATTAAAGCCTAATAGGGTTACAAATGCTAAACTTAGCATAGATCCAGTACCTGGTCCGAAAAATCCGTCATAAAACCCTATACCAATCCCCGCACTAAAGGCAAAAACAGGATAGGAAATACGTTTCTGACGATCTTTTTCACCTAATTTCGGTGTAAATAAAAAATATAAACCAATCGCCAATACTAGAAACGGCAAGGCTTTTTTTATTAACCCGCTATCAACAGATTGAATTAGTATTGTGCCACAAACGGAACCAATGAAAGTCATTAAAATGAGTAGCCAAACTTCTCGCAAATTGACTGCTCTTTGCCGTAAAAAATAGAAACTGGCCGCAAATGAGCCGCCACAAGCCTGCAATTTATTTGTACCTAACGCAATTGCCGGTGATATGCCCGTCATCATCAAGGCAGGAATAGTAATTAAGCCACCACCGCCAGCCATCGCATCAATAAACCCAGCAATAAAGGCAACTAGAAACAGCAAAATAAACAGTTGCAAACTAAATTCTATCATTACTCCATCCATTCGTGTCGATTAGGTGAAGCTAATACCTGCTGGCATAAAAAAGGTTCTGGTGGACGGACTGTCAGCTTATTCCCTCCCATTGTCGGTTTCTTCGATTCGAACCAAGAGTACAACTCTTCTCCACAACCATCTCCAGCAGGTATCGGAGTTTGATTTTCACAATATGTAGCACCTTTTGGACAAGTTAAACGAACGTGAAAATGCGAATCGTGTCCGAACCAAGGACGAATTTTATGTAACCATCCTCGATGAGTGCCTGCTGTTTGGCACAATTTTAATTTAATTGCCGGATTAACAAAGATTCGTGCAACTTGAGGATCTTCCGCAGCAAATCGAATTAACTGGGTATGATGTATCGTCCAAATATTATCATCAACTCGCTGTTTTGCCCGATTCACTACCAATAATCCTTTCCCATCCGAATTTAAGGCATCCTGTACCGACATTTTACCCATTTTCAACCAAATATCTGCGTCTAGCCCCATCTGGTGGCTAGCATGTCCAGTCAAAAAACGCCCCCCTCCCGGCATAGCAATATCGCCAATTAACATGGTTGGCATTCCTGCATTCTTTACTTTTCGTCCTAGCCGTTTTAAATAATCAATCATTTCTGGATGGCCGTAATAACGATTTTTATTCATTCGGATAACCTGAAAACCCTCACCTTGTGCAGGCATCGCTTCTGCTCCAATAATACAACCGTTACTATAACTTCCGATCGGCATTGCACCGCCGGAATTACTCGGAATAGGACGTTTTACCTTTTGCCATTGTTCTGGTGATGCTTGAGTTGATAGACTAAAAAATGTACTTAGCATTGTGGTTGTTAATATGAGATATTTTAGGAGATTCATACTTATGTTACGTCTAAATTATTAAGGTTATTTACTCAATCCCATTTTTCCTTCTTTTGCAAGAAAGTAGAATCATTATTTACATTGAGCTTTAAAACGCAAGAGATGATCTAATAGCACAATGGCAACCATTGCTTCTGCAATCGGTACGGCTCGAATTCCAACACAAGGATCATGACGACCTTTTGTAATAATATCCACTTGCTCATTTTGTACACTGACCGTTTTTCCGGGAACCATTATGCTAGATGTCGGTTTCAGTGCAATCGTAGCGATAATCGGTTGCCCCGTACTAATACCACCTAAAATTCCTCCTGAATGGTTAGAACAAAATCCCTGCGGAGTCATTTCATCACGGTGTTGAGAACCTTTTTGTTCGATCACAGAAAAACCGTCTCCAATTTCTACTGCTTTAACCGCATTAATTCCCATTAAGGCGTGAGCTAAATCCGCATCTAAGCGATCAAATACCGGCTCTCCCAACCCTACTGGAACATTGTTAGCTATAACGGTTAATTTTGCTCCAATCGAATCCCCACTTTTTTTCAACTCTCGGATTAATTCATCAAATTTTTCTACCGCACTTTGATCCGGACAGAAAAATGGATTGCTATTTACTTGTTTCCAATCGATTCTATTAATATCTACAACTGTTTGGGGATTAATTTCTACTGCACCGATTTGTGATAAATAACCACCGATTTCAATACCAAATTGCTCCCGCAGGTATTTTTTAGCAATCGCTCCTGCAGCAACCCGCATTGCGGTTTCTCTCGCCGATGAACGCCCACCACCACGGTAATCTCTAATACCATATTTTTGTTGATAGGTAAAATCCGCATGTCCGGGACGATAACGATCTTTTATTTCCCCATAATCCTGTGAACGCTGATCTGCATTTTTAATGATCATACCAATACTAGTTCCGGTCGTTTTTCCTTCAAAAACACCAGATAGAATTTGAACTTCATCATCCTCACGGCGCGGAGTTGTATAACGAGAAGAACCGGGTTTACGGCGATCTAAATCCGGCTGAATATCCGCCTCTGATAATTCCATATTGGGTGGTATACCATCCACGATACAACCCAATGCGATTCCGTGCGATTCACCGAAAGTTGTAACTCGGAAAAGTTGTCCTATTGTATTTCCTGCCATGTTTCCTCTTTAATTATTTACACTAATAAGCGGCATTTCTGCCCCTGTATCTTGATTTTTAATGAAAACATCAAGCTGATTAAATGCAATATCTATATTATTTTCTGCAAATAATTCATTAATACGACGATTTAGTGCATCTGTTGTACTAGTACGGTCAGCAACCTGCCCTACATATACTCGTAATTCGTGATCCAATGTGCTAGCACCAAAACTCAAGAAAAAGGCTCTCGGCTCCGGCTCTTTTAATACCGTCGGCTGTTCTTGTGCAGCTTGCAATAACAGTTGTCTTACCAATTCCAAATTAGAGCCGTAAGCCACTCCGACAGTAATCACTACACGAGTAACCGTATTAGATAACGCCCAGTTTATAACTTGCCCAGTAACAAAAGATTTATTCGGTACAATGACTTCTTTACGATCAAAATCGATCAATGTAATTGCACGAATGCGAATTTTTGCTACCGTACCAGATACACCATTGATTGTTACCGTATCGCCAACTCGAATCGGCCGTTCAAATAACAGGATAATTCCCGAAACAAAGTTCGCAAAAATCTCCTGCATACCAAAACCGATACCTAACGATAGTGCTGCAAATAACCATTGTAATTTGGACCATGATATTCCCAAGGTGGAAAATGCTAACGCACCGCCAATAGCAATAAAAGTGTAGGTTAATAGAGTATTAATAGTATAAGGTGTACCTTGCGATAATTTAATACGCGAATAGACCACTACTTCTAAGATACCCGCAATATTTCTGACTAATACATAAGTAATGATAACAATCAATAACGCGACTAATAAATTAAATAAAGTTACGGTTTCCACCACCGTGCCTGCGTCAGTCGTCGTTACTTGTTGCCATAGAGATACGCCTTGTAAATAGCTTGCCACTGTCAATAAATCTGACCAGACATCATAGAACACAGCGATTAATGCAGTCCAAATAAATAGATCAGCAAATCGTTGGAATTGACTACGAACATCATTTAAAGCAATTCCTTCCTCTTGATCGCTGAGTACTACCGAATCGTCAGAAGGCGTACCGTCATTTTGTTCCGATAGCTTTTTCTCTCTCTTTTCCAATAAACGACGACGCGCTAAACGGCGAGACGAAACTGAAATACCTCGATAAATTGTATGGCGAGCAATAGACCATAGCATCCAAGCCATATAAGTATTAATGCCATGTTTAATAAGATTTAATGCAGTGTAGTAATAGCCTAAAACCACTAACACAATTAAACCTATCGGTAAAAGCGGTAGCAACAAATGAACTAATTTAAATAACGCCGTCTCTTTATTCTTTAATTCTTCATTTTTATAAGTAACCATTGCATTATTAAAGCGCGGAATAATAATAAAAATACAAAAAATCAACGCCGCAATGGTATTTAGCTCACCCAAAACATCATTTGCTAAACCATTCTCTACCGCACTACTTAATACCGAAGTATTCAGCAATAGGACGGAAGCAATAATAATCCGCCGACCGACAGAACGGAAAGTTGCAACGCTTTGCTGTGAAAACCCAAAATGTCGAACCGCAATTCCCTGTGGACGGAATAATGCGAGTATAAAACTAAAGAACCACCAATAAATCGCCATACTAAATGCCCATTGACTAAATTCCAATGGATAGCGGAAAAAGAAAAAGCCGATTAATTGACAAATTGCTAAAAACCATAAAGTACTCGGTAAAGCTAGAATTGCCGTTAACAATAAAGCAATTGGCGTATGCCATTGACTATCCTTATTTAGTAAATTGATCTCACCATTAATCGTGATTAAACGATTTTTAATTCGCTCTTTAAATTTAAAAACAATCCCGCCTATAAGCGATAATAGTACAACAATAGTTAATAGATAACTTAAATCCTCATAATTGGTTTGGAAATCCAATTTTTTCTTCATTCCATCCAGTTGAGCAAAAAACATATGAGGGAACTCTTTGATCCAATCCAAATCAATCGGATTATTACTTTTTACCCAGAAACTTTGTTGATCGAGTTTTGATTGAATCTGATCGCTAATTTGGGTAATTTGTTGCTGTGTTAACTCTAATTTTAATGCTAGGTTAAGTTGATTATTTAATGAAGCAATAAGATCGGATGCCATTTTACGACGTTCGGTCAATAAACTTTTAACCTGCGTCTTTTCGTCCGTAGTAAAATTCTTTCCATTTTCTTGTTCAACTTTTTGAATATAAGCATCAAGATCATAAAGTTCATTACGACGTTGAGTCATATCAAAAATTTGTACCCGTAAATCAGCAATCTGTTTAGCTAATCCTTGAATATTCAAATTTGTTGGTAAACGTTGTTTTTGCTGTTGAATAATACGGGAAAGTACCAATGTTCCTTGTAATGCACTTATTTGCTCATCAATAGTACGCTGCGCTTGCGTTAAATTATCCAATACATTACGAATTCTCAACTCATCTTGGGTTAAGGTATTGGTTTTTTCTGTTTGTTGTAATAAATGCTGGCTTAACTTTGTATTACGATCCAGCTCATCTTGAATATAGCTATTCTCTCCAGCATTCTGTAATTGTTGTTGAGCTTGTTCAACTTGATTTTGTGTTTGTTTAAGATTTTTTTGATTAATACTTTCTTGTAATGCCAAAACCTGCTTTTGCTGTAACTGCATGGTTTCATTGAGTAGATTAAAACGACTTTGATATAAAATACCTAATTGATCATTATTTTTTAACAAATCATGGATATAGCTATTTTTTAGTTCAATTAATTTTAATTCAAGCCGATATTGTTGTAGTAAGTTTGTTTTTTCGGAACTAGCCGCAATCAATGTATTTAGTGTTTGACTTCGTTTTGCATTGTCAGCTAATTGAGTTTGAGAACGCTCAAATACAGTATTTTGAGCACTAATCAAGGCATTAACTTCGGCTTGCTTCTCTTGGGTTTTCCGTTGTTTAGCTAATAATTCGGTCAATGCGGTATCCAAATTTTCTGAGAACTGTTTAGCATAATCTTGTGCATTAAATTGCTCAGTTTGTTTTTTTAGCGCTTGGGTTTCTACATTATTTTTTTCAATTTCTTTATTTACGCTATCTAGCAATTTTTGTAAATTCGCTACTTTTTGCTGTTCGTCAGTAATCTGTTTTGCAAGATCTGAGGTCTTTTCTCCCCCCTCAATCAGTGCGGTTTTCACCTCTCTATCTTCTATTTTTGGGACTTCACTTAATTGCTCTTGCAAATTCGCTTCGGCCGGCTGATTAGCATAAGCCGAGCTCCCCCAAAAAGCTAAAAATAAAACACTAAGTAAATGACGTAATTTCATAAGTTTCCTTAACTATCTTTTCGGCTGATTAGCAAGCCAATCTTTTAATCTATTACGGGAAATTTTAATCGCACCCTTATGTACATTTTGTGGCAACGGATAATAAGCAATCGGTTGTTTAAAACGTTCAATTCGAGATTGTAAAAAAACACGCAAATTTTCGACCGCTCTTTGGCTAAATTGTTCGATAAATTCAACCAATGCCACCGGACGTTGTCCAAATTCGGTATCCTCAATCGGTAGAACAAAAATCTGTTTTACCAATCCAGATCGAGAAATCACATTTTCAATTTCTTCCGGCTGAATATTTTCCCCACCTGAAATAAATTGATTATCCAAACGCCCAACAATGAATAATTCATTATCGATCCATTTCCCTAGGTCTTTGGTTGAAAACCAACCCTGTGAGTTAAGCAATGATAAAATTTTTCCGTCTTGCCAATATCCCATTGCTAATCCTGCCCCACGCAACCAAATTTCTTCATTTTGCAGACAATATTCTCGTCCTTCCAGTGGTGTACCAACGCCGTCGGAATGATCACTTCTTTTAGCAAAAACCGTTGATGCCATTTCCGTCATACCATAACCGGAATAACTTTGAATACCGTATTCTTTCAACTTTTGAGTCAGCTCAACCGGAATTTGGGTTCCTCCTAACAGGATATGCTTCGTTATCCGTTTTATCTTAGACTCTTCCGCTAAATAACTGAGTAATCGTTGTAATTGAGTTGGTACTAACGAAGCGTGTGTCGCCTGTAAAACAGATTGATAAAAATCCTCTCTCGGTAAATGTAATGCCGCTTTTGAATACAACCAGCGCCACACAATACCTTGCCCTGAAACATGATATAACGGCAATGACAGCAACCATGAGCAGTCAGGCTCGAAACGCATTAACTTACATACGCCCTGAGCATTATCTAAATGAGCTCGAATATTATGTACCACCGCTTTCGGTAACCCTGTTGAACCAGAAGTTAACGTCATTGTTGCAGGCCGTAAAAAATCAACAACCTCTTCATTTTCATTCTGCGTATTACTTACTTTTGTTTTTTCTAGCCGAATAGACAGGGAAAGTGCGGTCAAATTTGGGAAAGTTTCATTGATTTCAGGAGAAAAATAAAAACCGACTTGATAATTCTGACAAATCTGCTGCATTTTTTCGATAGAAAATGCCGGATTTATCCCCAAAACTCTCGCCCCAATTTGTATTGCCGCTAAATAGATAAATACAAACTCAACACTATTTTTTCCGTACAACGCGACACCCGAACCGGATTGTACACCTTGTATTGTTAATAACCTTGCAAATTGATTTACACTATCGGCAATTTGTCGCCAAGTAAAAATATTGCCATGCTCATCGAGCAAAGCAATATTAGCCTTTAAAGAAGAGGAATTTGCATATTGCTGCCAAGGAAACATAAAGTTTAATTCGCAACAAAATAGGAGCGGACTTCATCAATCAATGAATCGGGTAACTGCATAGATTGCATCGCGCTTTCAAGCATGAGCATTTTTCGTCCACTATTCGTATTGGTAATAACCCAATACGGGGTATCGGGAATTTGTTTCGGTTTTGTGTGATTACCAGCAATTAACAACGTCCCTTCGTCTCTTGCAAAATAAACACGAGTTCGCCCTTGTAAACTTTCCGTAGCTTGAGCAAAACTTTCTGGATTTGTGCGATACAATATCCGCAAAATAGCTAAAAAGCGTCCGACAGCTTTTGTCTCCTCTTGAAAACTTTCGGAGTTTAATAATGCCCTAACTTTTTCAACAATATGATTTATTGCATCTTCAGACTGTTTTTTTACTGATTTAGCGAGGGTATTTTGATTTTTTGAATCAGATAAAGACTCTAATTCTCGTTGTTCAGAAGGTGATGATAAAAGATTGTCATTTTTGACCGCACTTTTTTTCGCTCCATTTTCATTGACATCATTCCATTCTAATTGAGCAACAGTAAGCGCCGGCAAATTCAGCAAACGGCGTAAAATATCGGAGGCGCTTTCACCAATAGACTGCGTTTTTCCTGCAATATATTGATAAAGTTCTTCATCAACTTCAATAATCTTCATCTTTTTATTCCCTTTGCTTGATCTGAGCTAAAATTTGCCACATTATAGCGGCTAATGTATAAATTCTCACGCAAAAAATATGCTTCCGTCTAAATTATTAAACTATCAATTCCAACCTTGCCCGCACCCAAACTTGCAACCGACACTTGTTTTTATTCACGGCTTATTTGGCGATATGAATAACCTTGGTATTATCGCTCGAGCATTTAGTGAAAACTACAATATCTTATGGGTAGATTTGCGAAATCACGGACAAAGTTTCCATTCTGATGAAATGAACTATGATTTAATGGCACAAGACTTAGCACATTTACTTGACTACCTATCCTTAAAACACGTTATTTTGATCGGCCACTCTATGGGAGGAAAAACAGCAATGAAATTGACCGCACTTTCCCCCCGACTGGTTACTAAATTGATCGTCATTGATATCGCTCCTGTCAGCTATAATCATAACTGGCATGCAGAGGTTTTCGCTGGGTTATTTGCTGTTCGACAAAGCAAAGCACAAACCCGCCAACAAGCTAAACCGATTTTGGAAAACCACATCACTGATCCTAGCATTGTGCAATTTATGCTGAAATCATTCAATCCACACTGCGACCAATATTTCCGATTTAATGTCAGTGCACTATTTAACAATTATGCTAATCTAATGGATTGGAAATCTATTGAATCGAACAATACCCCGACACTTTTTATTAAAGGCGGTTTATCTTCTTATATTGATCCCAACGATACTGCAAATATTCTAGCTCAATTCCCAAATGCTACATCATTTACGATTAACGCTTGCGGACACTGGGCTCATGCCGAAAAACCCGAATTCGTTATTAGAGCGATTGAGCGTTTTCTAAATAAGAATTTATAGTTTTAAATGAAAATGGAATTATGGTATAGTTTGTGCCGTTTCTCACGAATGATTCGCATCATTCACATCAGAATAAAAAGGTTTTAAAAGGAAAGAAAATGGCGCTTGTCGGTTTATTTTACGGTAGTGATACAGGTAATACAGAAAATATTGCCAAAATGATTCAAAAACAATTAGGCAACGAATTAGTTGATATTCGAGACATTGCCAAAACAACAAAAGAAGATATTGAAGGCTACGATTTTTTACTTTTTGGTATTCCAACTTGGTATTATGGTGAAGCTCAAGCTGACTGGGACGATTTTTTCCCAACCCTAGAAGAAATTGATTTTACTGATAAACTGGTAGCAATTTTTGGTTGTGGCGATCAAGAAGATTACGCCGATTATTTCTGCGATGCAATGGGAACTATTCGCAATATTATTGAACCTAAAGGAGCAATTGTTGTCGGAAATTGGTCAACCGAAGGTTACACTTTTGAATCTTCCCAAGCATTAATTGACGACAATACTTTTGTCGGGCTTTGTATTGATGAAGATCGCCAGCCCGAACTTACCGCACAAAGGGTTGAAAAATGGGTCAAACAAATTTATGAAGAAATGTGTTTGGCGGAGTTGGCGTAACCGCAACGTTCATGAAACTAAGGAAACTTTATGTCTGAAGAAAATATTAAATTGTTAAAAAAGGTAGGATTAAAAATTACCGAACCTCGTTTAACTATTTTGGCTTTAATGCAAGAACATAAACATAAGCATTTTTCAGCGGAAGACGTTTATAAAATTCTACTTGAGCGTGAAAGCGATATCGGACTGGCAACTGTATATCGTGTACTCAATCAATTTGACGAAGCGCACATTTTAATTCGCCATAATTTTGAAGGTAACAAATCCGTATTTGAGTTAGCACCAACCCAACATCACGATCACATTATCTGTGAAGATTGCGGCAAGGTTTTTGAATTTACCGATAATGTTATTGAGCAACGCCAAAAAGAAATTAGCGAACAATACGGTATTCAATTAAAAACACATAGCCTATATCTTTACGGGAAATGTAGCGATATTGATAAGTGTGATGAGAAATCAAAGAAATAAATATTTATTAACAATCCAGAGGGCGCAGCATAAAATGTAGCGCCTTGTTTTTTATACTCAACGGTTAACAATATGAAAACTTTGCTATTTTCGACCGCACTTTGCTAGAATCTGTCGGCACAGCCATAGCGAATAGTTCAAGGAGAAATAATGACTGATTTTCCATTTATTATTGAGATTAACGAGCAAAATCTCACAGAGACTTTACAGCAGTCCCAACACACACCGCTAGTCTTGGTGTTTTATGCACCAAATCATCAAGAATCCACTCAATTTACTCAATTACTTGAAAACATAGCACAACGTTATCAAGGGCAATTTTTATTAGGAAAAGTCAATTGTGAAGTCGAGCAAATGGTCGCCGCACAATTTCGTCTACAAGCTTTACCTACCACCTATCTTTTTAAAGAAGCACAAGCACTTGATGCGTTTCAAACAACGCTTGACGAAGCCACCTTACTACAACGTTTAAGTTTAATTTTACCAAAAGAAGAAGAACTCAAATTTAATCAAGCCCTGGATTTTTTACAAATTGAAGATTTTAGTTCTGCGCTCCCCCTGTTAAAAGAAGCTTGGGAATTAAGTGATAAAAAAAATTCGGACATTGCCTTAGTATATGCCGAAACCTATATTGCATTGAAAAAAACAGAACCAGCACAGGCAATCCTATCACAAATTCCATTACAAGATAGAGACAGTCGTTGGAACGGTTTAACCGCACAAATCGAATTACTGATTAAAGCAGCTGATACACCCGAAATTCAGCAATTACAAGCGGATTTCTCGCGTAATCCAACTCCACAAGTTGCATTAAAATTGGCATTACAATTACATCAAGCTAATCGTAATGAAGAGGCCCTTGAGCTATTAATCACTATATTGAAAAAAGACCTGGCAGCCGAAAGCGGTGAAGTTAAACAACAATTTCTAGCTATTCTAAGTGCTATTGGTAATCACGATCCCCTAGCCAATCAATATCGTAGAGCACTTTATTCACTACTCTATTAACGAAAAATAAACCTTGCTTCATAGCAAGGTTTATCTCATTTATTTTTGTAAATAATTTATTGGCTTAGCACTGCCTGAAACCGCCCTTGTGGGGTTAAGATTTTATGGGCAAGTTTTTCAATATTTTCTTTTGTAGCGATTTGATTTAGTTTTTGATAACGATAAATTAAATCCGGGCTATTAGAATGAAGGAAACTATATTCAATCATATCCAAAATAGATAATGCATTGTCAAATTGTTGCTTAATCTCATTTTGTTTCTCTGCAATTTTTTTCTGTAATAACTTTTCAGGAACGCCTTGAGATACAATATGATTCAGCACCTTATCCGCCGCTTGAATTAAAAACTCCGTGCGTTCTGGTGCACAACTGAAATCAATTCTTGCTTCAATTTGGTTCGTATTTTTATCCTGTGTAAACCAGCTACTGACAGAATAAATACCGGATTCTTTTTCACGCAGATCCAACCTTAATTGTTCTTGCACTATATCCCCCAAAATATCCAACAAATAATCATTTTCGGCTTGCCACTTTTCCTCAGCAATAAAATAAAGTTCCACTTCTGCTCTTGGCTCCGTCAATCCCCTTATTCTTAAGGGATGCTGAGGCGTAATCGCTTTAGCGGAATAATATTGCCGTTCTTGAGTTTTCACTTCTACATTTGCCAAATAATTTTCAGCTAAATTTTCGACCGCACTTTGTGGAATGTCTCCTACAACAAAATAAGTAAAATCCGTTTTTGTCAGTAATATCTGCTGATAAATTGTTGATAATTCGTCAGCATTAAAACTTAATAACTGCTTTTTATCTAATCCGTATGCTGTAGGTATCGTCGGGAAACGCAAAGAAGAAACTTGTCGAGAAAAAACCTCTCCCGCATCAAGTTGTGTCAAAGAGTCAATATTTTCCTGTTTATATTTATCGAAAACCGTCTTGTCAATAGTAGCTGATTGTAACTTTAAACGAAATAATTTAAGTATATCTTCCAACGACTGAGCTTTCCCTGCCGCAGTAAAACCTTGCCGTTCATCATCAATCACCGTTGCTAATACTAACGGATTTTCACCGAATAGTTGTACCAACTGCGGTTGTGAAATAACGCCTATTCCGCTGTCATCCACCAATGTTACTGCCGAACGAAGCCAGTGATATTTTTCTTTAGAAACAGAACGCAGCCCCCCTTTAGTCATTGCTTTAAAATGAACTTGATTTGGTGTTTTATCCGTATAATGATAAATCAAACGGCTACCATTACTTAGTTGGTATTCCGTAATATTTCCCTTTTCCCAATATTTTTTAGCAATAATTTTGCCGGCGGTTAAATTCAATGTGGGTATTGCTGCCTCTAATTTCTCCTGTTGCCAATAAGACTGCTCTTCTTGTAATTTCTCATTCCACCAATTCAGCACATCTTGTTGAGAAAAAGCTAATTTTTTCTGAGGATATTTTTGTGTAATTAACAATAATTTTGCTTGAATAGCTGACATATTATTAAACGCCCGATTCACATCAATCAATAGAATCTCGTTTAATAATTTTTTATTTAAATAGTACTTATCCTTCTGGCCTAAATAAATTTGATTATTTGCTGCAATAGTAACCAAGTCATCAGCCAGTCGTAAACTACCTAATGAAATCTTCGCTTGCCTCTCATTCAGTTTTTCCAAACGGGCAAGTTCGCCTTTAAATTCCTGTTCAGTAAAACCATATTGGCGTATTTGAGCAATAAATTTAAATAATTCTTGAATCGCTGTTTTATAATCTTCATCATTTAATTGTAAGGTAAACAACTGTTGTTCTGTTTCCTTTCCTAAATGACTTTGATAAAAATTACCCGATTGAATTAAATTCGGATATTTTTTCTCCCACTCTTGAAAACGCAAATTAATCAAGCGTCCCATAATTTGTTGAATTAATTCTTGCTTATATTCGCTAAAGGTATTTTTTTCTTGAATCGAGCGCATAAAGCTTAATTCTATGGCCGGAGTATGAATTCCCTTCTCTGCTACACTTGCTAAACGTAGCCCATCCACTATCGGTATATTAAAATTAACGTTCTCTAAAGAAGATAAAGTGCGGTCATTTTTGAAACTTAATTTTTGAGCCATTAAGCTTTCTACTTGCTCCGGATTTACATCACCAACGACAACAAGCGACATATTATCCGGTCGATACCATTTCTGGTAAAAATCATAAACCCTCTGTCTAGGTACATATTTGATAATATTTACATCGCCAATCGGATCTCTCAAAACATAACGGGAACCTGCCATTTCTAACGCACTCTTTTTATCTCCCAGACGCAACATCGGACCGAGTCTCGATCGCCATTCTTCTAATACAATACCTCTTTCACTATCCAGATCCACTGGTAATATAGTTAAATGATTCATCCATTCATCTAAAACATCAAATGCTAATGATAGAGTTTTAAGATCGTTTTTGGCAATATTCAGCACGTATACCGTATTTTCAAAATCAGTAAAAGCATTAATATCCCGCGCAAATTTCATTCCTAACTTTTCTAATGCACCGATAATTTGATTTTGCGGAAAACGTTTAGAACCATTAAACGCCATATGTTCCACAATATGCGCGACACCTCTCTGATCGTCATCTTCGTGCATCGAACCCGCATTTACCACTAAACGAATATATACACGATCTCGAGGGTTAGGATTTTGTAAAATCAAATAATTTAATCCGTTCTCCAACTTGCCGGTTCTGAGTTCATCAGAATGGGATAAATTCTCCCGTTTAGTGAATGAATTACAACCGTTTAAGATAAAAACGGCAAAAAGTGCGGTCAAAAAAAATCGTATTTTGTACATTATTTTTACTTTCCAAAAATAAAAACTCTACGGTTAGTTACAACCGTAGAGCTCCTAAGTTGATGATTTAATTAAAATTCATAACCTAACTCAAGCCAAAACTCACGTCCAGCGGTATAAATACCGTATTCGTCATTGGTCGAAATAGAACGATTTTTTATTTTACGGGTTTGATTCAATACATTCAGCACATCAACTTGCACATAAACAGAATGATTTCCGCTAATAGTTGGCTGCCAACGTAAACTGCTGTCCCATTGTGTATGTCTGCCGTAATCATAGCTACGGTAGCGAGAAATATCGTCTCCAAAATTCCCATCAATTTCTATCACACCTTTAATCGGCGCTTTCAGATAAACCTTATTCGACCAAGTTAAATGGTAATCGGGAATGGTCATATCCAAGCCGACACGCGCGATCCAATCTTCACTGTTTGCATTGACTCTATGCTGCATTTCCCGGCGGTTCATTAATTTACCGTCAAGATAAACCAACTCGTCAGGATTGAAATTCATATCCAAATCCGTTGCTTTGGTTTGTAACCAGTCAAAACCTAACGATGCATTCCAGTAGCTTTTACCCCACTTCCAAGGCTCAATATTGTTCACTTGGAATGCATAAACATCTACACTGTAATCTCTGCCGTTTTGGAAGCTAAAATCGTTACCGCTTTTCCGCATAATAATCCGATTTTTATTTTTGCGATGAATATAGTTTAGTTTAAATGCAAGATTTTGCCAGTTTTGATCGAAACCAAGGCTCAACTCATCAGCATAAGGCGTTTTAAGTGAGGAAAAATCTTGATATCTTCTGGTCGGATTGTTATTAATCCGCAAAATTTCTTGACTGAGTTTTAATGAAGCGAAAGAACGCCCATAATAGCGATTAAGCCCTAATGTAAAAGCGGTATCATCCCACGGCGTATAACGTGCGACAAAACGAGGAGCAATATTAGTATTTTTCAGATAATCGTCTCGCTCAACACGAACCCCCGGACGAAATTCAAGTGTTGCCCATTTAATTAAATCTTCTGCATACAACACAACATTCTGATAGTCGGTTTTGGCACTGCCTTTTGGGGTGATACTTCTATATTCATCAATGGATTTACCAATAATCGTTTTGATACTGCCATAAACATCTTGTGCGCGATTGAATTTATACGCTGTTGCCTGATAAATTCCCCCGACAGAAATAGAATGGTTGGTATTGCCCCAGTCAATCGGATTCAGCGCATATTCCGTTGAAAAATGCCAGTTTCTTTGAGTTAAATCACTATTACCGTAGCCGCCTTTTTCATAGTTGTACAGCGGTTCGAAATATTCATCCATTACAGAAACGGTTTCAGCATTCGCCGATGACGACTTCCGTTTATCGCTAAATTGATCGTAAGCCAAGGTACTGGTCAATACGCCAGATTTAAATTCCCGTACCCAAGCTAAAGTGGCACCATAGGCTTGATGATAATCAGCGATATTACTGTCAATATTATTATTTAGGTACTTTTCTTCCCGATAGTTAGAATAACGTAATCCTAACTCAAAGCGATTTCCATTATTCGGTGTAAAATTAAAGTTTAAAAACGCATTATCAGAACGACGGGTATGATCTTCTTTGTCAAATTGCTCATCTCCAGCAAAACCGATTAAACGATTTTGTTCAATGTGTGAAGTACGGCGGCTAAAGCCAACGACCATACCCAGATTTTCGGTTAAGCCTTTTTCCGCCATAATGCTAAAAGATTGTTTATTATATTTCGGTTGTAATTCCGCGACGCCATTACCGTCTGGACGAACTTTCGCTAATTTTTGACGAACTTGCTCGTCGGTTTTTAAGCTGGCCCAAGAGGAGTTCGTTGTCCGATATTTTAATTTAATGCCGTCTTTTCCGTTATACTGCTTAGTTTTAGCAACTACCGCACCGCCCGTGAAACCGCCTAAACTTGCCGAAATATTATGGTCATGAACTTCTACTTTTGACAACATACTCGCATCGAAGAAGTATCCCTGTGTATGGGCAACATCCGGAATGGATTTGATTGCACCATCAAAGATCGAACCATCAACGCCCAAATCATTATTAACATTCACGTTATCCACAAAAAACGCCGTTTGATTAAAATCTGCACCGTTAATAGAGATATTTTCAGGTTTGATTTCACCGCGTAGAAGGTTGTCTTGATCACTGTTTTCATTGCGAATATGAGGATTAGATTTTAAATAGTCGGTAATATTTCCGTTGGCAACCGGTGTTTTTTTCATTTCTTCCCGATCAACCATTTGAATAGAGGAAAGGGACTGATTTTGTTCACCATAAACAACAATTTCAGGTAAGCGGTTATTTTTTTCCTCAGTATTATCAGTTAAAGCATATACATGAGTAGAAACACAACAAGCAACTAATGTTGCAATATAAGATTTATGGAAAATTTGCATTAAGGTTCCTTTTTTAAAATAAATATAAGAATTATTATCACTTATATAATAAATGTTTCCTATCCTATCTGTAAAGTAAGATTTTAAAAATCAAATAATAGATTTCAACGAATGAAATCTCTATAATAGACGGAATTTTTATGCAGAATAAGGAATAGTTATGTCGGAAATTAAACACTGCCGATTATTAATTTTAGGCTCTGGCCCTGCTGGCTATACCGCTGCAATTTACGCAGCAAGAGCAAATTTAAATCCAGTTTTAGTTACGGGTTTACAGCAAGGTGGTCAATTGACCACCACGACCGAAATTGAAAACTGGCCGGGTGATTTTGGTGAAACAACAGGTCCGGAATTAATGCAGCGGATGTTACAACATGCTGAAAAATTTAGTACTGAAATTATCTTTGATCATATTAATCGAGTGGATTTATCCTCTCGTCCTTTCAAACTCTATGGCGATATACAAACCTTCAGTTGTGATACTCTGATTATCGCTACCGGCGCTTCGGCACGTTATATTGGACTTCCTTCCGAAGAGAAATACAAAGGGCGCGGTGTATCTGCTTGCGCAACCTGCGATGGTTTTTTCTATCGTAATAAACCTGTTGCTGTTATTGGTGGAGGTAATACGGCGGTAGAAGAAGCCCTATATTTAGCAAACTTAGCATCCGAAGTACATTTAGTACACCGCAGAGATAGCTTCCGTGCAGAAAAAATCTTAGTCGATCGCTTATACAAAAAAGTAGAAGAAGGAAAAATTATTCTTCATACTGACCGCACTTTACAAGAAGTATTGGGAAATGAAACGGGCGTTACCGGTATCCGCCTACAAGATACTCACTCTAAGAAGGAGGAAGATATCAATCTAGACGGGCTCTTTGTCGCTATCGGGCATGCCCCGAATACAGAGATTTTCCAAGGCCAACTCGAACTCAATAATGGCTACATTGTAGTTAAATCAGGTTTAGAAGGAAATGCAACATTAACTTCCGTCGAGGGAGTATTCGCTGCTGGAGATGTGATGGATCACAACTATCGCCAAGCCATTACTTCTGCCGGTACCGGCTGTATGGCGGCACTAGATGCAGAACGTTATCTTGATGCTCAAGAAAAATAACCATTATATATTGGGCGCTACATACAGCGCCCTGCTCATTCCCATTTGCCTGTTTTGTGGATTTTCTATCATTATTTAATAAACACCGACAAACAATGCCCCGACTTTATGGATAAACTTCGTCAGAACCATCTACTAAAATGGCTTAAAGCCCAACAGCAACCGATAAAAAAATTAATGACATTAAATATCGGACTTGCCGCACTTTCATCCGTTATCCTCGTCATTCAGACTTATTTTCTTGCTTTCCTGCTAGATAAATTAATCATGCAACAGCAAGATCGCAGCGAACTCATATGTTATTTTATTGGCTTAATTTTCAGCTTCGGTGCTAGAGCTGTTATTTTATGGATACGGGAAAAAATCGGTTTTCAAAGCGGTAAACTCCTACGCCGTCATATCCGACAGAAAATTTTAGATAAAATTCATCAAGCTGGCCCCGCCGTAATCAATAATAAACCAGCAGGTAGCTGGACTTCCATAATGCTAGAACAAGTAGAAAACCTGCATAATTTTTATGCTCGTTATCTCCCCCAACAAAGTTTATCTGCTATTGTTCCAATAGTTATTTTAACGGCAATTTTCCCATTAAATTGGGCTGCTGGTTTAATTCTTGCCATAACTGCACCTTTAGTTCCGATTTTTATGATTTTAGTTGGACTTGCCGCAGCGGATAGCAGTCAAAAAAATATGGAAACGCTTTCTCGTTTAAGTGCACAATTTCTCGACCGCTTACGAGGCTTGGAAACCTTACGGCTTTTTGACCGCACTTTTTCGCAAACACAACACATAGAACAAGCTACTGAAGATTTTCGAGAAACGACTATGGATGTGTTAAGACGAGCATTTTTATCTTCTGCTGTATTAGAGTTTTTTACTTCTATTTCGATTGCTTTAATGGCAGTATATTTTGGTTTTAGCTATCTTGGACAAATTGAATTCGGCACATACAATACGACACTAACCCTATTTAACGGATTTTTTTGTTTAATTCTCGCACCAGAATTTTACCAACCACTGAGAGATCTCGGCACTTATTATCATGATCGAGCAGCCGGTATTGGTGCAGCCGACGCCATTGTCGATTTTTTAGAACAAGATTATCTTACGTCTTCTCAAGCCGAACAATGTATTCCACTGCAAAAATCGCTCAAAATTGAAGCAAAAAATCTCGTGATACTTTCTCCACAAGGACAAGCTTTAACACAACCACTCAATTTTTATATTAAACCACAAAGCCACACAGCAATCGTCGGACAAAGTGGAGCCGGAAAAACGTCTATTTTCAATGCATTATTAGGATTCTTACCTTATCAAGGTAGCTTAAAAATTAACGGAGTCGAACTCAATCAAAGTAATCTTAGTCAATGGAGACAACAAATCGCTTGGGTTGGACAAAACCCGTTATTATTACAAGGAAGTATTCGAGAAAACTTGTTATTGGGTAACATTCGAGCTACGCAAACAGAAATAGACCATTGCCTTATGCTGGCCCAAGCAAAAGAATTTACCGACAAACTAGGGCTTGAGAATGAAATTAAAGACGGGGGTATTGGCATTTCCGTAGGACAAGCACAACGTTTAGCCATTGCTAGAGCCTTATTACGCAAGGGAAATTTACTTTTACTGGATGAACCTACTGCTAGCCTTGATGCGCAGTCGGAAAATTTAGTCCTCCATTCACTTGCCCATTTTGCTAAGCAACAAACAACCATAATGATTACTCATCGGATTGAAGACTTAAAACAATGTGATCAAATTCTTGTCATGCAACAAGGGCAAATTCTACAACAAGGCCCATTTGAACAATTACAACACCAAGGATTCTTTGCCGAATTATTGGCTCAACGACAACAGGATATTCAATAATGCGTGTATTACTTCCCTTTATTCGTCTATTCAACTATGCCAAATTCCCGTTAGTTTTAGGATTAATTCTCATGACTGTAGGGCTTGCCGCTAGCATAGGACTTCTCACGCTATCAGGATGGTTTCTTGCCGCTACATCCATTGCCGGATTAGGGACGTTATTTAATTTTTTCTATCCCTCTGCGGGGGTACGCGGACTTGCTATCGGACGTACAATTAGTCGTTATTTTGAAAAATTAATTACTCATGATGCGACTTTCCGAATTTTAGCAAAGTTACGAGTGCAAGTTTTTGAGAAAATCATTCCCCTTAGTCCTGCCGTCTTAAATCGCTATCGTAATAGTGATTTACTCAACCGCCTAGTTTCTGACGTTGATACTCTAGATAGCCTTTATCTTCGCTTAATCGCACCATTTTTAAGTGCAATTATTGTTATCTTAGCAATGACTATCGGATTAGCTTTTATCAATACTGCTTTGGCCATTTTACTAGGCACGGTTCTATTTACTTTACTTATTCTTATTCCCATTATTTTTTATCAACTCGGAAAACGTTTTGGCGATAAACTAGTACACTCCCGTGCGATATACCGCACACAATTTCTAGAGTTTATCCAAGCTCAAGCCGAGTTACTATTATTTGCTGCAGAAGATCGCCTAAAAAAAAATATGGCTATAACAGAACAAACTTGGCAAACCTACCAACAAAAAGAAGCAAATTTAAGTGCCTTTTCCACCGCACTTTTACTCTTTATTAACGGTATTATTGTAGCTTTTACACTATGGTTTTCCTCAACAGCAGAATTTGGCGAAGACATTTATCGTTTAGCATTTATTGCATTGTTTACTTTCGCTGCCCTCGCCTCTATTGAAATTTTAATGCCATTAGGCGCAGCATTTTTACATATCGGACAAACTATTGCAGCAGCAGAGCGAGTCAATAACATTATTACTCAACCACCTTTAGTACGATTTAACGGAAATACACAATTTGAGCACTCTGAATCCCCTCTCATTCAATTTAATAATGTTAGCTTTATCTATCCTGAACGGACTAATACAGCATTATCAGAATTAAATTTGACCATTAATCAAAAGCAAAAAGTTGCCGTATTAGGAAAAACAGGCAGTGGAAAATCAACCTTATTACAATTATTAGTCCGTAACTACAACACTTCAAAGGGAGAAATTTTACTCTCTGGTAAACCAATCTCTTTATATACAGAGCAATCCTTGCGTCAACAAATCTGTTTTTTAACTCAACGGGTACATATTTTTAGCGATACATTACGCAATAATTTGCAACTTTCGATAACAGAATCTATCTCTGATGAGAAAATGAGTGAAATTCTGATGCAAGTTGGATTAAAAAACTTATTAATACAAGAACAGGGACTAGATCTTTGGATTGGCGACGGAGGCCGACCTCTTTCAGGGGGGGAACAACGGCGTTTGGGATTAGCTCGAATTTTATTAAATGATGCTCCTATTTTATTCCTTGATGAACCGACTGAAGGATTAGATCGGGAAACAGAACGCCATATTTTGCAATTGATCCTTGAACATGCAAAGCATAAAACTTTGATTATGGTTACTCACCGACTAACCGCATTAGAGCAATTTGATTTACTTTGTGTGATTGATGATAGCAAGCTTATTGAGCATGGTAGCTATCAAGAATTACTTGATAAAGACGGCGCTTTCAATCGCTTAGTAAGCAGGATTTAATGATGAAAAGCGTTTACGATATTGAACATTTTTTCGAGTTATATCAAAAGTTACGGGCAAATCCGAATAGCTTAAATGAAATAGTGGAAAAACCAACAATGTTCTCTCTCTTACCTGAATTAAATGACAAAAGATTACTGGATTTAGGCTGTGGTACGGGAGAACATTTACAATATTATTTACAACAAAATGCAAAATATGTAGTTGGTATAGATCTATCAGCCAATATGTTGAAGCAAGCAAGGCATAATTTACAAAAGTATATTAGCAATCAGAATCGTTTCACCTTACATCAACTTTCAATGGAAAATTTATCACAAATTCCCGAAAATGATTTTGATGTTATCACTAGTTCTTTTGCCTTTCATTATGTGGAAAATTTTTCTGCATTTTTAGCACAAATTACTCAAAAATTAACGTATGGTGGCATCTTAATTTTCTCGCAAGAACATCCAATTACAACGTGCCATAATCAAGGAGAACGTTGGGAAAAAAATGCACAAAAAATCCAAATAGCTTATCGCTTGAACTATTATCGTGATGAGGGACTAAGAGAGCGAAATTGGTTTGGTGAACCTTTTAAAACTTATCATCGCACAATGGCAACTATTCTAAATTCATTAATTAGTGCTGGATTTAGTATTGAGCAAGTAGAAGAACCTATGCTTGCCGATAATCCTCAATGGCAACAAGAATTTAAAGATTTACAGCACCGACCGGTATTATTATTTGTTAAAGCAAGATTACTCAAGAAAATGTAAAAAATTTAGGAAAGTAATAAAAGGAGGAAACCTTCCCAGCTTTTTCTCGGCACACAGAAATTTCGACTTTGGCTGCTTTCTTCCGAACCTGACCGAGTAAACCGAACTCTATTGCGAGAGACCGAAAAGGTTTCCATTGAATAATCGCCGCAGCGATTAGGTGGCGTATTATGCAATAAGTGTATTAAGATTGCAAACTTTTGTTTAAATACAAAAAAATAAATAACCTTCTCCCCTTTAATCAATATAAAGAGAAATAGTATGCAAGAATTTTGGACGCTAGTAACCGACGCATTAGCTGAAACAAACCCATTGGAAAAATGTCGGAAAGTCAATCATTTATATGATAATGTTCTACCGACTATACAATTTTCCACAATAGAGGAATTCCCTTCTATAGCACCGCAACACAGCATTGCCGGATTTCCGCAAAACCCAATATTGGTAGCGCCCAAAGATGTGCCTAAGCGCTCCTTCGCAACTAATGAAGGCTATGCTGCAACGCTTCACGCAATCGCTCATATTGAATTTAATGCAATTAATTTAGGTCTGGATGCGGCTTGGCGTTTTGGACGAAACGCACAACAAGAACTCGGTGAAGGTATGGCGTTTATCAAAGATTGGCTACGTGTCGCCCGCGAAGAAAGTACCCATTTTTCCTTAGTCAATGAACATTTGCAAACTTTAGGTTATCAATACGGGGATTTTGAAGCCCATGCAGGTTTATGGGAAATGGCACAAGCTACTGCGCATGATATCTGGGAACGGATGGCACTAGTTCCATGTGTATTAGAAGCTCGAGGACTAGATGCAACGCCAGTTTTACAGGAAAAAATTGCACAACGTAAAGATTTCGCCGCCGTAGCGATTTTAGACGCGATGAAATCGGGCATGTTTATATTGGTAATCATTGGTATCATGCGCTCTCCAATAAACGGGGATTAGATGCAATGAAATGCTTTAGCGACTTGCTACATAAATATCGCATTGTGATTTTCAAAGGCGTTATCAATACCGATGCTCGTATTCAAGCCGGTTTTACTAAATATGAGCTAGATTGGATCTATGAAGTCGAACAAACATTGAAATCTTATATTCAGAAGGACAAGATTTAGTATTCTGAATTCGTTGTGCGTGATAGACTAAAAAAGGGACAGTAACATTTACTGCCCCATATATTTACTACATACGGCCTCTATTGCAAATAACAGGCCATTACCACTGCGTTCTCCCGCTTACCGTTGGGTAGGGGATAATAATTCTTGCGAATGTCCACTTGGTTAAAACCAAGCTCCTCATATAGCTGCAAAGCAGAAAAATTAGACTCTCTAACTTCTAACCAAAGAGTAGCAATTCCTCGCCCAGCTAATTGTTGAATTAAATGATTCAATAATTTTCGACCAAGTCCCTTTCGCTGAAAGTCAGGAGCTATGGCTACATTAAAAAGCGTTGCTTCATCCAGTACACACTGGCAAATCACAAAACCAACAATGCCATTCAAATAGGAGACTTTGAAATTTAGATAACGTTCTCCTTGATTATTTTTTAATGTACCAAACGACCAAGGTATTAAATGAGCTTGTTGTTCGATTTCATACAAACGCGCAAAATCTTTTTCTTCAATCCTAGAAATATTAATCATAACGGCTAAGTTTGTTGAATTTGCTGCCATAATTGCCGTTTTGCATTTGGAGTTTGTTTAAAAGTTTGCCAATCTGGCGAACGATAAATTCGCTCGGCATGAATACAATAACGCAAAGTGCGGTCAATTTTTTCCGAATTTTTGTTTAATAACCAATAACTTACATTATGGTTAATCGATAAATAAGGAATTTGTTCAAAATTCAAATTTAAACAGGCTTCTTTTGCCAATTCTAAACTGGATAAAATATCCGCCAATAAAGGTTCATTACTTAAAATTTGATCACTAATGATAATTAAGCGAATACTATCATTAGCACGAATGCCAATAGCACCTCGCAAACGCTCCGGGCGAACGAGTTCCCACTGCGTAATACCCATTTCCTGCAAAAGAAGGCTGTGTCTATTCATCTTAACGAACAATAGAATCCAATGGTAAATTCATTAAGGATTTTACAATATTCTTCTCTTCAGCGTCATTAAGTTGTTGCTGATAAGAGAAATAGCCACGATAAGCTACAATATTTTTCTCTTTGTAAATCACTGCAATATAGCGCTTAAATTCATTATTACTACAAGCATAATAAGGTTGATTTCCTGCATATAAGCTCTCTAAAGCACAATTCTGTTGTTTTTTTTGCAAGAAATTCTTTGTCATTTGGGCTTCCATACCAACATTCTGTAAATAAGACGTATCACTCAAAATAGACTTACGAGAATTACGATCTTCACTCACTGATAAACTTAAGAAGCGAGGAAAATCTCCTTTCACTGCCAAAGTTTGCTTCACATATTTTTCACCATTAAATTCAAAACTATTACCTAATTTTTTAATGTTTTCAAATTGTTCGTCAAGTTTCTTAAATTTTTCCAGCTGTTCTGGCGTATATTCAATTTTCGACGCTTGTTGAACCTCCCCTTGAAGTTCGGATAAAAGATTACAAGCTGATAATGAGGCGGCAATCACAGCACACCCTAAGATTTTTCTGAGATTCATAAATTGACCTTTAATAAAAAAATAAATAATTGGTTTATGTTAGAATAAGTGCTAATTTTAACCAATAAAACATAGGATTCAAAGTATGATTTCTCTTGAAAGCGAAGTTTTATGCCGTCATTTCCCCTTGTTCAAGCATAAATCCGTACTGCTTACTGGCTCAATTAAGGATCAATTTCCACAGCAACTGAAAGCTCACTGTCAAAGCATTGCTATTTGGACAACCTATTTTGACTATGCTCATACTCAACAAAAACAAAATTCGATCAATTTTTCTATTGAAAATTCAATACAAGCAGACTTAATCATTTATTACTGGAGTAAAAGTAAGCAAGAAACTCAATTCCAACTCAACCAACTCTTATCCAAATCGTCAATCGGACAAGAAATGTTAATCATTGGCGAAAACCGCAGCGGTGTTCGTTCGGTAGAAAAAATGCTTGAGCCTTATGGCGATATTGCCAAAATTGATAGCGCCAGACGTTGTGGTCTTTATCATTTTACTTTACAAAAACGACCGCACTTTGAGATAAATCAATATTGGAAAACTTATCAGAGCCCCAAACTAGACGGATTAATCATCCACAGCCTACCCGGCGTATTTAGTTCAAATGAATTAGATATTGGTACTGAGCTACTACTTTCAACCATTGACAATAGAATTCAAGGAGAGGTATTAGACTTAGGTTGCGGTGCAGGCGTTATTGGTAGCTATATTAAGAAATTAAATCCAAAAACTCACATTACTATGAGTGATATTAACGCTATGGCACTAGCCTCAGCACAACGGACATTACAACAAAATCAATTACAAGGCGAGATTATCGCCAGCGATGTATTTTCTCATTTATCAGGAAAATTTGATCTAATCATTTCAAATCCGCCTTTTCATGATGGGATTGATACCGCTTATCGCGCAGTACGAGAACTTATTCAACAAGCTAAGTGGCATCTTAAAAACAGCGGTGAACTTCGTCTTGTAGCAAACGCTTTTTTACCTTATGCTGATTTATTAGATCAATATTTCGGTAACCATCAAGTTTTAGTGAAAACCAATAAATTCAAAGTTTATTCTGTCAAAAACTAATATGAGGAGTTTGATATGCACATTACCAGTTCAGCTATTCAAAATGGATATTTTGAAGACAAATATGGCAAAAGGGGAAACCAATTTAGCCCAAATGGAATGCCAACCTATTCGATTCCCTTTGAAATTCATGATGCTCCTTCAGGCACTCAATCTTTTGCTGTCGTATTAGAAGATAAGGACGCAATAACAGCAAGTGGTTTTGTGTGGATTCATTGGCTAATCTCAGATTTAGAGAGAACGGTTATCACTGAAAATGAGAGTCTCACGGCAAAAGACTATGTTCAAGGTGCAAATTCTTGGGCAAGTGTATTAGGAAAATTTGATATTGCAGAAGCTTCTTTTTACGGAGGAATGGCACCACCAAATTGTAAACATCGCTATGAATTAATTGTCTATGCCCTAGATTGCAAATTAAACCTATTGCAAGGATTTAGATTTAATGAGCTCTATTTTGCAATGCAAGGACATATTTTGGCACAAGCAACAATAATGGGCGAGTATGAAATTTAGCTGATTAGTTGCTATTTTCTAAAAAAGAATTTATTGATCATATTTTAACAACTCTTTTACAAATATAGTCAGAATTCACTTTTTATGAACGAATCATCGGAAATCGCCTAATCTGTTTATGATGCCCATGTAGAAGATCGAAATTCAAATTCGATCTTCTAAACCTTATTTAATCAATGTTTTACTAAATAAATTTATAGATCGTCCACTGATAATACTTTTCATTAGCCCGAGTAATCCCTCCGTAATTTTGCCATTCGGGATGATTAGGGGTATCAGGTAAACATTGCGTTTCAAGTGCTATACCAGAGAAATCGTCATAATCGTTCCCCACTCGGGTTGGAGTCCCGCCTAAATAATTGCCAGTATAAACTTGTAATGCGGCTTGTGAAGTCAATACTTCCAAACTTAGATCTTGGTTAGGGGAAATAAGCAATACACAAGGTTTTTGCCAAGCTTTATTGACAATAAAAGAGTGATCATAGCCTTTTGTGAGTTGCTGCTCTTCTTGTAGAAAATCCTGTATGATCGATTTGGCTTGACGAAAATCAAAACTCGTACCACTAACATGTTTCAGCGGAGAATTAGGGATGCCTTCACTATCAACAGGAAGGTAAAAATCTGCATTAAGGCGTAATTGATGACGGCGAACATCTGAACCATTCACTGCATCTTCCAAATTGAAATAAGCATGGTTAGTTAAATTTAGGGCTGTATCGCGATCACTATCTGCCTCATATTCTATTTTTACGGCATTATCTTCCATTAAGGTATAAGTTACCTGCGCATGAACATTCCCTTCAAAGCCTTGATCTCCGTCAGAAGAAAATAACGAAAAACATACAAAATTTTGACCGCACTTTTCAATCCGCCAATGTCGTCGATCAAAACCATTGCCGCCGTGTAGCTGATGCCGTCCTTGATTTGCCGCTAATTGGATTAATCGCCCGTCTAGCTCAAACTGACTATTTGCGATTCGATTAGCATATCTCCCAATACTTGCCCCTAAATAGGCCTGCTGTCTAGAATAATCCTCTAATTGACAACCCAGCAATACTTCCCTTAGATCTTCACCGCTCGGAACTTGACAAGAAATCCAACTTGCCCCCCAATCAGTAAACTGAACGCTCATTCCTTGTTGATTAGTCAGTGTAATAATTTGAAAAACCTGACCGTCCGCTGTTATCTGCTCCCTTTGCTTTAACATACACTAACTCCTTGCGAAGCCGTACAAACATAAAAATCTTCTTTTCGACCAGTAGTTTTTTCATAATTATCCGCAATAATTTGGCGAACTGCGTCAACTTTTTCAATCGGAGCAACTGCTACGATACATCCACCAAAACCACCTCCCGTCATCCTCGCACCACCACTATTGCCAATTGCAAGCTGTGCCAATTCTACCAAATAATCAATTTCCGGAACGGTAATATCAAAATCATCTCGCATTGAATCATGCGATTGTGCCATTAATTTACCTAATAAGCTTAGATCTCCTACTTGCAATGCATTTACTGCCTCAAGAACCCGTTTGTTTTCACTAATAACATGTCTGGCTCGCTTTGCAACTTCAGGATCAATTTCACTCAATTCCATTTCTTTTTCTAGAAAATCTATCATCGATACATCACGAAGCGCTTTAACACCAAAGAATTTTGCTGCTTTTTCACATTGTTGACGACGGATATTATATTCACCAGTAACCAAATCATGCTTAACATTGGAATTAACAATCATTATTGCAATATTATCCGGAATCGGTATCAGTTGAGTTCTCAGCGAGCGGCAATCAATTAGCAACAAATGACCTTTTTGCCCTAAAGCAGAAATAAGTTGATCCATATTGCCGCAATTCGCACCAACAAAATGGTTTTCTGCTTTTTGTCCGATAAGTGCTATTTCAGTATCTGTTAAGGGTAAATTTCCAATCTGTTGGCAGAATTTTCCAACAGCCACTTCCAAAGACGCTGATGAGCTTAGCCCAGCAGAAAGCGGTACATTACCACTAATCACCAAATCAGCGCCTTGGTTAAATTCAGGGCAACGTTCTTGAATAAACTTCACGACTCCACGCACATAATTTGCCCATTTTTTCTCGCTTTTAGCCAATTCCGTTGTTAACGAAAATTCATCAAATTCATTAAAATCAGCAGCATAAACCCGCCATAAATGATCTTCTCGTGTTGCTCCGCATATTGCCGTACCATAATTAATCGCACAAGGCATAACAAAGCCATCATTATAATCCGTATGCTCACCGATAATATTAACTCTCCCCGGGGCATAAACATTAAAATTAAAAGTGCGGTCAAATTTTTCGTTAAATAACTGTTTTGATTTTTGCTGAGGTGTCATTGGTTATCCTTCTGTTCTTGTCTCAAATTAACGTTCGGTATAATGAATTTCAGATAAATTTTTTAAACGCTCTGCCGCTTGTTCGGCGGTCAGATCCCGTTGACTCTCAGCCAACATTTCATAGCCCACCATAAATTTTCTAATTGTTGCAGAGCGCAATAATGGTGGATAAAAATGTATATGTAATTGCCAATGTTGGTTATCTTCGCCGTTAAAAGGTGCTGCGTGAAATCCCATTGAATAAGGAAAATCCGTTTCAAATAAATTATCGTACTTAGTCGTGAGTTTTTTCAATATTAACGCTAAATCCCAACGTTGTTCACTTGTTAGTTCCGTTAAATATTGAATATGCGTTTTGGGTAATAATAAAGTCTCAAACGGCCATACAGCCCAATAAGGCACAACAGCTGCCCAATGTTCAGTTTCCACAACAATTCTCTCTTTTAATGCCAATTCACGTTGAACATAATCGACTAATAAAACCGAATCGTTTTTTTGTAAATAACGCCGTTGCGCAATATCTTCTCGAGCGACTTCATTAGGTAAAAAACTATTCGCCCAAATTTGCCCATGCGGATGCGGATTGGAACATCCCATAGCTGCACCTTTGTTTTCAAAAATTTGCACCCATTGGTATTTTTTTCCTAGTTCAAGAAACTGTTCCTGCCAAACTTTGATGACATCCTCAATCTCAAGTACAGTCAATTTCGGCAGCGTTTTGCTATGATCAGAAGAAAAGCAAATAACTCTACTCTCTCCTCTAGCCTGTAAACTTTGAAATAACGGATCATTATTTTTCTCAGGAATCGGACTATCTTCTAATAAAGCAGAAAAGTCATTTTTAAAGACAAAAGGTTTACAATAATGAGGATTTTTTTCTCCAGTTATCCGCTTATTACCCGGACATAAATAACAGCTCGGATCATAGTGTGGCTTTTGTTCTACCTGCACTTTTTCTTGTTGTCCTTGCCAAGGGCGCTTTGCTCTGTGGGGAGAAACTAGAACCCACTGTTCTGTTAAAGGGTTATAACGGCGATGCGGATGTTGCGTAGGATCAAAAGGAATTGTTTGCATTTAGGCAACCTCTTAAATGAAAGCGATTACAAATTTAGTTTTTATAAGATATCAAATTTTTCAGAATAAACCGTGATCTACATCACAAAACCATAAAAACCCCTATTATTTTTAATAAAAATACCATATTTCACTAAGTAAACGCTTTCAAATATAATATATAACTATTATGATATAACTATCAGCTTTTATGATGTGAGGTGATTCATGGCAACAATACGTGATGTAGCGAAATTAGCAAATGTTTCAACGGCAACCGTTTCACGTGTTTTAAACAATCATCAATCAATTAGTCCACAAACACTTGCGGCAGTAGAGCACGCAATAAGAAGTCTAAATTATCAACCTAATGCCAATGCACAAGCGCTTGCCGTGCAAACCACTGATACGATTGGCGTTGTCGTTACCGATGTTACTGATGCGTTTTTTGCTATCTTAGTCAAAGCGGTAGATAAAGTAGCTGAGTCCTATAAAAAAAATATTCTTATCGGTATCGGTTACCATAATGCCGATAAAGAAAAAAAAGCGATTGATACTTTATTGCGTAAACGTTGTAGTTGCTTAATAGTTCATTCCAAAGCACTAAGCGATGATATTCTACAAGATTATTTATACAATAATCCGGGAATGGTCATTATCAATCGCTCGATCAAAGGCTATGAAAATCGCTGTGTCAGCCTAGATAATCGACAAGGCACTTTTTTAGCCACCGAAATGTTAATAAATTATGGACATCAACATATCGCCTATATCGGTTCAAATCACAGTATTTCAGATGAAATTGAACGTAAAGAGGGCTATATAGATGCATTAAAAATTCATAAGTTACCCTTTATTGAGCAAGCTATTACTCACAGTTCTCCAGACTTTGAAGGCGGTGAAAAAGCGATGATTCATTTGCTAAGCTATAATAAAGATCTCACTGCGGTAGTTGCCTATAATGATTCAATGGCTGCCGGTGCTATTTCTGTTTTAAATGAAAACAATATCAAAGTGCCAAGTCAATTTTCAATTGTTGGTTTTGATGATATGCCCATCGCAGGATATTTGATCCCGAAACTCACAACAGTTCGCTATCCTATTGATTTAATGGCAAATTATGCCGCAAGATTAGCATTAAGTTTAGTCAACGAAGAGATAAAAACTCCTCCCTTTGTAGAATTTAATCCCACTTTAGTCCGACGATTTTCAGTTGAATCAGTCAAAAAAGCGTGATCAGGATCTCAAATTTTATTCTTTTTTGTAATCGTTTTCATTTATGTGAATTAGATCACAGAATATCTCTCTTTCTTTCGCTATCATAATAATCGGTTGTTCGTACCAACGTAGTGATGAAAGCTCAAAACACTCCCGTTAATTTACTTACCTGAGAGAGGAACGTTATTATGAAAAAAGCAGTATTAAGTGCTGTGGCATTAGCCGTAGGATTAGGGGCTGCAACAGCAAGTTTTGCAGCAGATGTTAAAATTGGTGTAACCATTTACAAATTTGACGATAACTTTATGTCTTTAATGCGTAAAGAAATTGAAAAAGAAGCTGCAAACGTCGATGGCATTAAATTGCTTATGAACGACTCGCAAAATTCTCAATCCACCCAAAACGACCAAGTTGATGTTCTAATTTCAAAAAATGTCGGGACTTTAGCGATTAATCTCGTAGATCCAGCAGCTGCTCCAACAATAATCAAAAAAGCAAAACCGGATGATTTACCAATCATTTTCTTTAATAAAGATCCGGGTGAGAAAGCCTTAAACAGCTACGATAAAGCCTATTATGTAGGTACGGATCCAAAAGAATCCGGTCTTATCCAAGGAGATTTGATTGCCAAACAATGGAAATCAAATCCTACGCTTGATCTCAATAAAGACGGAAAACTTCAATATGTTTTGCTAAAAGGTGAACCTGGCCATCCTGATGCGGAAGCTCGTACAAAATATGTTATTGAAGAGTTAAATCGGCAAGGAATCGAAACTGAACAGCTCTTTATTGATACAGGTATGTGGGATGCAGCATTAGCAAAAGATAAAACTGATGCGTGGTTATCTAGCTCTAAAGCTAATAATATTGAAGTAATTATTTCTAATAATGATGGAATGGCAATGGGCGCCTTAGAGGCAACTAAAGCTCATGGCAAAAAATTACCTATTTTCGGTGTTGATGCACTACCTGAAACATTACAATTAATCAAAAAAGGCGACATAGCAGGCACAGTCTTAAATGATGGCGTAACCCAGGGTAAAGCTATCGTTCGCTTAGCAAATAATCTTGCTCATGGAAAAGATGCAACCGAAGGCACTGATCTAAAACTAGAAAATCGTGTTGTTCGTATCCCTTATGTCGGTATCGACCAATCAAATTTAAACGAATTTTTAAAATAATTTATTATCATAAATTTTTAGCTGTCCGGGGGCATATTATGTCCCCTTTTTTAAATGAGGTTGGATAATGACAACTCAAACTGCAGGTCAAGACCAGCAAGTCTTACTAACAATGACGAATGTCAGCAAATCCTTTCCCGGTGTAAAAGCACTGGATAAAGCTAATTTAACTGTCCGCTCCCATAGTGTTCACGCTTTAATGGGTGAAAATGGAGCGGGAAAATCTACATTGCTCAAATGTCTATTCGGTATCTATGCAAAAGATGAAGGCGATATTCTTTTTTTAGGTAATCAAGTTAATTTTAAAACATCAAAAGAAGCATTGGAAAACGGTATTTCGATGGTTCATCAAGAGCTTAATTTAGTCCGACAACGCAGTGTAATGGATAATCTCTGGCTTGGACGCTATCCATTAAAAGGTATTTTTGTTGATCATGCTAAAATGTATCAAGATACCAAAACCATTTTTGATGAATTGGATATCGATATCGATCCTAAAGAAAAAGTCGCAAACCTATCAGTTTCACAAATGCAAATGGTGGAAATTGCCAAAGCCTTCTCCTATAACGCTAAAATTGTGATTATGGATGAACCAACCTCTTCTCTCTCTGAAAAAGAAGTGGAACATCTTTTTAAAATTATTGAGAAACTTAAACAGCGGGGCTGCGGTATTATTTACATTTCTCACAAAATGGATGAAATATTCAAAATTTGCGATGAAATTACAATTTTACGCGACGGTAAATGGATCAATACCGTTTCGGTTAAGAACTCAACGATGGCCGAAATCGTCTCAATGATGGTTGGGCGAGAGTTGACTCAGCGTTTTCCAATTAAATCTAACACACCAAAAGAAACAATTCTGGAAATCGAAAATTTAACAGCACTAAACCAACCTTCAATTAAAAATGTCAGTTTTTCATTACGCAAAGGTGAAATTCTCGGTATTGCCGGATTAGTAGGAGCAAAACGAACAGATATTGTCGAGACTATTTTTGGTGTGCGAGAAAAAATCTCAGGAACAATTAAATTAAATGGGAAAACTCTGCAAAATAAAACCGCACTCGAAGCCATTAACAATGGTTTCGCATTAGTTACCGAAGAGCGGCGTTCAACAGGAATTTACGCAAATCTCAGCATTGAATTTAACTCTTTGATTTCAAATATGAAATCCTACATTGGAAATTTCGGCTTACTCAGTAATAAGAAAATGCACAGCGATACTCAATGGGTAATTGATGCGATGAATGTCAAAACGCCTACTCATAAAACCCATATTGGTTCGCTTTCTGGCGGCAATCAACAAAAAGTAGTTATCGGTCGCTGGTTGCTAACTCAACCAGAAATATTAATGCTTGACGAACCAACAAGAGGAATTGATATTGGTGCAAAATTTGAAATTTATCAATTAATTCAAGATCTCGCTAAAAAAGACAAAGGTATTATTATGATCTCATCCGAAATGCCAGAACTATTAGGCGTAACAGACAGAATTTTGGTCATGAGTAATGGTCAAGTTGCCGGTATAGTAGAAACCGCAAATACATCTCAAGAAGAAATTTTACAACTGGCTGCTAAATATTTATAACTTATAAGGAACACGAATTATGTCAACCTTACAACAAAACCAATCTTTAGATTTTCTTAAACAAAATGCTATTTATTTTGTACTGTTAGTTCTACTTATGGTGATCATTGTACAAGATGATTCATTTTTGACTCTGAAAAATTTCAGCAACATTTTAACACAATCTTCCGTTCGCTTAATTATTGCGCTCGGCGTTGCAGGCTTACTTGTTACTCAGGGAACCGATTTATCTGCTGGTCGTCAGGTAGGGCTTTCTGCCGTGATTTCTGCAACAATGCTCCAAGGTATGGATAATTTAAACCGTGTCTTTCCAGATTTAGGAGAGATTCCAATCCCTTTAGTAATTTTAGCCGTTTGTGCAATAGGTGCAATTATTGGATTAGTCAACGGTTTAGTCATCGCTTATCTTAACGTTACGCCCTTTATTGCTACAATGGGTACAATGATTATCGTCTATGGTATTAATTCGCTTTATTATGATGCCGTAGGCGGTTCTCCAATTGCAGGTTTCAGTGAAAATTTCTCAAACTTTGCACAAGGCTTCTTCAGAATAGGATCATTCAAACTATCTTATATAACCATTTATGCTGCCCTTTCCTCCTTCCTAGTTTGGGTATTGTGGAATAAAACCCGCTTTGGTAAAAATATCTTTGCAATCGGTGGAAATCCTGAAGCTGCCCGTGTTTCTGGAGTTAATGTGGCCCATAACTTAGTGGTAATTTATATGATCGCTGGAATGTTCTATGCTTTCGGAGGAATGCTAGAAGCTGGACGAATTGGGAGTGCAACCAACAATCTTGGTTTTATGTATGAATTAGACGCCATTGCTGCTTGTGTAGTCGGCGGTGTTTCATTTGCTGGCGGTGTAGGAACTGTTATCGGGGTAGTTACAGGTGTAATTATTTTTACTGTTATCAACTATGGTTTAACTTATATTGGCGTTAGCCCTTACTGGCAATATATCATTAAAGGAAGTATTATCATTCTTGCTGTTGCTATTGACTCTCTAAAATATGCGAAGAAAAAATAATAAAATTGACGTTAATAAACCCTGCGTAGCAGGGTTTACTTTTATATAAAAACAACCGCCAAATTGACCGCACTTAACAAGATTACTGGAGTCTTAATGCTCTCTCCGCAGCAACCGCACGGACTAAGAATTGCCGACGTTCGGCTGTACCCATACTGCTGTTTCCTCCTGGTAATTTCACCGTAGCTGGATTCACTGCTCGACCATTGATATGAAACTCATAATGTAAATGAGGACCAGTAGACATTCCTGTATTTCCAGAAAGGGCAATCCGCTCACCTTTTTTTACTGTTTGTCCGGCTCTAACCAAAGGCTTACTGAGATGCATATAGACGGTTTGATACTCACGACCATGGCGTAATACAATATAACGCCCAGCCCCTCTGGCTTGATAAGCTACTTTTTCAACCATAGCATCTGCTGGAGCAATAACTGGTGAGCCAACCGGCAAACTAAAGTCAATCCCTTTATGAGGTCGTACTCTACCGGTAATAGGATGGCGGCGGTTAGGGTTAAACGGAGAAGAAATACGGGCCTGACGCTGCAACGGATAACGAGCAAACCCCTTACCCAGGGTCTCGCCTTGACGATTATAATAACGTCCGTTCGCAGCTTGAATAGCATAATAACTCTTACCATTAGCAAGAATATGAATAGCTTCTACATTCCCCTGTCCGGTTAATTTATCACCTAAATATTCACGAGAAACCAATACAGCAAATTTAGTACCTTTTTTAAGTTTCTGTAAACTCACTTGCCATTGTAAGGCTGTAATAAGCTGATTGATTTGACGACTATCCAATCCTAATGCCCTCAAACTACCGGCAAAAGAACCGTTAACTTGCCCTTTTAACGTCTCTTTTTTCCACTGACTTTTTTTAGTCAGTATCTGACGTTTGAATTTACCGTCATCCTGACGTTCATAAATGCGCTCTTCTTTTTCAGATACTAACCAATTCAGATATTCCAGTCGATCTTGATTATCCAAAATCCAATAAAATTGTTGACCTGCTTTTAAATTTTTAAATTCAGGATAACCTGCTAATAACTGGTTTGCCGTACTTTCATCCAACCCAGATAACTCCAATACATCCTTCAATGTATCACCACGAACCACTGTATGACTAAATTGATCAGAAATACGAATGGCTTGATCTGCCGCATCTAAAATATCATTCAACGCACTTTGAGCTTCTGGAGGCAAATCATCAAGTTCGTCAAAGCTTGGTTTTACTTCATCTGCTTCATCATCTTGCGCTTCAAGATCATCATAATACGAGGTTGCTTCACCTTCATGTTCTGCCTTGGGAATAGTTCCATTCCCCTCTTTTAAAACATCCGAATTTTCGACCGCACTTTTTTCAGTATGATTTGAAGAGGAAGTTTCTTGATTATTTGGCGAATTAACATTTTGCGGGTGTAGCGACTGGTATTCCGTATCATCATTATTTAATGCGGTTTCAATTACCAATCCTGGTGATTCTACATTTTCTTTCAAACTTAAAATTGTACCGAGAGTAATCAATAAAATAGCCATAAAAAAAATCACCGCCTTAATACGGGATTTTCTTTTCCTTCTATCGCGGGCTAATTTAACGTGGCGCACCTAAAATCCTTTCTTTCTATTAGTAGTGAAAAATGATAAATTTCTGACAGAGCAAAAAATAGAAAATTCATTTTAACCTAAAAAATTCTCATTTTATGCATAAATATTCGACATAAGACCTTCAATCTTGAGAAAAAGATAAAAATAAGCTATTTTATCGCACCTTTTTATCTGCTATCAGGGGTCGGCTATGCAAATTCACTCTATTCAAGTCTCTGAAAAAAAATCACCTCTTATCGAATTAAAAAATATCACCGTTAAATTCGGGGAAAAAACTGCCTTGCAAAATATCAACCTAAGCATTTTTCCAGATAGCACTATTACCATTGTCGGACCTAATGGAGGTGGGAAATCAACTCTGCTAAAAACTTTGTTGAAGTTACAAAAACCAACGGATGGACAAGTTATTTATCATCAAAATGTACAAATAGGCTATGTTCCGCAAAAAATTTATTTGGATGCTAATTTGCCTCTTACAGTCGAACGCTTTCTGCTCTTAAAACCGGGCTGTGCAAAAACAGATATTGAAACTGTGTTAGCACAACTTTCTATTACTCATTTAAAACAAAATGCATTGCAAAAACTTTCTGGCGGAGAAATGCAGAGAGTTTTATTAGCTCGCGCTATTTTAAATAAGCCGAATCTATTAATTTTAGATGAGCCGACCCAAGGCGTAGATATTAACGGACAAGCGGAATTGTACCAATTAATAAAGCAAACGCAAAAAATACTGAATTGTGCCATATTAATGGTTTCTCACGATTTACATATCGTTTTGGCGGATAGTAAAGAAGTCATTTGCATTAACGGGCATATTTGTTGTGCAGGCACACCTGAAAGCCTATCAAATGATCCGAAATTCACTCATTTATGGGGCAACCAAATCACCCAAAATATAGCTTTTTATGCACATCACCACAATCATCGGCATAATCTGCATGGCGATGTTTGTTGTAGCCAAACTTTTCATTCTAAAAATTGTACACATCAAAACAAACAAAATAAGGTATAAAAAATGGTTGAAATTTTATTTCCGGCATTACTTACCGGTATTTTATTATCATTCATTACCGCACCGCTAGGTGCTTTTGTCGTATGGCGAAAAATGGCATATTTTGGAGATACCCTCGCTCATTCCTCTCTATTGGGCGTTGCTCTCGGCTTATTTTTACAAACCAATCCTTATATCACCATTATGATACTCACTGTTATTTTAGCTATATTTATGGTGTGTCTAGAAAGCCGAACAGCATTCTCCGTAGATACGCTGCTTGGAATTATCGCTCACAGTTGTCTCTCTCTCGGTATTGTTACTGTCGGTTTAATGGAAAATATACGGGTTGATTTAATGGCATATTTATTTGGTGATCTGCTTGCAATGACTTACCAAGATTTAGCTTATATTTCCACTGGCGTGTGTACTGTATTAGGCTTATTAATCTACTTTTGGAAACCCTTACTTTCGATGACCGTTAGCCCAGAATTGGCCCAAGTTGAAGGTATTAACATTCAAAAAATGCGGATCATCCTGATGTTAATGACCGCATTCACTATTGCATTGAGTATGAAATTTGTCGGTGCACTAATTATTACTTCATTACTGATTATCCCGTCTGCTACGGCAAGAAGATTTGCGAAAACACCGGAGGCGATGGTCATTATCGCTATTATCATCAGTATGATTTCTGTTATTGGCGGGCTTAGTCTATCCGCAGTTTATGATACGGCGGCAGGTCCTTCTGTTGTAATTTGTTCAGCCTTACTATTCGTACTATCATTATTTGGTTCGAACAATAACGACTAAACAGCCAATCCAACCAGTGAAAATCATTTGCGCAGGTCCTTAATTCTTGCTAAAGTGCGGTCGATTTTCACGATGCTTTTTAACACAAAAGGTAAAAAAATGAGCCAAGAATTTTTAGATTTTGAATTACCCATTGCAGAATTAGAAGCCAAAATTGAGGCACTACGCACAGCCTCCGATGATAAAATTGATTTAAATGACGAAATCAAGAGATTACAGAAAAAAAGTGATGAATTAACCAAAAAGACCTTTTCTAATCTTGATGCGTGGCAAATTTCCCGTATGGCCCGCCACCCAAATCGCCCATATACCCTTGATTATATTGAGCATATTTTTACCGAATTTGAAGAATTAGCTGGGGATCGTGCATTTGCCGATGATAAAGCAATTATTGGCGGATTAGCGCGTTTAGATGGACGCCCTGTGATGATTATAGGGCATCAAAAAGGCCGTACGGTAAAAGATAAAGTTAAACGTAATTTCGGTATGCCCGCCCCTGAAGGTTATCGCAAAGCATTACGTTTAATGCAAATGGCGGAACGTTTTCATTTACCGATTATTACTTTTATTGATACTCCAGGGGCTTACCCGGGAATTGGTGCTGAAGAGCGTGGGCAATCGGAAGCTATCGCTCGTAATTTGCGTGAAATGTCTACATTAAAAGTACCGGTTATTTGTACTGTTATCGGTGAAGGCGGTTCTGGTGGCGCGTTAGCTATCGGTGTAGGTGATAAAGTTAATATGTTGCAATATTCCACTTATTCCGTCATATCTCCGGAAGGCTGTGCATCTATTCTCTGGAAAAGTGCTGAAAAAGCCTCAACTGCTGCAGAGGTAATGGGACTAACAGCCCCTCGCCTCAAAGAATTGGGTTTAATTGATAATATCGTTCAAGAGCCATTGGGCGGCGCACATCGTAATTATGATGAAACAGCAAGGAATCTAAAAGCCCGTTTATTAGAAGATCTTGCCGATCTTGATGTATTGGATAACGAAATGTTATTACAACGTCGCTATGACAGATTAATGTCATACGGATATTGTTAATTAAATTAGAAGAGAAGGGCGAGATCTATCGCTCTTTTGTTTTTATTTACTTTAAGGAAAAACGAAATGAAAAATGTTCTCTCTATTCAATCTCATGTTGTTTATGGCTTTGCTGGAAACAAATCGGCAACGTTCCCAATGCAATTACTCGGCATTGATGTTTGGGCATTAAATACCGTACAATTTTCTAATCACACCCAATATGGAAAATGGACGGGTATGATTATTCCTCCACAACAAATTGATGAAATTGTAAATGGCTTAGACGCGATTGACAAATTACAAGAATGTGATGCTTTATTATCCGGTTATTTAGGCGCAGCTGAACAAGTTGATTATATTATTTCTACATTGAAAAAAATTAAACAACGTAATCCTAATGCTCTCTATTTATGCGATCCTATTATGCCGAATAAGGATAAAACTTGTGTTGTAGCAAACGGTGTTCGTGAAAGTTTAATTAGCAAAGCAATACCAGTTGCAGACATTATGACCCCGAATTTAAATGAATTACGCCAACTAAACGAATTTCCTATCAATAATTTTGACGATGTTATCCAAGCCGCTAAAGCAATCCTAGCCAAAGGCGTGAAGAAAGTAATAGTTAAACATCTTGGCACTGTTGGTCTCAAGCAAGATCCAACATTGTTTGAGATTATTATGGCTACACCAGAGGGAGTATGGCACTTAACCCGCCCATTATATCCTTTTTCTTTTGAACCTGTCGGAGTCGGCGACTTAATTGCAGGTACATTCTTAGCGCATTTACTCAATGGTAAATCTGATGTTGATGCCTTTGAAAGTATGAATAATGCCGTAGCAGACGTAATGGAAACAACTTACCGATTAAAATCCTATGAGTTACAAACTATTGCTGCTCGGCAATTTATTATGCAGCCGAAAAGCCAATATAGCGCAGTAAAAATTGCTTAATGTCTATATTTTCACTATTTCAACAACATCTTAGTCAAACTACCGTAACCCGATTTTTAATCGGGTTTAGCGGTGGTTTAGATTCTACAGCATTACTTGCGCTATTTGCTAAACTCCGCAAAAATCAACCGCACTTTGAACTTCGGGCCATTCATATTCACCACGGCTTAAGCAAAAACGCCGATTACTGGGCTGAACATTGCCAGCAAATTTGCCTAGAACTTGACATACCGCTTATTGTCGAAAGGGTCCAGGTTAAAGGTAATGAAGGGGTTGAAAGTAATGCTAGAAAAGCTCGATATCAAGCGGTTAAAAATCATATCAAACAAGGCGAAGTTTTTGTTACCGCTCATCATCAACAAGATCAAACGGAAACGTTTTTTCTTGCCCTGAAAAGAGGTAGCGGAGTACAAGGATTAAGCGCTATGCAAAACCAAAGTAATTTATTTGGTATTCCTATTGTACGCCCTCTTCTTAATATTTCCAGACAACAACTGGAACACTACGCCAATATTGAAGGACTAACTTGGATTGAAGATGAGAGCAATCAAGATAATCGATATGAGCGTAATTTCTTACGCAATCAAGTATTACCCCTATTACGAGAACGTTGGAATTATTTTGATCAAGCTGTTCAACGCTCTACTATGCATTGTTTTGAACAGCAACAGCTCCTTCACGAATTATTAGCACCTGATTTTGAACGGCATTTCGATCCTCAACATCACACATTCTCACTTGAACAATTTGATCTCTATTCCGTGCCAAAACAAACCGCACTTTTGAGACTTTGGTTATCAGAGCTACATCAAATGATGCCTAGTTCAGAGCAATTAAAAGAAATTGTTCAAACTATCGTTTTGGCTAGAAAAGACGCCAATCCGCGGCTAAAATTAAATGATTGTTATATCCGCCGTTACCAGGATAAATTATATTTAACCCCTTCGTTTATTGATTTACGATCTTTTAAACTTGATATTCGCCCCGATCAACAAATCGAATTACCCGACTCACTCGGTATCATTATTACTCAACAAAGACAAGAAGGTATTTTTTTTAGTTGGCAGCAATATCAGGTTATATTAAAAAACACTAATTTGCCGATTCAAATTCGTTTTCATTATTCAGGTAGCGTGAGGCTCCATAAAAATCGCCCTTCTCAAGATATAAAGAAAATTTGGCAATCTTTACAAATTCCTCCTTGGCAGCGTTCACGCATTCCGCTAATTTTCTACGGAGAAAAATTCCAATGTGCCATTGGTTTTATTCAATCAATCGAATAATGTACAGCCTGAAATTGATACGGAAATAAAGCCGATTTTCTGCTATACTTTCGCTCTATTTAGTGGAAATTATTTAAAATTTAAGGAAAAGCAATGTTTGATTCACTTATCGTCCAATTTGTCGTACTTTGGGCTGTTATCGACCCGATTGGTTCTGTTCCGGTTTATTTAGCAAAAACAATGGGACTTTCAATCGGAGATCGTAAAAAAATCGCACGTAATGCCGTACTTATTTCCGCAGGGATTTTATTGTTTTTTTTGATTGCAGGACAAGCGTTGCTCGAAGCAATGCAAATTCCGCTACCAGCCTTCCAAATTGCTGGTGGATTAGTTCTTTTCCTATTTGCTCTTTCAATGATTTTTGGTGAAGGTAAACCTGATCAAGAAATGAAATTGCGTTCTACTCTTAATGAAATTGCTGTTTATCCTCTCGCCGTTCCGTCCATAGCATCACCTGGAGCAATGATGGCTATCGTCATTTTAACCGATAACCACCGCTTTGATTTTTTTGAACAAGTAACAACGACAGTCATTATGTTAGCGGTGTTAGCCACTACTTATTTGTTACTTCTAATGGCAAATCGAATCCAACATTATATCGGTAATTCTGGCGCAGCAATTATCAGTCGAGTAATGGGATTAATTCTAGCTTCTGTTGCAGTAAATAGCGTATTAATCGGATTAAAAGATTTTTTTACTCAAGTTATCTAATAAACTCAACAATAGAGAGAAATAAGGCTATATAATCAACCTCATTTCTCTTCTATTATTTTTTTAAATATTAGACATTCTATATTTTATTCATAAAATTTTTCATTATTTACCTCTGATAAAAATTGGTGAAGCCTTGCCTTACATCAACTATTTCATATAAAATCACACTTATTTTTTATTCCTACCTTTCAATGCAGTATTTCATCCAAAAAGCTAATCAATTTGGGGCACAGCGTATACCTTTTTTCTTTTTAATTGATTTTGAGCAACAAAAACCGCTAATTATCCCATTATGCCAAATTATAGAGAGCGGCGTTTTTTTTTCTATTGGAGAATATCAACATTTACCGACTCGCTTAGAACCCGCACAAAATATTAAAATTACACCACAACCAATACCTTTCTCCCAATATCAGCAAGGTTTTTCAATCGTACAGCAAGAGTTGCAAAAGGGGAATTCTTATTTATTAAATTTAACTTACCCAACAGAAATTCAACTAACACATAATTTAGAGCAGCTGTTTCATCAGGTACAAGCGCCTTATAAACTATATTTAGAAAACCAATTTTTATGTTTTTCACCAGAATGTTTCATCCAAATAACTGAAAATCGTATTCATACTTATCCGATGAAAGGAACGATTAGTGCGGATTTATCTGATGCTGCCCAGCAACTATTAAATAATGAAAAGGAGCAGCGGGAACATTACACGATCGTTGACTTAATGCGTAATGACCTAGCCATGGTTGCCAAAAATATTCAAGTTACTAAGTTTCGCTATATAGATAAGATCCAAACTGAAAAAGGGGATATTTTACAAACTAGTTCGGAAATTTGCGGTGATTTAGACGTTAACTGGCAACATCATATTGGCGATATTCTTACTAAATTACTTCCTGCCGGTTCTATCAGCGGAGCGCCAAAACAAAAAACAGTACAAATCATTCACCTAGCAGAAAAACAAAAACGAGGATATTATACCGGCGTGTTTGGTATATTTACGGGAGAGAGCTTACACAGTGCCGTAGCAATTCGTTTTATTGAGCAACAAGGTAAACGCTATTTTTTCCGTAGCGGAGGCGGTATTACAATTCAAAGCCAAGAAAAAGATGAATACAATGAGTTATGCCAAAAAGTCTATCTTCCAATTAAAAAGGTAATTAATGAACCCACTATTTGAAACCATTGCCGTAATACAAAGCAAAGTACAAAATATTGAATACCATCAATCTCGCTATGAGCGTAGTTTACGGCAATTTTATGGGAAAAGTGCGGTGAATATTTTTGATCTTTTTCAGGCTATTCATCTACCAAAAGACTTACTCAACCAATTTGTTCGATGTCGCATTGAATACGATCGTCATAATATTAATGTGCAATACTTTCCATTTATCCCTAAAAACTACCGCACGTTTCAACCAGTAGTTTGTGATCATATTGATTACGGACTAAAATATACAGATCGCTACCTACTAAACCAACTTCTTCAAAAACGACAAAATTGTGATGAAATCATTATTATTAAACAAGGAAAAGTAACAGATTGCTCTATCGGTAATCTGGTTTTCAGAAAAGATAACCAATGGTTCACACCGGATACTCCTCTTCTAAAAGGAACACAACGAGAAAAATTACTACAGCAAAATATTATCCAAGAATGTGAAATTCTTGCACAAGACATTAACAAATTTGATGAAATTGTTCTGATTAACGCATTGAATCCATTTAGAACGGTCTCGCCCTTACCATAAAGAGGAACGTTAACAAAGAAATGCAAACATTATTGGTATTGTTAAGCAATAAAAATACCAATAGCATAAAATAACTTATTTAAATTTCACTGCCTCCACTAGCGCTTGACCAGCCAAATCTTTATCTGATAGGCAGGGTTCACCGTTAAGTGGCCATTTAATATCCACTGTTTCATCATTCCAAATCAGTGAATGCTCTGATTTAGGATTATAATAATCAGTACATTTATAAGTAAATTCCGCTTCATCACTCAATACATAGAAACCATGAGCAAACCCCTCTGGCACCCATAATTGTCGCTTATTTTCTGCCGACAGGATTTCACCAACCCATTGCCCAAAAGTTGGTGAGCTTTCACGCATATCTACCGCCACATCAAATACGCAACCGCAAATTACACGCACTAATTTACCCTGTGTATTTTCAGTTTGATAATGTAAGCCACGCAATACTCCTTTAACAGATTTTGAATGATTTTCTTGTACAAAAGTGCGATCTGCTACATTCTTTTTAAACCACTCATCTCGGAAGGTTTCCATAAAAAAACCACGCTCGTCGCCGAAAACTTGTGGTTCTAATAACTTTACATCCGGGATTTTTGTATCAATAACTTTCATTGAGAATCCTTCTTTCATTTAGGCTTTCGACGGTTCTAAATATTCTTCTCCGCATCTCTTTATCTAAAATAGATTCTGATTTTTCACACAAAAAATAAGAAACATCATACAAATCTACGCGATATAAATGATCATTGATTGGTTCATATAGGTTAAGGCGATAAGATAAAAGATGCTAGATTGGCACTTTCGCTAACGTATATTTAAAATTTACTTTTTCGATTTTATCCATTTCAAAATAACCTTTTGAAAAAGCTAAATACACATTGTTAATTTCATCAATTAAGCGTTCTATTTTTCAAACATATTTAGCATATTTTTCTTTTATTCTGTATAGGCTCTAATGTTTTTCAACGCTTTTTTCCAATCACTCGGCTGAATACCGAAGACCTGTTGAATCTTTGTTAAATCCAAACAAGAATTTGCAGGTCGTTTGGCTGGTGTTGGGTAGTCTGCCGTAGTAATCGCCTTCAAAAGTGGAGATTTTTCCAACACATTTTGTGAAACTGCTTTATCAAAAATAACTTTAGCAAAATCGTACCAGCTTACATAAGGTTCACCTGTAAAGTGATAAATGCCATATTGGATTTCTTCACCTACAATGATTTTTTCTGCAATATTAACGAGCGTTGTGGCAATATCGCCAGCATAGGTTGGACCACCTATTTGATCACCAACCACTCCTAAGGAATCGCGTACTTTGGACAAACGTAACATAGTTTTAACGAAGTTATTACCGTGTTCGCCAAATACCCAAGCCGTACGCAAAACAATAAATTTATCATTGGCCTTCACAACGGCTTGTTCGCCTGCTAATTTAGTTTTTCCATAGATGCCTTGTGGATCGGTATCATCGGTTTCTTTATATTTACCTGTACGTTGACCATCAAAAACATAGTCTGTTGAAATATGTAAAATTGCTGCACCAATACTTTTTGCTGCTTCTGCCAAGTATTGTGGCCCTTTTACATTAATGGCTTCGGAAAGTTCTACTTCGGTTTCGGCACGATCCACAGCGGTATATGCAGCTGCATTGATAATAACATCAGGAAGAAAATTTTCGACTACATTTTTCACCGCACTTTGGTCGGTAATATCCAGATCACCACGATCGGTAGCTAAAATTTTATGCTTGCCCTGTAATTGTTGAGTTAAGCTGTAGCCAACCTGTCCGTTTGCCCCTGTAATCAAAAACTTTGCCACTTATTTAGCCTCTTTGATTAAACGTAGCAAGTATTGACCATATTCATTTTTTGCCATTGGTTTGGCTAATTTTTCCACTTGTTCAGAAGTCAACCAAGCATTACGCCACGCAATTTCTTCTAAACAGGCAACTTTTAAACCTTGCACATTTTCAATAGTACGAACAAAAGATGCCGCTTCGTGTAAGCTCTCATGTGTGCCTGTATCTAACCACGCAAAACCACGACCTAGTAGCTGCACGTTTAATAAGCCGTCCTTTAAATACATTTCATTTAATGTGGTGATTTCAAGTTCACCGCGTGCAGATGGTTTCACTTGTTTAGCGAAATCCACCACTCGACTGTCGTAGAAATATAAGCCTGTTACTGCATAGCTAGATTTTGGTTGAGCAGGTTTTTCTTCAATAGAAACCGCCTTAAAATTTTCGTCAAATTCCACCACACCAAAACGTTCAGGATCTTTGACTAAATAACCAAAAACAGTTGCCCCCTGTGGTTGGGCTACTGCTTCTTGCAACATTTGGGTAAAGTGCTGACCATAGAAAATGTTATCACCTAAAACCAAACTACAACTATCACCATGGATAAAGTCTTCGCCGATCAGAAAGGCCTGAGCTAAGCCTTCCGGGCTAGGTTGAATTGCATATTGTAAATTAACACCAAAATCACTGCCATCGCCTAATAAGCGCTTAAAGCTCTCATTATCTTCAGGGGTAGTGATAATTAAAATATCACGAATTCCCGCTAGCATTAATACAGACAGCGGGTAATAAATCATCGGTTTGTTATATACAGGTAAAAGTTGTTTCGATACCCCACGAGTAATGGGATACAGACGAGTACCAGAACCGCCTGCAAGAATAATACCTTTCATAAAAATACCTTTAAAAGTGCGGTCAGATATTGTTATTTTTTTGCACAATATCCAAAATCTCACGGCTTACATTATTAACTACCCAAACACTCGTGCCTATAAGAACCATCCAACACACGAGTCCACCATTTTTTATTATTTAAATACCATTCCATCGTTTTTCGAATGCCCGATTCAAAGGTTTCTTGTGGCTTCCAAGCTAATTTATGCCTAATTTTTGTCGCATCAATAGCATAACGCACATCGTGACCTGGCCGATCTTTAACGTAGGTAATTAAATCTTCGTATTTCTCTATGCCTGCAGGCTTGTTTGGCGCTAATTCTTCTAATAAAGTACAGATACTACGAACGACATCAATATTAGCTTTCTCATTGTGTCCGCCAATGTTGTAAGTTTCTCCTACTTCACCTTCAGTAACCACTTTATATAAAGCTCGAGCATGATCTTCCACGAATAACCAATCACGAATTTGCTGACCATTACCATAGACAGGAAGCGGTTTGCCCTCTAAGGCATTTAAGATCATCAATGGGATCAATTTTTCAGGGAAATGGAATGGACCATAGTTGTTTGAGCAGTTAGTTACAATGGTTGGTAAGCCATAAGTCCGCAACCACGCACGAACAAGATGATCACTAGAAGCTTTTGAGGCGGAATAAGGACTACTTGGAGCATAAGGGGTGGTTTCAGTGAAAAGATCACTCGTACCCTCTAAGTCACCATAAACTTCATCAGTTGATATATGGTGAAAGCGGAATGCTGCTTTTTTCTCATCGTTTAACCCATTCCAATAAGTTCGAGCAGCTTCAAGTAAAGTGTAAGTACCTATAATGTTAGTTTCGATAAAAATGGCGGGCCCCTCGATTGAACGATCAACATGGCTTTCTGCAGCTAAATGCATTACTGCATCAGGTTTATGTTGTTTAAACAGCCGTTCGAGCTCTTTCGCATCACAAATATCCACTTTCTCGAATGTATAACGTGGATTGTTTTCAACAACTTCAAGGGATTCTAAATTGCCGGCATAAGTCAATTTATCTACATTCACTACGCTATCTTGCGTATTTCCAATGATATGGCGAACAACTGAAGAACCGATAAAACCAGCTCCGCCAGTAATGAGGATTTTTTTCATTGAATATCTCAATTATTTTAATATGTACCTAGACTTTTCTCTAAATTATTTTAAACCACTAAATTAAGCACATAAACTGATCGTTTTTATTTAACTTCATTAATAACCAATGCATAAAATAGTCCTATTAGGAAAAAGTAGAATATATTACCAGAGTTATGAGCTAGAAATGCTTGCGTTAAACAATAACTCATTGTAGATACTATGTGAATAATCCCTAAAGTTGTAATAAACTTCACTCTCTTGTTGTATAGCGCATTTTTCTGCTTTCTATAAAAAGCACATAATGGAATAATAAATATCCCTAAAATAGCTATTCCACCTAAAATTCCTTTTTTTGCTAATTCATCAATAAACTGATTATGTAAATGAGAATATCGAATGGAAGCTTTATCAATAATACCTTTTTCAACCAATTCTTTTTTATAATTATCTAATTCTTTTAAATTCCAACCTGAAATAGGATGCTCTAAGAAAGCATGAGAGCCTATTTTCCACATATCTAAACGTTGCCCAACAGAACCTGCTTTATCCCTACCATCTAAATAAAACGATAACTCTTGTTTCGCTACGGAAATACGATCAACAAAAGTATCATTCATAGTAAGAGATAAACTACCAATAACTAAAAAAGCCAAAAGGCTTAATATCAATTTTTTAGATAACAAATGTTTATATAGAAAAAAAGTCATTAAGCATATGACAGGAAGTCCAATCCATCCCCCTCTAGCGAAGGAAAGTACGCTTGCTAAAACACCAAATAAGCCGGCTACAGCAACTAATAATGCAAGTCCATTTTTTTTTATATCATGCAAGTAAAGTGCCGTAACAAAACTAAATAATCCAAGGGTCATCGCTATATCACCAGATTGAATCTTCATTTGCTCATAAAATGCACTTGGTAAATGTAAAACATAATATTGATACAATGCCACAAGCCCTGCAATAAAAGATCCAACTGGAATACTATATAGCAGTACGTCAAGCTTTACTGAACTGTAAACAACAAAAATAACCACCGAAAGAAATAAAAAAGCTCTTAATGGATTATCAATAAGCTTAAGTTTTTCTCCATGAAATAAAATAAAAAAAAGCGATACAGCAAAATAAAAACTTATTGGAATAAAAATAGCTTTATTCTGTTTTATTATTTCTTTGATATGTATTTTTTTATACATTGCATAGACTAAAAATAATACACTTACCACTAATAGTAATGTTGAAGCATAGTTATATCCTTTTGGAAAAATTAAAAGCAATGTAAAAAAGAAAAAGATAGATACCTTCACAAATAATTTTTGATATTTTTCTGTACTAAGCATAAACCTTACTCCTTATATAATATATCAACAACTTCCGTTGTTGGTTTAAAACCTATTGGTGCATTTAATAATATTTGACGGATAGCCATATAATTTTCTGATTTACAAGCGTGCTCAAGTTCAGTTAATAGATCAGATAATTGCTCAAATGGTAAATAGACCTCCTCTGCTGTCATAATCCGTGGGTGTTCTGTTTTATGAATATTATCACCACCGATTAACAACTCTTCATACAGTTTTTCTCCTGGCCGCAAGCCTGTATACGCAATTTCAATATCTCCTTTTGGATTATTTTCATCTTTAACCGATAGTCCTGACAATTGAATTAAGTTTTTAGCTAAATCTACAATTTTTACAGGTTCTCCCATATCTAAAATAAAAACATCCCCTCCTTTTGCCATTGCACTAGCTTGAATAACAAGCTGTGCAGCCTCAGGGATAGTCATAAAATAGCGAATAATATCTGGATGTGTAACCGTAATTGGACCACCTTCAAGAATTTGTTTTCTAAAAAGTGGAATTACAGAACCAGATGAACCTAAAACGTTGCCAAATCGGACCATACTGAAGCAAGTTTGAGAATTTTTTAATTGTTTAGATAATGCCTGTAAACAAAGCTCTGCTATACGTTTGCTTGCTCCCATTGTATTAGTTGGGCGAACAGCTTTATCTGTTGAAATTAAAATAAAAGATTTAACACCATGTTCAGCTGCACGACGTGCAACATTATAAGTACCCCAAATATTATTTTTTATTCCTTCAATCATATTATATTCAACTAAAGGAACATGCTTATAAGCTGCAGCATGATAAACAGTATCTACTTTAAAGTGAGCTAATACACGATCTAGCCGTTCAATATCTTGCACATTACCCAACACAGAATAAATTTTAGTGTTAACATTATTTTTCTTCGTAATTTCTAACAACTCTTGATGAATAGAATAAAGCAAAAACTCAGATAACTCGAATAAAATTAGTTCTTTAGGATTATTCAAAATAATCTGGCGACATAATTCAGATCCAATCGAACCACCAGCTCCGGTTACCATTACTACTTTATCAAGAATATTTTTTTGTAATAATATTTGATTAGGTAATACGGGCTCACGTCCTAATAAATCTTCAATTTTTACTTCACGTAATTCATCAATTTTAGCCTTTCCTTGTAAAATTTCTTCCATATCCGGAATAGACTGTACTTTAATTTTTAAAGGGATAAGACTATCAATAATCGCTTTACGTTCGGCACGTGATGCACTTGGTATCGCCAATAAGATAACTTTAATATTATATTTTTGAACTAATTTTAAAATATCTTGAGGTGAAAAAATCTTATTTCCTAAAAGATAAGTGCCGTGTAATTTAACGTTATCGTCAATAAAACCACGAATATGATAACGGTAGGCATGTTTAAGCATAACGGCTAATTGTCGCCCTGTTGAACCCGCACCATAAATCAAGACAGATTCATTATCCTTATCTAAAACTAAACTTACATAGCAGCGAACAAGCATTCTTGCACTACCGCATAGTAGAAACACATAAGAAAAGTAGATAATAGGTACTGTTCTTGGAATATCAGCTCCAATAAAAAAAGAGAAAAAGATAAGACTTATTGCTGAAACACAAGCGCCACCTGCAACCATTGCTAATGCTTTAAAAGAAATATAACGTAATACAGCACGATAAAGTCCTAGCTTAATAAAAGTGAGTAAGGTTATTGCAATAGTACAAAGTAATGTTATCCAAATTTTAGTATTATCAAAAGCAACTATTCCTCCTAATCTTGTCCAGTAGGCAAGAAAGAAGGCAGAAGTAAGTAAAATTATATCAATAAAAAGGCTTACAATTCTTTTCTTTGGTCTAGACATTTCAAATATAAGTGAATAGATCATAAAATATCCTTAACAATTGGTCTTACTAGCTACCTAACGAATAATCTTTGATATTGTCAAAAGAATAATTTTAAAATATTCGAATACATTCTGGTTTTGAATATATTTCATATTGTATTTTATTTTTTCTGGCATAACTTTTTCGATATAAGTTTTCTCTGGATTATTAGACTTACCTAATATTTCATTTTCATCCATATATTCAATAGATGCATAATCGGTAATACCCGGTTTTACTGAAAGTACATGTTTTTGTTCATCATTATAGAGATCAACATACTTTCTAACTTCAGGGCGAGGACCAACTAAACTCATCTCACCAATCAATACATTGATGAGTTGAGGAAGCTCATCCAGCTTATATTTACGAATAAAATAGCCAGAGCGCGTAATTCGTGGATCTCTACCCCCAACTGTAATTAAACCCTTTTTATCTGCATCAACAACCATAGAGCGAAATTTAAATAATTCAAAATCCTTACCATTCAGACCAACTCTAGTCTGTTTATAAAAAATACCACCCTTTGAATCTAATTTAATCCATATAGAGATAATAATAAAAAGAGGCGCTAGAATAACTATCCCAACTAAACTTAAAACAAAATCAAAAGAACGAATCACTTTATTTAACCTTATTATAGGCATTAACTACCGTATCAATAACAAATTTAATTTGTTCCTCAGTCAATTGAGGATAAATAGGAAGAGAAATCTCACACTTATAGTTATTATAAGCTTGTGGATAAGCTTCAATTTTATAGCCTAAATTTTTAAAAAGTGTCAACATAGGCATTGGAATAAAATGTACATTTACCGCAACATTACTTTTCGCAATTTCATCAATCATTGCATCACGTTTCTCCTCGTTAAAGTCTTTAATACGCAACGCATATAAATGATAAGATGTTTCTTTTTCCCCCTGTTTTGATGGTGGTAAAATAGCCCAGTCATATTGCTTGAACACATCTCCATAAATATTAAATACGCGCTTACGCTCTTTTAACAAATCTTCATAAACACGAATTTGAGCCAGACCAATAGCCGCATTAACATCAGCCATATTAATCTTCATACCTAAGCCTGTAATATCATAACGCCATCCACCCGCTTTACTTTTAGAAAAAGCATCTTTTGTTTGGCAGTTTAATGCCATTTGACGAAGTTCAGCATAAAGTTTTGCATTATCAAAAGGTGTAGGTAAATTAATACAAATAGCCCCTCCCTCTGCTGTCGTTACATTTTTTACTGCATGTAATGAAAAAATAGCAATATCAGTTTCACTGCCCGTTCTCATTCCTTTCTTGTACCAAGCCCCTAAAGAATGCGCTGCATCATTTAATACTAAAATTCGCCCTAATTTTTTTTGATTTTCACTTTCAGCAACAAAGAGCGGTTGAATTTCTGAGGATTTTACTAAATCCATTATTTCATCATAATCACAGGGAAAACCTGCAATATCAACAGGCATAATAGCTTTTGTTTTAGGTGTAATTGCTTTCTTAATACCCTCTAAAGAGATATTGAAATCTTCGGATGTATCAACCATAACAGGAGTTGCTCCAGCATGAAGTACTGCTAACGCTGTTGCACTATAAGTGTAAGCAGGCACAATGACCTCATCACCTTCTTTTACACCAAACCAGCGTAGCATCATAATCGCAGCAGAAGTCCAAGAATTTACACACAATACTTCTTGAGCACCAGAAAATGCTTTAATTTCTTCTTCTAAGGCTTTTACTTTAGGACCTGTTGTAATCCAACCAGAGCGTAAAGAATCAACCACTTCATTAATAACATCTTCATTAACATAAGGGGGAGAAAATGGGATTTTCATATAATTGTCCTTTTTATCGAAATAGTTTATACAATAATCTTTTAACAAAACTCGGAGATATTGACATCATAAAATAAGCAATGGCATAAATATCAGCTTTAATACTATACTTTAGATCCCTATTGATATGGATTAATCTAAACTTTAATAAACCAATTGTTTTTTGCCAATTTGCTCTACGCTTATAAAAATCAGAACTACGTCTGAATTTTAAACCAATATAATCAATATTAGCTAATTTGCAGTTATTCAAAAAACCCTGATACCATAATAAAGTATCTTCTGCCATTACTAAGTTAGAAAGATATTTAGTTCCTTTTTTAAAGAAACTTCTTTTAAACATTGTTGTTGGATGAGCAATAGGATCCCTTTTTGCAAAAAAATCATATAAATCATTATGTATTTTAGGATAAATAACAATATCTTTAATTAATTCATTTTTTTCATTAATTTCTGCAAGAAAACATCCTACTGCATCAATATCTACATTTTCTTCAAGAAAACTAATTTGTTTTTCAAAACGTTCAGGCATAGAGATATCATCAGTATCCATAATAGCAATATAATCACCTTTGCATATTTCTAACCCTGCACTTTTAGCACCACCAGTTCCAAGATTTTTTTCTAAAGAGATTACATCTAAAACTTCACCTAGTTTATTTTTCCAGTTGCTTATTACCTCATATAGTTCTGGAGTTAAAGGACCGTCTTCAACTAAAACAATCTGATCTGGCCTCATAGTTTGATTATCCCAAATACTTGCCATTGCTTGTTTAAAATACTCTGGTTTTTCTTTATGATAAATGGACATTAATACAGATAGCATACTTTCTCCTATACTTCAAAAGATCCTTTTTCAGGAAATCTTCTGTCTAAATATTCTGTGATTTTGTTTTTTATAATTTCATAATCTAAATCAGATAATGTTGGCGAATCATTAAAGCATACAAAATTAGGTTGCAACTTATCACACTTTTTAATCATCTTATTTAAGTCATTAATTGAGCAAATATTATCTTCAATGCCATCATTATGCTTAAATGGAAAAAAATCACCTTTTGCCAAATGCCAATATCTATATAAATATTGTGTTAAATCTGTGTTGTTTCTAAAACGATTTTTTGAGCAAATTTGCATATTCTTATAGTATCTTTTCTTTACATCAAGTAAAGTTCTTTTCAAATATGGCTGAGGAAGATGCCAATGCTCAAACCAAAAGAAATTATGATATAATTTAGATAAAAGAAAGTTACTTAATTTATTATAAAAAGAATAAGAATAAGAATATAATTTATCACTATCAATATTTTTTGATTTAAATTCCTTATTAATAAGTCTAATATTGTTATTCAACGAATTGATCCATGTATCTTTTCCTTTTAAAAGTTCAAATAATTTATTTCTTGTAAACCAGCCATGACATAAGAAATCAACTGGTAAGCCATTCTTGAAAAAACGCTCTTCTTTTAAAGGAGAAAATATTAGCATATCATCATTTAAATAAACAAAATGCTCAGATAATCCTGGAATATTAGGTAAACTCATTTCAATTGAACTTGAATTAAATACAGGCAAATGATCTTTATTATCATAAATATCACTATGTTTTACTAATTCGATTCTGGGGGAATGAATATCTAACCATTCAGGATAATGTCCACAAGTAATCAAATAAATTCTATTGTACCAAGAACAATTCTTCTCTATTGAACGTAATACATATTTTAATGTTCCTGAATCACGAAATCTTGCGCTCGCATTTGAATCTAAGGACGATTGGTTTGCAGAATATAGTTGTCTTGATCTTTGCCATTCGGGATCTTGGTTATCTACCCAAGGTAGTACAAAATCAATTTTGAGAGACATTTTAACTTCCTAACACTTACTTATTTTACTCTTTATAAATAATTTCGCTATATACCAAATTACTACTAAAAGAATAAACTCATAAAACAATTCGAATAATTCCCCTCTTGGAAGAAAAAGTATAGTTGATAAAATCAAATAAGATAGATATTTAAAGATTGGCTTACTTTTATTTATTTCAAAATACAAAATAAAAATACCTAATAAGAACATACCTAGAAATACAGATATTTTAGAATCACCAATACTATATAATTCTGTAATATATGTTGTACCTACTCCCTCCCCATGTAGAAAAGCATCATAACTCAAAACAGCTGTTAATTCGTAACCCAAATAATTAGTTTTTTCCAGTAAATCTGAAGACTGTCCTCCCCGATTCATTCTATCTACAATAGGAGAAATAAGATAAGGATATTCTTTAGATAAATTATTTTTATATTCTATGTAATAAGGTAATACTATACCTGAAACTCCCTGTTGAGCAAAGAAATTACTGAATGTCATAATAAAATTCATTTCATCATCATTGTTACTACCATTATTCCTAGAATTGTTAATAACTTGGGAAACCAAAGCGAATGGTATTACGATCAAGATACCAACAAAAAACAGTCTTTTTAGAGATACACTATATGTTCTTATAAAAGAAAACCAATACCACATAAGAAATAGTATATTAATACCAAAGTCTCCTCGTTTCCCAGATAATAAGTATGCTAAAGCAACTGGCAGAGTAAAGATAGATAATATTAAAAAATCTTTTTTACTTAAATTAGATGAAATATAAAAAGATACACCAATTAAATATAATTTATAGCTAAAAAACTCAATAATTCGCTCTATTCCAGAAACTGGATTATCAAGATATAAAGAAAGATATCCTGAATACATAACATTTTTTAGAGTAATAAAAATCTTAAAAACAACACCAGGAAGAGATAATAATATTATGTAATAACCCAACTTTTTAAAGCAAAAAAAATCATTATTAAATTCTTCTTTTTTAGAAAAAAAGTAAATAAAAGAATAAGAAAATGCTAATGATACTATAGATAAAATATATGTAAGAACAGTTTTTTGCATAGTAGATTGCTCAAAAAAATTTCCAATAAATCTTGTTGCCAAGTTAACTGGATATGGAAGCAATCCCCAAAGTTCTAATATAAATCTAGAATAGATAAATAGCCCAAAAACAATATACATAAGTAGAAATAAAGGGTATCTATTAAAATTTAGTATACTCCAGATTAGAT
>MLAA01000004.1 GCA_001998905.1 Rodentibacter caecimuris | reverse complement strand
TTCTTATTCTTACTTTTTACTTCTAAAAATACTTATTTATATAAATATTTTATTTTATCTGAATTCAATCTATTTGCTAGAAAAATAAATATTAAGTGTAATCTTTATCTCAATTTTAAATTTATTTAGAACTTTTAACTATTTGATTTTTTATTTCTTTTTTGTTTGTGGTTTGACGAAAATATTATACTTAGCTATTTTATTAGCGAAAAAAATAAAATATTAGAAAAGATTTTTATTTATTTTTCTTAAATATAGAAAAAACTAAAGGAGAAACTTGTGAAAAAACATTGACAGCCATTTGCTATTATGGCCTTTTTGCTAGTCGGTTCAATCTACGGTTGTTTACGATAATAAAAACGGTACAAAATTGATATTGACGGGCGTATTGGTTTACAGCTGAATAAAATTAGCCGTGATGATAATAGCGATAAGCGTGTTGATATTCTAGATAAAGGCTCGCGTATCCGTGTCCGTGGATTTCAAGAGATTGGTGGTGGATTTACGGCATTAGCGGTGGCAGACGTTTTACTAAAGAACCTAATGGCTTTGGTGGTGTTCTTCATAAAGATATTGGTACTTTTGGTCGTCAATTAATTCTTGGTGATGATATCGGTTTGGCGGATTATACTTATGAATTAGGTGCTATTGTTAAAGTCGTTGGTGCCCATAATAAAGCTTTACATTTTAAATCTGCAAAATTTAACGGATTTAACTTTGGTGCTGATTACTTTTTTGGCGATCAGAACAAAACTAATTCCGATGGCAGTAAACACACTGATGTTGGTCGCGGCTTTAACCTAGTGGCATTCTATGAAACTAAATTTGGTGATATCAGTTTCAAAGTTGAAGGTGGGTATGGTGAGCTAAGAATGAAGGATACTAAAATAATGACGAAGGAAATTAATTGCCGTAGTTCAGATGGTACAATCATTTTGGCTGATGGCACGGTAATTCGCAGTTTAGATAACTCGGCAAGTTGTAATCGAATGGTCTCAAAACCGGTAAATATAAGCAAAAACGCTATGGGGTAGCTGTAGAGCTTTCTTATAACGAGATTGCGTTGGGGGTGGACTATGCTAGTGCCAAATCTCCTAAAGGGCATTCTGACCATACTTTTAGGGTTGGCAAAGCGAAATTTGAAAAATTGGATCAATTTGAACTCGGTTTAAAATATCAATTTACTAAGGCTAATAAAGTTTACGGTGAATATTTATGGGGGATTGGCAAAACAGATAATCAAGAAAATGCTAAATTCCACGGTTGGTTCTTAGGGGAGGATCATAAATTCAATGATGCTGTTCTAGTTTATGTTGAAGGCGGCTCATTCAATACTAAATAAAGTAGAGAAACTATTGATAAAGAAAAACGAATTGGCTTAGGCACAAGAATTTATTTCTAAACAATTAAATCGTGCCTTCTCGTCATTATTGACCTTTAGCATAAGCTGAAGGTCTTTTTTATTCAATTATTTATTAGCAATAATTACGGCTCGTTTCGGCGCAGGATAGCCTTCAATCGTTTTACTATGATTGGTTGGATCAAGGAAATCGATCAGACTTTCGTTTTCAAGCCATTGGGTTTTCCGTTGCTCTTCTAATGTTGTTGCTGCAATATCCACACAATGAATATTATGGAAACCCGTTTTTTCCAACCAATTTATTAAGGCGGCTACGGAAGGAATAAAGTAAACGTTTTTCATTTTGGCATAGCGTTCTGTCGGTACTAAAATTTCATTGATACTCCCCTCAATAACGAGAGTTTCCAGAACTAGCTCGCCGCCTTTGACTAATTGGTTCTTTAATTGTGTAAGATGATCTAACGGGGATTTACGGTGATAAAGAACTCCCATAGAAAATACTGTGTCAAAGGCTGCAAGGGGCTGCATTTGTTCAATACCAAGAGGAATTAAATTTGCCCGACGATCGTTATTTAATAGCTTGCGAACGGCTTCGAATTGGCATAAAAAAAGTTCTGTTGGATCTATACCGACAACTGTTTTCGCTCCTTCACCGACCATTCTCCACATGTGATAGCCACTGCCGCAGCCTACATCTAAAATTGTCCGATCTTTTAATGGAGAAAGGTGAGGAAGCAAACGATCCCATTTAAAATCCGAGCGCCATTCACAATCGATATGAATACCAAATAAATGATAAGGTCCTTTTCGCCAAGGCATTAGTTGTTTTAAATGATAGATGATTCGTTGTTGCTCACCTTCAGACAGTGGCAAAGTGCGGTCAGATTTCACTGCATTTTTTAAATCGATGATATCGGCTTGTAGAGTTGGTAAAAAATCAATAATTTTTGCCCATTTTGCGTAGTCGCCATGCGTCTGACTTTCCCACTGTTTTAGCTGTAAAGGTAGGGTTTCTAACCAGTGGGAGAGTGAGCTTATTGCTATTTGCTGATAAAAGGGGCGGAAATCTATCATTTGATACCTTATCGTCAGTGGCTCTGTAATATAACAGTATAGGATTTTAGGAAAGCAGTATTCTACTTGATTTAGGGCTGTTATTCTATTGTCCTTTTCGCTAAACTAGCGACAATTTTTTGAGTAGAGATAATGAAATGAATTCCGTTGAACTATTAATGAACGTTACTCCTTATGAAACCCGAATTGCCTTAGTCGAATTGGGTGTACTGAAGGAAGTGCATATTGAACGGCAAGCTAAACGAGGAATTGTCGGTAATATTTACAAAGGGCGGGTAACTCGCGTATTACCGGGAATGCAGTCTGCATTTGTAGATATTGGGTTAGAAAAAGCAGCGTTTTTACACGCTTCGGATATTGTCTCTCATACGGAATGTGTGGGTGAAAATGAGCAAAAGCAATTCCAAGCAAAAAGTATTTCGGAGTTGGTGCGTGAAGGGCAAGATATTATCGTTCAGGTAGTTAAAGATCCATTAGGGACGAAGGGGGCACGTTTGACGACAGACATTACTCTTCCTTCGCGCTATTTGGTATTTATGCCAGAAAATAATCATGTCGGCGTTTCTCAACGTATAGAAAGTGAGGAAGAACGTGAACGTTTAAAAGCCTTAGTTGAACCGTTTTGTGATGAGTTAGGGGGATTTATTATTAGAACGGCGACAGAAGGGGCTTCTGAATATGAATTACGTCAAGATGCGGAATTTTTAAAACGTTTATGGCGTAAAGTGATGGATCGCAAAACAAAATACCCATCTCGCTCGAAAATTTATGGCGAACCAGTTTTGCCTCAGCGAATTTTACGAGATTTTATTGGGGCTGATTTAGAAAAAATTCATATTGATTCCAAATTAACGTTTTCTGAAGTAAAGGAATTTACTGATGAATTTTTACCTGATTTAACTGATAAATTAGTGCTTTATTCAGGGCATTTACCACTTTTTGATGTGTACGGCGTTGAAAATGGGATTCAGAGTGCATTAAATAAAAGGGTTAATTTAAAATCTGGTGGCTATTTAATTATTGAACAAACTGAAGCAATGACAACTATTGATATTAATACCGGCGCTTTTGTCGGTCGCCGAGATTTAGAAGAAACTATCTTTAATACCAATATTGAAGCAACTAAAGCGATTGCTCAACAGTTACAGTTGCGTAACTTAGGCGGTATTATTATTATTGATTTTATTGATATGAAATCTGTTGAACATCAAGAGCGAGTTTTAGAGTCTTTGCGTGAATCCTTAGCTAAGGATAGGGCTAAAACGAATGTGAATGGTTTTACTCAGTTAGGATTGGTTGAAATGACAAGAAAACGGACGAGAGAAAGCCTTGAACACATTTTATGCGGCGATTGCCCGACTTGCCATGGACGGGCTAGAGTGAAAACAGTAGAAACTGTTTGTTATGAGATTATGCGTGAAATCGTTCGAGTATATCACCTATTTTCAACCGAACAGTTTGTCGTGTATGCTTCGCCAGCGGTCTCAGAATATCTAATTAATGAAGAGTCGCACGGTGTATTGGCGGAAGTGGAATTATTTATTGGGAAACAAGTGCAAGTTAAAACGGAAGTATTTTATACACAAGAGCAGTTTGATGTCGTTGTGATGTAAAATTTGAACAAAGAAAGCGGGGAATAAAAATAATTTATTCCCCGTTTTTTTTAATTATTGCACCAGTAAATAGAAATTATTTTTGCCGCGTAAAATATTTAGTGCGACAGCAGAGGGTTTATCCGCTAAGATCTTATTTAAGTCGCTGGTATTTTCTATAAGATGACGGTTTACTCCAATAATAATATCACCAGATTGCAATCCGCGTTGAGCGGCCATTGAATTAGGGCTGACTTTAGTAATTTCTACGCCTTTAATTCCTTTCGAATTGTAATTTTTTAATTCCGCTCCGTCTAATGCTGGTAAGTCATCAATTTTATTTGCCGTTGTTGTTTCTTTATCCGATTGTAATGTAACTTTGACAGTATGGGATTTTTCATCACGTAAATAGGTTAATTCGATTTCTTTACCACTTCCAGAAGTCGCAATTTTGGCCCTTAGTTCAGCAAAACTAGAGACTTTTTGACCGTTCATTGCCGTAATGATATCACCGGCTTTTAAGCCTGCTTTTTCTGCGGCAGACTGAGGTAATACTTCGCTAATAAAGGCGCCTTGTTGTGTATTCACATTAAAGACTTTAGCTAAATCTGCATTTAATTCGCCACCTTTAATACCGAGTAATCCCCGGCGAACTTCACCGAATTCGATAATTTGTTGTACTAAATTATTAGCTTGATTACTTGGAATTGCAAATGCAATACCTGCATTCCCTCCGCTTGGCGAAATAATAGCCGTATTAATACCGATTAGCTCGCCTTGTAAATTGAGTAATGCACCTCCCGAATTTCCACGGTTGACGGCTGCATCAGTTTGAATGTAGTTTTCATAAGCACCGCTATCAGAACCTGTTGAGCGTCCTAAGGCAGAGACAATCCCAGAGGTAACAGTTTGTCCTAAGCCGAATGGATTACCAATAGCAACGGTAAAATCACCAACTCGAAGTTTATCGGAGTCCGCCATTTTTATTTCAGTTAATTTACTTGGTTTTTCTATTTGAATTAATGCAATATCAGATTGTTCGTCTTTACCTAATAGTTTTGCTTGGAATTCCCGCCCATCTTGTAATGTAACTGTAATCTTATCCGCATCATTGACTACATGATAATTGGTTAATACATATCCTTTTTCCGCATTGATAATCACACCTGAACCTAATCCTCGAAAATTGCGGGAGATACCACGGTTGCTAGGACCGAATTGATCACCAAAGAAAAATCTAAATTCTTCCGGTAAATCATCAGGTAGCGCGGAGCGAGAATTGCGTGATTTTGTTTTACCTTCTACAGAAAGCGTAACAACGGCAGGCTGTACTTTTTCTAACATAGGCGCCAGGCTTTGTTGTTCTATCATATAAGTAGGTAAACTTGCTTGGGTCTGTACACTTACACCTAAAACAGCTAATCCGAGCATAATACCGCTTAACATAAAATTCGTTTTTTTCATTTTCATTGAATTCTCCCGATAGTGGTTAAAATAAAGTAAGACTGAGTTAATGCCTGTTCAGACAAAAAAATGGGGGAAATGTTCGGAAAAACAAGTGGCGAAAGAAAAAGTGCGGTCGTTTTGGCAGATATTTTGGTTATGTGTCTAAAATATATACAGGGTAAACAATGATGAAGGTAAGGACAACTATATTGATCTTTATATAAAATTATTGAAGTAATGCCAACAAATTATGATTTTTGATACTGGTATAGTTGTCCTATATTGTCTGAAATAACATTTTATGCAAATGTAATAAAACGCAGACGTTTTTGAGCATATTTTTACTCTTTAGTAGAATTAAATAAACCGGAAGGTTCTTCTGAATAGTCTTTCGGTGGTAAGTCTTTATTTTCAGTAGCCGTTGCAGTAACCAGTTGTTGGGTAAATAGTCCTTTGTTATTTTTATTACCTAATAAACTGTTTGATGCAGCGGCATAGTGGCGATAGAGTTTTTGGTAATCGCCTATGAGAGTTTTAAATAATTCTGCACTTTCAGCAAAATGTTTTTCTAGCTGTTGTTGTTGCTCGCTCAATTTATCTTGCGCTTGTTTTAAATCCGATTGAGTTTGAGCCTGTTTTTTGGCAGAACTATGGGTGAGTAGGCATAAAATATAACCTAAGATTAAACCGATAATTATACCGATACCTGCTGCAATCCATACTTCCGTTGTCCAAGTTTGCATAATTTGCTCCTTCTATTTTGTTTATGGGTAGTATAAAGTTCTTATCTTTAGTCTGGGATTATGTGTCTGAAAAGATTATTGTTTACGCCAGGTTGTGCCGTTTGGTCCGTCTTCCAAAATAATGCCCATAGAATTGAGTTCGTTGCGGGCTGCGTCAGCACGGCTCCAATCTTTAGTCGCTCTTGCATCATTGCGTTGTTTAATCAAATTTTCTATTTTAGCAATTTCTTCATGGTTAGAACCTGCTTGTAAAAATTGTGCCGGATCTTGTTCAAGTAGACCGAGAATATTTGCTAACTCTCGCAAACGAGCCGCTAAGCCGTTGGCTAATTCTTGATTTTCTGATTTTAATCTATTGATTTCTCTAGCCATTTCAAATAAAACAGAAATAGCGTTAGGCGTGTTGAAATCATCGTCCATCGCCTCTCGAAATTCTGTAACGAACTTTTCCCCGCCAAAAGCAACTGCATTTTCATCTGTGCCACGTAGGGCTGTATATAAGCGTTCTAATGCTCCATGGGCTAAATTTAGGTTTTCTTCACTATAATTCAGCTGGCTACGATAATGGGCGGATAATAAGAAGTAGCGTACGCTCTCAGCATCATAATGATTGAGGACATCACGAATCGTAAAGAAATTACCGAGTGATTTCGACATTTTTTCTTTATCTACCATAATCATTCCGGAATGAATCCAGTAATTAACATATTTACTATTGTGCGCACAACAAGATTGGGCGATTTCATTTTCGTGGTGTGGGAACATTAGATCAGAGCCTCCACCATGAATATCAAAATGGTTTCCTAATTGTTTATTATTCATTGCGGAACATTCGATATGCCAACCGGGACGACCTGAACCCCATGGAGATTGCCAACTCGGCTCATTTGGCTTTGACATTTTCCATAGTACAAAATCCATTGGATTTTTTTTGATTTCGGAAATTTCTACTCTTGCACCAGCTTGTAATTGGCTGAGATCTTGGCGAGATAATTTCCCATATTGTTTAAAGCTTTCTACATCAAACATGACATCACCATTTGGGGCTATATAGGCGTGTCCACGTTGAATTAATTTTTCTACTAATTCAATGATTTCCGTAATGTGGTGAGTAGCGCGAGGTTCAAAATCCGGACGTAAAATATTCAATGCGTCAAAATCTTTATACATTTCTACAACCATACGATCGACTAATTGATCGCAGGTTTCTTGATTTTCTAATGCCCGTTTGATGATTTTATCATCGACATCCGTAATATTTCGAACATAAGTCAATTCATAGCCAGAGTAGCGTAAATAGCGGGAAATAACATCAAAGCAAACAAAGGTCCGCCCATGACCAATATGACATAAATCATAAACGGTAACCCCACAAACGTACATACCGACTTGATTATTTTGAATAGGTTTAAAAATTTCTTTTTCTCGAGTTAGGGTGTTAAAAATTTTTAGCATTTTTTTCTCGGGTTGAATTTGTGGTTAAAACTGACTGCACTTTTATAGCACTTATTGCGTATTTATGGAATAATACAGCCCTTTAAATTTTATAGGAAAATTAAAATGGTTATCTTACATACTAATTTCGGTGATATTAAAATCGCTTTGAATTCGGAAAAAGCGCCAATCACAGTAGAAAATTTCTTAAATTATTGTAAAAACGGTTTTTATCATAACACAATTTTCCACCGTGTTATTGACGGATTTATGATCCAAGGGGGCGGAATGGAAAGTGGAATGAAAGAGAAAAATACCAATGCCCCTATCCAAAATGAAGCTGCAAACGGATTGAGCAATAAACGTGGTAGTATTGCAATGGCTCGTACGTCTGATCCGCATTCTGCAACGGCACAATTTTTTATTAATGTGTCAGATAATACGTTTTTGGATTATCGTGCTAAAGAAATGTTTGGCAAAACTGTTGTACAAGAATGGGGTTATGCCGTGTTCGGCGAAGTAGTGGACGGTATGGATGTCGTGGATAAAATCAAAAAAGTGAAAACTGGTAATAAAGGTTTTCATCAAGATGTACCGACAGAAGATGTCGTCATTAATTCCGTTACTGTAGAATAATTAAAAACCTGAGGCTTTCCTCAGGTTTTTACATTTTAGTTACTGATATTTTAAGATTATTTAATTCATTATGGCATTTTTTGATACCCATACTCATTTAGATTATTTGCAACGAATAAGTAATGAACCTTTACCACAGATAATCGAAAAAGCTCGAAACGTAGGTGTTGAAAAAATATTGATTGTGGCAGTACTTGCAAGAGATTTCGAAACAATCCAAAAAATGACCGCACTTTATCCGAAAAATTTATATTATGGGTTAGGTTTGCACCCACTTTATATTAAAGAACATTCGGAAGATGATTTATCGGTTTTAGAACACGCGTTAGCTAACCGTAATAAAAATGGTACGGCAGTGGCAGAAATTGGTCTTGAGCGGGCGATTCCAGATTTATTGGCAGGCGAGATTTGGCAAAAACAATGTCATTTTTTTGAAAGTCAGCTTTATCTTGCAAAGCAATTTGCGTTACCCGTGAATATCCACAGCCGAAAATCTCACGATCAAGTGTTTAGTTTTTTAAAACGTATTTCATTGCCTAAACGTGGCGTGGTACATGGTTTCGCTGGCAGTTATGATCAAGCTAAACGATTTGTTGATCTCGGTTATAAAATTGGAGTGGGCGGTACGATTACTTATCAACGGGCGAATAAAACCCGACAAGCTATCGCTAAATTACCATTAGAAAGTTTAGTGTTGGAAACAGATTCCCCGGATATGCCGGTATTTGGTTTTCAGGGGCGGTCTAATTGCCCGGAGAGGATAGCCAATATTTTTGGTTCACTGTGTGAATTACGAGAAGAATCATCGGATAGAATCACAGAAATTATTTGGGGCAATAGTGATGAATTATTTGGGGGATAAAATAGAATTATGGGTGTGCTTGGACCTCATGAGGGAAAAGAATTAGAGTTGATGCTAAATCATCAAAAAGAGATTGCTTTATTTTACACTGATGCTGAAGTACCTGTGCATTTTTTCCCTTATTTAGAGAATAAGACTTTTGAGCAGAAAGAAATAAAGCTAAAAAGCAAACTAGGTGATTTTAGCTATTATTTAATTTATAGAGCGGAAAATATAGCAAAGGCAGAAAGGTTAGCCTCAATACTACGGCAAAGTTTTGGTAAATTTGATCCTAATTTAGAAAGAGAAATAGGTAAATTACTTGGTTACAATCAAGATGATATTGAATACTACATAAAGCACTTTTTGAATTCTTTAAAAAATAGAGAGATTTATTAGGTGAAAATTATTTCAGCCTAAATATTTTTAAACCTATAAATCACCTGATTCGCCGAGCCTCGCCAAATTAAAGCCGGATCGGCGTTTTCTTGCTCAAATTTTCCGTCAACTAACACATCAATGTAAGGTAGCATTTGACGTTGTATTTCGTTTAATTCGCCAAGTGTATAGCCTGTCCATAACCAAATATCTTTATCTGGGCACTCTTCTTTTACTCGTTGAACAAAGGGTAGCAGAGCTTCAACATTATTCGGATGTAATGGATCGCCACCAGATAAACTAAGTCCTTGTCGTTTAATACGGGTATCTTGTAGATCTCGAATGATTTGATCCTGCATTGTTTGATCAAAAGGTAAGCCGGATCGAAATGACCAGCTTTTTTGGTTATAACAACCTTTGCAGGCATGGGTACAACCGCTCACAAAAAGTGTGCAACGTGTACCTTCTCCATTGACAACATCGACGGGATAATATTGTAAGTAGTTCAATTCTGTATCCTTTTGGTAAAGTGCGGTCAAATTTCTAATCAATTTAAAGGGATACCGTAATATTTTTGCGAAGATTAAATAACCCTTGAATATTAGGGGGCAGTGTCTACATTCATCATTTAGTATGATGAATTTATTTTATTTTGGGGTTTTAACGTAGGTTTCCTACCTTTGAGTATTATTTGAATCTTATTCAACGATTATATAATCTCAATATAAAGCCAAAATCGACCGCACTTTCTAATTAATTTAGAATATTACAGATGTTTTACTCTGCGTTTCACTTCCTCTTGTTTACCCGGATTAAATGGTCTCGCGTCTGGACTACCTAAATAGCCGCATACTCGTCGGGTTACTGAGACTTTCTCACTATCGTGATTGCCACATTTTGGGCAAACAAAGCCTTTACTGGTACAATTAAATTCCCCACTAAATCCACATTCATAGCATTCATCAATTGGTGTATTTGTTCCATAGTAAGGAACACGATCATAGCTATAATCCCAAACATCTTCCAGGGCCTTGAGATTATGTCGGATGTTCGGGTATTCGCCGTAGCAAATAAAGCCACCACTTGCTAAGGGCGGATAGGCCATTTCAAAATCCAATTTATCATAGGGATTCACCTTTTTCTCTACATCTAAATGATAGCTGTTAGTGTAGTAGCCTTTGTCAGTAACGCCCTCAATTACGCCGAATTGTTTGGTATCGAGTCGGCAGAAACGATCACATAAATTCTCACTTGGTGTGGAGTACAGGCTGAAAGCGTAACCGCTTTCTTGCTGCCAATGTTTCACTGCTTGTTGTAAATAAGCTACGATTTCAATTCCTTTCTGGCGTAATTGGTGATCGTCAAAAATATGGCGATTGCCATATAGTGCATTAATGGTCTCGTGGATACCGATATAACCAAGTGAAATAGAGGCGCGTCCGTTTTTGAAAATATTTGCCACATTGTCGTTTGCATTTAAACGCACACCGCAAGCTCCTTCCATATATAAAATTGGCGCGACTCTGGCTTTAGTATTCTCTAAACGAGCAATTCGGGTCATCAGAGCCTTTTTTGCAATAGCCAAACGTTGATCTAAAGTGCGGTAGAATTTTTCTTCGTTTCCTTGTGCTTCCAATGCAATACGAGGTAAATTCAAACTGATCACGCCTAGGTTATTACGTCCATCGTGGAAATATTCGCCATTTTCCTGATAAGCACCAAGGAAGCTGCGACAGCCCATTGGCGCTTTAAACGAACCGGTAACTTTGACAACTTGATCATAATTGAGTATATCCGGATACATTCGTTTAGATGCGCATTCCAGAGCCAGTTGTTTAATATCATAGTTTGGATCATTTTCAGCATGGTTGACACCTCTTTTTATCGTGAACACCAGTTTTGGAAATACTGGTGTTTTATGGTTTTTCCCTAGTCCTCGAATACGGTTTTGTAGAATTGAACGTTGGATTAAACGTGCTTGCCAACTTGTGCCTAAGCCGAAACCAAAGGTAACAAAAGGTGTTTGTCCGTTAGCTGTATGTAAGGTATTGACCTCATATTCTAAGGATTGAAACGCATCGAAACATTCTTTTTCTATCAATGTATTAGCATAGTTTTTAGCATCAGGAATATTCCATTGTGCTGCGGTTTTAAGATGTTTTTCGTAGCTGAGTTGAACATAAGGAGCAAGAACCTCATCAATACGGTTAATAGTTGTTCCGCCGTAAATATGACTAGCGACTTGTGCAATAATTTGAGCAGTAACCGCTGTTGCTGTACCAATCGATTTAGGTGGTTCTATTTCGGCATTACCCATTTTAAAACCTTCGGTCAACATTCCTTTTAAATCAACCAACATACAGTTAAACATTGGGAAAAATGGTGCATAATCGAGATCGTGATAATGAATTTCTCCTTTTTCGTGAGCATCAACAATATCTTTTGGTAGAATATAGCGTTTGGCGTAGTGTTTTGCGACAATTCCAGCTAATAAATCTCGTTGTGTTGGAATAACTTTTGCATCTTTATTTGCATTTTCATTTAATAGCGCTAAATTATTTTGTTCAATTAATCCTTCGATTTCTTTTGTTAATTGGCTACGTTTTTCACGCGCTAAATCTCGATCATGGCGATACTCTATATAGGCTCGCGCAATTTCAGGATATTTACTTTGCATCAGTTGGGTTTCAACCAGTTGTTGAATTTGCTGAATATCTATTTCCGACTGGTAACGAGTAAAAATAAGTTCACAAACTTGGTGTGCTATCTGGTGGCAATAGTGATCATCGTAAATGTCGACGGCTTGAGCTGCTTTTTGTATCGCATTGACTATACGTTGAGATTCAAATCTTGAGCGGGAACCGTCTCGTTTAATAACAAAAAAAGTATGCATTGGAGAAATCCTATATTTTGTGTGGCTTGAATTGAAATATACTATATATAGTATTTTTGTATTTATCAATACACAATATGTAGGGTTTTTAAGATGTTATTTTGAACAAAAAGAGGATGACTAATTGGTTTTATTGAGAAATTTGAAGATTTTGTTGAGAATTTTTATCAATAAAAATTTATTTTTTTGATCTAAATCAAATGTGATAAAAGAAAAGAGATGAAAAGTATTAAGTTTAGGATATTTGCTCTTTACAGAGCGTTCATTCGTGTTAGGTTAATTTAAAATGTAAAATTTTGTACAGCTATTCAATGGAGGAGGGTTTTTAATCTTTTGCTAAATATTAAAAATCTTTCAAACTTTGCCTTCAAATAATATTTGGTGGTTTTGGCTTTAGTTGAACATTGTGTAGTAGGCTTTAGATAAAAAATCAGAATATTTCTATTCCTGCAAAAATATAAGAAGATTGTAGATAGGATCCACACAATTTTTAGAAATTAACAAGTATTCTATAAAAATTTACCCCTTCATCACTTGCTTGTTCCGTCGATTGATGAAAGGGTAATCTAATCGTTATTAATTGAGTTTATCTTTAACGAATTAAGCTGCAACCATTACCATGGCAGGGCGGATAACACGGCTATTTAAGGTGTAACCTTTTTGCAGTACAGCCGTAATCTGGTTTGCATCAAAACCTTCCATAGGCTGCATTGAAATGGCTTGGTGTAAATCAGGATTAAAGGTTTCGCCGACAGCTCCAACCGCTTCAACACCAAACCGAGAAAGGGTGGAAAGCAATTCTTTTAAGGTTAATTCCACTCCGTCAAACAGTGCTTTAATGCTTTCGTCTTCAGTATTGATTGCTGTAGCAAGTGCTCGTTCTAAATTGTCAACGGTATTTAAAATATCTTTTGAAAATTTTTCAAGAGCAAACTTATGAGCTTTTTCTACATCTTGTTCGGTACGACGACGAATATTGTCAATTTCTGCTCGGGTACGTAGTAGGATGTCTTGTTCTTTTTTGGCGTTTTCTTCGACTTGAGCCTTTAATTGCTCTTCTAATTCTTGAACTCGAGAAATTGCTTCTTCTAACGGATCTTCCGTCTGTTCTTGAGCTTGCTCAATGACTTCTTCATTGGTTTGTTCTGTTGCTTCAATTTTTTGTTCTTGTTCCGACATTTTTTTCTCCAATAACTAAGGAAATAAATCAAATTCATACATTTGAATTGGTTTGTAATATAATGGCAAACTATAATTTATTCAAGTGCGGTCGGATTTAAGCGTAATTTTATGAAAAATTTACATCATTCTTTCAAAACGATAGGGTTAGTCGGGCGCCCTCGTAACGATACAAATTTGCAAATACATAAAAATCTTTATCACTGGCTATCGGATCGAGGATATCAAGTTTTAATGGAAAAAGAAGTCGCTCAAACTCTATCGTTAGCGCAAGATCACCTTGCTGATTTGGAAGAAATTGGACGACGGGCTCAACTGGCTATTGTTATCGGTGGCGATGGAAATATGTTGGGAAGAGCTAGAATTTTAGCTAAATATGATATTGCATTAATTGGCATTAATCGGGGAAATTTAGGATTTTTAACCGATATTGATCCGAAAAATGCTTATACTCAACTTGAGGCTTGCCTAGAGCAAGGAGAATTTTTTGTTGAAGAACGATTTTTACTAGAAGCGAAGGTTGAACGTGCAGGAAATCTGATGTCTGTTGGTAATGCTGTCAACGAAGTGGTTATTCACCCAGCAAAAATTGCACATATGATTGATTTTCATGTTTATATTAATGATAAATTTGCTTTTTCTCAGCGTTCGGACGGATTAATCATTTCTACGCCAACTGGTTCGACTGCTTATTCGCTGTCCGCCGGTGGACCAATTTTAACTCCTCAACTCGATGCTATCGCCTTAGTGCCAATGTTCCCGCATACACTCTCTTCTCGCCCATTAGTAGTCGATGGCAATAGTAAAATCTCGGTACGTTTTGCAGAACACAATACCTCACAATTAGAGGTGGGATGCGATAGTCAAATTGCAATGGGATTTACTCCTGACGATATTGTTCATATTGAGAAAAGCCATCATAAATTACGTTTATTGCATATCAAAAATTATAACTATTACAATGTATTGAGTTCGAAATTAGGATGGCTGAAAAGCTTCTCTTAGAAAAAAGAATAAAAAACTTTACTGTATATTAATTCAGGTGTAACATAATAAATATACAGTATTTAAGGTTTTTTATTATGTTGACTCAGCTAACCATTAATAATTTTGCTATTGTCCGTCAATTAGATATTGAATTAGCACAGGGAATGTCTGTGATTACCGGTGAAACTGGTGCAGGGAAATCTATTGCAATTGATGCGCTAGGACTATGCTTAGGACTGCGGACCGAAAGCGCAATGGTGCGTGAAGGTCAGGAGCGGGCGGATATTTGTGCCAGTTTTTATATTGAACCGGAAAGCCAAGCTACCGAATGGTTAAAAACTCAGGAGCTGTTAGATCCGGAGAATCCTACCGAATGTATTTTACGGCGAATTATTAATAATGACGGGCGCTCTAAAGCTTTTATTAATAGTACACCGGTATCAGCCTCCCAATTAAAAGAAATCGGACAATATTTAATTCATATCAATGGACAGCATTCATCTCAATTATTATTAAAAAGCGACTATCAACTGCAAATGTTGGATCGTTTTGCACAAAATGAGCCAATATTGATTCAGATGCGTGAATATTATTCTCACTGGAAAGCGTTACATCAACAGGTTAAAACCTTTCAGCAAAAGGTAGTGGAAAACGAGGCCAAAAAACAACTCCTACAATATCAAGTAGAAGAATTAGACGAATTTAATTTGAAACCGAATGAATATTTGGAGTTAGAAGAAGAACATCGCCGTCTTTCAAATAGCGAAGAATTAACCCGCCTTTCCCAATCTGCTTTACAATTATTGAGCGAAAGTGAAAGTGTGAATATTGATTCTATGTTATATCGCGCAATTCGTTATATTGAGGAACTACAGGATCTTGATCCGAATTATGCTAATGTGCTTAATCTATTGAATGAAGCACTAATTCAGATTCAAGAAGCATCAAATGAAATACAACATTTATCTTCTAATATCGAACAAGATCCAATGCTGCTGCAAGAAATAGAACAACGCATAGGGCAAGCATTCCAACTTGCCAAAAAACACAGTGTTTCCCCCGAAGGATTGGTTGAGTTACATAAAAAACTAAGAGGGGAATTGACCGCACTTTTAGATTTCTCCGATAGCGAAGAGTCTTTAATTCAACAAGAAAAACAAGCCTTCGAAAAATTACAAGATATAGCGAAATCATTAACGAATACAAGGCAGCAGGCTGCTGACAAGTTAGCACGTCAAATTAGTCTAACTATAAAAAATCTAGCAATGGAAAATGCTGAGTTTTTTGTAGAAATTCATACAGATTATAATAAGTTAAGTGCTGTTGGTGCAGATATGATTAGTTTTACTTTATGTAGTAATTTGGGACAGCAAGCACAACCTCTGGCAAAAATTGCATCAGGAGGGGAGTTATCGCGAATTTCGTTAGCATTACAGGTTCTGACTTCTGATAAATCCTCCATACCGACTTTACTTTTTGATGAAATTGATGTGGGGATCAGTGGGGGAACAGCAAGTGTTGTAGGTAAATTATTACGCCAATTAAGTGAAAAATGCCAAGTGATTTGTGTTACTCATTTACCTCAAGTTGCTTGCCAAGGACATCATCATTTTACGGTAGAAAAGTTTGTAGTTGATAAAAAAACAGAAACGAAAATGACCGCACTTTCCACACAAGAAAGAGTTTCTGCACTAGCGAGGTTATTAGGTGGAAGTCAAATTACCGAATTAGCTCTTGCTAATGCACAAGAAATGCTAGATTCGGTGAAATAAATGAGTATAACGGGTTAAAAATTGCTATAATTTTTAACCATTTTTAACCTGTTAGAGTTTTTTTATGTCGTTACAATTTAATGGTGTTGCTTTATTACTTGTCGTATTGATCTTTCTTGGTGTAGTTGGAAATAACAATAGTATTACAATTTCCGCCACAATCTTATTGCTAATGCAACAGACCTTCCTTTCTCGTTATTTTCCCTTTATGGAAAAGCATGCTTTAAATATAGGTATTATCATTCTTACCATTGGTGTACTTAGTCCGATTATTACCGGGAAAATCGCATTACCCGGAATAATGCAATTTTTCCATTGGAAAATGTTTCTTGCTGTTATCGTTGGTATTGCTGTTGCGTGGTTTGGTGGACGAGGAGTAAATTTAATGGGTAGCCAACCAATGTTAGTAACTGGCTTATTGGTAGGAACTATTTTAGGTGTTGCTTTCTTCAATGGAATACCTGTCGGTCCACTTATTGCTGCAGGAATGTTGTCGTTAATTTTAGGTAAATCATAATTTTAGTCTGAAAAATTGTTATACAGGCAGAAACAATAAAAATGATAAGAAGAAAAACATCACAATTAAAATTTACTCCTTTACAGAAGAATCTATTTTCACAACTTAATGAAATGATGCTGATTGAGCAACGTTGTTTACTCGGACGAATTAAGGGGCTTGCCAATATCAAGAGTGAAAGTGTTCAAAAAGCAGTTATAGAAGAAATCCAACAACAAATCCAATTAGCCAAACGCCGTTTTTTACAGAGAAAAAGTGCGATCAAAAATCCTATTGTTTTTTCAGAAACGTTACCGGTAAATCAACGTAAGGCGGAAATTCAACGTTTAATTGCCAAGCACCAAGTGGTTATTATTGCTGGAGAAACGGGATCAGGAAAAACTACTCAGATTCCTAAAATGTGTCTTGAGTTAGGTTTGGGAAGTAAAGGTTTTATTGGACATACCCAACCACGCCGAATTGCTGCGCATTCTGTGGCAAACCGAATTGCCGAAGAATTACAAACGGAACTTGGAGAGCTAGTCGGCTATAAAGTGAGATTTAATGATCAGATTGGTGATAACACCTTGATCAAATTAATGACTGACGGAATTTTATTGGCCGAAATTCAACGTGATCGCTTTTTAAATCAATACGATACCTTAATCATTGATGAAGCACATGAACGTAGTTTAAATAATGATTTTATTTTAGGTTACTTAAAGCAAATTTTACCTAAACGCCCAGATCTAAAAATTATTATTACTTCGGCAACCATCGATGTTGAGCGTTTTTCTCGTCATTTTAACGGAGCACCAATTATTGAGGTTTCAGGTCGTACATTTCCTGTTGAAGTACGCTATCGACCAATTACTGAAAGTGAAGAGCAAGATCAACTGCAAGGAATTTTAAATGCGGTTACCGAATTACAGTCAGAAGGGCGCGGTGATATATTAATTTTTATGAATGGTGAACGGGAAATTCGTGATACGGCGGACATGCTACAAAAACAAGAATTGAAGCACACGGAAATTTTACCGCTCTTTGCACGTTTATCCTCTACAGAGCAACAACGAATTTTTAATCCAGGCCCACTAAATCGAGTTATTTTAGCGACGAATGTTGCTGAAACTTCTTTGACTATTCCAAATATTAAATATGTAATTGATACGGGAACCGCTAGAATTTCCCGTTATAGTTATCGTACTAAAGTTCAACGTTTGCCGATTGAACCAATTTCTCAAGCTTCAGCTAATCAACGAAAGGGGCGATGTGGGCGGATTTCGGAGGGAATATGTATACGTTTGTACTCGGAAGAGGATTTTAATAGCCGTCCTGAGTTTACGGATCCTGAAATTTTACGTACTAACTTAGCTTCGGTGATTTTACAAATGACAGCGTTAGGCTTGTCTGATATTGAAGCTTTTCCTTTTATTGATGCGCCGGATCGTCGTAATATTCAAGACGGAATTAAACTTCTTGAAGAATTAGGCGCGCTATATTGGGCGGAAACTAAATTTGGTCGTCAACGGAAGTTAACAGAACAAGGTAGGCAATTAGCTCGTTTACCGGTTGATCCGCGTTTAGCCAAAATGTTAATAAGTGCGGTTGGTTTTTCTTGCCTTTATGAAGTTATAGTGATTGTATCGGCCCTTTCTATTCAAGATCCTAGAGAACGTCCCCAAGAAAAGCAACAATCTGCAGATGATAAACATCGGCGTTTTGCAGATAAAAAGTCTGATTTTCTCGCTTTTTTGAATTTATGGCACTATATTCAAGAACAGCAAAAAGCATTAAGTAAAAATCAGTTTCGTCGCTTGTGTCAAAAAGATTATTTAAACTATTTAAGGATTCGTGAATGGCAGGATATTTATCATCAAATTCGTTTAACAGTTCGCGAAATGGGGATGTCAATTAATTCCTCTAAGGCAGAGTATGAAGCAATCCATTGTGCATTATTAAATGGTTTATTGACGCATATCGGGCTGAAAGAAAATGATAAGCAACAATATTTAGGTGCAAGAAATACACATTTTGCGATTTTTCCGAATTCGGTTTTATTCAAGAAGCAACCAAAATGGGTGATGGCGGCAGAGTTGATTGAAACATCCAAATTATGGGGGCGAATGGTTGCCCATATCGAACCAGAATGGATAGAGCCATTAGCAGGGAACTTAGTCAAGAAATCCTACTCGGAACCCCGTTGGTCAAAATCACAAGGTGCAGTAATCGCAGATGAAAAAGTAAGTTTATACGGTATACCGATAGTAGTTGGTCGTTCTGTCAATTATAGCCGCATAGATCCGGTAACTTGTCGGGAAATATTTATTCAGTCTGCATTAATCGAAGGAAATTGGCATACAAAACACCGATTTTTCTTTGAAAATCAACGATTGATTAAAGAAATAGAGGCGTTAGAACACAAAAGTAGGCGACGTGATATTTTAGTGGATGATCGAATTTTATTTGAATTTTATGATCAACGTATTGATACGGAAATTATCTCACAGCGCCATTTTGATAGTTGGTGGAAAAAAGTTTCTAAAACGCAGCCGGATTTATTAAATTTTGAAAAATCGTTTTTAACCAACGAAAATGCTGTTCAAGTGAGTAAATTGGATTTCCCAAATTTTTGGCATCAAGGAAATTTAAAATTGAAATTAACTTATCAATTTGAGCCGGGTTCCGATGCTGATGGAGTAACGGTTCATATTCCATTACCCCTGTTAAACCAAATTGATATGCAAGGATTTGATTGGCAAATTCCTGGATTGAGAGAAGAATTGGTTATAGCCTTAATTAAATCTTTACCGAAATCCTATCGCCGTAATTTTGTGCCAGCACCTAATTATGCTCAGGCTTTTTTACAACGGGTCGAACCTCTTGAAAAACCGTTATTGGAATCTTTGATTTATCAATTACATAGAATAACAGGAGTTAGAGTTGATGCGGAATATTGGAATTGGAACCAAATTCCGGCGCATTTGAAAATGACTTTCCGTGTCGTCGATGAAAAGGGGAGAAAAATCGCTGAATCTCTTAATTTGGATGAATTAAAATTTAGTTTAAAAGATAAAGTTCAAGAAAGTATTTCTGCCGTTGCAGATGACGGAATTGAACAAAGTGGGATCCATATTTGGAATTTTGCTCAGTTACCACAATTTTATGAGCAAAAAAATCGAGGTTTTAGTGTTAAGGCTTATCCAGCTATAGTGGATGAAAAAGATTCTGTTGGGATTAAATTATTTGAAACAGAGTTTGAGCAGCATATAGCAATGCAACAAGGCCTGAAGCGTTTACTATTGCTAAATGTCCCGTCTCCAATTAAATATTTACATGAACAATTACCGAATAAAGCGAAGCTCGGCTTGTATTTTACTCCTTTTGGGCGAGTATTGGATCTAATTGATGATTGTATCGCTTGTGCCGTTGATCAATTGATAGCAAATTTTGGTGGTTTTGTTTGGAATAAGGCGGATTTTGAGTGTTTGCGAAACTTTGTAAGGGAAAATTTGAACGAAATTACTATTGATATTGCATTACAAGTTGAGCATCTTTTGACCCTAGCTTTTAATATTAATAAACGTCTTAAAGGAAAATTAGATTTTACTATGGCGTTTGCTTTATCCGATATTAAAAATCAAATGACAGGGCTGATTTATCCGAATTTTGTGCAAAAACACGGTTATCAGCGTTTACCTGATTTATTGCGCTATTTGCAGGCAGTAGACAAACGTATTGATAAATTAGCTCAAGATATTAATCGCGATCGGGCGGCAATGTTGAAAGTTGAACATGTTAGCCAAGTTTATCAACAACTATTGGCCAAATTACCTAAATCTCAACCAATCTCTAGCGAGATTTTGGAAATTCGCTATATGATCGAAGAATTAAGAGTCAGTTTGTTTGCTCAACAAATCGGTACAAAATATCCTATTTCTGATAAACGGATCTTAAATGTGATTTCAGACTGGACTCATTGAGAAATTTATTTATCGTTAATTGACTAATTTTAGGGAATAAATCTAATTTGGGGTGAAAGCTATGATTAAATTAATTTTCTACAATATCTGAAAGACAAGTTGATAGACGACTTTAAAATAATGAAAAAAAGGAACAATACGTCCATTTTTAGCTCTGAAAACAAAAAGTGATAGATAAATCTTTTGTTTGCCAGTAAATATTCCTGGGTTTAAGTCGGCAAGATAAAAGGCACTAGTCAGTCATTTAGCTGTTAAAGGCATCAATATCTGCAAGAGTAACAAGGTATTACTCTTCAATATCGGTAATTGATGCTGGGAAATTCAATTCTTGCGCTCGGAAAGTGAATAGCTGCATTGTGTGCTTTGTTAAGAAAGTCCCATTTTTCATTTATGCTTTCGCTTAGGGAATATAGTATTATCGCTTAATCATTGTTGTGTATCCAAGAATAATTATTTGTTCCTTAAACATGATGAAAGAGAATTTATACTAAATTATTCCCTGTTATAGGCGCATATGACATTTGTTAATATATCCTCCTAATACCTCTCTAGTTTATTATTCTATATTGGAATATAAAATAAGGTTTTCATATTTATAATTTTTAAGAACTCTTAGTAATATCTTTGTTATCGACTAATACACATCACAATGTAAATAGGGAGATGACAATGTCTACATTTCAAATTCATACAATAGAAACAGCGCCTGAGGCAGCAAAAGAGGTACTAAGTGCGGTAAAAAATACGAATGGATTTATTCCTAATTTAATAGCTGTACTTGCCAATGCACCGACTGCATTAGAAACCTATCGAACAGTAGGTTTGATCAATGGACGAAATAGCTTGACGGCAACAGAACGTGAAGTAGTACAAATTACGGCTGCGGTTGTAAATGGCTGTGGATTTTGTGTCGCTGGACACACGAAGATTGCTCTAAAAGTTTTGAAATTACAAGAGCCTTTAGTACAACAAATTCGTTCCACAGTACGTATTGAAGATCCGAAATTGGATACATTGGCTCGTTTTACTTTAGCAGTAATTTTACAAAAAGCTAAGTTGACGGAGGCACAACTTAAGGCATTTTATGCGGCTGGCTATGATCAACAAAATGCGCTTGATGTAATTCTTGGTGTCAGTTTGGCGACCTTGTGCAATTATGTGAATAATATTGCTGAGACACCGATTAATCCTGAATTACAGCCTTTTGCTTAAATAATAATAAAAAATGAGGGGCAATATGGCAGCACGATATCTTTCTGATAAATTGATTTTTTGGTTAAAAAAACATGCTGATTCTCTCGATCAATCTAATGAATATGCTGATGAGATCATATACCGGCTTGCAGAGGGGGGAATATTTAAACAAGGTATACCTATTGAACAAGGTGGGGCGGGGAATAGTTTGCAAGATGCGATTAATGCTATTGCAGAAGTGGCTAAGTATTCGCTTACTGCCGCATTTTGTGCTTGGGGACATCGTACATTGCTCGAAAATTTATGGCAAAGCAGTCAGCCGTTACATCAAAAAATGGTGCGGGAATTGCTTTCCGGCAAGAGAGCTGGCGGTACGGGTTTATCCAATGCAGTAAAATTTACATCGGGTGTCGAAGAACTGAATGTGTCAGTTTATCAGGAAAACGGTAAATATTATTTACGTGGGCGTTTACCTTGGGTTACTAATTTACGCGCCGATTGTTTTGCAATTATCTTTTCGGCTAATTATGCCGATAACCTTAAACCGCCGATTGTGCTAGCTATTCCGTCAGAAGCAGGTTTACAACTTTCTCCTGAATTACCGTTAATTGCACTAAAGGCGAGTCGTACTCATCCGGTTATTCTAGATAATATTGAACTTAATCCAGAGTGGATTATTGCTAGCAACTTACTTGACTATTTAACTAAGAGTAGACCATCATTCTTAGGATTGCAATTTGGTATGGCATTTGGTTTAGCGAAGCGTGCTTTACAAGAAGTAGAGAAAAGTTTTGGTAGTAATCGGGATATTTTGTATAACGAATGGAAATGTACTAAAGCGGAATTAGAATTTATTGAAGGTGCGCTACAGAATGGGTTGGCAAGCGCCGAATTTGTACAAAATCCTAAAGCATTATTTCAACTGCGAATAGATATTGTAGATGTTGTCGCTAGTGCAGTTTTACTAGAATTACAAGCAGGCGGGGGGAGAGGCTATATTGAAGGTATTGGTTCAGATTTTATTCGCCGTTGGCGGGAAGCCGCTTTTTTACCGATAGTAACGCCAAGTGCTGTGCAGTTGCGTTTAGTGTTAAGTCAATTTGAGGAATAATATATAAAGTGCGGTAAGATTTGGGGGAAGTTTTATAGTGAGTGTAGAAACTGCTATTAAGCATTATTGGGGGGGATATTAGTTTATCAATTTTAAGCAAGTATTAGATAGTAAGTATATAAAAGTCTATAAAATAAAGATAACTCATTGTTAGTCAAAGGTATTTACAGGGAAGAAATAGCTTGAATTTTTAATAGCTAACTAATAGCGATATTGTGAAATTTTGCGTTCAACTCTTTTTTGATAAATTTTTAGATTAAAATTTAAAGAGATTTAATATGAGTTAGACTATCCTCAATTTTTTGATCCTCAATTTTTTTAATTCAGATAGCTTGATTGAAACAATTTCTTTTTCAAAAATAGAAAAATAATTTGAGATAAAATTTTCTTCGTTTTTATTATAATATCTTTTGATAATTGATTTGTTGTCATCTAAATGACTATATCTTCTGTAATTCACTTCATTGTGTTCAGTGAGAATTGGTATTAGTCTACTTTGTCCCACCACTTACCGAATTGTTGGTTGTTTTCACTAAAATAAAATACTTCTCCGATCATTGGCGTAAAGAGGGGAATATTTTCTCGTTCTGCTGCTTGAGAAAGTTGTTCAAGGGGAGCTTTCCAACTATGCCTTGCCAAGGCAAATTTTGCATTATGAACAGAAATCACTTTCTTTGGGTTGAGCTCTTTAATTGCTCGTACTAATTCGTGTGGTTGAATATGAATATTTGCCCAGTTGTTGTCATATTGCCCATTTTCCATCATCGCAAGGCTAATATTCGGGAATTGTTTTCCGATGCTTTGGTAAACAGGATCGTAGCCGCTATCTCCTCCAATATAAACGGTCTCATTTGAAGTTTCTAACATAAAACTTGCCCATAGGGTTTGATTACGGGTGAGTGTTCGTCCGGAAAAGTGGCGGGCTGGTAGGGCAGTGATGATAACGTCATCGAACTCCTGCTGTTGTTCCCAATCCAGCTCAATAATTTTATTGGTCGGGTAGCCCCAATATTCTAAATGAGCGCCCACACCTAGGGCAGTAATAACTTTTTTCACTTTCGGTTGCAGGCGGGTAACTGCTTTATAGTCTAAATGATCCCAATGATCGTGGGTAATGATTAGGTAATCGATCTCGGGCATTTCTTCGGGGGAATAAATGTTTGAACCGTCGAACATTTTATTAATAAAGGGGAGTGGAGAACCGCCTACCAGTACTGGATCAACTAAAAATGTTGCGCCGTCAATTTGTAATAAATAGGAAGAATGCCCAAACCAAACAAAGAAATTGCGATCAGAGGAAATCTTGTTAAGATTAGTTTTAATACTTGGTAAAGGATGATTTGGTCGTATGTTGTCAATTTTTTCAAAGAGAAAATCGTAAAAAATCTGCCATTCGGATTTATTACCAGTACGGATTTTTGTAGGCGATAGGTTGACGAATTGGTCGTTTTTATAATTTGGAGACTGTTTTACTCTGATTAAACGTTCTGCTCTAGGCAATTGACCAAATGCTTTGGTCTGCATAAAAACGTAGCAGATTAATGCAATGAGGCAGGTGAGCACGAATAGAGGAATAAAAATTTTATGCATCATTTTATTGTTTTCCTTGTTTTAAAGATCGAGAAAAGTTTTCCCAAATAATGTTTGAGAAAAACAATGTTATATTTACTATATAAAAAACGAAGTGGAATTTGATTACAGTTTATGGGGCTAATTTACTAAAATTCCTTGCTGGCGTCGTGCTAGATCAAGAATTTCTATAACATTCTCACTGATATCCAACATTTTTTCTACTGTAGAGTAATCTTGTTGATCAATAATTTGTACGAAATGCTCAAATTCCGGTAGCATTCGGTGAGATATTTTTAAATAGTACTGTTCATTTGTACCACTATTGAGATGTACGCTAAAACAATCCATTGAATTAGCTGGCATTGGTACCGTGATACTACCTTTATCTCCTTGAATCGAAAGTACTATTGGTGCTTGGCAGTCTTTAGCACCGATGCAAACGGCTTGAAAATTTGGGAAGCCAAGTAATAAGATTCCGCTAGTGTCAATATGGCGTTCAATATTTGCTGAATAGTGGCAGGATAGTGGTTTGCCAAATAACCCTACGGCAAAATGTAGATTATAAACGTTGAGATCCATTAATGCACCGCCTGATTGCTTTGGATCAAAGACAGAAGGTGTTTCTCCTGTTTTAAAACGATCATAGCGGGAAGAATATTGACTGTAATTTAAGCTAACTATTTTGATATCTCCCAATCGCTTGATGTGTTGTTTGAGTTGTCGATAAGCAGGTAAATAATGGACAGTTACCGCTTCAATTAATATTTTCTTTTTCTGTTTCGCAAGGGCGCGTAAGTGATGAAACTGTTTACTGTTGGCTGTAATCGGTTTTTCCAAAATAATATGTTTATTAGCTAGTAGAGCTTGTTCTGCAAAACTAAAGTGTAGATGATTCGGTAAAGCGATATATAGTGTGTCCAAATCCGCTTTTAACATAGCATCGTAATCGGTGTAATACTCCGAAATACCATCCGTTTTTGGAATTTTTTTATATAACTTATTATCTCGCATGCTCTAAGGCAATTTCAGACTTTTTTTCGCTAATACCTTTCTGTTTAGCTACATTGTAAGCAAGTTTAGGATAATCTTTTTGCCATTCTGGATAAACCACTTGTAATTCACGTTCTATTGAGCGCTGTACAGAATCCTTGAGTAACCGGGTAATGGCTTGATAATCGCCCTTATCTGCGCTCGCTAACGCATTGTAATAGTTTTCCCTATCCGTCGGCTCAATAATGGCGATACTGTATCCGGCATTCATCAGCTCAAGATTCATAATTAAACGCCCGGTGCGACCATTGCCATCAACAAAAGGATGAATTCCGACAAAATCAGCGTGTAGCTTCGCAATTCGCTCAAGTGCCGGCGATTGATTTTCTTTATCCCGGCGATTTTGTTCTATCAATCGTTCCATAGCATTTTGTAACAAATAAGGTTGTGGTGGGATATGTTCTGCCCCTTGAATCGTAACCGGTACGCTGCGATATTTTCCGGCATAAATTTCTTTCTCTGTGCCTTTAAGTAATAACGCATTAAATTCTTTAATATGACGTTCAGATAAAGATTCTTTAGCCTTCACTATATCCAAAAGGTAATTAATGGCTTCCCGGTGGTTGATTACATCCAGGTGATCTTTAAACGGTTTCCCCTTGGCCGTAATCCCATTTTCCAATAATACCCGGGTTTCAATTAAAGTGAGTTGGTTGCCTTCAATCGCATTAGACGCCTGGTTATAACGCAGCATAAAATCATTTTGTAAAGATTTTGCCGTAACAGGGTCAAGCGGACGCTTTGAATCTAATACTTTCTTTAATTCATCTACAGTACTCATATTTATTCTCTTATGCATAATTATGCTTTTATGTAAATATTTATAACATCCCTTTCTCAGTTAAATCACGAGTGAGTAACTCATTGAAATACTCTTTTAGTTTAATATCATTGAGCAAGGCATATTTTTTCGCAGCCTTATAAACTTCTACCGGAATCATAATTGTTGTACGCTGTTCAGCAACAGCTACTTCCTCTTTAAGTTGTGGCATAGTCGCCTTTTCAATGGTTCCCATAGAAAGCCCGGATTTTGTTACTGTGCCTTTTGTTAATTTACTCATATTGAACTCCTAGTGCATTTAAAATTTCATTAGTAATCTGATTAATCTCTGCTTTCGCTTCTTTAGACTGACTTTCAAAAACCGTATTGCCTGAACTTAATACTTCAGCATAACTGACCCGTACCGCCGTACTCCCTTCTAATAACGGAATTTCAAATTTTTCTCCGATAAACTCAATAACATCTTTGGCTAAATTTGTCTGCTTATTGGTTTGACTGATAACTAAACCTGCTTTGAGCTTGTCATTAACTTGCATACGTGCTTGAACTAATTCAATCGAATCTTGACACGCCCATATATCAAGTTGAGAGGGCTTTAGTGGTATTAAGATGTAATCAGCAAATTTGATAGAATCTGTCATGTTTTTTTCAATGCGAGGCGCGCCATCAATAATTAGAAAATCAGCCTGACGACCAAGCACCCGGATTTCTTTTTCCGAGATCCCCTTATCACACGTAAACACTGGGAAAAAATCGTCGCCAGCACGAGCATTCCATTCACGCGCTGAGGCTTGCGGATCAGTATCAATTAATGCAACTTCAAAACCTTTTAGTTGTAGGCAACGGGCAATGTTGATAGAGAGTGTAGTTTTACCACTCCCACCTTTCTGACTTAATACGGATATGACTTTCATAATAAAGGATTTCCTTTGAGTTAAGATTGAGCTAAAGCAATACGCAATAATGACATGAATTCAATTCAGCAAATTCTTTGCTTTTTATTGCTGGAATACTTACCGGTTTTCTAGTTTGCCTTGCGATAAGAAGAGATATAATGATATGATCAAACTTCATAATTTGTACTCCTTGCGGGGATATGAGTTATGTACCTACCTCTGATAGTGACCGCTATCAGAGGTTTCTTTTTTCGTGTTACCACAAGAATTATTATACAAAACATAAAAACATAAAACAATAAATATTTACAAAAATAAAAACATATTTATTTCTTTATGTTTAGCATTCTTTAAATATTTACACTAAAACGTAAATATGTTTTTACCTAGATGTACTACCCCTTCTTTTAGAACGGTTATATAAGACACAAATATGATATAATCCTTTTGCTTACAGAGATATGCTCTATCTAGAGCGTGAGGTAAAGCAGATTAGTGTTTAACAACAAGACCTCACCAAGAATAACCTGTTTCCTTGTAAATAGGAGCTGGTAAGAATTCTAGCTTTAGGCTGGGGAAAATACAAATACAAGGCTATGTATGAAAAAGAAACTATTATTTTTATTTATCTTTAATCCAATACTATGTTATTCAAATAATTATAATTTTATTACGCTAAATGACGAGTTTGATAGTATAGGAAAATTTACCTCAGTAACATCATCTTCTTTATATTTAAGAAATAGCTCTGAATTCTTAAGAAGAAATATATTTAGCTCTGAAGAAAACAATTATTTTTACGGAAGTGAAAAATATCATGTATTGTCTATTGAACAAGGAATTAGGTATGGATTAACTAATAATATAAACATATTTGGAAGTATCAGTGGTTCATACAGCAAATCATCACTTGCTTCCAGTGAAGAAAATGGAAAAGAAAAATCATTTAATAAATTAAGTTTTGATGTTTTAAATATAGGATTATCTACAAAGATAAGTGATAATAAATCAGAATGGAATAAATCTATATATTTTGCAATTGACGCTATAAATAAATACAATAATGTTAGTTTTTTTAAAAACTTTTACTTTGATTACATCATAGATAAAACTATAGATCCTGTCGTTTTCTCTTTAAAATCAGGATTAAAATATTACTCAACCATAAGAAAAAACAATCAAGAATTTAAACCAGCAAACGAAATAAATATAAAACCTAGAGTTGACCTTCTAGTTAACTCTAAAGTTTCTTTTGGTATAGCTACAGAGATCAAAATAAAAAGTAGTGAGAAATATAATGGAAAGGTAATAAATACATCTGGTATAGAAAATTTCGTATCTATGGGGATGTCTTATAATTTAGATTTAAAAAACAGATTATACTTAGAAACATCTTTTAACACAACGGGAAATTCAGGTGCTACACTTTATTTCAATTTTGAAAAAGATTTTTAAAATAAATTTATTATTTCTATCAAGCTATGCTCTAGCAAAAGATATTACTTCATATAATGAAATTAGAAACTTTAATGTTATTAGACAGACTAAAGATAATTCATGTGGAGCAGCAGCTCTTGCTACAATATTAAAATATAAATTTAATATTCATAATGTCAATGAAGAAATTATCTTATCTAAGATGAAAAACCCAGATAAAGAAGCCTCTTTTTTTGAGTTAAAGAAAATATCAAATATTTTTAATATAAATGCTATAGGATTGGCATTGACAATAAACGAATTATTAAATATAAAAAAGCCAGTAATTGCCTATGTAAATACCACGTTGAACAACGATCATTTTGTTATTATAAATGGATTTAATAAAAACACCATATTGATATCAGATCCGGCTGTGGGAAATTATTCATTAAGCATATCAGATTTTGAGAAAATATGGTCTTTAAGAGATAATGGAAAAGGTGATATATTATACTTATACAATGATTCAATGGATGCTGTAGAATTTATTGAAAACTTTGAAAAGAAACATAGAATTTTTCTAAAAAAATAGATATGTATATAAATAAAATATATAGAAAAGGTAAAAATAATTTTTTCCTTGATTATTTGTTCCCTATAAAATTAACTAAACCAATATCAATATTTATAGGAGAAAATGGTATAGGAAAATCTACTTTGATGGAATCTTTAGCTGTTTATCTTGGCTGTCCTGCAGAGGGAGGGTCAAAAAACTTCAATTTTTTTACTGAAAATACACATATCCATATCCCAGATTTTATTGTTGGAAAAGGTACCAAACAGCCCAAAGATGTATTTTTCTACAGGTCAGAAACCTTTTATACTTTCATGAGTGAAATGAAAAGATTAGACCAACCGGAATTTGGTGGGGGAAAAATCAATTCCTATTATGGAGGAGTTGAACTACATAAATTATCCCATGGCGAATCAATGAATGCTCTATATACAAATAGATTTCATGAAAATGGTCTATATATATTGGATGAACCTGAAGCCTCACTATCCCTCAATAGTCAACTTAAATTTATTGAAAGAATTGTTTTTCTAAGTAGAAATGGAGCTCAATTTATCATTGCAACTCATTCACCTATTATTATGCAAACTCCAAAAGCAGAGTTGCTAGAAGTAACAAGAAAAGGTATAAAAAAAGTTTCTTTTCAAGAAACAAACGTATATTATATGTACCGTGAGATCATCAATTCTCACACTTATCTAAATGATATACTAAACCTCTAACTAACCAATCAAGTAAGGAGTAGTTTCATGAAAAGCTTTTTATATTATTAACAACGCTCGTTTTCTCTTCTATCTCATTCGCAAGTGGCGATAATAGCCTATCATCATTATTCAAGTCACCTCAAGAAGCTAACATAACCGTTTTATCTCAAAAAGAATTATCTGAGGTAAAAGGGGGTGTTAGATCTCCTGTGTACACTTGCAAGCACTGCGGAGGGTATCATGGGGGAGTATATTCTCCTAGAGTCTGCCCTGATTGTTATAGAAAAGGCTATAGAATAAATACTATTCGTCCTATCCGTCCGTAAGAGATATTATGGGAATTATTGGACCACATGAATGAAAAGAGCTAGATTTAATGTTGAAAAATCTAAAAAATATAGCTCTTTTCTATACTGATTATAATATTCCAGACAATTTTACCCCCTATTTAGAGAAGGGGGTATTCAAACTGAAAAAAATTAAACTGTTAGATGATGTTAAAAATGACATTTTCTACTACTATATAATATATAATCCAGTATATGCCAATGAGGCAAGATTATTAAAAAAAATACTCAAGAAAAATTTTTACTCTTCTTTTAATGAGAACTATGAAAGAAAAATAGGTAAACTATTAGGATATAAACGAGAAGATGTTGAATTTTACATACAAAATTTCAAGCGTTATTTATCAGAACTTAAAACTACAAAATGAATCACCTCTGTGTTCTGTAAATAAATAACTGTAATTTCTCTCCAATCATGTCAAACTTACTTACTTTCGATAATGTGATCAAATTATGTACCGACCTCTGATAGTGACCGCTATCAGAGGTTTCTTTTTTCGTGCTACCACAAGAACTATTATATAAAATATAAAACAATAAATATTCACAAAAATAAAAACATATTTATTTCTTTATGCTTAGTATTCTTTAAATATTTATGCTAAAACATAAATATGTTTTCATGTCATGATTTGCAATTATTATACATATTCAATATGATTGATATGAGTATTCAAAGGGGAATTCGTTATGAATCTACAAGTACAAGAAACTTATCGCAAAGATGATTATTTACCACAAAAAGTAACACTTTCAGAAGAAGCTGTATTTTTTGCTAAAGTTGATAGTGGAGAAATTAAAGTCAAATCTAATGAAGACGTATTGGCTAATCTAGAAAAGGCGTTGTGCTTAAAATGAAATTGGATTACAAAGTTGTTTGGACGGAAGAGGCAGAACAACAACTTTTATTTATTCTATATGATAGCCAAAGCATAGAAGTTTCATTCCGTTTTCATTGGGAAATAAAAGAACTAACACAGAAACTATCCTATGTAGCGACCGCCTATAATGACGGTCGATTTCATATCTATACGGTCAAGAACGGGCATAGTGTAAAATCCATTGTGCGAGATGACATAGTCTATATTTCAGCGTTCCTGGCAAAAGGGCGAGAATTTGTGATTTAACCAGGCGATTCATATCATCATAAAACAACAAAAGCATAAATAAATATTTATGCTTTTATTTCTATATATATTTATTTAAATATGCATTTTCGACTAAACGGCTTACGAGCGCATTTCGTCGATAAAGCTCGATTGATAGATTCATCATTCGCGTCCGGACATAATTTTAAAAAGTTACGACGTTTTTTTAACGTTTTATGCGGTTTTTTATCTCGAATCGAATAGAACCCGTTTAACGGGGGATGACATTCCGGCGTTTTCGCCGCGTCTTTCGGTGATGATAAGCAGAGTAGGGCTTCACAGGCGGTTTTCGTATCACCGGTTAATTCATCTACTCCTGGCTCACACTACACAAAACAAGACAGATTACAGCAACTTTAAAGGGCTTTTTCATCATTTTTAACTCCTCTTCTGAAAGTAATGTTGACGTTATTTTTTAATAGTTCTTTCCGGTGTGTGCTGATATTGGCACTGACTCCATTTGCCTGTAACCAATATTTATAAACTTCAGTACGCGCTGGCTGACCGTATATTTCAATGCTATCTGCGTGATGAGCAAAATAGAAAAAGCGGACTTTTTCTGTTTCATTGATATAATCATCTCTATTCAGATTTATATATTGATATATCCATGGTTGACCATTGTGATCACCAGCATTTTTTGCTACTGTTTCGGTTGAGGTTTGTCGGTACACCTGATTATTTAAATAGACTGTCGGCGCGCCTTCATCGATTTGAGGCGGTTCAGGTGGCGAGGAACTGCATGCGCTTAAAAAGCAGACAGAAGCTAACACATTCATAAGTAAATTCTTTTTCATATTATCCCCTTAGTTATTCACAGTTTTTGTGGATTAAATAGATTGAGCTGACAGTTCACCATAAACATCGCTTTTTCTAGTTGCGCTTTAGTCGGTAATTTTTTACCTAATGCGCGTAGCTGTGGCGACACAGTTTTGAGTTTGTCAATAAAATAAGGATCGTTGTAATACACTGCCTTGTTACACATTATCGGTTTACTGTTGTTTAGTATCACTACTTCTTTGAATTCCCCAATTAACCTAAATTCTTGCGGTAAAAGTAATGGTCGCCCGTGATCGGTAATGCTGTGACTGGACGTTTTGCCACGACTGTGACTTAATTTATCTACGGTACGATTGCCTAGCACTTTAGAATATTCCTCCGCGTCTTCTTGACTATCCGGCGCATACAGAATTTTACAGGCGATATTATCCAAGATAGCTTTAGCCCCATCTTTTCCATAACCGTTTGGCTTATCAGCTCGAAGTTGCCCCTGTGATTGATAAATAATCAATAGGCGTAAGCCATAACCAGCGATAAACCCCACCGATTTATTAATAATACTTAACATACCAACAGCAGTAAATTCATCCATTAGTAATAGCAACTGGTATTTTAATGACGGGTTAGTTTCCGGTAGTTCATCAATATTATTGGCAATCTAGTGAATGTAATTCGGTGGAGAATTGAGTTAACCAACTTTTTGTCTTTGCTAAGCCCGCCGCAAATGCCGGATTAGCATTCATCATCACAAAAGCGGAAAACAAAATATAACAAGGTTTGCTTAGTAATTTTTTTAACATCTTTGGTGTCCTACATTATTGATTAGTTAATTGAAACAAGTTTTTTATCATCTGCCGGCAGATTTGCCGGAGGTAAATTTTTATATAATTTGACTTGGCGAGTTTTTTTTCTTATTTGTTTTTTCTTCTCCTTTTTAGTTATAGTTACTTTTGCTACTTCGGCAACAGCAGCTACAGATAACGGTTCGTTTTTTAAAGAGGGAATAGCGAAATTTTTTTCGGGAGTAGGTTCATTTAGTTGTGCATGAACACGTTCAACATAACTCGTTCCGCGAAAATCTTTTTTATATCCACGTAGGAAATTTCCAGAGTAATAACAGCTCAACGCGTCATTGACACTTCCACTACGTTGATAACAATCTTGTAAAATTTGTTGTGCTACTTGTAAGTTGTTGCAAGGTTCAAACATCTGCTCAAGCGTTACACCATATTTAGCAAAATTGTGTTTATTAATTTGCATAAGTCCGACAGAATAGTTTTTCCCCTCCTTATCTAGCTGTTGTGCGGTTAATACCGCACTATTAAAATCAGTAGGTTGTTTTACCCAACCGTCAACCACCCCTATCGCAAATTGATTTAATTTGCTTTCTTCTTTCATCACGGATAACGCGGTATCCGGATGAATAAGCGGGGCGCACATGGCAATCAGTTGTAGGGTAGTCATCGACATAATCTTTTACATTTCTAAAATATATGGAACTCAGAATGGTTGTTTCTATATAAATATTAAAGTGTAAATCATAAAACTAGTTAAAAATCAAATTTTTAGATATAAATATTGCAATTCAAAACATAAATATGTAAAAATAAAACATAAAAAAACTAGATTTCAGATTTTATTTTTACACCTCATACTTACTATGAGATGTCAAGCAGACAATATTTATTCATAAAACCATTGAAAGCACGAAAAATTGGCAAGTCGTAGTAGAAATTGGCATCAGTTACGTTCAACTTTATAAGAAGTATCACTAAATTTGATTATGCTGTTTTTACACTTATTGACCCAGTTACTCAATCTGCTCATCAGCCCTATTCCACTTCCACCCTTTTCCCAATATCTTTCAATTTCGACAACTTTCCCACCAATCTTGGTGCATCATCTAGACTAATGGCGAAGATCCAAAGATAGGTAATCACCACATAAATATGCTCGCGGTCACGCCTTGTTTAATGATGTTTCAAATACAATAAACGCACAGGATAATGTTCTTTGAGGTGATAAGGAAACACCCTCTGGGAAGACAGTGTTTTTTGCAAAAAGAAACATAAATCAAATGTCAAATTGGCTTGAAATTTATTGCTGATAATCCCATATACAGTATGTTATTTTATTTAGAGGTGAAATATGAACCATTATACAAACAATCTTCATCGTGTTTTTGTAGACCAAAAGATTGGTTTTAAGAAAAAGATTACCCCAACAGAACAGGACTTAAACTTTTTTAATCAGGTTAAAAAAGATGTTAAAAGCCACTTAAAGACCAAAATCAAGGAATTTTTGGAGCAACAAGGAATTGCTAATATTGCCCCAAAATTTCGCATTCAAGGATCGTGGGCGTATGGCACTTGCAATTTGCCGGCCAAACAAGGTCAAGAAATGGATTTTGATTATGGGGTGTATTTGCCTGTTCGTGCATTTGAAGGCTTTAATCCTGATGCTGGTGCAAGTGAGCAAGCCAAAAATTACTTTGAGCAAGTAGAATCGATAATAAGCGATTTATGTCGTCAACATGATGATTGGCAGTTAGATACTTCTGCCCCATCACCGTGTATTCGCATTAAAATCAGAAGGGATGCCCATATGGACATTCCACTTTATGCGGTTCCTGATGATATGTTTGACAGTTTAGAAGAACGCAATGAATTACTAGTGTCGTTGAGCAGTACGACTGCTATTAATGAAAGTTTAAATTATTCTGAGTGGGCATTTGAAGATTTTAATATCAGATCATTTGCTGAAGCATCTTTAATGGATAAAAATATTCAAATGATTCATATGGCAAGACGAGATGGTACTTGGCAAGAAAGCGACTGTGAACTGATTCGCAAATGGTTTGTCGATAAATTAAAGTCTTTAGAAAATAACGGTCAGCAATTACGAGCAATTTGCCGCTACTTAAAGGCGTGGCGTGATTGGCAATTTGCAGATAAATCTTTTCAGCCAAGTTCTATTTTATTGATGATTATTGCCTGCAAGCATTATCAATATTACCAATATCGTGATGACTTAGCACTATTATCAGTTTTAGAAAAATTACCAAATGCTTTGAATGACAATGTTTATGAAAACATTGAAGAACACGAAAGTGAAGATTTTAATCGCATGAAAGGAGATGAAAGAGTTGAAGCCGGCCAATATGCTGATAAACTTTATCGGAATTTTATGGCGAGTTTAAATAATTTTGATAAAACCAAAGCACTAAAATTCATCATAAATGAGTGGGGTAGCAGAATACCGGAAGATGAGGATTTGATTGAAACTTCCCGGCAAGCTGTTTTTGATACACCGCCATTAGAGCAATCAAACATCACCCCACAAGTCCCATTAAGACAAGGCTAATGGATTATACAGAATGGCAAGCAGTTGATAGTGATTTTATTGTGCGTATAGATAACCATATTATCACTCAATTAACTACGTATCGTCAAAAAACAAACAGGCAGTCTGAATCTTTGGGACTGCTTGTTGGATTGGTTTGGGAAAATGCTTTTTGGGTCAAAGCAATTACCACGCCAACACCATTTGATGAACTCAGTCGTTTTTTATGTATTCGCACACAAAAATCAGCTGATTACAATTTCAACTTATTGAAAAAATTAAATAAACAATCCAATCATCAATGGCATTATTTGGGAGAATGGCATACACACCCAGAAATTTATCCAAAACCATCAAAAACAGATTTGAATAGTTGGAATGAATTACCTAAAAATACCTACTATGATAGAAGTATTCACTTATTTTGGATTTGTAGTAGTGAAGTCCATAGCAACGATTGGCTAAATATTCGTATTAATAATGTATTTTTTAAGTTGGTATTAAAAAACGATGAATCAACGCAATAAAATTATTGAAAAATTGTCTTATCACCAATATGAACCAATCTCGTTCTCAGATTTTAAAAATAGCCAATTAAGTAATGAAAGTATCTGTTATAAAAAAGAAATTATTGTAGGGAATACAAAAATTGAATATTGTTTGATTTTTTCTAATTCAGCATTGTTGGATTTTCCTAAAATTTACATAACAGAAAATCAACTATTACTCTTACAGAAAAATTTCCCACATATTACCCAGCCTATACCTCATTTGCAGAAAAGACAAATTACTTATTTAAATAATAAGTTGTATTACGTTTGTTATTTTATGGAAAACAGTCAGATCATACCAAGAAATGATCTTGGTAAATTTATTTTGGTAATTGAGCAATATTTGATGAATTTTTTTGTTAAATTGTTAGATCAAAACAAATATATTCAAGAGTATTCAGAAGATTTTTGGGGAATGGTTATTGTTTTGAATGATTTAACTAATGATAAAAATCATTCTTGGTACATTATTAAAAATGAAGAAAATTATGATTTCTTAAACTCAAAAAATAAAAATAATGTTTTTTATTTGCAAATTAACAACAAAAATAATCCAAATTTTTTAGGGTTATTTAAAAATGATCAAGTTACTGTTCAGTCATTTCTAGATTTTATACAAAAATGGGATGACTGTAATTACAAAAAATTAGAACATTATTTATATAATCTAAACAAAAAACATAAAAAAGAACCAGTCAATATACTAATTAATTGGAAAAATAAGTTAATGGGGGTGTCATTTGAATGGAATGATTTCCAACATAATTTATTAAAAGATTTTTTAGATCAAAAATTTTTGAAGCAAAAATTAGTGTTTCATACGGTGAATTTAATTGATTTCAAAACCAGTATTTTGAGAAATCTGCCAGAGAAATCACAGAATGGTTTGTTAGGTAAAAAAGTTTTTCAGGTTGGTTTGGGATCAATTGGTGGATATATGGCAGATTCCTTGATCAAAATCGGTGCTGGTATTGATGATGAATTTACTATTATTGATAATGACATTTTAAGTATTGATAATATTGGGCGACATTTATTAGGTATTGAATATATTGGAAAAAGTAAATCTCAAGCATTTAAAGAATATGCACAAAGGCAAACTTTTAATCAAATACAAAAGCTAAACACTAAGGATAATAATATTAGTGATTATAACTTTCAATATTTTATGGATAATCCAGTAGATTTAATTGTGGATGCAACAGGTAGTATTGAAGTACAAGAATATCTCAATGAATTAGTGCAACAAATGCCATTAGAATCTCGCCCAAATTTATTACATTTGTGGATTTTTGGTAATGGCGAATGTGTACAAGGATTTTGGCATGATGCAAAATTGCAAGATCATCAAGGTGGCTGTATTCAATGCTTGGGAACATCGGCTAATGGACTGTTTGAAAGTACTTTACCAATTAGAAATTTAAACAAAGAACAACGCTTTGGTGTTTGTTCAGCATTTACACCCTATGCCGTATCTGGTGGAATGATGGCAAGCTCATTGGGTATTAATATGATATTGGAATGGCTAGAAACCGGTATGGTAAAAAATAATTACCAAACCCGTTACAACTCTGAATATCAAAATGAGAAAATCAATGATATGTTAATTATGGCAGACGTAAACTGCCCTTATTGTGGAGAAAAATATGCAAAATCAACCTGATTTTAAAATACTGTCATTATCTGGTGGTGGTTATCGTGGTTTATATACTGCTGAAGTATTAAAAGAATTGGAAAACTATTTAAAAGATAAAAGTCAAAATAACTGTATTGCCAATTATTTTAATTTAATTACAGGTACATCGATTGGCGGTATTATTGCATTGGCATTAGCTTATGAAATTCCTGCTGAAGAAATTGCCAAAATATTTGATAATAAAGGTCAAGAAATTTTTAAGAAACAATCTTGTATTGGCATATTTAAGGCAAAATATAATTCAGCCATTTTAAAAAATATTTTAGTCGACTGGTTTGGTGATGCTTTAATTGGTGATTTAAAGCATCCGGTAGTTATTCCAGCTGTGGATTATACAACGGGCTTCCCTGTTACATTTAAAACAGCTCATCACGATACATTTAAGCGAGATTGGAAACAGAAGATTGTTGATGTGGCATTAGCAACTTCGGCGGCACCAACTTATTTTAAACGCCATCGTATTGGAGAAAATGAATATATTGATGGTGGATTGTTTGCCAATAGCCCAAGTTTGGTTGGGTTACACGAAGCCGAAATCTTTTTTGAACACCCTATAAATCAAGTCAGAATCTTGTCTATTGGCACATTATCATCTAAGAAAACCATCAATCCAAAGACCAATAAAAAAGGTGGCTTGACCGACTGGGGGGAAGGAGATATTAGAAAAGCCGCTCCTAACATTATTGATATTACGCTCAGTTCTCAACAATTATTTATGAATCAGTTGGTCAAACACAGGATTAAGGATAATTTTGTTGTTATTGATGAAAACTTAACTCACAGCTCAGCCCCCTATGTTGGATTAGATGAGACCACCAATGAGGCAAAACAAATCCTTAAAGGAAATGCTAGCCAGTCCTCAAAAGTTGCACTTGGAAACTCCGAAGCTTTGGCATTTTTTGATGAAATAGCTATTCCGCCTATATTTTATGAAGGAAAAAATAAAAATCAATAGTCAAAGTTATATTCACCTTATCCACATAGGACATACTCACGCTTATCGTGGCCATTTTGGGTATAATTCTCTACCGTAATTTGGGCTATTTTCCTATTGAGAGCCGTTTTGCCTATTTGCCATATTTAAAAAATATGGCAATTTGTACTTTATACTGATAATTTGCCCTATTATCCCAGCAAAGTCACATTTTTTGATTTGCTTGTCAATAAATGATGTTGAGCCATTGTGAACTTCTTTGTGTAGTACAAGGTATTCGAGAGTTTGCTAAACGCTAGGGACAAAAAATTGCCCACTTTAGAAAGTCAAGTCAGCTCAAAGCGTTTATGCCTCGAATACCGTTAATACACTACAAAGAAACTCGTGGATTTTTAAATAAAATAGCGACAAACTTAAAATAGAATCTTGATACAAATACAAGGTTCTACGCCTATTGGTTTGTCTTGCTTCCAATAAGGAAATGCTAGGATTAAATAATTGATTCGTTGCAAATTGTGATTGTTCTTGGAAGATGTTTTCTCCTAAGAACGAGTTTTCAATGTATCCCTAACCTGATATTTAGCCAAATAAAAAGCAACCCACTATCGGATTGCTTAGTTTTATTTTAATATTTTTTAGTTGGTTAGCTATTGGTTTTGTCCGTTATCGCTTGATTATCAATTAAAGGATCTTCCCCAAATTTATTAGCGCCATTATTCCCCTGAATTACACCAATAACAACTGATATAACAAGCGCGATGATTTCGCCTATTCCCGGAATGAGCGAAACCAAGAGAAATAAAGCGAACCACCCTGATAAATTAATATCATGTAACCGCCTAACAGTAAGAGCAATAGAGGGGACAATAGTAATAATAATGAATGCACCAAGCAATAATGTTCCAATCCCTGTTAGTATAGCCAGAACGATCGAGACAACAAAGATAACACAATACCATAGAGCAAAACCCCAATATTCTCTACGTCTAGAACGCCCTTTGAAATTAGCGTAATTTTTTGTAAATGCTTCTAAAAAATAAGTAAACAATGATTTTTCTTTAAGCATAAATGACCTCTATTTGAAATTAAATAAGTATAAAAAAATCGATTTTCAATATTTATTCAACGGTAACATGAGCATTTTTAATATTAACAATGTAATTATGTGTAATATAGTTAGCACCGCCAGTCATAGTATTACTCACAGTATTAGCTAACACTCTACATCTTTTTATTCCATTTTGATTTGATATTTCCTTTGATTCAAAAGAGGAAAATACAATGTATTTGGTTCCTTCTCTTGTTGTTTTTTCTACTTCTCGACCCGCACCCTAAAATACATTAGCGAATGCATTCCATAATGGGTTAGACCTATCAATATTAGAGTTTGTATGTCTAATAATAGACTGAGCTGCATCATTTAAACGAACGTTGTCTTGTCTAATTCCATTATCAATATAATAACGTACGGCTTCTTCAACCGCATAATCGTCACACGCTATTTCTCCTTGAAAGACAGGTATCGCTTGTAATGGAGAAACTGTTGGTAATAATGTATCTACCGTAAAAATAGTCACAACAGCAGGAAAAATAAATTTCCCAAATTTATTAAAAGCCATTTTTACTCCTTAGATTGTTGCGTGTCATTATCTTCGTATTGTTTTTTGCTAAGAAATTTTGCAAACAGGTCTTTCGGATATGTACACACTATCTTTAAATAAGTTTTGAGAAAATCGGGAGAATTAACGTCAAGCCCAGCGGTTTTACGGTGAGTGTGAACGAAAAAATCCGAAAAGTCAGAGAATCTAAAGCATGGTCGCAAGAACAAATGGCTGAAAAGCTGAATATGCCATTAAATGGCTATGCCAAAATTGAACGCGGCGAAACGAAACTATATTTAGATAAACTGGAGCAGATAGCCCAAGTTTTTGATATTGATGTTGTTGAGTTGATGCAGTCTGATGGTAAGAATATCTGCTTTCAAATTGAATCACCTGTATTAGGTGCGATATATCAAGGTGTGGGAGAATCGTCTCTATTGATTGAAATTGAACGATTGAGATTAACGCTTTCTCATAGTCAAGAGGTTTTAGTTTCTACACAAAAGTTACTTGCTGATAAAGAAGAATGGACAAAAAACTTGGTAGAACAGAAAGATGCTGAAATTCATGCTTTAAAAGAAATTATAGCTCTATTAAAACAAAACAGTAAAATACAGTCATAGTAGATAAAACGTATTTGAGGACCAGCTAACCCTGTCCCAAATTCCGTGTAAACACCCATTTCAGCTTAACGATGATCGTTTAGGCCATCACCAAAATCAATCATAAATTGATTTATTGCCCGTTTTCAGCTCTGAATTAGCATTATAAATTTTTTTGATGCTTCTTTAATCTCAAGCTATACTACTTTATTACACAATTATTTATCTAAAGCATTTTTAATGTATCCAAATCTATATAGAGTAGCTATTATAAAAAATAGAGCTATTGTTATTTTTCATAATTTTCTACTAATCACTGTATTAGACGTACCTCATTTTCGCTAAAAAGAAGTATTTTCATAAAAATATACTTTTGAAATATAAAATATTTTATCTATGTTGGCGATTAACGGCAATAAGCGGTTTATTTAGTTTATCTTCTGTCATTCCATGCATATACGCATTATATTGCCATACAATAAATTGTTGTTTATATCGTTCATTAATTTCTTCTAAACGTTGTACCTGAGCTTTTAAACTATTGATTTGTTTTTGTAGATAATCCAAGGTTACATTTCGTTCAGGATTAACTTTAGCACTTTCTTTTATTTTTTGCTTCTGTTTACTAAACGCTTTTTGTATATCAGGGTAATTAGCTAATGATTGTCGCTCTATACTTTTAACTTCTAGTAAATCAGCAACTTTAAGACAGAGTAGAGTCCAAGTTAATTTGCCTTCCCAAGAATAAATTAATTGTATGATTTCTTCTAAATTATTTTCAGTAATTAAAATTTTAGGCATTTTATAGCTCCATTAATCTATACAAGTCATCATCTAATTTTGCAGTTTCAGGTTTGGCAATATCTATATCCATACCTTTTTCTAATAAAGTTTGTTTGATAGGTGATGGATCATATTTATCTGGTACTCTGAATAAAGCGCCATTTGGAATCTGCTCATTTTCTAAAAATTTAATTTTAGTTCTAATGTGAGTTAATCTCCACCCCAAACTACTAACCCAACGGTCTGCACCAAAAGTTCCCATTTTGTGATGTTCTTTGGCTCTATTAAATTGCTCAGTTAGTTGAGTTTCACGCTGTTTTAAGATTTCTAAAGAAGATTCTAAACCTTTAATACAGACAAGCTCTTTACATGTTTCACAATCCCCATGGCGCACACAAGGAGACATGGCATAATCATGTTCACAGATCCCAATCTCCGTAACGGTCGCAATTCCAATAATATCCTTTCCCAACTCTTCATAAGTAACAGGTAAATTAAGATGAATTTTATCTAATATAGAAATATCTTCAGGAATAAGTAAATCACGTACTGATTCACTTTTCTCTTCTTCTGTTCTATGATCGTAGGCTCTATTATCCGCAACTCTAGCACGCCCAGCCCAATTAGCTAAAGTTAGTTCATCCATTCCACCTTGTTCAGATTTGGTACTTAACCAATGCCTGGCATTATGGGAAGGCAACTTAATAAATTCTCCTTTTTGTGTACCTATGCAGTGCTTTTCCCATAACGATGTTTTTGGTCTTGTTTCTGAATAACAAAACCTATCATTAATTTGATTAACTGTAGGTAAAACAAAAGAAAAATTTTTAGGAATAAAGTCATCATGAAACTCATTCTCTCTGAATAAGAGTAAAGCCTCTGATGCTTTTACATGCTTATTTTTATCAATATATGGCCAATGATTAAATTTTGATGTATATTTTTGATAAACAAATTTACCTAAAACATCGAGTGTAATAGCTCCATTATTTTCTTTTAACAAAGATTTAAACCATTTCGTATTAATTCCGTTATTTCCATTAATTCCTAATAATTTACCAATTTGTTTTTCGTTTAATATTTGATTTGGATAATAATTATCTGATGGTGCTAGCATGAATTTATTAGGGTATTCTTCTGCAAATTTAGCGGCAATTCTAGCAGGTTTGCTAATATTTACTAAACGATTAACGGCTTCAATTACGACATCTTGCATGCTACTAGGAACCCATTTTAACCCTGCTACTCCATTTTTTACAGGTTGCCATCTTATTCCTAGTTGTTTGTTTCCTAAGCTATCTTCTTCCCATTCTAAGCAGTTTATAGGTAAACACATTAATTCTGAACAACGAGAGGGGGCTACCATCAATAATGCCATAACAGCAGTGTAATATTTAGTTTCTTTATCTAAATTTGGTGCATCGTGGAATAATTTAGCTACTAGCATCATTTCTTCATCAGTAGGCATTTTTTTAGAACGATACTCCTTTCCCCGTTCATCTAATAAAATTGTTAAATCTCTAGGGCGATTGTAAGTATTCTTCCATAAAGGGAGTTGTGGAACAATTTGATAGTCTCTACAAAAATTAAATAATGCTTCTAATTGGTAGCCTAATTTATTTGTTGATTCATTCATTTTTGGATATTTTTTAGCAACCAAATTTTGAACTTCCTGAATAACCATACTATCTAGGAATAGTATATCTGCATTTTGTTTTACGTTATGCAAAGCCATTTCAACAAAACGCAAGGCTTCTATATGTCTAGCTAATTGACGAATAGGTCTTAAAGTATAGGTATAGCGGATATAAGCCTTAGCAAACTCAATAAATGGTGAGGATAACGGCTCGTATTTATAGCTAGTTGATAGTGCTCTATCTGTAGAAAAACGAACTTGTACCAAATAGATGCCAAATGTCGTTTTCCATTGTGTTTTTTTCCAACAATTATTTCCAAAGGCTGTAAGTTGTTTTTTACAGAAATCAATAAATCGTTCTAAATTGGATTCTGGATTATTATGCGTAGGAATAAAAATTGGATTATTCATAATTAATGATTCTCCGTAGCTCTTTTCATTTCATTACAAGCTTGAACAACATATTCAACTGCTAAAATAATACGATCTTTGGAAGATGCATAATCTACACTTTTAGATGTCCTAAGTCGTTCTTCCTTTTCTTTATATAATTTATCTAAAATTTGTTGGTGGGGACCATCAAGAAGAGGCCTGAATTTTCGGCATATATAACAGCTTTCATATGAACTTAGACAAAAATCATTGGTACCACAGGCTCCAACAGTATCTGAACCATTGTTTGTTATTAAAGATGTCGGATCATTCCCCCTTTCACTTTCATTTAAACTAGATATGATTCTTCCAGCAAATGCATGAGCTAACTTACTCATCTCTTTACCCATTACACGATCAATATATTGAACAGTATCAGCGGTATTTTCTGTGTAAACTTTTACATTTTGTATATCTGAGTGATCCAATAATTCTGCAATAATTGTAGCACCGGCACCTTTTCGCCCTAAGTTAGTTCCACGAGTATGACGAAAACGTCTTGCGTTAATATGCATTATTTCCCCTGTTCGCTCAGAAACGGCATGCTGCACAATATTGAATTCTTTCATTAGTACATTCATATTACTCATAGTTGAATGTAACAAGTCATTTGCTAAGTATAGTTCTACATTATCTTTATTAATTTCTAATAGATTTTTGTTATCTATAAAAATAGGTGTTAATTCTTTTTGCTCAGAAGATAAAGTATAGTCGATATATTTTTCAATTTTTTTAATTTGTTTTTCACCTAAGTTTTTTATAATTAAATATAAATCTTCAATTATTGCAATTTTTTTAAATAATTTTCTAAAGTTTGAGCTGCGTTGTTTGACTCTTGGTATATTAATATAATAGTTATTATTTTCTTTGATTAAATCACAAATTTTTAATTGTTTTAACTGTGATGGACGTCTGGCTGTCATCATAAGAATATTAATATATGCATAACATTCAAAGCTAATTTTATTTTGTTTCCAAAGTTCATTAAGTTCATTTATTAGGGTTAACATCTCATTACTTGTTAGTGGACCAGTGTATGGACAATGATTAGCTACCGATTTACCTTTTTTATTCCCTCTAATATTAAAGGTTTCTAATAATTTAATAACCTCTAGAGAGACTCCTGTATAGCCTCTTTCGTACCAAGTAAGTAAAAATCCTTTAAGTGCTCCTAAATACCATTCATTTTCTCTATTTAAACTTGCACGCCAATTTAATATACAATTAGTAGTAACGCTATCTCCATTGGAAAATTTTATTAAATTCCTAAACATAAACAGCATATTTCTAGTATGATGAGTTGACATTTCTTGTGCATAGTCAGCTAAAATGTTTTTAAATCCATCTAATAATGGGTTTCTTAAAGACAAAATATCTTTTGTTAATTTTATTTTTATATCTTTGTTTAATATCCATATGATATCCTTCTGATTAAAGGAATATCCATCTCTTGAAAATTTATTCATTATTTCTATCCTGATTCCCATTTTTCTTATGAGTAAGTTTTTTTACTAATTCATGCTGTTCAATAAGCACTAATTTATTCGCCTGTTCAATAATATGTCTTTTATTATAAATATATGAACTTTTCTCTGATGTGTGTCCCATCCAATGTTGCCTATACTTTGCTTCGGCTTCAGGAGTGATTTCAGTATAATTAGCTTTATTCTCTTTAGCCAATTTGTTATTCAGATCTACTTTTCTGGAGAAATCCAAGTTCCATTCATGTCTAAATATGTGAGGATGGATAATTGAAAATTTTTTATCTACTTTTTTCATTGTAGGTATTATGATGTTATCAAAAGTGCTAACACTAAGTGGATTTCCTTGTGAAATTCCTTTTCTATGCGTTACAAATAAATAAGGGTGTCTATTTGCATTTGGTATTTTATTTCTGTAATTAATTATATATTCATCTATTAAATTCGATATTTCAAGACTAATTACTAAACGCCTTTCTTTTGTTTTTGCTACAGCTTGGTTTATCCTTGTGTCTATTGGATCGTCATGTGTACGTCTTATAAAGATAGCTGGATTATTTCCTGTTAGATTTAGATCATCAATCTTTATTGATAGAAGTTCTCCACGTCTAATACCTAATTTACGTAATAACATGAACATTAAATAATTTCTTTTTCTAATGCCTTCACTCTTAAAAGGATTTTTGGGATTTAGATAATCTGCAACATTAATAAATTCATCAAGTAGACCATCTGGAATATTAATGTTATCAAAAACTTTAGAAGAATAAATGTTTCTTCCTTTAGGTCTTAAGTTTTTGAATGTAGTAATCATTTTTTCTATATCTTTTATTGTATATGTTCCTTTATTTATAAAAAGACTTGATATAAAATCTAAGTATTCAATTACAGCTGTCATTCTATTGTACTGATGAGAAGTACTAATAACTTTTGAATTTTTACTTTTTTCATTTTTAGAGAGGTTATTACTAAAATTTAATTTCTTTATATCTGCTTTTTTTTCACTTAATCTAAAATGTTCTCTTAAGTTTATCATGTCCTCATAGTTTAAAAGAATTCCATTTCTGAATTCGTTGATAATATTTCTATTACTACTAGACTCCCATTCAAATAACCAGCGTATAGCATATAGCTTGTTGCGGATTGTATTTACAGAACAATTACCTCTTAAGATGGATGTAGTCCACAAAGTCGAATAATAATGTGGGATATTTTTTTTGTCGTCTATAAGAATAGGATAGCGTTCCCCATTAGTAAAAACTAAGATTTCTAATCTAACCATATTGGACTCTAATTTTACAAAAAATATATATAAATACTAAAATTCTAATATAGTTTTGTCAATTTTTTTGTAAAAAAAAGAACCTAGTTAAAATCTAGGTTCTTGAGCTATAAAAAATATTTATTTTACATTTATAAAACATATGGGTGCTAGAAGGGAATATCATCAAAATTATCTTCCCGTGTTTCCGCTTGCGGCTTTGTCTGAGCTGCCGGTTTAGCTGGTGCATGTACAGGTGTCTGCATTGGTTTAGGGTCGCCTAACATTTGCAACACATCACCTTGAATTTCTGTGGTGTAGCGATCTTGCCCGCTTTGGTCTAGCCATTTACGGGTTTTTAAACGCCCCTCAATGTAAACTTGTGAGCCTTTATGTAGGTATTCACCGCAGACTTCCGCCTGACGACGGTAAAATATGACGCGGTGCCATTCAGTCACTTCTCTGCGTTCACCCGTATTTTTATCCGTCCAGCTTTCACTAGTGGCTACGCTGATATTTGCGACGGCTTCACCATTAGGCATAGTTCGCATTTCCGGTTCATTTCCTAAACGACCAACGATAATGACTTTATTAACTCCAGCCATAACAACTCTCCTATTTCCAAAAATGGATAGTTTGTTGCTAATTGTCGTGTTTTTTCAATATTTCTACCAAAAAGAGCGAGTTTTTCTAATTTAATCAAATGTAAGGTTTGTAATAAGTCTTGCACAATCATTCCTGTGCCGACAATGCCGAGTTTCATTGATATTCCTTAAAAGTGCGGTTAGTTTTCACTACATTTTTATATTTTTGATAACAACACGATGCAGTTATACAAAGACTAATTTGGATCATTTTAACCTAAATTTTGTTAAAGAAACATTTTTACCAGGAAGTAGAAATGATGATTGATGTTGCACATTTTAACCAATATTGCTATTCTTGCGTTTAATAATCGTTATCATCTTTATTCTATGATTCAGCGACGTTATCTGATTCTATCACTTATTATATTGTCTTCTATTTCCGTTTTTCTCGGTGTCAGTCGGCTTAGTTTGCAAGGATTATTACGTTTTGAGGAAAATCAATGGCAGCTTTTTTTGATAAGTCGTTTACCCCGCTTAATTAGTATTTTGATTGCTGGGGCAGCATTAAGTATTTGTGGTTTAATTATGCAGCAACTTAGCAGAAATCGTTTTGTGTCTCCAACCACTGCCGGCACGATGGATTGCGCCAAACTTGGCATTTTGATGTCCATACTATTTTTTCCCTCTGCTTCTATTTTCTTAAAAACAGCATTTGCCGTAATGGTTTCATTTTTCGGTTCGATTGTTTTTATGACTATTCTTTCCCATTTAAAGTTTAAGGATATGATTTTTGTGCCTCTAGTCGGCATAATGTTCGGCAATGTTATTGGCTCTATTGGTGCATTTGTTGCGTATAAACAAGATTTATTACAAAACATTTCAAGTTGGTTACAAGGCGATTTTTCTTTAGTAATGGCAGGACGTTATGAATTACTTTATTTAAGCCTCCCAAGTTTATTCATTGCTTATTTATTTGCTAATCGATTTTCTATTGTAGGAATGGGAAAGGATTTTGCCATAAATCTAGGCTTAAATTATACCCAAGTATTATACTTAGGATTAATTATTGTGGCGACAATCTCTTCGATTATTATTGTATCAGTCGGTATTATCCCTTTTTTAGGATTAATTATTCCAAATATTGTTACTCTTTATTTAGGTGATAATCTTAAAGATATTCTTTCTCATACCGCATTATTAGGCGCAAACTTTATTTTATTTTGCGATATTTTAGGAAGAAGTCTTATTTATCCTTATGAAATATCAATTAATGCAGTAGTTGGCGTTTTAGGGGGGGCAGTTTTCTTGTATTTTTTATTTAAACGGTATAGTAATGAATAAAGCTTATATAAAGATAGTAATATTAATAGGATTAGTATTTATCTCGGCGTTGTTATATTTAACTTATAATTTACCGACACGATGGCAATATGCGTTTAATCAGCGTGTTTTGTCATTAGCTGCGATAATAATTACCGCTTCTTCCATTGCTTTAGCAACAATGATCTTTCAGACGATTGTCAATAATCGTATTTTAACACCGGGTATTTTAGGCTTGGATTCTTTATATTTACTCATTCAAACCTGTATTATCTTCTTGTTCGGTTCAGTTACATTATTATCCATAAATTCGCTTACCTTATTTTTATTATGTTCTGCGATAATGGTGATCTTCGCATTAGGATTATATGCTCTTTTATTTGCTAAAGAAAACCAAAGTATTTTCTTTTTATTGTTAGTAGGTATTGTATTCGGCACATTTTTTCAAAGTTTGACCGGATTTATGGAAGTGTTAATTGATCCGAATGAATTTCAAGTAGCACAAGATATCGGTTTCGCCAGTTTTAATCGAATTAATACGGATATTTTATGGATTGCATTAGGCATTTTGATATTGACTATGCTGAGCGTAGTAAAATATCTGTGTTATTTTGATGTACTTGCCTTAGGTAAGGAAAATGCCATTAATTTAGGTGTGAATTATTCTAAAATTACTCGTAGATTATTAATTATCGTCGCTGTGTTGACTGCTGTCTCGACAGCATTAGTTGGTCCTTTAATGTTTCTAGGGTTATTAGTGATGAATGTGACTTTTGAATTTATGCAAACTCATAAGCATAAAATACTGATTCCTGCATCGATGTTGATTGCCATGATTACTTTAGTTTTGGGACAATTTTTAGTTTCGCAAATTTTTACTTTTAGCACTACATTATCCATTATTGTGAATTTTATCGGCGGCATTTATTTTCTTTATTTGTTATTAAGAGTAAGCAAACAATGTCAATAGAAATAAGAAATATTACTAAAAGTTATGGTGCAAAGACTGTTGTTGATGATGTATCTTTAGTGATCCCAAAAGGGAAAATTACTTCGTTTATCGGTCCTAATGGGGCTGGGAAAAGTACGGTATTATCAATTATGAGCCGATTATTATCTGCTGATAAAGGAGAGGTTTATTTAAATAATAAGTTATTGTGTAACCAGAAAAGTACTGATATCGCCAAACAGCTAGCAATTTTAAGACAGTCAAATCATATGAATTTACGTTTGGCTGTAGAAGACTTGGTCTCTTTCGGACGTTTTCCTTACAGTAAAGGAAATCTTACGGAAGTTGACCGCACTTTTGTTGATAAAGCAATGTGTTATCTGAATTTGGATAATTTACGCAATGTTTATCTTGATCAATTAAGTGGTGGGCAACGTCAAAGAGCATATATTGCGATGGTTTTAGCCCAAGATACGGATTATATTTTATTGGATGAACCGCTTAATAATTTAGATATGAAACATTCTGTACAAATTATGCAGGTCTTGTATAAATTGGCCACAGAGTGTGGAAAAACAGTCGTTATTGTGATTCATGATATTAACTTCGCCTCTTGCTATTCCGACTATATTATTGCAATGAAGGAGGGAAAATTAGCATCAGAGGGGAAAGTCGGCGACATAATGCGAGCTGATGTGCTGCGAGATATTTATGAAATGGATATTCCTATTCAGGATATTCAAGATCATAAAATTGCAGTTTATTTTAGATAAAAAGAGGATGTACAAATGAAGAAAATATTATATCAATGGCTTTCCGCATTGACTTTATGTCTAACAATGGCTGCGAACGGCGCTTATTTTCAAGTCGAGAATGCTGCAGGAAAGCAGGCAGTTCCGAAAAATCCACAGCGTATTGTTACACTGGATTTTGCTGCTGCCGATACTTTGCGGGCTTTAGGCGAGGCGAATAAAATTGTTGGTTTTCCTAAAGGAGGAAGCGTTCCGGCATACTTATCTGGATTTAGCACGAATCAATTCCAAAATGTTGGTACATTACACGAACCGGCATTTGAGATAATTAATGAGCTGGCTCCAGATTTAATTGTACTTTCCCCACGCCAGCAAAAAATTCTAGAAAAATTTAAAGAGATTGCACCTGTCTTTTTTGCTCAAACTGACTATCGCAATTATTACCCAAGCTTCGAGCAAAATATTTTAGCTTTTGGAAAGATCTTAAATAAAGAAGACTTGGCAAAGCAGAAATTGAATGCATTAAATGAAAAAGTTAGACAGCTTGCAGAACGTGTTAAAGGAAAAACTGCATTACTGATTTTAGTGAATGAGAGTCGAATTAGTGTATTCGGGGATAATTCCCGTTATGCTTTGCTTTACCAAAAATTCGGTTTTACACCGACAGATAAAAATATCAAATCTTCTACACATGGTATGAGTGTTGGTTTTGAATATCTGGTAGAACAAAATCCGGATTATTTATTCGTAGTGGATCGTACGGCTGCAATTACCGATAAAGTGGATAATGCACAACATGTATTGGATAATACATTGATTCGACAAACCGATGCTTATAAAAATAATCGCATTGTTTATTTGAATGCGGCAAATTGGTATTTGGCATTTGGTGGTTTGCAATCAATGGAAATGATGGCACAAGAAATTGAAAGTGCGGTCGAAAAATAGCATAGTTTGGAAACTATGTTGCTGTTGTGTAGGACAACTTTTGAGGTGTGCATTTACGCATTACAATGAACTCAAACCTTACCTAATAAAGTTATTACGGAATTACTGAATATATCACTTATCGGGTTGTATTCTTCTTGGCAAGGATTGTTTGCCACCGTTAGGCTATTTATTGTTAATACCAATGATTACAAGATTGTTTCAGCATAAATTTTAACGCTATTATTCAAATAAGTATAAAAGGGAGCTATGTATAGTGCCCTTTTTTAATCTATTGATATAGTTAAGCTTATAAAGCTAGGAAAATAGCCCGACTTTTGGTTTTTTAATATTGATTATCGAAAAGAGTATTGGAACCTATCTTTTTTCTATAAAAAAACCACCCAGAAAAGGGTGGTAGGAAAGTAGTTTAGCTATATTTATTATGATTATTTTATTTAGGAACTTTACGATATCAAGCAATTACTTGACGAACGGTATAATACAGATATTTCTATGAGAAACAATAGAATAAAAATTGTTCTGTTGATTTAGATCAAGTTTTATAGGTTTTTTAAATCTCCCCTTATGTTTCTAGAATTTGGGGCGTTAATGGCATTGTGCTAAAATCCTTCCTTTTTTAAAGGAGAGACGATGAAGAAAATATTAATAGTACTTATTCTTTTTTTGCGAGCTTCCTATGCTTTAGCGCATCCGCACGCATTTATTGATATGTACACGGTTCCAAAAGTGGAAAATCAACAGTTAATCGGATTTAGTATGCGTTGGCGCTTGGATGAAGCCAGTTCTTCAGCTGTACTATATGATTTAGCCTTAGCTAAGGGGAATAATGAAGAAGAACAAAAGTTAGTTGATGACATAATGCAAAATATTGTTAATGAGCATTACTTTAGTTATTTTTTCGATAAAAATAATAATAAAATTAAATATAAGCGGCAACCGGAGAATTATGGAATGAAAGAGATCGGATCGCAGGTAGAGTATTACTTTGATCTATTATTAGCAAAGCCACAGCCGTTGAGAAAAACTAAATTGACTTTGAAAACCTATGACAGTAGCTATTATGTCGCTATGGTTTATCCAGAATCAACAATGCAAGCTATTGATTTTTCTTCACTACCGGCACATTGCCAAGGAAAAATTATTGATCCGAATGTTGATGATAAAATTCGCCGTTATGCCTCTTCATTGGATAAAAATCAGCGCAATGAAGATGATTCTTTAGGCCGCATTTTTGCTCAAGAATTACAAATAAAATGTGAGTAATTGAAGATGAAATGGAATAAAAATTTACTGATTCTGTGCTTATTGATCGGAATAATTTTTTGGGGTGGTCCATGGCTATTCATACAAGTGGCACAGTGGCAAAAAGTTATTAATCAGCTGATGTCCGGGTATCTGCATCAAATTAAGGATCAAGATACGCAAATTGCCGGAGTTTGGTTAATTGTCGTGAGTTTTTGTTATGGTGTGTTGCATGCTGTAGGGCCGGGCCATGGTAAATTTATTATCGGAAGCTATCTTTCTACTCATCAATCTCGACTTAAAAATGCAATGGGGTTAAGCTTTTTGTCCTCATTAGTGCAAGGAATAGTTGCCATTATGGCAACCTCCGTTCTTGTTGTTGTGCTCAAACTATCTTCAAGCTATTTTAAATTGAGCCAATTATGGTTGGAACGCAGTGCATTTATATTACTCCTATTGCTTGGATTTTTCTGGTGTTATCAAAGCTTACTGAAGTTTTGGCTGAGTAAGAAGACAAAACGTCTGAAGATTAATCGGATTAATTCAGCACCATTATCGCCAATAAAAAATATTGTCAAAAATGACCGCACTTTTGTTGCAAATTATTGTTCTTGTGGACATCAACATTTGCCTGATAATCATCAATTACAATTGGCTCAGGATTGGCGTTCAAAATGTTTAATTATTTTAAGTATTGGTATGCGCCCTTGTTCGGGGGCAATATTTATCTTATTTTTGTCTTATATGCTAGATCTTTATTTTTGGGGAATTTTAGCGGCATTAGTAATGTCTTTTGGTACGGGATTAACATTGTCTGCTTTTGCTTTATTGGTGATTTATGCACGGAAAACAGCAATAAAGCTAGGAAATTGGTACGGTTCGCCGAAATTTGTTCAACAAGGTTCAATATGGGGGAAACTACTTGCGGGGTCAATTATGATCTTTTTTGCGACAAGTCTGCTGTATGCTTCCACTTTACCTGTTAGAGGCGGAGCAGCAATAATCGGTTAAAATGCAATTTTATATGACAAGTGTATAATTTAACAAGGTAGGGAGAGCTAGCTTGCTCTTCGCTTTAATATATTATGGCACAATTGTTTTTATTTAGAATAGGCAACTTCTTCTTAATGAAGATTTAAATTTCCCAAATCGTTGCTAAATATAGAAAGACCAATCACTACAAAAAATTAGCCCATCATGTGGGCTAAAGTCTTTTGATTGTTTATTTAAAATGCGTAAAAGGAGACAAACACATTTTAGATCAAAAGAAAATTGGCTCCTCCTGCTGGACTTGAACCAGCGACATACGGATTAACAGTCCGCCGTTCTACCGACTGAACTAAGGAGGAATAAACTTATATCACTAAGGAAGTGGCGCGAATTTTAGTGATCTCGTTCCCTTTTGTCAACGTCAAAATGAAAAAATTTTTAAGGAATGAATAAAAATCAAAAAAACATCAATAGGATCAAGTAAGTATTTTTATGAGGATTTATAGAAATTTTTCTATCCACAGAGCCTGTGTATAACTTTGTGGATTGTTTTGTTAGAAGATTGCTCATTACTGATGAACACTGAAAGGATCAATGTCTATCATCAAATTGATTGCAAAATAACATATTCTTATTTTTCAATAAGTTACAATAAGTCCAGAAAAAAAGATGAAAAAAAATTAATTTTTTCGACTATCTTGGCTTGACAATGCTAAGTCTGTGTAAAACCTAGATTTTTTATTGTTCAGGATCAGGAAATTTTTGTGATAGAATGCATCGCTGAAAAGTATGATGAATTTGACCGCACTTTTATGAAGCCTAGAATTAATAGTAAACCTTTTGTCCTTCACTCTGATTTCAAACCTTCCGGTGATCAGCCCCAAGCTATCGAAAAACTCGTGGAAAATCTCAATGATGGATTGGCACACCAAACCTTATTAGGGGTTACTGGGTCAGGAAAAACTTTCACAATTGCCAATGTTATTGCAACGTTAAATCGTCCGGCAATGTTGCTTGCACCAAATAAAACCTTAGCAGCACAACTTTATGCGGAAATGAAAGCTTTTTTCCCTGAAAATGCGGTGGAATACTTCGTATCTTATTATGACTATTATCAGCCCGAGGCTTATGTTCCAAGTAGTGATACATTTATTGAAAAAGACGCTTCGATTAATGATCAAATTGAACAAATGCGTTTGTCTGCGACGAAATCTTTTCTAGAGCGGCGTGATACCATTGTGGTGGCTTCCGTATCTGCTATTTATGGTTTAGGTGATCCTGATTCTTATTTAAAAATGATGCTTCATTTACAAACAGGAGCAATTATTAATCAACGCCAGATTTTGGCAAAGTTAGCCGAACTACAGTATACTCGCAATGACCAATCTTTTCAGCGCGGAACATTTCGAGTTCGTGGTGAAATTATTGATATTTTTCCTGCCGAATCCGATGATAAAGCCATACGAATTGAACTATTTGATGATGAAATTGAACGTTTGAGCTTATTTGATCCGTTAACCGGTACTAGTTTCGGGCCTGTGCCTCGTTTTACAATTTATCCAAAAACTCATTATGTTACTCCTCGTGAACGGATTTTAGACGCAATTGATAAAATCAAAGTAGAATTAGCCTGGCGCCGAGAACAATTTATTAAAGATAATAAACTTCTTGAGGAACAGCGGATCACTCAGCGAACGCAATTTGATATCGAAATGATGAATGAATTAGGTTATTGTTCTGGTATCGAAAATTATTCACGTTATTTATCTGGTCGTAATGAAGGCGAGCCTCCTCCGACATTATTTGATTATATGCCTTCTGATGCATTGTTGATTATCGATGAATCTCATGTTACGGTTCCACAAATTGGTGGAATGTACCGAGGAGATCGATCGCGTAAAGAAACTTTAGTAGAATATGGATTTCGTTTACCGTCTGCATTAGATAATCGGCCGTTGCGCTTTGAAGAATTTGAACGTTTGGCTCCACAAACTATTTATGTTTCGGCAACCCCTGGTCCTTATGAATTAGAGAAATCGGGAACGGAAATTATCGATCAAGTTGTTCGGCCTACTGGATTGCTTGATCCGGAAATTGAAATCCGTCCGGTTTTAATTCAAGTAGATGATCTTTTATCTGAAGCGCGTCAAAGGGCTGATCAAAATGAGCGGGTTTTGGTTACCACATTAACTAAAAAAATGGCGGAAGATTTAACCGATTATTTGGATGAGCATGGAATTCGCGTGCGATATTTACACTCAGATATTGATACGGTGGAACGGGTTGAAATTATTCGTGATTTACGTTTAGGTGAATTTGATGTATTGGTTGGTATTAACCTATTGCGTGAAGGGCTAGATATTCCGGAAGTTTCTCTGGTGGCAATTTTAGATGCTGATAAAGAAGGTTTTTTACGCTCGGAACGTTCACTTATTCAAACTATTGGGCGAGCGGCACGAAATCTCAAAGGGAAGGCTATTTTGTATGCGGATTCTGTAACAAAATCAATGGAAAAAGCGATTACAGAGACAAACCGTCGACGGGAAAAACAGATACGCTATAATCAAGAGAAAGGCATTATACCGAAAGCATTAAATAAAAAAGTTGGTGAATTATTAGATATCGGACAAGGTACGAATCAAAAAATTAAATCTAAAAACAAAATTAAAACAGTCGAAGAGTCGGGCACACTTTATACTATTCCTAAAACGCCGAAAGAATATCAATTACAGGTTAAAAAGCTTGAACAGCAAATGTATAAATATGCTCAGGATTTGGAATTTGAGAAAGCTGCTGCAGTGAGAGATCAACTACAGCAGTTGCGTGAGCATTTTGTAATGCAATCATAAAGATCAGAATGGCATAAAGTGCGGTCGATTTAGAGCGAATTTTATGGTAATGAAAGTAAACATCAATAGAATGTTTATATAACCTAATAATTTATACGGAAAATTATGTTAAACAAAGTAACAGATAGCTTGTTAGGGCAGAGCGCCTTATCAACTAATGATTTATTTAATGTCTTTGATCTGATGTCTCATCGACATGTTGATTATGCAGATCTCTATTTTCAATTAAGCCAAGATGAAATTTGGGTTTTAGAGGATAGTATTATTAAAGAGGGCGGATTTCATATAGATCGCGGAGTCGGTGTCCGAGCCATATCAGGTGAAAAAACTGGATTTGCTTATTCTGATCAAATTAATTTAATTTCGCTACAACAATGTGCCGTTGCAGTTAAAGGTATCGCTCAGTCTCACCAAAATTATTTTTCATCACAAGTGTTTAATCCTGTGCAACCAATAATGCGTTATGCTGCAGTTAATCCGTTGGATAGTTTGAACAAAGAGAAAAAAATTGAATTATTGTATTTAGTGGATAGAACCGCAAGAGCTGTTGATGCTAGGGTTACTAAGGTATCTGCCAGTTTAAGTTCTGTCTATGAAGAAGTATTAGTTGTCGCTACTGACGGCACTTTAGCTGCGGATATTCGTCCTTTGGTTCGTTTGTCAGTTAGTGTTTTGGTAGAACATGATGGTAAGCGAGAACGAGGAAGTTGTGGCGCTGGTGGACGTTTCGGATTGGAATGGTTTTTGGATACGGTTGATGGTGATATTCGTGCTGTTGCCTTTGCTAAAGAGGCGGTACGTCAGGCTTTAGTAAATCTGGAAGCCGTTGCTGCACCTGCTGGGTTAATGCCAGTTGTGCTTGGTTCCGGCTGGCCGGGAGTTCTTTTGCACGAAGCAGTGGGACATGGACTGGAAGGTGATTTTAATCGTAAAGGAAGTTCGTTGTTTAGTGGAAGAGTCGGTGAACAGGTTACTTCTCCGCTTTGTACTATTGTAGATGACGGGACATTACCTAATCGTCGTGGCTCCTTGACGATTGATGATGAAGGGGTACCAAGTCAATGTAATGTGTTGATTAAAGACGGTATTTTACAGGGCTATATGCAAGATAAAATGAATGCTCGTTTAATGGGGGTTATGCCTACTGGTAACGGGCGTAGAGAATCCTATGCACATATTCCTATGCCTCGAATGACAAATACTTATATGTTGGCGGGAAAAAGTAAGTTTGAAGATTTGATTGCCTCTGTTGATCGCGGAATTTATGCACCGCATTTTGGCGGAGGACAAGTTGATATTACATCTGGAAAATTTGTGTTTTCTACTTCAGAGGCCTATCTCATTGAAAAAGGAAAAATAACCAGACCGGTCAAAGGCGCAACATTAATCGGTAGTGGTATTGATGTTATGCAGAAAATCTCAATGGTAGCGGATAAGTTAGAGATTGATTTAGGAATCGGTGTATGTGGTAAAGACGGACAAAGTGTTCCGGTCGGTATTGGGCAGCCAGCACTCAAAATTGATGAAATTACTGTTGGTGGTACGAATTGATTTTAGTATAGATATAAAAAAGCGTTGCGGTTTCCACAACGCTTTTTTTCAGAGAAATTATTCCGGTTTTGCTACAACAATAGAAGAACCATCAGCAAAGGTAACTTGATAAGCGCCAATAACAGTATTCACTTGTGCTTCAGGGTTTAATGCCAATTCACGATTTTGTTCCAGAATGTTTGAGGCAGGAACTGTACCAGTAACGGTTTCGGTACCTTTTGCCGGAATTGGTTTTTCAAATGTCAATGGGAAATTTTGAGCATAGAGAATTTGGTCGTTTACGCTATATGCGGATGCCCAATGGAGTGCAACAATAGGTTTATCCGTTAAATTTTGGATTTCATAAACAAAAGCGATAGCACGCTCTTTTTGATCGTTTTGTAAAATAGTGCGCGATTTTACTGAAATTTTGACTGAACTATTAAATTGTTCAATAGGCGTTTTTTCTGTTTGTGTTGCTGGAGTGGTTACTTCCGGAGCGGTAGAGGTTTGTGTTTGAGGTGTGCTTTCTGTTTTCTGCTCTTTTTCATTACAAGCAGTTAGGGTAACGGCGATACTAGTAAGTAAGGTTACTAAAAGTAGTTTTGTTGCTTTCATTATTTATTCCTTTTTTTGTGGTTAAATAGATTAGAATACTGAAGTCAGCGTATTTCGGACCGGGACTTTAGTTTAAGGGTTCAGAATGATTTACTCATTTTTGAACTTGTTTTATTATAGCCGATAAATTTTACTTTTAACATTAGAGATAAAAAATGAAACATATCCATATTCTTGGTATTTGCGGTACTTTTATGGGAGGAGTGGCTGTAATTGCTAAACAAATGGGGTTTAAAGTAACCGGATCAGATATAAATGTTTATCCTCCTATGAGTACGTTTTTGACCGAACAAGGTATTGATATCATTCCAAATTATGATATTGAACAGCTCCAACCGGCTCCGGATATAGTGATTATCGGTAATGCGATAAAACGTGGTAACCCTTGTGTTGAATATATTTTGGAAAACGCAGTGCCTTATACTTCGGGACCGCAATGGTTGCATGATTATTTATTACGAGATCGTTGGGTTCTTGCCGTATCGGGAACACACGGAAAAACTACTACTACGGGAATGCTAGCTTGGATTTTAGATCAATGCGGATTAAATCCGGGATTTTTGATTGGTGGTATTGCCGGTAATTTTGGCATTTCCGCCAGGTTGGGAGAAAGCCGCTTTTTTGTAATTGAAGCTGATGAATATGATACTGCATTTTTTGATAAACGTTCAAAGTTTGTTCATTACAATCCTAAAACTTTAATTATTAATAATCTTAGTTTTGATCACGCAGATATTTTTGATGATTTAAAAGCGATTCAGCGTCAATTCCACCATATGATTCGGACGATTGCTTCTAACGGGCGCATTTTATCTTTTGCCGATGAACAAAATGTAAAAGAAACACTGGCTATGGGATGTTGGTCAGAAAGACAATTTCTAGGTAAAAATCATCAGTGGTATGCTGAACGTATAAATAATGATTGCTCGCAATTCGCCGTATATTATGAAGGACATAAAGTAGCGGAAGTGAATTGGGGGATTGTTGGGCAGCATAATATGCATAATGCATTAATGGCAATTAGTGCGGCACATCATATTGGAATAGGAATAGAGCAAGCTTGTTTAGCTCTGGGAAGTTTTATTAATGCTAAACGGCGTTTGGAAATAAAAGGAACAGTCAATAGTATTACTGTTTATGATGATTTCGCCCACCATCCCGAGGCCATTTTGGCGACATTGACCGCATTACGTGACAAAATCGGTGGACGTGAGCGAATTATTGCTGTGCTAGAACCACGTTCAAATACAATGAAAATGGGGATACACAAAAGCGAAATAGCGCCAACTTTAGGACGAGCGGATATTGTTTTCATCTTTCAACCTGATAATATTTCTTGGGATGTGGTGGAAATCGTTAATGATTGTATTCAGCCAGCGTATTGGTCTGGGAACCTTGATAAATTAACGGATATGATTGTTGCAGAAGCGAAACCAACAGATCATATTTTAGTCATGTCAAATGGCAGTTTTGGCGGTATTCACCAAAAATTGTTAGATAAACTTCAGCAGAAAATAGCACAATAATGATTTATATATATTCAAAGTGCGGTCAAAAAATGCAAAGAATCGGTATTATGTAGGAGTTGTATAGACTTTAGTTTTCGATTAAGCGCGAAGCCATGTCGTATTCATATTGGAAATAAGCTATTTCAATAGGGATAAAGGTAAGTCAAGCAAGGCGCGGTGTCTCTATCGTGCTGGTTTTATTGGTTAGTTACATAATAATACTGCAAATAATTTAAAATTCGGCTATTACATTTTAAATATTAAGGAGAAAATTATGGCAGATCCGCATATTAAATCAGAAATGGATTATTGGGATAAAGGCACCGTTATTATTTATCGGACAGGCTTTGTTATTGCTGCATTAGCGGTTTTAACTTTGCCTTGGAATGCATATCTGGGCTCATTAGGAATACTACTTGCAGCAATGTGTTGTGCTTCATCATTACATATTTATCTAAAACATATCCGTTTAGTTTTTCAATTTTCCGTTTGGATAGGGCTGTTTTGTCAAGTTCTTGGTTTACCGGAATTAGCGTTAGGAGGCGCATTGCTCACATTAGGCGGGTTATGTTTTAAAGAATATTTCTGTTTTCGTGTTCCGTTACTGAATTTACAGCCAATTTTTGTTGCAGTATTATGGCTATCCATAGTATTTGGGCAAGAATTATTGGTGAAAATTTTTGCTTTTATTGTCGGCGTGTTGTTATTGTTAGTATCGATACGAAAGTGGCGTATGCCGTTACATTTTGATATTGGTGATAAAACAAAATATCAAGTTTAAATAAATGAAAAAGGCATCGAATTATCGATGCCTTAAAATTTGGTTGCGGGGGCCGGATTTGAACCGACGACCTTCGGGTTATGAGCCCGACGAGCTACCAAGCTGCTCCACCCCGCGTCAGAGATGTGCGCATTATGCCTTGATAAAAAAGAATTGCAAGTTTTAAATGAATATGCCTTATTCGTTTGTTAATAAAATAGTCAATTAGTTTGACTTTTCACCAATATTTTGTCTTTTTCTGGAAAAAATATCGTTTTTTTAATTAATTTTTGATAGTTTATAGCGCTTCCAATTTATCCATTTTTAGGAAGGATTGTGCTTTATCGGCTATTTTTATTCAGGGATTCATTATGCATTTTCAGCAAAAATTTCATCGTAGAATTTTTTCATTCTTAGCGTTTGCCACACTGGTGGCTTGTTCTTCTCCTCAGCATAATAATCAAAATCAACCAAAAACAGTGGTCGGCGATGACCCAAAAAAATTTGGTGCGATTTATGAAGGGCGTTCTTACCAACAAGCGGTTCTCAGTCCAGTTGCGAGAGTAGACAATCAAGGAGGAGTGATTAATCAGGGCGATTTTTTAACTCAGTTATCTAATGTACAGATGTATTCTGATCACTTAACACAACGATTCGCATATAGTTATGGCAAAATCACTAATTGGGTATTGGCGGGGGGCGATGTTAAGCAACTGACAAATTACGGGATAAGAGCACAAATTTTAAAAGGCTTTGATGGTTATCAAAATGTTTTAATGACGGGTTATTATTCACCAGTTATTCATGCTCGTCGTACACCGCAGGGAAAATATCAACACCCGATTTATGCCATGCCGAGCTATAAACGTTTCACGCGGGCTCAAATTTATAATGGTGCGCTAGTAGGTAAGGGATTGGAACTGGCTTACAGTGATTCAATGATCGATAATTTTCTATTAGGTGTACAGGGAAGTGGCTATGTCGATTTTGGTAATGGAAATTTGACTTATTTTGCGTATGCTGGGCAGAATGGATTCAAATATGCGGCTGTTGGTCGTTTATTAGTAGAAGACGGTGAAATACCTAAGGAAAAAATGTCTATCCAAGCAATTCGTGATTGGGGACACCGTAATCCCTCACGGGTACAGTCTTTATTAGAGCGCAATCCATCTTATGTTTTTTTCAAAAATGATCCGAGTGGTAAGGTTAAAGGCTCGGCTGGTGTGCCTCTAGTACCTATGGCTGCGGTTGCTTCAGATCGTAATGTTCTTCCGTCTGGCTCGGTTTTATTAGTCGAAGTGCCGGATATTGATTCTCATGGAAACTGGAAAGGCACCCATCAACTTCATTTAATGATTGCATTAGATGTAGGTGGTGCGGTGAATAATCATCATTTGGATCTCTATCGTGGAATTGGAGATAATGCTGGACATATTGCTGGTTTATCAAAACATTACGGGCGAGTTTGGGTATTACAATAGTGGAAAGAATCGATAGTTATGAACAGCGTTTCGGTGGAATCGCACGTCTCTACGGAGAGGAGGGATTAGCTTGTTTACGTCGGGCACATATTTGTGTCATTGGTATTGGTGGAGTGGGGTCTTGGATTACAGAGGCTTTGGCTCGTTCTGGAATTGGGCAGATAACATTAATTGATATGGACGACATTTGCGTTACCAATATTAACCGACAATTGCCGGCATTAAGCGGAAACATTGGAAGATTGAAAACAGAAGTGATGGCTGAACGTATTCGCTTAATCAATCCCGAATGTGAAGTTAATATTATTGATGATTTTATTTCTCCGCAAAATCAAACCGAATATCTGCAGAGAAATTATGATTATGTTATTGATGCTATTGATAGCGTCAAAACTAAAGCTTCCCTGATTGCCTATTGCAAACGTAATAAAATTAACATAATAACTATCGGCGGAGCTGGAGGACAGACTGATCCCCAGCAAATTAAAATTGCTGATTTATCCAAATCTATTCAAGATCCTTTATTGGCCAAAGTGCGGTCAGTTTTACGTAAGGATTTTAATTTTACTCAGAATCCTAAACGTAAATTCGGTGTAGAATGTGTATTTTCTACTCAACCGTTGATTTTCCCAAAGGTAAAAGGTCATTGTGAAGTTTCTGCGACAATGAATTGTGCTAACGGCTTTGGGGCAGCAACGATGATTACGGCTACTTTTGGTTTTTTCGCGGTATCAAAGGTTATCGATAAACTTTTATTTAATATTGCTTGAAAAATCAATAATAAACGCGTAGTCTTTGTAAGTTTTTTGAGAATTATTATCAAAAGGAGAAAAAAATGAATAGACAGCAAAAAACAACTTTAATTTTGACCGCACTTTTGGCATTACCGACTGTTGCTCAAGCCGATGTGCTAGTTTCCGTAAAACCCTTGGGATTTATTTCCTCAGCAATTACCGAAGGTGTTACTCAAACACAAATTTTAGTCCCCCCAGGAGCATCTCCACACGATTATAGTCTCAAAGTATCAGATATTGAGAAGGTAAAATCAGCGGATTTGGTATTATGGATTGGACAAGATATTGATGCTTTTCTTACTAAGCCAATAAGCCAAATAGAAGGTCGAAAAACATTAACTATCTCTAACTTTAAGGAAATTAGCCCCTTATTAGGGAAGGGGTTCCATGATCACGCAGAACATGATCATTCTCATCTACACGAACATCAAAATGAGCATCATGAGCATGCTCACGATGAACATGGGATGTCAACAAACTGGCATATTTGGTATTCACCTGAAATTAGTAAGATTATTGCCGACAAATTGGCTGCTAAGTTGATTGAGCAGTATCCTGATAAGGAAATAAAAATTAAACAAAACTTAGTGGATTTTAACCGCACTTTGGAGCAAAAAAATATTGAGATTAAATCGCAATTAACATCGTTAAAAAATAAGGGATTTTATGTATTCCATGATGCTTACGGCTATTTTAATGATGCTTACGGCTTACAGCAAACCGGTTATTTCACTATTAATCCATTGGTTACCCCTGGAGCAAAAACCTTAGCAAACATCAAACAAGAAATAGCGGAACATAAAGTTGCCTGCTTATTTGCTGAACCGCAATTTACGCCGAAAGTGATTGATACATTAAGCAAAGGAACACAGGTCAAGATAGGGCGTCTAGATCCTATTGGCGAATCGATTAAATTAGGAAAAAATGCTTATACTAATTTTTTACAATTTACCGCAGACAGTTATACGGATTGTTTGAAATAAAGAATATATATTGAAACTCAGGGGCTATGTATAGCCCCTTTTGCAAAGATATTTATAAGTTTTATTGTTTGCTTTACCCTATTTACTGCCTTTCGTCAGCAAGTGAAGACTTACCTTATTTTTATTACTTAGCTAAAACTTGTATCAGGGGAATGAAGAGTCTTATTCATGTGAGGAGATTGGATAACATTTAATGAAAACCTTTACTGTGAAAGCTGCTATAGGAATGCTGTAATTGCTCTTAGTCCTATTATCTTCCTAACATTAACTGTAATTCTCTGTTCAATACAAAGTATTTACTGAAAGTTAATGTTGATTACATAACAGCAATATAAATGCTTATATTGTTTATTAAGTTAATGATGCGAGTCAAAACGAACTTAGCTGTAATATTCTATTTGGGTATTGTCTGAAAGTAGAACTGTCAGAAAAAGTGGGAGGAGAGAGTAAAAATATATCAACTAAGCTAACGATCTCTTTGAGAAAGTAAAATAATCGATCCTAGAATTATGTTGATTATTCAATGTTAAACCGAGATTCATACTGTTTTATTAAGAATATTTTAAGGATTTGTCCTGTAATAATAGTTTTCTGATTATGGATTATTTGAGCGAGATCAAAATAGTTAATTTATTTTAATCTTGCTTTTATGAGTTATATAATAAACAAAATTTTATCTAAAAATATTTTAACAATGACCCGATTTATTGCTCATATCCGCCAAGCGGATCAATTAGAACAATCTGTTATTACCCACCTTACTGAAACTGCTGAAATTGCTCGAGAATTAGCAGCTAAATTGAATTTAGCCGAAGCCGGAGAGCTACTCGGTTTAATGCATGATTTCGGCAAATATTCGCAAGCGTTTCAGGAATATATTAAGGCAGCTACAGGCGTGAATCCCGATGTTGATGTAGAAGATACGCTGCCTAACGGCAAGAAAATCGACCACTCCACGGCCGGGGCGCAATGGGTGTATGGCCGTTTAAAAAAATTTGGCGCGAAAAACGGCATCGGTGAATTGATCGGGCAAATATTGGGGTTGTGCATAGCTTCTCATCATGGTGAAGGGCTGATTGACTGCTTGAGTCCGGAAGGCGAGGCGGTTTGGTTAAAGCGTTTTCACAAAGAGGATGCACTTACGCATTTGGCTGATAGTGAACGCAATGCGGATGAAACTGTGAAAGCACGAGCGGAAATGTTAGTCGGTGAAAATTTGGTCAGATTATTGCTGGAACCGATTAGTAAGATTATGAAACTGGACAGTAATAACAAAATTAAAGAATTTTATCTCGGCGGCCTAACCCGTTTTTTATTCAGCTGTTTGATTGATGCCGACCGTATTAACAGCGCAGATTTTGAACGGACAGAACAAAAAGACCTACGACGTTTAACCCAACAACCGAATTGGCAGGAAGCCATTGATAAACTTGAAATCCATTTGGCACAATTTGAAATTCGTTATCCTATTGACAAAATCCGCCGTGATATATCCGAGTCCTGTAGGCAACGCGCAATCGATCCGCAAGGTATTTATACGCTAACTGTACCTACTGGTGGTGGTAAAACCTTGGCAAGTCTGCGCTATGCTTTACATCATGCAAAAAAACATCATCTTGACCGTATTATCTATATTATTCCTTATACTTCCATTATCGATCAAAATGCTTCAGCCGTGCGAGAAATTCTCGGTGAAGATTGGGTATTGGAACATCACTCAAATCTTGAACCAGAGAAACAGAATTGGCAGAATAAGCTACTTTCTGAAAACTGGGATAAGCCGATTATATTTACGACTATGGTACAGTTTTTGGACGCTTGGTTTGGTGGCGGCACACGTGGTGCACGGCATATTCATCCCCAGACCCGCAGTGTGTTGATTTTTGATGAAATTCAAACCTTGCCGGTAAAATGTGTGCATTTATTTTGCAATACATTAAATTGGTTAACCCAATTTGGTAAATCTACTGCTATTTTGTGTACGGCTACCCAACCGTTGTTGGATAAGTTGCCTAAGTCGGAATTGGGTGAGTTGCAACTGGCGGAAAATGCTGAAATTATGGGCAATGATCAAGAAAAAAGAAAATTGTTCGATGATTTATCGCGTGTAGAGATTCGGTATCAACCTAAAGTAGGCGGTTGGTCGGTAGAACAGGCAGGAAATTTTTTATTGGAACAGTATCAAGCGGTTTCGAGTTGCCTATTTATTGTAAATACAAAAAAATGGGCAAAAGATTTGTATCAATACTGTCAAAAGCAAAATGTACCATTGGAAGCCCTGTTCCACCTCAGTACTAATCAATGTTCGGCACATCGTAAGGTGATTTTTGATGAAATTAAGATACGCCTAAAAAATAAGTTACCAGTGATTTGTATCAGTACCCAGCTAATCGAAGCTGGTGTGGATATTTCGATGGCTTGTGTGGTTCGAGCTTTAGGCGGGTTGGATTCTATTGCTCAAGCTGCCGGACGTTGTAATCGTCACGGAGAAAGAGAAGGCAAAGGGCAAGTTTATGTGTTGAATTTGCATGAACCAAGTTTATCACAAGTATTACCCGATATTGAGCAAGGTCAAATAAATGCCGAGCGTATATTGAGGGAATTTGAAGGGCAGGATATTTTACAACCGGAGGCTATGCAGCGATATTTTCACTATTATTTTTTTAATCGTCGTAGTGAAATGGTGTATCGAATTGATAAAAACACATCGGATAATTTATTGGATTGGTTATCCGATAACCCCTTAAATCCTTATACGCCGAAAAATAATCAAAGAAGTAAGCCGGTTCCGTTATTAATGCAGTCTTTTAAAAGTGCAGGGCGTGTTTTTAAAGCGATTGATTCCCCAACTCAGGCGGTTATTGTACCTTATGGTGAAGGTAAAACGTTGATTACCGCACTTTGCGGTGAATGGAATCCGCAAGAAATGCACCGCACTTTAGCCAAAGCACAACGGTATAGTGTCAATATTTTCCCGAATGTATGGCAAAAATTGATAAAGGAGAATGCAATCCAAGAAGTGCAAACAGGTTCTGGGATTTATTATTTGAGAGAAGAACATTATAGCGGTGAATATGGTGTGTCAGTTGATGAAACTGCAACAATGACTTTTTATAATTTATAAAAAAGAGGAGCGATATGAATAGTACAATTACGTTTCGCGTATGGGGACGGCAAGCTCTATTTACCGACCCCGTTACCAAAATTGGTGGTGAAAAATTCAGCTACCAAGTGCCGACGTATGAAGCGATTAAAGGTATTTTAAAAAGTATTTATTGGAAGCCGACTCTCGTTTGGCATATCGATAAAATCCGAGTAATGAAACCGATTCGTACCCAGAGTAAATCCACCAAACCTTTGGATTGGAACGGTGGCAATACGCTGGCAATCTATACTTATCTACAAGATGTGGAATATCAAGTACAGGCGCATTTTAGTTGGAACGAATATTGGGAAGAGCTTAAAGACGACCGTAATCTCTGCAAACATATGGCGATTGCGGAAAGAATGCTGAAACGTGGTGGGCGACAGGATATTTTTCTCGGAACAAGGGATTGTCAGGGTTATGTTGAACCCTGTGAATTCGGTACAGGTGAAAGTTTCTACGATGAAATTGATAATCTTGATTTTGGGTTGATGTTCCACAGTTTCGGTTATCCAGAAGAAACGGGCAAACACGAATTAATTAGCCGCTTTTGGCTGGCTAACATGCAAAAAGGCATAATTGCATTTCCAAGTGTAAACGATAGTACGGGACGGATAAAAAAACGTGTTATCCGTAAAATGAAACCTGAAAAACCGTTTAAACGGGGTGAACACATGAAGCCGGTAGAAAATGAGGCGGAGGAACTAGGATTATGAGTTGGATGCAGAAATTGTATCGGACATATGAGTTTGTCCAAAACCAAGGACTGGATGATGAAGAATTAGCATTACCGTTTCATCTATCCAAGGCAGTTCATTTGAAAGTTGTTCTAAATAACAAGGCGGAATTGGTGCGGGCAGAACGGTTTGAAGGCAAAAAGCAGGTTCCTATTCAAGTAACTGAAAAATCATTGAAACGTTCTGGTTCGACGATTGCAGCATATGCGTTGCACGATGGTTTGCAATATATTGCCAAAACTGCAGAACGATATTTGACAATTGAATATCTTTCCAGAGTGGCAGAGAAAAAAAAAGAGAAAAAGTGGAAAGCGTTTTTGGTAGGCACTGATGAGGAAAAACAAACATTTGCTGCCGAAGAAAAAGCAAAATATCAAAGCTGTTTTGAATTTTATGGAAAACAGCTATCCGATTGGGCTAAATTTAGTTGTTTGCAAGAAATAAACGTTGTCTTGCGCTATGTCCAAAAAGGTTCGCTGATTGAAGACTTGCTTAAGAAAAAATATTTTTCTTTTGAAGATAATATCCTGTTGTCGGGTAAGGACGATCCGTTTGGTTTGACCATCGTGTGGGCGGTGGAAATGCCAGATGACCCTCATTCCGACTTATGGAGTAAAAGCAATATCAAGAGCCAATGGGTTAAATACCAAGAAAGCCAATCTGAACAAGGAAATAAAAGTAAAGACTTATGTTGTGTAACGGGGGAAGACGAGTATCCGGTAGAAGCATACCCGAAAATTGATGGTAATGCGAAAGTGGTTTCTGCTAATGATGATACCGGATTTACTTTTAGGGGACGGTTCCATGGGGATAAAGATAATGGAGCTAAATCTGAATTAGGCAGTCAGGCTGTAACCTTGGGAAGAGATGTTTCTCAAAAAGCATTTAATATATTGAAATGGTTGATAAAGCGTCAAGGTGTCAGTAATGGAAATCAAAAAATTGTTGCTTGGGTAATTAGCGGTAAGGAAGTGCCTTCGCCAATGAAAGATACTACTGATGAGATAGACTGGGATAACTTGGATACCAGTGCGGTTGAAAATGAAGCAGAATTATTGTCGGATAGCGAAAGTTCCGGGAAAGACTGGTCAAGCGATATTGGCCGAAAAGCGGCCGAAATTATTAAGAAAAAGCTGCAAGGCTATAGAGAAAGATTGGAAGAACACGAGCAGATTTCACTATTAATGTTGGATTCTGCTACACCGGGGAGAATGGCACTAACCTATTATCAAGAATTTTTGCCTACAGATTATTTCGCCAATTTGGATGCTTGGATAGACGATTTCTCTTGGTATCAACGCCACAGCATCGAAAAGCAAAACGGCAAAAAAACAGCGAAACATACTCTTTGGGTGTTCGCCCCGCCGTCCCCCTTTGCTGTCGCTAATGCTATTTATGGTCAAACATTAAATGATAGCTTAAAAAAGCAACTCTATGCTCGTTTACTTCCCGTGATTGCAGGCAGTCGGAATGTGCCTATTCCTTATGATTTGGTGCAACAGAGCTTTCAGAATGCCTGTAATCCTAACGGTAGTGAACATTGGGAATGGCAACGCAATATCGGTGTCGCTTGTGCTTTATATAAAGGCTGGCGTGCCCGTCATCATAATTCATCAGAAAGGAGAAATTACGATATGGCTTTGGATAAAGAAAATCACTCACGCGATTATTTATATGGGCGCTTGATTGCACAAGCGGAAAGTTTGGAGTGGTATGCCCTGTATTTGCAAAACGGTAAAAAAACACCTACTCGAGCAACTAATGCAGAGCGCTATTTTCAACAATTTGCGCAGCGTCCTTATAGCACATGGCGAGATCTTGAGGGTGATAAGCTTGTACCCTATAAAAATTATTTAATCAGTTTGGGAAAAGATTTTTATAAACAAGCCATCGGCGAAATTATGGAACTATTCCAAAACAACGACTTTATTTGCGACGATAAATTAAGCGGTGAATTCCTACTAGGCTACCATTGCCAAAAAATGGAAATTGACCGCCAAATTGTCGAGCGCAAAGCTGCTAAGCAAAAGAAAACCGAAATTGCCGAATAACTAACATTGAAAGGAAAAATATATGAGTTTAACTAAAAAAATCGACTTTGCCCTGATTATTGGCGTTAAAAATGCTAATCCAAACGGAGATCCTTTAAATGGTAATCGCCCTCGTACCGACTTTGCCGGTTTTGGAGAAATGACTGATGTTTGTTTGAAACGAAAAATTCGAGACCGTTTGCAAGAGCGCGGAGAAAGCATTTTCGTCCAATCCGACGAAAAGAAAACTGACGGTATGACCAGTCTTGCCAACCGCGCTAAAGATAAAGAAGTCGGCTTGGGGGCAGACGCATTTAATGCCAAAAAAGCCAATAAAGACGAAACCGCCAAAAAAGCCTGCAAAAAATGGCTGGACGTGCGCAGTTTTGGGCAAGTATTCGCTTTCGGTAGAAGTGATGAGGGAGCAGGTGTATCAATTGCCGTACGTGGTCCCGTAACCATTCAATCCGCTTTCAGTGTCGATCCGGTCAATATTACTAGCACACAAATTACCAAAAGCGTGAGCGGTGAAGACCCCAAGGAAGGTAAAAATAAAAGTTCTGACACTATGGGCATGAAATACCGCGTGGATAGCGGCATTTACGTTGCCTTCGGCGCCATGTCCCCGCAGCTTGCCGAACGCACAGGCTTTTCCGACGCCGATGCTGAAAAAATCAAAAACGTTTTAACTAAACTATTTGAGGGCGATGCTTCCTCTGCCCGACCAGAAGGAAGTATGCAGGTACTGAAATTGATTTGGTGGGAACATAATTGTAAATCTGGGCAATATTCTTCTGCTCAAGTACATGGCAGCTTGAAAGTGAATTCTGATAGTAGTTATACATTGGAACATCTTGAAGGCTTGATTCCTCAGGAAATTGATGGCTTCTAAAACACTTATCAATCACTGCAGTGCTTTATTCCTCAGTGAAATCTAACCTTCAAAAACGGAGTGTTTTATGACCGCACTTTTACCTGCAAGAGGTGTAGATAAGGGGGAATCGCGTTTGATTCCTCTTTCTGCCCTACAACATTATGCGTTCTGCCCGCGCCAATGTGCGTTGATTCACAACGAACAGGCATGGGAGGAGAACTACCTGACTACCCAGGGGCAGCTCTTACACGAGCGGGTAGATTCCGGTGAACCTGAAACTCGAAAAAGGCAACGTTTTGAGCGCAACGTACATTTATTTGCAGAAAAATTAGGGCTTATAGGCATTGCAGATATGGTGGACTGGGATTTAAAAAGTGGTCAATTAAAACCGGTTGAATATAAACGTGGAAAACCTAAGCTAGACCCAATCGATGAAATCCAGCTTTGCGCCCAAGGTTTGTGTTTGGAAGAGATGACTGGACAGTCAATTTCTGAAGGCGCGCTATGGTATATGCAAGCTCGCCACCGCGTACCGATAGTGTTCTCAGACGGACTTAGAGCACAAACGCTGGCGGTTATCGCCCAAGTGCGTGAACTCTTGGCAAGTGGGCAAACTCCCTCCCCAGTGTATGGCAAACGTTGCAAAGCTTGCTCGCTGTTGGAGATTTGCCAGCCGAAGTTGTTGGCGAGAGATAAGTCGGTGGGGTATGTGAAAGAGTTGTTTGGGGAATGTTCAGAATAAGCAATTGGATAAGATAAGTATTTTATGATGGGATAACTAATAGATGAGTCGAAAAAGTATTTTAGAATTGAATGCTACCAATGCAAGAAAATTCTTTTTGAAACATGAAAGCTATTGCAATATTGATTTACCAAAATATTTTTCATTTTCTGAGTTATTAGAAAAAATATCTAATGAATATTTTGGGAAAATTTATTAAATGATTTTAGCAAATCAAAAAGTGCAATGGGAAATTTAGATGATGTTAATTATCTTCTCTATGCCAATAAAGATGGTAAATTATCATGGAGGCCATTACAAATTATAAATCCTTTAGTTTATGTGGCATTGGTTCATGAGATAACTGAGCAAAATAACTGGGAAAAATTACAAGCAAGATTTAAGAAATTTTGTATTAATGAAAAAATAAAATGTTTAAGTATTCCTGTTCAGTCTGAAAACAAACAGTCAGATAAAGCACAACAGATTTCTAATTGGTGGGAGCAAGTAGTACAACAATCTATTTTACTTTCGTTAGAATATGATTATGTTTTTGATACTGATGTAGCTGATTGTTATGGTTCAATTTATACACACTCTATTGCTTGGGCAGTAGAAAGCAAAACAATAGCCAAATCTGAACAAGGAAGAAACAACAAAAACTTATTAGGTAATATTATTGATACAAGTATTCAAAATGCACAATACAAACAAACTAATGGAATTCCACAGGGATCTGTATTAATGGATTTTATTGCTGAAATTGTGCTGGGATACATAGATAGAATTCTAAGCACTACACTTAAAAGACATAAAATTTTGAATTATAAAATTTTACGTTATCGTGATGATTATAGAGTTTTTGTTTGTAACTCAAATGATGGAGAAAAAATTCTAAAATTACTTTCTGAGATCATGATGCCTTTTGGGTTGAAGTTAAATGCAAGTAAAACCAAAGGTAGTCAAGATATTATTATTCAATCAATAAAAAAAGATAAGATGGCTTGGTTGTCTATTCCACAGAATAATAGAATTGGCTTGCAAAAACAGCTTTTGCTTATAAGGCAACATAGCATTAATTATGCCAATTCAGGTAGTCTGAGTAAAGCGTTAAATGAGTTTGATAAACAGATAGAGAGAATTAGAAATAAAAATAGAAAGATACGCAATATAGATCAGCTTATTAGTATCGCAACGGATATTGCATATAATAACCCGAAATCAATACCAGTTTGTTGTGCGATCATTAGTAAATTACTTTTAGAATTAGATGATAGCAAAAATATATCCTTATTAGTTTATGGAAAATTAAGTAAGATACCTAACTCGGGATTTGCACAAATTTGGCTACAAAGAATGTTGAAAGATTATTTAAATGATTTTGAATTTTTTGAGAAAATATGTGGATTACGGAATAACCAGGTAAATTTATGGAATTATAGCTGGGTAAAAGGCAGAAATATGCTAAATATATTGAACAACACATCTATATTTCTACAAGATGAATTCGCTAAACTAGATAGCATTATTCCTAATAATGAAATCAAGCTTTTTGATTATTAACAGCAAGCGTAGATTGAGTAAGTCCCAGATGTAACCCAACAAAATGCTGAAATTTCCAGTCAAGGTCGTCTGAAAAACAATATTTGAAAAGCAAAGTTGGGTTACGGCGTTCAGCCTAACCCAACTAATCTGGAAGAATGTCTAATATAATTTATGTAAATCCACTATAATGACGAGTAATGAGCTCATTAATCTTTCAATGTTCATTCAAGGAAAAATTATGACGCAAAAAAATGATTTTAAAAACGCTAATTTTTATGGAACTACTCAAATAGTTAATGGTGATGTTCATAATGTAAACACCCAAAATGAACCCATTAAAACAAATGAAATAGCCCTATATGCCCCGGAACCAATTTGGAGAAGTCCCATTACGATAGCTTGGCTTACATGGGCTAGTTTTCTTATTTCTTTAACAGGGCTATTGCCTATTTATAAATTAATAGTTAAGCCCATATTGTATTTAGTAAATAACGGAACCATAATGCAAAACAGGATAAATAATATTTATATATTTATTTTTATGACTATTATTATATTATTTTTTATCGTTATTGCATTGCATAGAATTGCTAAATATCAAACTAGATATCCTTTAATTTTTAACTATGCTATTAGCGGTATAGGACATCGTATAAGCCTGGAGAAAATTAGTATTTCTCAATGCCCGAAATGTGGAGGAGAAATGAAATATTATAATAAGCCAATTGAGTGGGAGTATATATATTATTCTAATGGGAGCAAGAAAAGAAGGGTAACAAGAACTACACCAGCTTTGGAGTGTAAGAGAAATAGTGAACATTGGTATAAAGTTGATCCTGCAGAAGATAAAATCTAATTTTCAGGTAGCTCAACCAACCCGTTAAATCTAAAAATTTCGCTCAAAACCAAGGGAGTTTTCAATCATGCGTAAACTACAAAACACCCTTTATATCACCACGCAGGGCAGTTATCTGCATAAGGAGCGGGAGACGCTAGTGGTGGAGCAGGAGCGAAAAAAAGTGGCGCAGTTGCCGATGCATTCCATTGGGCATATTTTCTGTTTTGGTAATGTGCTAGTCTCGCCGTTTCTGATGGGGTTTTGCGGGGAGAATAATGTCAATTTGGCGTTTTTTAGCGAAAATGGACGCTTTTTAGGGCGTCTGCAAGGTCAGCAAAGCGGTAATGTTTTATTAAGACGGGCACAGTATAAACAATCTGAACAAAACCCTGTATCAATTGCACGCAGTATTATTGCTGCCAAAATTCAGGCATCTAAACGAGTGTTACAACGGCGAATCCGCAATCACGGTGATAATACCAATATTCAGTCTGCTATAACTGCGTTAAATGTGTCTTTAAGACATCTTAAACAGACGGATAACTTAGAGCGAATTCGTGGAATTGAAGGTGATGCTGCAGCACGTTATTTTGGTGTGCTTGGCTTGTTAATAAAAGAGAGTAGCGGTTTTCAGTTTGATGGGCGTAATCGCCGTCCGCCTAGAGATGGTGTAAACGCATTGCTATCTTTTTTATATAGTATTTTGGGTAAGGATATTAGTGGAGCGTTACAAGGTGTAGGATTGGATCCGCAAATCGGTTTTTTGCATGCTGATCGTCCAGGACGCGATAGTCTTTCACAAGATATTCTCGAAGAATTTCGTGCCTGGTGGATTGATAGAATGGTACTGTCGTTGATTAATAGAGGACAGATTAAGCCGAAGGACTTTATCTCAGAAGTTGGTGGTGCCGTCAATATTAAACCGGAAGTCCGCAAATTGCTATTTCAAACGTTACAGGAGAAAAAGCAGGAAAAAATTCGCCATCCGTTTTTAGGTGAAGAAGTGGAAATAGGCTTATTGCCTTATATTCAAGCAATGTTGTTAGCACGGCATTTGAGAGGGGATTTAGCAGAATATCCGCCATTCTTGATGCGCTAAGGCTAAAGTGCGGTCTGAATTTTTATATTTTTAAGGAGTAAGCATCGATGCTAATGTTGATTACCTATGATATATCTTCTTCTACAGAAGGCGCTGAGCGTCGCTTACGAAAAATTGCCAAACATTGTTTGGACTATGGCGTTAGGGCTCAATATTCTGTCTTTGAATGTGATGTTACACCTGATCAATGGGTAGTATTAAAAGATAAATTGTTAAAGACCTATGATCCCGATTGCGATAGTTTACGCTTCTATCATTTAGGTAGTAAATGGCGAAATAAAGTCGAACATCATGGTGTGAAGCCTGCAGTAGATATATTCAAGGATATTTTGATTTTGTGAATCGCTAACCTATAGTTCTCATAAAAAAGCTGCTAGGTTAGCGATGGTAAAAAAAACTTTAATAATTAGGATATTATAAAAATACGGTATAGCAATAATTTCTATGATACACTGTCTCCACTTCTTATGTCAGAGGTTAGCGAATCATGCTGGTTAAAGCTTGATAGCGTAAGGCTTTAAAACATAGGGAGCAGCTGCCTACGCGCAGCTGTGTGTTGAAACATGCCTTGAGTTTTTACATTTGATTTTTTATCATGCAGCTGCCTACGCGCAGCTGTGTGTTGAAACGGAATGGTGTTTTAACGCTATCAAAGGCACCGAGGCAGCTGCCTACGCGCAGCTGTGTGTTGAAACAAACCAAACCAGTGTAAATGTAGGTTGATTCCAAGCAGCTGCCTACGCGCAGCTGTGTGTTGAAACTTTGTCATATTTAGCTTGTTCATAAATTGTTTTAGCAGCTGCCTACGCGCAGCTGTGTGTTGAAACCGCAAAGTATTACCGAGCGGGAATTTTTGCGAATGCAGCTGCCTACGCGCAGCTGTGTGTTGAAACTTTGAAGGGGATACCCATAGCATTGAGTTGCTCAAGCAGCTGCCTACGCGCAGCTGTGTGTTGAAACTAATCTTGATCTATGGGGAAATGCCTATTGCCGAATGCAGCTGCCTACGCGCAGCTGTGTGTTGAAACTCCTATATGGCTCTCTAGCATAACCATAGCTCGAGCAGCTGCCTACGCGCAGCTGTGTGTTGAAACCATCAATTTGATAAACTGTTTTTGTGGAGTAGAGGCAGCTGCCTACGCGCAGCTGTGTGTTGAAACATTTCTGACAAGAGAAGTACCTTATCAGAAATAAGCAGCTGCCTACGCGCAGCTGTGTGTTGAAACCCACAATGGTTAAACCTCAATGACGTCAACCACAGCAGCTGCCTACGCGCAGCTGTGTGTTGAAACCGCTAAAACCACGTCAAATTGATATGTTGATGAAAGCAGCTGCCTACGCGCAGCTGTGTGTTGAAACCTAAGTAAAGAGCCGTATTTCTTACGAGAATTGAGCAGCTGCCTACGCGCAGCTGTGTGTTGAAACTCTGCAAGCGATTTTAAATGTTCGAATGCTTTTTCGCAGCTGCCTACGCGCAGCTGTGTGTTGAAACCAAAAAAAACTTTTGCTGTAAACTGAATGAAATCCGCAGCTGCCTACGCGCAGCGATGTGTTGATGAAGTTGCTCTTGCGATGATTGTCATAGTCTTGAATAAGGGTTGCTCACGATAAGTTGTGTGTTTATGCCATAATACGGTAAATTCTAAAGTGCGGTTGAAATTGACCGCACTTTTATATTATGTACCGCTATGTATTAGATAAAAATTTATGAATTTTTTGTTTCAACAGATTCTTTCTCTAATCCCAGAGTGATTGCTAATGTTTGAACTAATGTCATTGTTGAGCATTGGGAGCGGAAGCCTAGTACTTGCGCTTCTTTAATAATAAAAGAAATATCACTGAATGTGAGTAACGGACTGATTTGGCTGTCGGTAATGGCAATTTGTTTGATGCCTTTCTGTGCTGCGATGTTGGCAATATTAAGAGTTTCATCTGCATAAGGAGAGAAGCTAATCACTACAATAACATCTCCTTCTCGTATTTGGCTTAGTTGTTCATCGAACATTCCGCCTAATCCGTCAATCACGAAGGATCGGCAGTCTAAATGCTGTAGTGCATAGTTTAGATAGCAAGCCACACTGAAGGAACGTTTTAAGCCGATGATAAAAATATTATGAGCTTGATTTAGAATTTGTGCAGCTGAGTGTAGTAGCTTGGCATTGTTATTTGTCGCTAGTTGTTGGATTGCCTGTGCATTGGCTTGTGCAAAAATAGGTAAAATATTTTCCGCTGAATTATTATGCTGTTTATTTAATTTATGTGATAGTTGAAGCCGTTCCGTATAATTTGTCGTTTTTTCTATTAAATTTTCACGGAAAAGCAGTTTCATTTCATTAAAACCGGAGAAACCGAATTCGGTAGCAAAACGGATTAAAGTTGAAGGTGGTACATTAGCTTTTTCAGAAATAACCGCGACAGTATCGAATACAATACTGTCGCTATTATCTAGAATATATTGTGCAACTTGCTTTAAGCGTTTACTGAGATTGTCATAACGTGCCCGAATTTTATTTTGTAAATCTTTTAGCTGAGCATTTTCTTCCATATTTGTCTCTTAAATTATTTTACCCTACAAAATAGGCTGAACTATGATAAGAAAAAGAGCGCTGATTTTCTACACATTATTCCATTATTTTTTAAATTTTTCGGCGTATTCATTACTATTGATCCAACGATGATCTTCTTCCCAGCTAAATTTCCATTTTCTAATAGGACCAGCCATTACATTTAGGTAATAATTGTTATAGCCGGCAATGGTACTAACTGGATGGTAGCCTTTAGGTACTTGTACTACATCTCCGTCATACACTGCCATACATTCATCTAAACTTCTGTCATCGGTATATACTCGTTGTAGAGCAAATCCCTGTGCTGGTTCAAAGCGATGGTAGTAGGTTTCTTCTAAATAAGTTTCAATATCGGAATCTTTTTGATCATGTTTATGGCTTGGGAAAGAACTTGTATTGCCTTCATCGGTAAAGACTTCAACTACGAGTAATGCATCAGCTGGTTCGGTTTCAGGTAAAATATTATGGACTAGGCGTTTATTATTACCGTAGCCTCGTTGTTCTACACCGATTTGATGTGGGCTAATTAAACGTACTGGTAAATTGCCTTGACTCGGTGCTCGGCATACAGCAAGTTCTAGTTCTGTATCAGCCATAACATGGATTTGTTGCCCGTGTGGAATATAGACTGCATAAGGTGGGATTTTTTCGAATGGTGTAGTACGGTTCCCTATTTTTTGGAATGTTTGTTCCGCTACTGTAACAGTCGCTTTTCCGGAAACCATAACTAAGCAAGCTTCGGTATTTTCTGTAGCTAGTATTAGTTCTTGCATTGCTTTTAGGTGATACATTTCAAATCCGACATATTCCCATTTTGCTGTTTCCGGCGTAATTCTCTGAACTTCTCCGTTTTCACTTGGATGATGTTTTCTTGATTTAGATAGTAAGATACTCATTTTTTTCTCCGTGTAGATGAAAACATTTAAATGATACCTCTTTAATCAAATTGATCGAGGAGATTTTTTCAAAAATTAGATCTTGCTCACAAAATGAAATTTTTATTCCAAAAAAGTCCTGAAAATGTTGATTTTTTGAAATGTTTGTTTTAATTTGTTTGTGGTGCAATATAGTTATTTCAATCATTCAACTTCAATTATTTAACTAAGAAGGAGCAAATAATGGAGACTGTACATAATTTTATCAACGGAAAACAAGTTGAAAGTAAAGGGGAAAATGTTTGGCCTATTTTTAATCCAGCAACAGGGGAACAAATTCGCCAAGTGCGGATGAGTACGGAGGAAGAAGTCGAAGCAGCAACGCAGGCTGCTTATGAGGCTTTTCCCGCTTGGGCTGCAACATCTCCACTGAGACGGGCAAGAATTTTATTTAAGTTTAAAGAATTATTACAAAGAGATTGGGATAGTTTGGCGCGATTAATTACGGAGGAACATGGAAAAGTTTATTCCGATTCGTGCGGCGAATTGACTAGAGGTCTGGAAGTTGTTGAATTTGCTTGTGGCATTCCTCATTTGTTGAAAGGTGAATTTTCAGAACAAGCGGGACGAGGTATTGATATCCATTCTACTATGCAGCCTTTGGGAGTAACTGTTGGGATTACGCCGTTTAATTTTCCGGCAATGGTTCCGATGTGGATGTTTCCTATCGCATTAGCTTGTGGAAATACATTTATTTTAAAACCTGCTAAAGCAGATCCTTCCCTTTCTGTTCGGTTAGCCGAGTTATTGAAAGAAGCGGGCTTGCCTGATGGCGTATTTAATGTTGTACATGGTGATCGTCGAGATAACGAAATTTTATTACGGGATCCGAGAATACAGGCGGTAAGTTTTGTAGGCTCTACCACGGCAGCAGCTCATGTTCATAAAATTGGCTGTGAACATGGTAAGCGTGTTCAAGCTTTAGGTGCAGCGAAAAATCATGGGTTGGTAATGCCAGATGCGGATATCGAGGCAACTGCAAATGCTTTATTAGGTGCTGCATTTGGTGCGGCGGGAGAGCGTTGTATGGCATTGCCATTAGCTGTTACGATTGATGATGCAACAGCCGATAAATTGGTAGCAGCTCTGAAACCGAAAGTTGAGGCTTTACGTTATGGACCAGGAATGCCTAAAGAAGGCGAAAAGGAAATGGATTTTGGCCCCCTAATTAGCCAACAGCATTTGAATAATGTGATTGGATATATTGATAAAGGGGTAGAAGAAGGTGCTGAATTGGTTGTTGACGGAAGGGGTAAAAAGCCTAATGGTTATGAAAAAGGTTTTTTTGTTGGAGGAACCTTATTTGATCATGTTACGCCGGAAATGGTTATTTATAAAGAAGAAATTTTTGGACCTGTACTTGGTATTGTTCGCGCTAAAAGTTTTGAGCAAGCAATGAAATTAATTAACGAACATCCGTTTGGGAACGGCACCGCAATTTTTACCTCTGATGGTGGAGCGGCCAGAGAATTTGCCTATCATGTTCAAGCTGGTATGGTAGGTATTAATGTGCCGATTCCTGTTCCTATGGCATTTCACTGTTTTGGTGGTTGGAAGCATTCGGCGTATGGTGCATTAAACGTATATGGTACAGATGGTGTGCGCTTCTATACTAAAATGAAAACTGTAACGACGCGCTGGCCGAGTAAATTTACTTTAGAAAATGCTGCATTTAGTATGCCGACATTATAATTTTCAGTATCTAAAAGAAGATAGTTGACTGACTATCTTCTTTTTGAGAGGAGGAAACTATGAAAAAAATCGGGGTTGGTCTGATTGGAACAGGTTATATAGGGCGTTGTCATTCTATTGCTTATGCACAGGCACCAACAGTCTTTTCACTTAATGCTAAATTAGAATTAGAATATTTAGCTGAAATAACGCCCGAATTAGCTGCGTTAAGGGCGAAGGAATTCGGGTTTAAACGTTCTACGGGTAATTGGTTGGAATTGATAAAGGATCCTAATGTTGATGTAGTAGATATCTGTACCCCTAATTTTTTACATAAAGAAATTGCATTGGCAGCTATTTCCCAAGGGAAACATATTTATTCGGAGAAACCCTTGGCATTGACAGCTTCAGATGCAAAAGAAATGTGGTTGGCTGCAAAAGCGGCAAATGTTAAAACCTTAGTGGGTTTTAATTATATTAAAAATCCTACGACTCAGTTAGCGAAAGAAATAATTAGTAGTGGAGAAATTGGTGAAATTGTTCATTTTTATGGCACACATAATGAAGATTATCTTGCTAACAAAAATACACCGATAGATTGGCATTGCTTACGAGAAAAAGCCGGTTTAGGTGCATTAGGCGATTTGGGAGCACATATTGTACAAATGGCACAATATCTTGTCGGACAGGACATTAGCTCTGTCATTGGTGATATGCAAACAGTCATTACATCTCGTCCTGATCCAAACAATCTTCAGCAATATTGCAAGGTAGAAAATGAAGATCAAGCAACAGCTTTAGTGAGATTTAGCAATGGTTGTATGGGAACGATCGAAACTTCTCGTATTGCTTGTGGAAGGAAAATGGGATTAAGTTATGTTATTACAGGGACGAAGGGAACTATTAGTTATTCTCAGGAACGTATGGCTGAGCTTAAACTTTATTTACATACGGATGATCCCGCTCGCCAAGGCTTTAAGACAATTTTAACCGGACCTTTACACCCTGATTATAAACATTTTTGTGTAAGTGCTGGACATGGGATCGGATTTAATGATCAAAAAACAGTGGAAATTAGAGATTTAATAAACGGATTGGCAAATGATGATATGAAATTATATCCGGATTTTGAAGAAGGGTTCAAAGTTTCTAGAATTCTAGATGCAATAGCGCTATCTAATCAGATAAAATCTTGGGTAGATGTATCCGATATTATTTAATTTTTTCCTTTAGTTTGAAAGCAGTAAAGGTGTGTTGTGTCTATACTGCTTTTATATCTGATGTTTTACTATGTTTTGATAAAGATTTATGCTGAATTTGTACTTTTTTCCCCTTTGCTTGAAAATATTCGCCGAGTTGCTGAGCAATATAGACAGAGCGGTGTTTTCCTCCTGTACAACCAATAGCAATGGTTAAGTAGCTACGGTTATTTTGTTCCAAAAGAGGTAACCAAGTTTCGATATAGTTGCGGGTTAAATAGATAAAGTGATTAACTTCGTCATATTGATTTAAAAAATCGGCGACGGGCTTGTCTAGTCCTGTCATCGGACGCAAATTTGTATCCCAATGTGGGTTAGGTAGAAAACGAACATCGAAAACATAATCTGCATCTAACGGAATACCATATTTAAAGCCAAAAGATTCTACAATAATGTTTAGCTCTTTTTCTCCATTACCTAGCAGGAATTCGCGTAAGCGCTCTGCTAACGTATGAGTTGAAAGATGAGTGGTATCAATAATTAAATTGGCTTGTTGTAGAAGTGGCTCAAGTTGATGAAATTCCGCATCTATCGCGGCTTCCAGAGAAAGGTCTTGAACAGAAAGCGGATGTAAGCGCCGAGAGTCGCTGTAACGGCGAATTAAGGTACTGCGATCAGTATCTAAAAAAATAGTCTTGATGGTATGAAATTGCTGTATTTCTGTCAGTATGTTGTCTAGTCTTTCCGAGGAATTAGGTAAATTACGAATATCTAAACTAATTGCAACGGCAGACTGAGTATGAGATAGAATCTCTGTTAGTTTTGGTAGAAGTTCCAAAGGAATATTATCGACGCAATAATAACCAATATCCTCTAAAGCTCTTAGTGCAACGGATTTTCCAGCACCAGAACGACCACTGATAATAATAAGTTCCATTTTATGTTTCCTTTATAGATTCAATACTATCGGTTGCTTGGAAAATTTGCCAAATTTCGGCCGCACTTTGTGCCGCGCGTAATTGTTTTATTAAATTTTTATCGGTTAATTTTTCCGATACAGAGGATAAAACCGGAATATACTGTGAACATTGCTCACCAGGAATTAACAGCGCGAAAACTAAGTCTACAGGCTTTCCATCAGCCGCATCATAATCAATAGGGCTATCTAGTTGCATAAAGATAGCGATAGGTTTATCAATACCTTTGGGTAATTTGCCTTTCGGCATAGCAATGCCATTTCCTAATCCCGAGTTGCCCAATTTTTCTCTGTTAAATAAACATTCAAAGCAGGCTTGTTCACCTTTATCACAAGAAAGTTCAGAAACAATAAAAGCGGCAATGGATTCAAATAAACGTTTTTTACTTGAAAAAACAACCCCCTGACGGATATGTTCAGGGGTAGTAAGGAGTTCTGTAAGTTTTATCATATTTTAAAGTTTAAATTGTTCGCCTAAATAAACGCGTTTTACTTGTTCATTATTCATCACTTCTTGTGGGCTACCAGTAGCAATAATTTTTCCTTCTCCTACGATATAGGCCCGTTCACAAACATCAAGAGTTTCTCTTACATTGTGATCAGTAATCAGAACACCTAAGCCTCGATTACGCAAATCGGTAATAATTTTTTTTATGTCAGTAACAGAAATTGGATCCACTCCAGCAAAAGGCTCGTCAAGTAAGATAAATTTAGGATTTGCTGCTAAAGCTCGGGCAATTTCAACTCGACGACGTTCTCCACCGGATAAGGATTGACCTAAACTATCCCGAATATGAGAAATATTAAACTCTTCAATTAATTCTTCCGCTCGTGCTTTGCGTTGCTCCGTGTTTAAATCCTTGCGTATTTCCAATACTGCCATCAAGTTATCATAGACGCTTAAACGACGGAAAATAGAGGCTTCTTGCGGGAGGTAACCCACGCCTCGCTGTGCTCGGTTGTGCATTGGAAGCAAGCTAATATCTTCTCCGTCAATGGTAATTTTTCCTTGGTCATGGCGCACGAGACCGACAACCATATAAAAAGTGGTTGTTTTGCCCGCGCCATTTGGACCTAATAATCCGACAATTTCGTTCGAATTAACCGTCAAGCTGACATCAGATACCACTTTACGACTTTTATAACTTTTAGCAAGGTTTTCAGCAGTTAAAACAGACATAATACATCCTATTTTTTGCGATTCTGGTCATTTAGTTGAGTAGGAATAAGTACCGTGGTTACGCGTGATTTTGGAGAACCTTTGGCTTTTAACTGCTGTTTTTTTACATCATAAGTGATGTATTGACCCACAATTTTACTATCAAGTTGCTTTAATTCTGCGTTGCCGGTTAAGGTGAGAAATTCTGCATCTAAATCATAGTGAACTTTATTCGCTTTTCCATCTACCGATTTACCATCGTCTAATAATTGGTGAAAAGTAACAGGTGAGCCAAATGCTTCGACTGTTCCTTTTTTACCTGAATTTTCTGGTGCACGAGTAATAACTACTTTTTGTGCTTTAATTAAAATGGAACCTTGAGTGATTACAACATTATCGATAAATGTAACAACACTATTTTCCATATCAAGAGATTGATTATCGGAAACAACGTTTATGGGTTGATTAGTATCATCTTTTAATGCGAAAGATGATGCTGAGGCAATCATCATTACAGCGGTAAGGAGTAGTTTATTGCGAGTTGCTGACTTCATAATATGTTTTTACCTGTTCTTTTAGGGTTGCGATTTGTTTTTGTAAGTTTCCTACTAATTTCAATCCGGTCGAATGAAAATTTTGTCCGTTAATTTTAACTTGATTGTCTGATGTTATATCTTGCGTTTTGATATTGACGACAGCATTTTCCGTTTCCACCCGCTGTAATCTGGATAGGGGAGATAAGCTTTCCGCTGTGACATTTCCTTTTAAATACAACATATCATTTTTCGTTAAGGTAGCAGTTTGTGCCGTTAATTTCCAACTTTGCTTTTGCTGCTGCTCTTTCGGTTGATTTTTATCTAGCACCACATCAAATAAATATACTTTAGGGGTAAGAAAATCAGTATGCTCGCTTTGAGAGTAATATTCTACCTTATCGGCAGTGGCCACATATTGTTGTTTACCCTCGGGTGAAAATACTACAGTGCGCATTTGATTACCGATGTATTCCGGTTTATCCGGTGTTTTGATAAGATTTTCCAGTCCGCTTTGCTCTTGATTTAAACTGTAATACCAAGCAGATAAAGCAAGGGCAATGACGCCAAGAATAACACTCCAACGAATATTCATAAAATGGTTTTTCCGAATAAAAAATTGAGCTAATAATACCATAAAAACCGACATGTCGCGAAAGTGCGGTCGGTTTTTAAAGGGGTTTAATAAGTCTCCGATGCTAACGCTTTTAGTATTTGAAAGATCTCTCGATAAGCTTTCGGTGGTTTATTTTGTATTTTTTCTTTTTGTGCTGTTCGGATTAAGTTGCGTAAATGTTGGCGATCTGCTTTCGGATAAATATCAAGTACATCGCTTAGCGCTGAATCACCTTGTTCAACCAGATAATCGCGTAGATGTTCTAACTTGTGAAATAATGCTTGTTGTTGGTTATGTTTATTTTCTATTTTATCCAAAGCTTCACGGATAGTATCCGTATCAATTTTTCGTAGTAATTTGCCGATATATTGTAATTGGCGACGGCGAGCTTCTTTTTGTAACTTTTGAGCGAGTTCAATCGCATCCGACAATGTGTCATTCAATGGAATTTTTTCCAAACTAGCGCTCGTTAAATTTACTAATTTTTCTCCCAGCTGCTTTAATTCTTCTGCATCTCTTTTTATTTCGCTTTTACTCACCCAAATAATTTCTTCTTGCTCTTCATCTTCCCAATCGAAGACTTCTTTTTTGCGTTTTGCCATTCGTATTCCTATCAGAAAATTTTGGCGGCATTTTAGCATAAAGTTTGAAAATAAGATAAAATGCTGAAAATTTTTAATCGGGATTATGTAAGTATGAAAACATTGGAAAATTCAACCGCACTTTTAAAACAACAAGAAAAAACTTTACGAGAAGCGGTTAGTTTGGCGTTGGATATTGCTCACAAAAATGGTGCGAAAGCGGAGGTTGCCGTAACCAAAGTGAACGGTTTATCGGTTTCGACTCGTTTAAGAGAAATTGAAAATGTAGAGTTTACCAATGACGGTGCATTAGGAATTTCCGTTTGTTGCGGACAACAAAAAGGAAATGCATCCACATCGGATTTAAGCGAAAGTGCAATTAAGAATGCGGTAGAAGCCGCATTAGCGATAGCTAAGCATACCTCACCGGATGATTGTGCTGGATTGGCAGATAAATCGTTAATGGCATTTGATGCGCCGGATTTGGATTTATATCATCCGGCTGATATAGATGTAGAACAAGCGGTAGAAATGGCTTTGCAAGCAGAGATAGCCGCATTAGAATTTGACAAAAAAATTGTGAATAGCAACGGGGCAGGGTTCAATTCTCATAAAGGTGTGCGGGTTTATGGTAATACCTATGGGATGCTACAAAGCTATTTATCCAGTCGTTATTCGTTATCTTGTTCGGTTATCAGTGGGATAGATGAACAGTTGGAAAATGATTATGAATATACGGTTTCCCGAAAATTGCAGGATTTATACTCTCCTGAGTGGGTTGGTAAAAGCTGTGCAGAGAAAGCGATTGCCAGATTAGCACCGAAAAAATTAACGACGCGGGAAACGCCAGTGATTTTTTTTAATGATGTCGCAACCGGATTAATCGGACATTTTACAGCGGCAATTAGTGGGGGCAGTTTATATCGGAAATCTAGCTTTTTATTAGATAAATTGGGTCAGCAAGTATTACCTGATTGGTTTCATATTAGTGAGCGTCCGCATTTAATTGGTAAATTAGCGTCTACTCCCTTTGATAGCGAAGGGGTAAGAACACAATCTCGAGAAATTGTTGAACAGGGGATTTTACAAACCTATCTGCTGACAAGTTATAGCGCTAAAAAACTTGGAATGCAAACTACAGGTCATGCAGGTGGAATTCATAATTGGTTGATTAAACCTAATATTAGTGGCGGTTTAAATGCTTTGTTAAAACAAATGGGAACTGGGTTATTGGTTACAGAGTTAATGGGGCAAGGAGTCAATTTAATCACTGGTGATTATTCAAGAGGGGCTGCAGGGTTTTGGGTGGAAAACGGAGAGATCCAATATCCGGTTTCAGAAATTACAATTGCCGGTCAATTGCCTGAAATGTTGAAAAATATGGTTGCTGTTGCTGATGATATAGAACATCGCTCAAATATTCAAACTGGTTCGATTTTGTTAGAGCAAATGAAAATATCAGGAAATTAATTTAAATTTGGTATAAACCCAATCAACATAACTTTAATCAAAAGTTAAAGATACGCGGGATTAAATTGTAGAAGGTGGAAATAAACGGGAATATGAAATTAAACGTTGTTACATAATATAGAAAAAAGAGGGGCTAGCGACTTTTTATGGACTTTTGCTTTTTAGGACTGAGCAAACATATCACTGACGTTTAGCCATTTCTTTCTTCTGAACTCGTTTCACTATTCCTTCTATATTCATAGCTTCACTGTAAAGAAAGTCCATATTTCTTGGAGAGGTAAGCGTAGGTGAACTGGTTGAAGATTTTCTTTTCTCGTTCACAAGTAAATAGAAAGAAGGCTTTTGGCGTATAAATATTTCCCCCTGCTTTGGCTGATTTTCATTACCATAATCATACCTCAATTTTTGGTAACCTCATTGTTTAAATCGAAGTCCCTCGCGCTACTAATGGTCTGGTCATTGCAGCAAATCTGCCAATAAATCAGATGATTTAGTTTGAAAGTCATTATTAAATTTGGTGTTAATCAGCATTGCGCTACTCGTTTTTCCACGGTTGAATAATGACAGCCTGCCCACCATTCAGATCACGCAAGTCGACAATCTTGGCATAATATTTGCTTCTCGTGCATATTCAAGGCGGTTGATGTGATTTTTCTACCACCACTTTCCACATCGACCATAGTATCCGGTGAACAGTAGTAGAGCTGTAGTGTATTTCGTAGCAATAGCATTCTATCCCTTTTTGTTACAGTAGTTTGACCTGTTTCACTAAATCTGAATAGATTATATTTTTGCTTAATGTTGGTAAAATTGTTGAGATAATAGATTCTGACAGCTTTCATCGTCCATTTTTAATTGGCTTTTCTCAATATATATCAGTTGCAACAATCGCTTTCTCATATTTTGTCTCATAAAAGAGCTTTTAATCGTTGCACATTAGATGAGCCTTTCTTATGACTGGCTCTTATGAAAATGTTAGATAGATAAATAAAACGTGTAAAGGAATTGGTGGTTAAATTGGTACCGCTGTTTTTACCCTTTCAGTAAATGTAACATCAGCATATATCCGGCGATGATAAACAGAATAAGGGCGAGTAATTTTCGTGTAAGCGAGGGGGAAAGTTTGCCTCGAATTTTCATTGAGAAAAAACTCATCATAAACGCACTTAATACCACAATGGCAACAATAGAGAAATTAACATAACCGACTTGCCAGCTTCCTGTTAGATAGAACGGCGGGGATTTTGTCAGATAACTGTACAGACTGCCGCTGCCGCCGATAATCATCATATAATTGGTATAAGGGGCAATTTGTGGCGATTTTACACTTTTTAGTTGTCCGATTAATGGTGCCATAATAGAGCCGCCTCCAATACCAGTTAAGCCCGCGATTAACCCACCAAATAGGCATAATCCGCTTCCTTTCCATATTTCATTTGGCACTTGCTCGTTGTGTGTCTGGTTCTCTGAATTAAACATTATTTTTATCGCCAATAGGCTTAATGTACCGACAAAAATACTAATAATTAGCATATCCGGTAAAAAAAAGCTGATTTCAAAGCCGGATTGAACGCCGATAATCGTTGAAAATGACCAAAACAACATCGCTTTTATATTAATTTGAATTTTTTGCTTATAAAAGTAAATCAAATTAATTGCTGATGATCCGATAACAATGGTGAGTGAGGTGGCGGCGATCATTTGCAGTGGAAAATCGGGAAATAATGTATAGAGAATCGGCACCATTAACACGCCACCGCCGATACCAAAAACCGCTGACATTAAATTGGTAAAAAAACCGCATAGCACTAAAATCGAAATTAGCTGTAAACTCATCATTCCTCCTGTTTTTTATTATTATGCTGAATAGGATGCCGCTTGCTTTATGATCCTGCTCATATTATTGAAAAAAAGAATGTCAAATTTGTGATCTAATTCACACCAATTTGGTTGGGGTTATGATGATTATCATAAAACATCTTTTCTCTATCTATTATTCTAAGTATGCGGTGATATTGGTCTAAAGCGAGGAGAAGCTTATGTTTATAACGATTGTCAGTTTTCTGATAGTAACGGGAATTGTGGCATTTATTTCGTGGAAAAAAACTAAAAATGATGATTTAACCACGTCTAAAGGCTATTTTCTAGCGGGAAGGGGATTAAGTGGGGTTGTGATTGGCTGTTCAATGGTATTGACTTCATTATCGACTGAACAATTAATCGGGGTGAATGCCGTATCATACAAGGGGAATTTTTCTATTATTGCTTGGACGGTTCAATCGGTAATTCCTCTTTGTTTTTTGGCACTTTATTTACTGCCGAAATATATTAAAAACGGCTATACCACGATTCCTGAATTTTTTGAGAACCGTTTTGATCGCCAAACACGTTTAATTATGTCGGCGCTTTTTTTAGTATTTTATCTTTTTATCGTTATTCCGACCGCACTTTATACCGGTGCTATTGCATTTAATAAAATTTTTAATTTAGAAACCTATTTTGGTTTAACTTATGCTGAATCAATTGCTTATACTGTCATTGCAATCGGTATTGTCGGCGCGATTTATGCCATTTTCGGCGGGTTAAAAGCCGTTGCGGTATCTGATACGATTAATGCGGTGATTTTAGTCATCGGTGCATTATTAGTGCCTATTTTTGCACTCATTTATTTAGGCGAAGGAAGTTTTACTGAAGGATTAAAAACCATTACAAGTTTAAATATTGAAAAATTTAATGCCATAGGTGGTAAAGATGATGCTGTGCCTTGGCCAGCAATGTTTACCGGTATTTTGATTGTGAATTTCTTTTATTGGACGACCAACCAAGCTATTGTACAGCGTGCGCTAGGGGCAAGAGATTTGCAATCGGGGCAAAAAGGCATTCTCATTGCAGCATTATTTTTATTGACGCTCCCGATAATTCTTAATCTACCCGGATTATTAAGTTTTCATATTCTTGGCAGCGGTTTAGATCCGATAGATACCTCTTATCCAGCCTTAGTTAATAAAGTGTTGCCAACCTTTTTACAAGGCTTTTTCATTGCCGCATTGTTCGGGGCGATTTTAAGTACTTTTAATTCTTTTTTAAATTCTGCGGCAACCATTTATTGTAAGGATTTATTACCGTCCATTAGTAAAAAAGTGTTTTCCGATCAAGAACTGATCGCCCACGCTAAAAAAGTCTCAACGGTCATGGCGATATTAACAATGGTTATCGCACCGTTGTTAATGTTCGGTACTGATGGAATTTTCTTATTAACCAAACGTTTTGCCGGCTTTGTGAATATCCCCATTGTGGCACTATTTGCTGTAGGGCTTTTCAATAAAACTGTTTCCGGATTAGCCGCTAGAATAGCCTTATTACTTCACGTTGTACTTTATTTTTGTATTGTTTGGGTATTTAATGTCAAAGTGAATTTTGTTTATGTGATGGCGGCATTATTTGTGTTTGATGTGGTTGTGATGCTGATATTAGGGCAATTCCTCAAACGCGAACCTTATCAAGAAAGTAAGGAAAACAAAGAGGGTGTCGATTTAACCAATTGGAAATATGCGCCACTCACAGTCGCTTCTTTGGTATTAGGATTGATTACTCTACATGCGTTACTTTCTCCGCTTGGTTTGGCATCATACGACGGTAATCCTAAACTCATTTTAGCGGGCTATGCAATATGCCAAGTGCTACTATTTATCATCATGCGTAAAAAAGAGGTGAAGTGATGAATATTATGTATATTTTGCTAGACCAAGTACGTAAAGATATGTTGAGCGTTTATGGCCATCAAATTGTAAAAACGCCTAATCTTGATAGACTGGCACAGGAAGGTATTCGTTTTAACAACGCGTTTACACCTGCGTCAGTATGTGGACCTGCTCGAACCTCTTTATTTACCGGATTAATGCCGTCTTCGCACGGGATTATTAAAAATGGTGAAAAAGGCGGTTCGGGCGAAATTCGTCGAGAAGCGCCGAATATTGCTAAATTAGACGGCTATAATTGTTATGTGGTGGGGAAATGGCACGTTGGTACGCAATCTGTGCCGGAAGATTATGATATTAAGGGGCATAATTTTGATGGCTATGGTTATCCGGGAAGTGGCGTTTATCACAATCTTGTGTTTAACCAGCCGCCGACCCATTCTAACCGCTATCGGGAATGGTTAGCTGAAAAAGGGTTTAATATTCCGACCGTGAGCCAAACCTATTTTGGCGAAAACCCGCATTTGCGAGTACAAGAGCTTTGTGGGTTATTGTCCGGTACTAGAGAACAGACCATTCCCTATTTTATTATTGATGAAGCTAAACGTTATATTCAAGAATCCTTAGCGGAAGGTAAACCGTTTTTTACTTGGATCAACTTTTGGGGACCGCATACACCTTGTATCGTGCCGGAACCTTATTATTCAATGTATTCAAAAGATGATGTCATACTAGATGAAAGTTTTTTTAAACCGTTAGAGGGCAAACCGGGACATTTCCGCACGATTTCCAAAATGTGGGGAATGTGGGAAGCGAGTGAAGACCGTTGGAAAGAAGTGATTACAAAATTTTGGGGGTATATCACATTAATTGATGATGCTATTGGCGAATTGTTGGCGTATTTGGAAAGTAACGATCTTTATCATAATACTTTTATTGTCGCCACTGCCGATCACGGTGATGCAATGGGCGCACATAAAATGATTGAAAAAGGGGAATTTATGTTTGATACCACTTATAATATTCCTCTTATTGTACGAGATCCGCTGTCCGAACGAAAAAATCAGCACGATGATAATCTTGTTTATTTACACGATTTAACTTCTACGGTTTATGATATTGCTCGGCAACCGATTCCAACGGAGTTTGAGGGAGAAACTTTGTTACCGATTGTTCGTCAGAAACAAAATAATCAGCGCAAGGGGGTTTTAGCTCAACTGGCAGGGCATTTTGTTTATTTTGAACAGCGAATGTGGCGGCGTAAAGATTACAAATTAGTATTTAATGCGACGGATATTTGCGAACTTTATGATGTACGCCGAGATCCGCAAGAAATGAACAATTTGTTTTATGATGAAAACTATAAAGAGATAAAGCAAGAAATGCTGGAGGAAATGCGTTTAGAAATGCAAAGATTAAAGGATCCTCTCGAGAATTGGGTTTATCGAATTATTAATGAAATCTAAATCGTATTTACCCGAAATAAAATCGTTTCGGGTAAATATGATGTTTCTGATAAAACAAAATTCATTTAACCTATTTAAAAGGAACGATAATGAACAAAGGATTGATTGTACCTACTGAACTTGCGCAGTGCCAATTAAACCGGCTTTCGCAAATGAACAAGGGAACGGTGATTTACCAACAGGGCGAAAAAGCGCACGAATTTTATTATATCAAGCAAGGTCTTATCGGTCTTTATCATACCCTTGATAACGGAAAAGAGAGCTTAGTCAGACTTTATTCTCAAGGCGATTATTTCGGTTTCCGCACCTTATTCGGTTTAGGCAACAATCATTATCACTGCACGGCGAAAGTGTTAATTGAATCGGAACTGATTCAAATCAAATTAGACAATATCGATCAATTCTTTCTACATAATAGTGCAATGACAAAATATTTATTGCAAACCTTAGCGGAGGAGTTAAGAGAAGCGGAACAGCGCTTAGCCAAAAGTGCCTATTTGCGTACCTTTGATCGCGTGATCGACAGTCTTTATTTTCTTACCCAACATTTCCCCTACTATAATTGGACTTACCGAGAAATTGCCGAATATGCGGGCTGTGAAACGGAAACAGCAATTCGTATCGGTAAAGAATTAAAACAAAACGGCTTATTTAAAGACGCATTAAATCATCACAAAGGCAAGTAGTATGTCATTTTTTTCGCCGAAAGCGCATTTTCATTTAATGGCAAAACCCAGTAGTTTCCATTGTAATATTCAGTGCGAATACTGTTTTTACTTGGGAAAATCGCAGTATTTTGGCAACAATGCTGAGTTTATGTCGGAACATACTCTCAAAAATTATATTAAAAATTACATTGAATCACAGGCAGGAGATCGGGTTGAATTTATGTGGCAAGGTGGTGAGCCGACCCTGCTTGGTCTGGATTTCTTCAAAAGTGCGGTCAATTTTCAGCGAGAATTTGCCAACGGTAAAACCATCACCAATGGGTTTCAAACTAACGGTATAGCGCTTAATCAGCAATGGGCGGCATTTTTTAAGCAACACCAATTTTTAATCGGACTTTCCATCGATGGTCTCAGTGCGGTGCATAACCGTTATCGTATGACAAATAGCGGTAATCCGACCTTTGAGCGGGTGGTGAATGCGTTACAATTATTAAAAGCACATCAGGTGGAATTTAACACGTTAACTGTCGTCAATGATCAAAACTGGCAAAAAGGTAAAGAAACCTATCAGGCACTCAAATCATTAGGTTCGACATTTATGCAGTTTATCCCCATTGTTGAAACGCATCTTTCGACAAACTGTACGACTGAGTTGAAAACAACAGCGTTTTCCGTGCCGCAACAAGGGTACGGGCATTTTTTAGTCGATGTTTTTCAAGAGTGGAAAAAACAGGATATTGGTACGATTTTTATCTCAGAATTTGAAAATCTGCTTGGACAATGGTTAGGGTATCCCTCAAGCAGTTGCATTCATCGCCCGACTTGCGGTCAATCCTTGGTTGTTGAAGCCAATGGTGATGTGTATTCCTGCGATCATTATGTTTATCCGAATAACAAATTGGGAAGTTTAAATGAAACCTCATTAGTAAATCTTGTCTTATCAGAGAAACAGCGTCGGTTTGGTCAGTATAAGCAAAATAGTTTGACACGGGTTTGTCGGCAATGTGAATTTCGTGTATTGTGCCACGGTGGTTGCCCAAAGCATCGCATTTTGCTTCAAGATAACGATGAGTGGAAACAAAATTATCTGTGTGCGTCCTATCAATATTTTTTTAAACAGACTGCCGATTATATGCAACAAATGAAATTGCAAATTCAAGGAGCTAAAAATGCCAATTATTAATAAAATCATCGATCTTACGCCAGAATTAAGTTTATATCATTACAACGACATCCCCGTTCTCCATTTGGATCATCAGGTCGGAAAAGCAAAAATCGCACTACAAGGGGCTCAGCTGTTAAGCTGGGCGCCTTCTTCTGAACAACAAGACTTGCTTTGGTTAAGCGAAATTGACCCATTTTCATTAGGCACGGCAATTCGTGGTGGTGTGCCGATTTGCTACCCTTGGTTCGGTACAAAACAGTCGCCAGCACACGGCACGGCAAGATTACGTCTATGGCAACTTTCTGATTATGAAATTCAACCGGATAAAGTGCGGTTAATTTTTGCTTTATTTGATCAAAACCAAATCATTGAGGCAAAAGTGGAAATGTTATTTGCGCAGAAATGCCGACTGCTTTTTACCCATTATGGGCAACAACCGGTGGAAGTGGCGTTGCATAGTTATTTCCATATCGGCGATATTCATCAGGTTGAGGTTTTAGATTTACCGACAAGTTGTTTTAATTCCCTTACCCAACGAACAGAAGAAGCGCCGAGCAGACGAACAATCCACGAAAATGTCGATTGTATTTACAGCGGTAATTTTCATCAAAATAAAATTGTTGATCACCAATTCAGTCGCCAAATTATTCTTGAACACCATAATACTAGTGAGCTTGTATTGTGGAATCCTTGGCATAAAGCCACGAGCGCAATGCGGGAAGCTGATTATCAAAGAATGCTTTGTTTGGAAACTGCTCGAATCAGCAAACCTTTAAATTCTGGCGAAACAGTCGGCGTAGATATTTTTACAGATAACTATTCCTCCCTTTAATCGCCAGTCAAAAACAGGCGGAAAATTGACCGCACTTTGCCTGATAAGATTAGTTAAATAGGGCAACTTATGCTATACTTCTGTCAATTTTTTTGACCCTTCAAGGAATGTTATGACGGACTCAGTTCAATCTATAACCCCTATAAATATTGAAGAAGAACTTAAGTCTTCTTATCTTGACTATGCAATGTCGGTAATTGTCGGGCGAGCCTTGCCGGATGTCCGAGACGGTTTGAAACCGGTTCATCGTCGCGTCCTGTTTTCTATGGATCGCGAAGGTAATACAGCAAATAAAAAATATGTAAAATCTGCTCGTGTAGTCGGTGATGTGATCGGTAAATATCATCCGCACGGAGATTCTGCAGTCTATGACACAATTGTTCGTATGGCTCAGCCTTTCTCATTACGGTATATGTTAGTTGATGGACAGGGGAATTTTGGTTCAATTGATGGTGATGCGCCGGCAGCAATGCGTTATACCGAAGTCCGTATGCAAAAAATCACACAGGCATTGTTGACTGATTTGGATAAAGAAACCGTCAATTTTTCACCAAATTATGATGGTGAATTGATGATTCCTGATGTTTTGCCTACACGAATTCCGGCGTTATTGGCAAATGGTTCGTCAGGGATTGCTGTTGGAATGGCAACAAATATTCCACCACATAATTTAAACGAAGTGTTAGACGGATGTCTGGCCTATATTGATAATCACGATATTACCATTGACGAACTAATGCGTTTTATCCCTGGTCCGGATTTTCCAACGGCGGCGATTATTAATGGCCGTAAAGGTATCGAAGATGCCTATCGTACTGGAAGAGGTAAGGTTTATATCCGTGCAAGAGCGACGGTTGAAAGTAATGATAAGGGAAGAGAACAAATTGTCGTTACCGAATTGCCTTATCAAGTCAATAAAGCAAAATTAGTAGAAAAAGTTGCTGAATTGATTAAAGAGAAAAAAATTGAGGGCATCAGTAATATTATTGACCTTTCCAATAAAGAAGGGATTCGTATTGAGATTGATATTAAGCGCGATGCAGTAGGCGAAGTGGTACTAAATCATTTATATGCCTTAACTCAAATGCAGGTTACTTTTGGTATCAATATGGTGGCCTTGGATCATGGTCAGCCTCGTTTGTTTAATTTAAAACAAATTATTGAATCTTTTGTATTACACCGCCGTGAAGTTGTGGTACGCCGTACTTTATTTGAATTGCGTAAAGCGCGTGAAAGCGTGCATAAATTAGAAGGGCAAGCTATTGCTTTAGCTAATATTGAGGAAGTGATTGAATTAATCCGTAATTCGAAGACTCGTAGCGAAGCCGAGGCAGGATTAATGGCCAGAGGCTGGCAATTAGGTAATGTCGCACCAATGCTCGCGGCCGCAGGCGCGGATGTTTCTCGCCCGGAAGATTTAGCGGAAGAATTTGGTGTACGCGATGGATTGTATTATTTATCCGAAGAGCAGGTTAAAACTATTGTTGAAATGCAATTACATCGTTTGACTGGGCTTGAACATGAAAAAATCGTTGCTGCTTATCAAGAGTTATTAGCTGAAATTCAAGAGTTGTTGCGCATTTTAAATAGTCCAGAACGTTTAATGGAAGTGATTCGAGAAGAATTAGAACAAGTTAAAGCGCAATTCGGAGATGAACGTCGCACGGAAATTACTACTGCTTCAGGCGATATTGATCTTGAAGATTTAATTGCTCAAGAAGATGTTGTTGTAACGCTTTCTCATGAAGGATATGTGAAATATCAACCATTGACAGATTACGAAGCTCAGCGTCGGGGCGGCAAGGGTAAATCTGCAACGAAAATGAAAGAAGAAGACTTCATCGAGAAATTATTAGTAGCGAATACTCACGATACTATTCTATGTTTCTCCAGTCGAGGTCGTTTATATTGGCTAAAAGTTTATCAATTACCACAAGCCAGCCGAGGATCACGCGGTCGGCCGATTATTAATATTCTACCGCTTGATGCTAATGAACGGATTACGGCGATCTTACCGGTGTCTGCATATGAAGAAGGTAAATTTGTCATTATGGCAACTGCTGGTGGTATAGTGAAGAAAATTGCGTTAACTGAGTTTAGTCGTCCTCGCTCAAACGGTATTATTGCCTTAAACTTACGAGATGAAGATGAATTGATCGGTGTAGATATTACAGATGGTTCTAATGAGATTATGTTGTTTTCATCGCAAGGTAGAGTTGTTCGTTTTGATGAAGCGGCAGTACGAGCGATGGGGCGGGCTGCAACAGGCGTGCGTGGAATTAAACTTGCTCTAACTAGTGAGTTATCAGATGAAGAAAGTGCGGTCGAAATTGAAGACATTTCTGACGATAGTGCTGACGAGGCTTTGGATTTGAATATTGATAAAGTCGTCTCATTAGTTGTTCCGAAGAATCAAGGTGCTATTTTAACAGCGACACAAAACGGTTACGGTAAGCGCACAGAGCTAAGTGAATATCCGACAAAATCTCGTAATACTAAAGGGGTCATTTCAATTAAGGTAAGTGAACGTAACGGTAAAGTAGTAGCCGCCACACAAGTAGAAGAAAATGACCAAATTATGTTGATTACAGATGCCGGAACACTGGTTCGAACACGTGTTTGTGAAGTTAGCATTGTTGGACGGAATACTCAAGGGGTACGATTAATACGTACGGCAGAAAATGAGCAGTTGGTGAGCCTTGAACGGGTTTGTGATGTGGAGGAAGAAAACCTTCCAATGGAAGAATCTGTAAATAGTGAAGATTAACAACATTCTAATCTAAACAACTGAAGAATTTTAAAATGACTATAAACCCTGTATTTTACAGGGTTTTTTGCAATATAGAGGTAGGTAAAACGACGAATACTTTAGAGTACTTAATCTCCCTAAAAAAATTGGATTTTATTGCAGTTTGTCGTCATAAATAGCACAGAATAGGTATAGCAAGCACTATACCTATTGTTTTTGATTACTTTGTCAGTATCGGTAGATAGTTAAACATTGCAAGAAAATGAAAAAGTGCGGTTAAAAGTCCAAACAAAATTATTACTATAAGCAGAAGTGTTCCACCACAGACTCTAAAAGGATTTTTAGTCATTTTCTTTCTAACTTTATAAACTAATAAGGCTGGAATGATACATACCCAAATTGTAGCAACAGCACCGGCATAGCCAATAGCTTTTAGGAAACCAAGTGGATATAAAACTGACAGCAATAATGGCGGTAAAAAAGTTACTGCCCAAGATTGGGTTCTACCTGAGCGAGTATCGTCAAATTTAAAAAAGTCAGCTAAAAAATCAAAGACGCCCAATCCGACACCAATGAAAGAAGATAAAATAGCTGAAATAGAAAATATATTGATGGCTTGTCGAATAGAATCGGATTGGATTGTATTTCTTAATACACTCAATAATGTTTCTAAATTTCCGCCATTTGCGATGATTTGGATAAATTGTTGACGGGTTAAATTACCAAATATACAGAAAATCCACAGCAAATAAAATGCGAGGGCAATAAGTGTTCCACCTAGAATAGCATATTTAGCTTTTTGTTCTTCAGCGTAATAAGCCCTCATTGTAGAAACAGAGTGATGATAGCCGAATGAAGTCAGAGCAACAGGGATCATTGCTATTGCGTAGGGGGCGTAGCTATTATTTTGCGATGGGTGATCAAGTAATATATTTAAGTCAATATTTATTGCAAGTCCATAACTACTAATAGCAAATGACGATGCCATAAAGATGATGAGAAGCACGGAAACACGATCGACTAAGCGAGTAGAATGCCAAACAAAGAATGAAAATAGCAATACAAATATAACTGACCAAATTCGGCTGCTGTATTGTCCTAATGTGATGAATGGACTGATTAATCCATCAATAATGGCCCCAGAGGCAGTAATATAGGCGTAAAGTAGAATTCCACCAACAAAATAAACTGCTAGATTATTTAATAAATTGAGTTTATTGCCTAAAATTTGTTTTGTTACTGAACTAAAAGAGACTCTAAGATCAAAATCTTTATAGGCTTCTAATAGTAGCCAGCCTGATAATGTCATCATGATCATAGTGAAAATAATAGTAAGGCTTGACCAAATTGTCCAAGCACCGGCTCCGGAGGAAGGAAGCCCCAACATTCCGGCTCCGACGCAAACACTGGCAATAATACAGGCGCCGCCAAAAACAGAAGGTTTTTTCGGCATAACATCTCCTTATCTACATTATGAGTAGATAAATAATGAAAGTGAAATACCGCACTGAATAAAAAGTGCGGTCGGATTTTACTGTATTTCTTGCAAACGAGCAGTAAAGTGGCGCAATACTTTTGGCTCGTAGGTAAAGGTTAAGCCTTTAATATTTTTGGCATTGTCTTTTACTTTTGCAAATGCTTCAATGATGAAGTCCATATGGGTTTGTGTGTAGGTTGCCCTTGGAATAGTTAAGCGTAGTAATTCTGCCGGACAAGGAAGCTGTAAACCTGTTTTCGGATCTCGTCCGAGTAAAAATGACCCTATTTCAACGGTTCTTATTCCAGCGACTTTATAAAGCTCACAGGAAAGTGCTTGAGCAGGGAATTGATCGGCAGGAATGTGTGGTAGCAATTTTCCTGCATCAACAAAGGCAGCGTGTCCACCCGGTTGTTGGCAAATAATCCCGATTTGTTCTAAGCCGTTGACTAGATATTCAACTTGTCTTATTCGGTAAGCTAACCATTCTTGTCGCATGCCGTCTCTTAATCCAACGGCTAGACGTTCCATTGCTCCACCTTCTAAGCCACCGTAAGTTGGAAAACCTTCTTGAACAACACAGAGTGTGCGACATTCGTTATAAACTTCTTCCATGCTACTGTCTTTAAAGCACAATAATCCACCCATTTGGACCATCGCATCTTTTTTGGCTGACATTGCTAAAATATCAGCATAGCGATATGATTCATAAGTAATTTGTTCGATTGTCCAACTTTGATAACCCGTTTCCCTTTGTTGAATAAAATAAGCATTTTCGGCAAAACGAGCGGAATCCATAATAACAGGAATATCATATTTACGGGCAATTCGGTACATTCCTTTCATATTTTCCAATGAAACAGGTTGCCCTCCAGCAGAATTACAGGTGATAGTGCAAACAATGTAAGGTACGTTTTCTGCGCCTGCTGATAAAATTCCTTGTTCTAATTTTTCTAGATCAAAATTACCCTTGAAATCGTGATGAGTTTCAGTATCAAACGCTTCTTTTATATAAGTATTACGGACAGTGGCACCATTAATTTGACTGTGTCCTTGAGTGGTATCAAAAAAATAGTTGGAGAACACTGTCATTTTATTGCGATCCAATCCCTTTTCTTGTTCACGTTTATTTATTAAAACCGGAATATAAATTTGTTCGGCTCCTCGTCCTTGGTGGGTTGGAATTGTATATTGATAGCCAAAGATTTCTTTTACGGTGTTCGCTAAAGCATAATAACTTCGACTGCCGCTATATGCTTCATCTCCTCGCAGCATAGCCGATTGCATATCTTGTGTAATTGCACCAGTGCCACTATCTGTTAATAAATCGATAAAAACATCTTCACTATCTAATAGAAAGGGATTCATTCCGGCTTTTAAAATTGCTTGATCGCGATATTCTCTAGTCGTTCTTTTAACTGGTTCAATGACTCTAATACGGAAAGGTTCGGGTAAATGTTTGAAATTTTGCATAATAAAATCCTCATTTAAAATATGAATTGCTTTTCCTTGTAAATAACATAGAAAAGAAAAATTATTTTTATTAAAACAAAAATAATACTCACTAATAAAAATAATATTTAGTGGGAAATAGTATTTAAGTAAAAATAACAGGAAATAGGGATCTTACGGAAAATAAAAGTGGAGTTTAGGATCGATAATAAACCAAGATAGTGTGAGTAGGGTTATCGTAAACATAAGATTTACCTTTAGGTAAAAGTGAATATAAATACAACCATACAATTGATATATAGATATATCTTTTACACCATAGCAATATAAATGTATATTGTCATTTTATATTTATTGTTTTTGTGAGACGTATCACATTAATTATTTTTCAATAAAAATGCCAAGAATTGAATTTAACAAAACTTGGCATTTTTATTTATTTTAGCTATTTAATATTAATTAGCTAATTTGGTACGAATAGCGTTTGCTAATTCAGTACTTACTTTCTCAAAGTGAGCTAATTGTCTTTCTACAATTTCTGGCACAGTAACGCCTGATAATCCCGCGGCAAAATTGCTTGCAAGACGATCTTTTTCTTCTGCTGTGAAGATATTATACAACGCAGCTGGTTGTGAATAGTAATCTTCATCATATTCACGGAAGTTGAAATGTGCCGCTTCTTGTTCAATTTGTAAAGGCACTTGATCGTGGGTTGGAACATAAGTATCGAAACGGTTTGGTGCGTAGTTAGGATTTGTTCCGCCGTTGTGATCCACACGCATTGCACCATCACGGTGAGTTGTGTGGTATGGACATTTCGGTGCATTTACAGGAATTTGATGATGGTTCACACCTAAACGGTAGCGCTGTGCATCTTGGTAGGAGAACAGACGACCTTGCAGCATTCTGTCCGGTGAAAATCCAATTCCCGGTACGATATTGCTCGGCGCAAACGCGGCTTGCTCAACTTCTGCAAAGTAGTTTTGCGGATTACGATTTAACTCTAAGACACCGACTTCAATTACCGGATAATCTGCGTGTGGCCATACTTTCGTTAAGTCAAATGAGTAGTTATGTTTATGAGCATCTGCTTCAGGCATAATTTGCACTTGGACAGTCCAACGTGGAAATTCGCCGCGCTCAATTGCTTCATATAAATCCTGTTGACTAGATTCACGGTTTTCACCTACGACTTTTGCTGCTTCCTCATTGGTGTAGAATTTATGACCTTGCTGAGTTTTAAAGTGGAATTTTACCCAGAAGCGTTCATTTGCTTCGTTTACAAAGCTGTAAGTATGGCTACCGTAACCATTCATATGGCGTAATGTTTGCGGAATACCACGGTCAGAGAATAATGTCATAATTTGGTGCATGGATTCTGGGTGGCGAGACCAAAAATCCCATGCAGCATTAGCATCACGCAAGTTAGTTTGTGGATTGCGTTTTTGAGTGTGAATGAAATCCGGGAATTTTAACGGATCACGGATAAAGAATACCGGTGTATTGTTACCCACTAAGTCCCAGTTACCTTGCGAAGTGTAGAATTTCAATGAGAAACCACGCACATCACGTTCGGCATCTGCTGCACCACGCTCGCCAGCTACGGTTGAAAAACGCAATAGTACTTCTGTTTTTGTGCCAGGCTTAAAGACCGCTGCTTTAGTATATTTTGTAATGTCTTGTGTTACAGTAAAGGTACCATAAGCAGCGGATCCTTTAGCATGAACTACACGTTCAGGAATACGTTCACGTGCAAAGTGGGCTAATTTCTCTTGAAACCATACGTCTTGTAGTAATAAAGGACCGCGTGGACCGGCAGACATTGTATTGTCATTATCAACAACAGGAGCGCCAGCTGCTGATGTTAGAGTTTTGTGATCAAAAGGGCATTTTGCTGACATAGTCATTCCTCCAAATAGTAGTAGTTTGAGTAAGTTTCATTGTTCATTATAAATAGGTATAAAGATTCATCAAACTATTATATCAATAAAGTATAGCTATCAATTATTTGTTATTGATAGGTTGATTTTATTGTTATTGGGTGTGTGCTATTTTTGACCGCACTTTATATTTATATTTTTTTGAATCACTTAAATATGAATTTAGTTGATATAGAGCTGAATTTTTTTCAATTTACATTTTTTATTATTGGTATATGGTATCGGTAAGATTTATGAAACAGATAAGTGATAGACTTTATCTTTTATGTGATTGGTTAATGATGTTAATTGAGAGGAATACACAATGAAAACAGCAAAAACAGCATTAGTTACAGGTGTAACCGCAGGATTTGGTTTGGCAATATGCAAAACTTTAATTGAAGCCGATTATAGAGTGATAGGTACAGGCAGACGGGTAGAACGTCTTAAGGAATTGGCTGCACAATTTGGTGATAAATTCTTACCTCTTGCGTTTGATGTGCAAGATTTAAAGGCTACTGAACAACAACTTGCTAGTCGCCCGAAAGATTGGCAGTCGGTTGATTTATTGGTGAATAATGCAGGTCTTGCCTTAGGCTTAGAACGGGCTGATCAAGCTAATCTTGATGATTGGATCACCATGATTGATACAAATGTTAAAGGGGTAGTTGCCATTACTCGGTTTATTTTGCCAGAAATGGTTGCTAAAAATAGTGGGCATATTATTAATTTAGGCTCGATTGCAGGAAATTATCCTTATCCTGGTGGTAATGTATATGGTGGGACAAAGGCTTTTGTCAAGCAATTCAGCTTAAATTTGAGGGCTGATTTAGCTGGAACTGCCATTCGGGTAACCAATGTTGAACCGGGGTTATGCGGAGGAACAGAATTTTCCAATATTCGCTTTAAAGGGGATAATGATAAAGCAGCCAAAGTTTATGAGAACGTGCAATATGTATCACCTGAAGATATTGCTAATATCGTGTTATGGCTTAATCAACAACCATCACATGTTAATATTAATCGCATTGAAGTAATGCCTACAGCGCAAACTTTTGCACCATTGAATGTCGCAAAAAATAGATGATAAATTTTCATAAATTCAGTAAATATTTTGTATAAATAATGGTTTATTTGCCATTTTTGTGAACCGCTTCACATTTTTAATAAAATCCGTTTGTTTTTTCATACGGATTTTTTTATTCTCCTTCATCGAAACGTTTCGATATTAATGGATATCATGCATAGGAATTAGTAAATAAGGAGCCTGTAATGAAAAAAACGACACTTCTAAATGCTTCGCTTTCGGAAGTTATTGCCAAAATGGGGCATACAGATGCTTTAGTTATTTGTGATGCTGGTTTACCGATAGCGCTAGAGCAACATACTATTGACTTAGCCTTAACGAAGGGAATTCCCGATTTTATTTCTACTCTGAAAACAATATTATCCGAGTTATTTATCGAAAAAATCTTGTTAGCGGAAGAAATTAAATCTTTTAACCCGCAAATTGAAGTGGAGTTACTAAAATTGATTGAGCAGACAGCATTGTTGCAGGGGAAATTAATTAGTGTGGAATATGTACAGCATGCTCAATTTAAGCAAGAATGCCGTCAAGCAAAAGCCGTAGTGAGAACAGGGGAGTGTAGCCCTTATGCGAACGTTATTTTGTACTCGGGTGTATCGTTTTAGTGATAGAAATGAAGACTTTATTGGAAATTAAAGGGATAGATAAATCTTTTCCTGGTGTGCAAGCATTAAAGAATGCTTGCCTGAACGTGTATGCTGGACGCGTTATGGCATTAATGGGAGAAAATGGTGCCGGTAAATCAACATTAATGAAAATTTTAACCGGCATTTATGCTCGAGATGCAGGTAACATCTCATATTTAGGAAAAAATGTAGCATTTGCCAATCCTAAAACATCACAAGAAGCCAGTTTGAGTATTATTCATCAAGAATTAAATATATTGAATAATTTATCTATTGCGGAAAATATTTTTCTAGGGAGAGAATTTGTTCATCCTTGGGGCGGTATTGACTGGCATAGAATGTATACAGAATCCGACCGTTTGTTAGCTCGATTAGGTGTCTCTCGTTCTAGCAGAACTTTGGCAGAAGAACTGTCGATTGGTGAGCGACAAATGGTAGAAATTGCTAAAGCGTTAAGTTTTGAAGCTAGAGTGATTATTATGGATGAGCCGACCGATGCTTTGACGGATACAGAAACTGATGCTTTGTTTAATGTGATTCAAGAATTGAAAGCTGAAGGCCGGGGTATTGTTTATATTTCTCATCGTTTAAAAGAGATTTTCCAAATTTGCGATGATGTTACAGTATTGCGAGATGGACAATTTATTGGTGAAAAAGCAGTGAAGGATCTAAGTGAAGATCAATTAATCGAAATGATGGTTGGGCGAAAATTAGAAGAACAATACCCTTATTTACCAATAAAGTTGGGCAAAGTGCGGCTAAAAATTGAAGAGTTTTGTGGCTGTGGAATTCAGAATGTAAGTTTTGAGTTACGCCAAGGTGAGATTTTAGGCGTATCTGGCTTAATGGGAGCTGGTCGGACGGAGTTGATGAAATTGATATTTGGCGCCTTGCCTCGGAAGTCAGGCACTTTAACATTGGATGGTAAGGTGTTGTTCCATAGAACGGCTCAAGGCGGATTAAGAAATGGAATTGTTTATATTTCTGAAGATCGTAAGGGAGACGGATTAATTTTAGGAATGACGATAAAGCATAATATGTCTCTCACTGCATTGAAAGCATTATCCGGTTGGGGACAGCTTAAGCATCGTGAGGAGAAGCAAAGAGTCTCCGAATTTATTCGCCTATTTAATATTAAAACACCAAGTGTTGATAAATTAATCGGTGAGCTATCTGGTGGTAATCAACAAAAAGTAGCAATTGCTAAGGGACTGATGACTGCACCTAAAGTACTTATCTTAGATGAACCAACCAGAGGTGTGGATGTTGGCGCAAAAAAAGAAATTTACCAACTAATTAATCAATTTAAAGAACAGGGATTAAGTATTATTTTAGTGTCCTCCGATATGCCCGAGGTATTGGGAATGTCCGATCGTATTTTAGTTATGAGAGAAGGAAAAATCAGTGCGGAATTTGACCGCACTTTAGCCACACAAGCAAGCTTGTTGGCTGCTGCAATCGGAAAAAATTCCTTAAAGCAGAATGATAAAGAGGAAATTTTGTAAATGAATAAATTGAAAAAAATATTAATTGAGCAACGCTCAGTGATTGCTTTAGTGTTACTCATTATTGTGGTATCAAGTCTTAATCCGAATTTTTTTAGTTCGGATAATTTACTCAACATTTTACGTCAAACTTCCGTTAATGCGATTATTGCGATTGGGATGACTTTTGTTATTTTGATAGCTGGTATTGATTTATCCGTAGGCTCTGTACTGGCATTGACAGGTGCGGTTGCGGCAACGCTTGTCGGAACGGAACTACCTATTTCTTTGGTGATCCCTGTAGTATTGTTATTTGGCACAGCGATTGGTTTGCTTAATGGCGTACTGGTAGCCTTTGGTAAAGTACAGGCGTTTATGGCGACGTTAATTACTATGTTGCTGTTGCGGGGAATTACGATGATTTATATGGGAGGGCGCCCGATTAGTACTGGATTTTCCGAGGGAGCCGACAGTTTTGCAGAAATTGGAACGGGGGTATGGTTAGGAATTCCTGTTCCTGTTTGGTTGATGTTTATTCTGTTCGGATTAGGATGGTATGTTTTAACGCAAACCCGTATTGGTCGATATATTTATGCTTTAGGCGGCAACGAAGCAGCAACCGCATTATCTGGAATTAATGTTAATCAAGTTAAATTATTTGTGTTTGCTGTAAGTGGCTTATTAGCGGCATTAGCAGGTTTAATTGTTACATCAAGATTAGGTTCGGCACAACCTACTGCTGGTACTGGTTATGAGCTTGATGCCATTGCTGCCGTCGTTGTAGGTGGCACTAGTTTAATGGGGGGGAAAGGGCGGATTTTTGGCACGTTGATTGGTGCTTTGATTATTGGTTTTCTTAGTAATGCGTTAAATTTATTGGATATTGATTCATACTACCAATTGGTTGCTAAAGCGTTGGTTATTTTAGCTGCTGTTATTTTGGATAACTTCATCGGTCGTAAGACCATCATTCACAAACCTTGAGTATGCCGTTTTGCTCATCCTGCTAAGGAGATTATATGAAAAAAATGAGTTTATTAGCCATTGCATTAGGGCTTGTATTTAGTCAGTCGGTAATCGCTAAAGAAACTATCGCTTTGGCCGTATCTACTTTAGATAACCCCTTCTTTGTTACCCTTAAAGAAGGGGCAGAGAAAAAGGCTAAAATGTTAGGTTATGATTTGATTGTTTTAGATTCGCAAAATAATCCTGCTAAAGAATTAGCAAATGTAGAGGATGTAAGTATTCGTGGCGCAAAAGTATTGCTGATTAATCCGACGGATTCAGAAGCGGTCGGTAACTCGGTTGCAGTGGCTAATCGTAAAAATATTCCGGTTATTACACTGGATCGTGGTGCGAATAAGGGAAAAGTTGCCAGCCATATCGCTTCTGATAATGTCGCTGGCGGTAAAATAGCTGGTGATTTTATTGCTGCAAAAGTGGGTAAAAATGCTAAAGTCATTCAGTTGGAAGGTATCGCGGGGACCTCTGCAGCCCGTGAACGGGGGGAAGGCTTTCAGCAAGCAGTGAAGGCTCATCAATTTGAATTATTGGCAAGTCAACCTGCAGATTTTGATCGTACTAAAGGCCTAAATGTCATGGAAAATTTACTGACAAGCCATAATGCAGCGAAGGCGGTTTTTGCTCAGAATGATGAAATGGCATTAGGTGCGCTAAGAGCAATTAAAGCAGCGGGAAAAGAAATGTTGGTTGTCGGTTTTGATGGTACTGAAGATGCTGTTAAAGCAGTAAAAAGTGGTCGCTTAGGGGCAACTGTCGCGCAACAACCCGAAAAAATTGGTGAGTTAGGGGTAGAAACGGCAGATAAAATCCTTAAAGGTGAATCGGTTGAGTCCGTTATTCCTGTACCGTTAAAAGTGATTACTCAGTAATAGTCTGCGGTCATGTAAAACGCCAAGAAAACTGACCGCACTTTCTTAGAGGTAAAAATGAAAAATAATACAGTATGTGTTTTAGGTAGTATTAATGCGGATTATGTCATTCAGGTGCCTTATTTTGCACAAGCAGGTGAAACATTACAGGGACGGGATTTTCAACTGGCTTATGGAGGAAAAGGTGCAAATCAAGCAGTTGCAGCTTCTCGTTTAGGGGCAAAGGTACAATTTATCAGTGCTATTGGTTCAGACCAAATCGGACAAACGATGAAACAGGCTTTTACTGATGAAGGTATTGATACTTCCTCTATTGTTAGTATACCTAATCAAAGCACAGGATTGGCAATGATTCAGGTGGCTGATAATGGTGAAAACAGTATTGTTATTTCAGCCGGTGCAAATGCAGATCTCAATGTTAATTTTGTTGAATGCTACCGTGATAAAATTGAGCAGGCCTCAATACTTTTAGTCCAGCTTGAAACGCCCTTACCTACAGTAGAGTTTGCTATCAAATTAGCAAAGGGATCTGGAACTAAAGTTGTACTGAATCCCGCACCAGCAAGTCGTTTACCTGATACTTTACTTTCGCAAGTAGATATTATTACGCCAAATGAAAGTGAAACAGAAATTCTTACTGGGGTAAAAGTCATTGATGAACAGGCAGCTGTTCAAGCAGCGAATATTTTTCATCAAAAAGGAATTGGCACAGTGATTATTACCCTAGGAGCAAAAGGAGTTTATTTAAGTGAAAATGGAAAGGGGAAAATGATAGCTGGGTTCCGCGTTAAAGCCGTGGATTCAACAGCTGCTGGTGATACTTTTAATGGCGGTTTGGTTGCGGCGTTGTTAAGCAGAAAAAGTTTGGAAGAAGCGATTGCTTTCGCTCAAAAAGCGGCATCAATTTCTGTAACTCGTAAAGGTGCGCAAACTAGCATTCCTAAAAAATCAGAAATAGAATAGGAAGTTTTTTGGTTAAGAAAACAACAAACAACTAAAAAATTAATATTTTTGTCAAAAA
>MLAA01000039.1 GCA_001998905.1 Rodentibacter caecimuris | reverse complement strand
AGCATAAAGATATAGATAGAAAGTATCTATTAGGATTAAAAATGATAACCTCATCTATAAAAAAGGATATAAATGAAATTTCAATTTGTGCCAAAGTTTCACCAAAAGTTCAAAACCATATCAGAGGCAAATCACCTAAACGCAAAAAACAAGCCCAAATTGAAGCCGAGCAGTTTGCTAAAGATATATGGGAGAAAGATTCAAGTATCACTCAAGAAAATATGGCTTATCAACTCAAAGATAAGTTAGAACTGACACAAAGTATCCAAACGATAATCCGTTGGGTCAAGCCCTTTCAGCCTAAAAAATAAAATTTTCTAGTGATCATAAGTTGCTTTTGTATGTTGAAAAGTAACTTATATATGTTTAAAAGTAGCTTTTCAACGTATAAAAGCTGCTTATCCGTTTTTCAACCTTTCAAAAATCCCTTCTAATACCACCCGTAACGTTACACAACTTCACAAATATTTAACTAACGGAAGGTATTTTATGAACAGACCTCAAACCCAACCTAAAAAATTAATCAGCAAAGCAGATGTATTACATTTGGTTTCTTTTGGTGGCACTAAATTAAACGAATTAGTTAAAGCCAAACAATTCCCACAGCCGATCCGCTTTTCACAAAACTTTATCCGATGGGATTTAGAAGAAGTGAATGCGTGGATTGAAGAACAAAAAGCCGCACGAGTTTAAGGAGGGAATATGAATATGCAACTATCAACTTTAGTATTTCCGCATAAATTCCACGATCAAACACAGGCAATGACAACTTCATTATTTGTCGCAGACTATTTCGGGAAAATGCATAAAAACATTCTTCAAGCCATTGAAAACCTTGATTGCTCAAAAGAATTTAGCGGGCTGAATTTTCAGCCGGCAAAATACAAAGATGAACAAGGCAAAATGCGCCCAATGTATCGAATGACCCGAGATGGTTTTACATTCCTTGTAATGGGTTTTCGTGGAAAAAAAGCGGCGCAATTTAAAGAGGCTTATATTAAATGCTTTAATGATATGGAAGATTGGATCACGACTAAATCAACACTAAGCAATCACCAGTCAATACTAACCGATGCAATCCAATATAGAGAGCGACTAACCGGCAAAAAAGAAGTTCACGCTTACGCTAGAGAAAATAACTTGATTTATATCGTGGCACTGGGAGCCGGTTGTAAAAAGTGGTTACGCATTAACGGTTATCCTGAAGATGACGACTTGCGCCAACACCTTAGCAAAACTCAATTAAAACTGATTGATTTATTAGCGGTAGAAAACGCCACAATGATTAAGCTCAATATGGATTATTACAGCCGCAAAGCGAAATTAGAACAAAGTGCGCTTTATTTTTGGCAGAACACTAATTTAAAACAAGCAGCATAGGGGGAAGAATGGCAAGAAAAAAGCCCCGAATAACCAATCATTCAGAGCTTTCAATTCCGCATAGTGCGAACAAACCCGAGCCAAATTATAGCATTGTGAGATTTATTAGCAACTTATTAACGACAGTGAGTATAGGGGGAAATATGAGTGAAACAGGTGCGGACAAAGCGGGGTTAGAAATATCCGCAGGCTTAAAATTCTTTTTTAAGTCTTGTGGGGTGGGCGTTGCTATAGCTTTTTTTCTATGGTTATCACCCGATTTTCTAAAAGCATTATCAGATTTTATCTTAACGTTAAAAAACAGCTAAACCTAAATTAATAAATTTTAAATTTACCGCTTGACACTTTCCCACGATAGGCATAGAGTAAAAAGGCAATCTGAAAAAGAGGTTGCCGAGCGTAGGAAACTCGAAAATTTAGCAATTGGCGAACAGTAACACGCCTTTGAACCGTGTTATTTTTGTTTGTAGCACCCACACACCTAAAATAAGCCAATAGGCTTGTTCTCAATGGTAGTGTAACGGGCAGCCGAAAGGCTGATCGCTTTCCAATTGTGGCGATATTTCCTACCCCGTTACGCTACCGCCCAAACCGTAGGAAAGTTTAGCGGTAGTTTCCAAATTTAACAATTGGAGCTACACAAATGTACCAATTCATTTTTGCGGCTATACGTCGCACTGATTTAACCAATCATATCCAAAAAATCCGCATTAATGCTAACAGCGAATTACAAGCCCGTGCTGTTTTAGCCCGTGAATTTGTGCTTGTCCTTGCCGGCAAAATCAACCTTAAAAATGACCGCGCTTCCAATCGTTCGGAGGTGGTTTATGCGTAAAGATATTTCCAATCAATTAGACCTTTTAAAATCCCACATTGATAACTTATGGAATAGTTCAGTCTTACTTAATTTTCTTCACACCCGAACCGATTTAGAACGAATCGAACCTTGCGAAATGGAACGAGCCTTAAAAGGGATTGAAACCTCACTCAATATTGCAATCACTGAGGCAGAGAGACGCATTGCATTTATTCTAGGCGAGGAGGTGAACAATGACTAATTATCACCTTGATTTACAAGATGAGCTATCACGCCACCTTACTCAAGCACAAGCCATTATTGATTATTTAACCGTTGATATTTCTATGAACAAGGAATTTTCGGTAAGCAATGAAATTGTTACTAATACCCTATGGACGGCTCAAACCTTGTTAAAAAATGCTAACCAAACTTATAGCAAGTTAAGCGAAGCAATCAGAAAAGGGGAAAATGATGAAAAAGCCTAAAACCGTAAAACCTTTTAAAGCACCCTACCCCCCAACGCCTGAGCAGTTAGAAAAATCGGTAAAGCGTATCAAACAGTTTTTAGCATTCGCCGAAGATTATTTGCATAACGGACACTATAACGGGTTGGCTAATTCAATCGAGCAAATTAAGAAAGCGGCAACGATTAGAAAATCAAAACCCTAAAGGAGAAAGCATGAACATAGATATTAATAACCTCAACGAAACGGAAGTAACCGCACTGACAGCAAGAATAAGACAGCTTAACGGCGAGAATGTTAGCCCGATTCCTTATGTTATGTCGTGCATAGAAGAGCTTTCAGTCGTCTTTAACACAATGCCGGAAGCACAACGCAACGAATTGACGAAGACAAGAAATGAGCTGCTTTTCCTCAGACTTCATTTTACTGAATTGAAAGATGAAGCGATAAAAGCACGTTTAGCAGAAAAACCATTAACCGATGAAGAAATGGTAAAAGTGGGGTTAACGATTGCTGCAGCTGAAAGCATTCTTGATATATTGGCCACATTACAAAATGCGGCAGATATGCGATTAATGACTATTTCAAAAAACGGGCTTGAAATCATGGGAGCATACAATGGCACGATTAATTAATGCACCTCATTTAGCCGACCAACCGCATGAACCTTATTCCGATTTAATTATTCTTGCCGGGCGTAAAGCCTGGCAAGCGTGGAATAAAGGCAAAGGCGAGGAATGGCAGTTATTATGTACGTTGATTGGGGGCTTAGAACCCGGTCAAAAGCCCGTAATTCTTGCTGAAAAACAGCTTGAGAATATTTCTTCAATTCGTATTGCAAGGGAAGAGCAACAGCTCATTAAATTCTTTCAGTATGGTGAATTAACCCCAGAAGAAATCACCGCTATTTGTCGCAATCTAGCGAAAAATACCGATGCAATAGAAGTAAACCTCTTTGATGCCGCCGCTCAACAGATTGAAGATTTAAGCGACTATATTCAACGCTTACGCACAGATAAAAGTGCGGTCGATTTGGCAGATAAAATTGCACCGGCTGAAAAGCTAAAAGAAAAAGACGGTACCAATAAAAAAGCCCGAGCTTTAAGTAAATGGTTAAATATGGATTTAGCTCTAAGTACGCAAGAGCGCAAACTTTATCACTATGACGGCATAAAATGGCAAGTGGTAGAGGAATATGATGTTATTGATAAAGCGGTGGCATTCTTTGATGAACAAGATTTTAATTATAGTGCGCGTACCATTGAAACCATTATAGAAACGATTAAAATTCAATCGCCTAAAATGGGAATGCAAGTTAAAGAATTGATCGCATTCAATAACGGTACATTTAATCGTGCTACATTGGAATTTCTTCCCCACTGTCGCGAGAATTGGCTAACTTCTTATATCCCGCATGATTATCTTAATCATGCGCAAGATACGCCGCACTTTGATAAATGGTTGGAATTTGTCAGTGGTGGCAAAGAAGAGAAAAAGACCGCACTTTTAGCCGCACTTTACGCCATTCTCACCAATCGCCACGACTGGCAATTATTCTTTGAAATCACCGGTGATGGCGGCAGTGGGAAATCGGTGTTTGCCAATATTGCCACGATGCTTGCCGGTGATCAAAATACTGAAAGCGGTCGATTAGTCGATTTAGACGAACCACGCGGACGAGAAAGTTTTGTTGGGAAAACCTTAATTATATGCCCTGAACAATCTCGCTACGGTGGTGATGGTGGCGGGTTAAAAAGTATCACAGGGGGCGATCCGGTAAACATTGACCCGAAACACCGAGCGAAATTTAAGGCGATTATTCCTGCAGTAGTATTAATCGTAAACAATGAAGCCACCCGATTCACGGAACGAAGCGGCGGCATTGAAAGACGGCGCGTTATCTTTCATTTTGATAAAGTTGTCCCTGAAAAGGAACGTGATCTCAACCTGATGGAAAAAATCGAGCGTGAAATAGGCGGGATTATCTTCAAGCTGATTCATACCTTTGAACAACCGGAAACAGCAAAGAAAGCACTTGAGATTCAAAAAGGAAGTGAAGAAGCTTTAGATATTAAAATGGAGTCAGATCATTTAGCCGTTTTCTGTAGCTATTTCTTAACCTCTCAAGAAAAAAACGGCTTAGGGATTGGCAATGCAAAAGTCGGATTACCAAGAACCCACCTTTACCCGGCGTACCTTGTTTTTATTGAAGCGAACAATATCTCAAACGGTTTAAGTTTAAATGGTTTTTCCAAATCGTTAAGGCAGGGACTAGCGCAACATGGGAACGAGTTCCCGTACTTACGCAAAAGAATCACTTCCGGTAAAGACAAGGGGCGATACATAACAAATGTACACTTTAAAGATTTTGATGAATTTTATAACGAGTACATCAAACCCAACACATAAAGAAAGGCGCGGCATAAAAACCGCGCTTTTTATCTCAAAAGGTGAAAGACTAGGTGAACAACACGACTTTTTTATTTCACTCTATAACATATTGAAAAACAAAGAAAAATCAGACGGTGAACGAGTGAACGCTATTTTTAAATATTTTACACACGTTATACTTTTATATGTTTTCTTTCTCACATTGCTCCACAAAATCGCCCCAAAGTTGCATTACAGATTTTCTCTCTTCGAAATAATCTGATCGGTTATAGGCTTTTCTTACCTGATCTTTTATTCCATGAGATAAACAAGCCTCAATAACATCATAATTGATTAATTTCTCATTAAGATAGGTACTGGCAATAGAGCGTAAACCGTGAGCAGTCAATTTATTTTTATAACCTAAATCCACGAGTGCTTTATTTGCCGTTTGACTATTCATTGGTTTATTTTTCGCTCTGACACTTTGAAAAACATATTGAGCATTACTTGTAAATTCATACATAATCGCCAACACTTCAAGAGATTGTCTTGATAAAGGTACTCTATGCACCTTTCTTGTTTTCATTTTTTCTGCAGGTATCAACCACTCTTTTTTATCTAAATCTATTTCCGCCCATTCTGCGTTACTGGTTTCAGCAGGACGGCTCATTGTCAATAATTGAAAACGGAGTAAACAACGGGTAAAGAGTGATAATTTTGAGTTCTGTATTTTATGCAATAATGCCGGCAACTCTTCCGGGCTGATTGTTGGGTTGTTCTCGTTTTTGCCAAAATTAAATACCGCATTGACATTTAGGCAAGGATTAAACGGCAGTAACCCATAATTAACGGCATAGTTTAAAATCTCATTAATCAACCGAATAATGCGTTTTAATGTATCGCCTTTACCTTGTTTATTTAACGGTTCTAACATTTCAATCACAACATTAGGAAGAATGTCAGCAACGGGTATATTCCCTAAAGTTGGAAAAACATAGGTTTCTAATCGCCGCCAATTCTTTTTTAGGGTCAATGGCTCAATTTCAGTGGCTTTCTTTTCTTTCCACTTTTCAGCGATTGAATAGAACTGATTTTCTAATTTTTTCTCTTCTGCTTGTTCCTGTTGTTTTTTCAGTGCTTGAGGATCGATTCCTTGTGCTAAAAGAGTACGATATTCAGAACGTTTGAGGCGGGCATCAGCGAGAGAAATTTCAGGGTACTTCCCTATTCTTAAATTAGTGCGCTTTTTAGTGATTGGTGAAACATAATTAAACAACCAAATTTTACTTCCTGACGGTTTTATTCTTAAGTGAAGCCCTTCCCCATCAGAAAGATTATATTCCGTTTCTTTCGGTTTAGATTTCTCTATTTTAGTATTGTTTAAAGGTAAGACAGCCCTTGCCATATCTAGCTCCTCATTAGTTTTAGTAACACAGTTTTGAGGCATGGTAACACGATTTTAAACTGTGTTACTATCTGTGTTACTAAAATCAGCGGTCAAAGGCGAATAAAGGCGATAAGCTAAGAAAGGAAAAATAGCGATAAACCCTTGTGGTTACTGGTATTAAAAAAGCCTTTCGAGATGTTACGAAAGGCTTTGAAAAGTGTCTTGGTGCTCTGGGCGAGACTTGAACTCGCACGTCCTGTGGACACTACCCCCTCAAGATAGCGTGTCTACCGATTCCACCACCAGAGCGTAAATTTGTAAATTATTGTTTATTGAGGAATATCTAAATTCTTATTCTCAGTAGCTGGTTTTGCTTGCTCTTGTTGTTGAATTTGCTCTGCTGCTTGAGACAAATCCTCAAATACACCCTTCTCAACATGCCCACGCTGGGAATTCATATTACCTAAAACTAACGCAATAACAAAAAAGATTGTCGCTAAGATTGCACTTGTACGCGTTAAGAAATTACCTGCTCCGGCCGAACCGAACATTGTACCGGAAGCACCGCCGCCAAATGATGCGCCTGCATTAGCGCCCTTCCCTTGCTGAATAAGGATAAAGCCGATTAAAGCTACAGCGACGATTACATAAACAAATAGTAAAATATTGTACATTATTCTTTTCTCTAAATTGCAATTCCGCGAGGAAACTGGGTGCGAATACTATATAAATTTGTATTAATACGCAAGTAGTTTCTCTCGTTTTTTAGTCAATCGTTTCAACTTTAAGCAGGAGGACTCATTTTATTAAGTTATGCTAAGCAGACTTAAGAAAACATTCACTTTTTTGACCGCACTTTTGTTTGCTTTTGGGTTAATGGTTTTTCAGCATAGCTTAATTGTCTCAACGCATTAAAATTCACAAAATGAACTAATTCGGGCAACATTTTATTTAATGTATTCATAAATTGTTGGTAGCTGACTTGCTTCTGACTAATGCCCGTTAATTGTGATTCCCAATGAGCCGTCATATCCGGTTGGGTAGCTATATCTGGTAACGCCTGTATTAAAATACGACCAGTTTCTGTACTATGAATATTTCTATTCTTCTTATATAAAAATCCGCGTTTAAACAATAATTCGATGATTCCAGCTCGCGTAGCTTCCGTTCCCAATCCATCGGTTTCTCGCAAAATCTTTTTTAATTCTTTATCTTGTACAAAACGGGCAATTCCTGTCATCGCAGAAAGTAAGGTAGCATCGGTAAAAGGTTTCGGTGGCTGTGTTTTTTTGCTAACTACTTCGCCTTTTTCACAGTATAAAATTTGCCCTTTTTTTACGATAGGAAGCAATGGCTCTTGATTTTCGTCTTCGTCCTCTTTCCCTAATAAGGTTTTCCAGCCTGCTATCTGTAAATTTCTCGCTTGTGCAACAAAAGTACCTCCAGCAATATTCAAGGTTATTTTACTTTTTCGATATTCAGCATCTGGACAAAATTGCATTAAATACTGCCGAGCAATTAAATCATAAATCTGCTGCTCGCTTAACGTTAAGTTAATATTGTTTAACCTGGCAGTAGGAATAATAGCATGATGAGCTTCAACTTTTTTATCATTCCAACAACGATTTTTCTGTTCTGTATTCAATACTTCCGGTAAAGTTTGATATTGATGGATGTGTGTAGAAATCGCTTTCAATATATTATGCCGATCAGCAAAATGTTCATTCGGTAAATGGCGGTTATCTGAACGAGGATAAGTAATTAATCGGTGAGTCTCATACAAACGCTGACAAATATCCAACACAGTTTGTGCAGACATCCCATAACGCTTTGCCGCATCAATTTGTAAAGCAGAAAGAGAATAAGGCAAAGGCGCGCTTTCTTTTTCACGTTTATCCGAATAATCCGTAACCTCAGCAGGTTGATCTGTAATCCGCTTCACAACATTTTCCGCTAAACCTAACGAAAGTACACGCCCTTCGTCATCTTGATAGTCCTTACAAGCTTTACTCGGTTGCCATAACGCAGAGAAAAGTACGGTCAGTTTTGTCTGTGTTTTTTCATCTCTTATCCAAGCTAGTACCTCATAGAAATCTTTCGGTTGGAAATTCTCTATCTCCAGATCACGCCGAACAATTAATCCAAGCACCGGTGTTTGTACTCGACCGACAGAAAGTACGCCTTGATAACCAACCTGTTGCCCGCGGATCGTGTAAGCCCTAGTCATATTAATACCATATAACCAGTCAGCTCGAGCACGCGCTAATGCAGAAGTTGCCAATGGAATAAAATGACTATTCGGTTGTAACTTATTTACCGCTTTTTCAACAGCATTGGGATTTAAATCACTAACTAAACAACGAAGGATTCCATGCTGTTTTTCCGTACTTAATTTAGCATAGCTGAATACCTCATCCACCAATAACTGACCTTCCCGATCAGGGTCTCCAGCATTAACCAATTCATCTGCTTGGTGAATTAATTTTTCTACGATGTTTAGCTGTTTTTTAACCTCTTTTCTCGGCAGTAACTTCCATTTTTCAGGAATAATCGGCAAATGCTCTAAACGCCAGCGTTTATATTTTTCATCATAAATATCAGGTTCAGCTTGCTCTAATAAATGCCCTATACACCAAGTTACCACATCATTCTCACCGCACTTAATAAACCCGTCTCCGCGTTGGTGTGGTTTAGGCAGAACATCTGCAATGGCTCGAGCTAAACTAGGTTTCTCGGCGACAAATAAACGCATAATCTAACCTATTTCACGTCGACCGATAATAGATTGTCCCAACGTTGTTCCATCAACATTATCTAATTCACTTCCCATAGGAACACCATGGGCAATTCGAGTTACTTTAATATTGTGCGGCTGGCACATCTCCGCAATATAGCCAGCAGTAACCTCACCTTCTGCTGTCGGATTAGTAGCAATAATTACTTCATGAAAAGATTCTGTATTCAAACGTTGTGCTAATAAATCCAAACCAATTTCACGAGGTCCAATACCGTCAATAGGGGATAAACGTCCCATTAATACAAAATAACGACCACCAAATTCGCCGGTTTGTTCAATCGCTTGAATATCTGTCGGCATTTCTACGATACATAATAACCCTGAATTCTGACGGCGAGGATTATTACAAATATTGCATATATCTTCTTCGGTAAAATTACGACATTGCGAACAATGCCCAATTTGTGACATCGCCGCAGTTAATGCTCGAGCTAGATTTATACCACCGTTACGATTACGTTGTAATAAATGATATGCCATACGCTGTGCTGATTTTGGTCCAACACCGGGTAAACAGCGTAAATTCTCGATGAGTTCTTCTAATAGTGGACTACTTTGCATAAATAATAATAGGGGCAGCTGCCCCTGACTGTGAAATGGATAACGGATATTTAGAATGGAACTTTAAATCCCGGAGGTAAAGACATTCCGGAAGTTACAGACGCCATCTTTTCTTTTTGCAGTTCTTCCGCGCGGCGTATCGCATCATTAAAGGCGGCAGCGATTAAATCTTCTAACATTTCTTTATCATCTTCCATTAAAGAAGGATCGATCTCAATACGACGGCAATTATGTGCGCCGTTAATCGTGATTTTTACCAATCCTGCACCAGATTCTCCAGTAACTTCAAGTTGCGCAATTTCTTCTTGCATTTTTTGCATTTTTTCCTGCATTTGTTGCGCTTGTTTCATTAAACCGCCCAAGCCACCTTTTCCAAACATATTATGTTCCTTCTAAAACTCAAAATTGGCTGGCATTTTAACGAAAAAATTTGCTTTTGAAAACAGACAAATTTATGATTCATTTCCCTAGAACTATCATTTTTTGACCGCACTTTAGGGAAAATATTTTGGAAGCTCGTTACTATTTTATTTTCGTAGCCGCCATACTGGGACTACAATTTTTTCTATATATTTTTAACCACACAATCCACTGGATTTTTCACGATAAAGGTAAGCTACATCAAAATTCTTTAATCACATTACTGATATTTTCCTTCCCTAATATTATTCTAATCGGACATATTCTGAAATTTTTCACAGCTTACCGTCTCATTGCATTGATATTAGCATTACTAGTGTTTTCCGCGTTTATCAGCTTGACAATTGCGGTTATTCACTTAATTTTTCGGCATACTAAATTTACTACTAAAATTGACCACACTTTACGTCTCCTCTATCCCATTTCTCTAATTACTATTATCTGCCTCAGTGTATACAACGCCTATGTACCAAAAATTATTCATTATTCGATTCAACTAGATAAACCACTTTCTTCTCCAATACGTATCGGAATAGCAAGCGATTTACATCTAGGCATATTATTCGGAAACCAACAATTAGACAAATTAACTCAAATTATGCAAGATGAAAAAGTCGATATCATCTTACTGCCTGGTGATATTATGGATGATAATATCGATGCCTATTTAGCAGAAAATATGCAATCACATTTGACAAAATTAACTGCACCTTTAGGTGTTTATGCCACTTTAGGTAATCACGATTTCTTTGGCTATCAAGCAGAAATCAGTACTGAAATTAGACAAGCAGGTTTGACACTATTAAAAGATCAAAGTATTACTATTAATAATAAGCTTGTACTGATAGGGCGCAATGACGATTTATATATAGCCCGTCCTGACACAAAAGAACTATTAAAATCAGTCGATACTTCACTGCCAATTATTGTACTAGATCACCGTCCAACAGATATCGAAACCCACTCTGCGCTACCGATTGATATTCAAGTATCTGGTCATACTCACAGAGGGCAAATTTTCCCAGCGAATCTACTTACTGCATTACTTTATCGATTAGATTACGGCTATGAAAAAATTGGGAATGGACATTTTTTTGTAACATCCGGCTACGGATTCTGGGGGATTCCTATGCGCTTAGGTTCTCAATCGGAAGTGATAATTGTAGATGTAGAAGGAAAGAAATAGGAGTAAAAAATCGGTGAACTTAACCCATTCACCGATTTTATTGTATTAAGTACAAACAATCTTGATTGCTAATCCACCTTGTGAAGTTTCGCGATATTTGGCATTCATATCTTTACCGGTTTCATACATTGTTTCAATCACTTTGTCTAGAGTAACTCTCGGGTTAGTTGTACGACGCAATGCCATTCTGCTTGCATTAATGGCTTTTACCGAGGCTATCGCATTACGTTCGATACAAGGCACTTGAACTTGCCCACCTACCGGATCACAGGTTAAGCCAAGATTATGTTCCATTGCAATTTCTGCAGCAATACAAACTTGTTCCGGGCTAGCCCCTAAAATTTCTGCTAAGCCCGCGGCAGCCATAGAACAAGCAACACCGACCTCACCTTGACATCCTACTTCTGCACCGGAAATAGACGCATTCATCTTATACAATGAACCGATCATTCCACTAGCTAATAAATAACGTTCAACAACATCTGGTGTTAAAGGAGAAACAAATTTCTCATAATAGGCCAATACCGCGGGTATGATGCCACAGGCCCCATTAGTTGGGGCAGTTACCACACGTCCCCCGGCAGCATTTTCTTCATTAACGGCTAAAGCATACATATTAATCCAATCAATTACCTTCATCGGATCATTAGATAAATTGGTATTTGCCTCTAACATTCGATATAAAGACGCAGCACGGCGTGGCACTTTCAGAGGACCAGGTAATATTCCTTCGGTATGTAAGCCACGATCAATGCAGGCTCGCATAGCATTCCAAACCGTTTTTAAATGCTCCTTGACCGCCTGTTTACCGTTTAACGCGATCTCATTTTCTAACATTACCGTTGATAGCATTAATCCATTTTCACGACAATGTCGTAAAATATCTTCAGCATTTTTATAAGGATAAGGTACTGAAATATTCGCTTGTTCCGCTACTCCGAAATGTAACTCATCAACAATAAATCCGCCGCCAATAGAATAATAAGTCTGCTGGTAAAGCACATTATTTTGCTCATCAAGTGCGGTCAATTTCATCCCATTTTCATGCAGCGGTAAAAATGTTGAGTGGAAAATTAAATTACCTTCAAAATCAAACTTAACCGATTTTTTTCCTTCCGCAATAGATAGAGATGCAGTTTTCTTTAATTCCGCGATAAATTTAGGGATCAAATCAATATCTACATTATGTGGCAAATATCCAGCAAGCCCCATAATAATAGCAATATCCGTATTATGTCCTCTCCCTGTCATAGATAAAGAGCCATAAACGTCCGCTTGAATTTCAGCCGTTCTATCGAAATATTGCTGCTCAATTAGATCATCAACAAACTGTTTGCCAGCTTTCATTGGTCCGACAGTATGGGAACTGGACGGTCCAATCCCCACTTTAAACATATCAAAAACGCTAATCATAATTCTCTCACGTTAATTTAGCCAAAAGGGCGCTATTATAACAGAGCATAAACTACAGCAGAAATAGCTATCGACCCCATTACCGTTACGAATACATTGCTCAATCGTCCTTGATAACGCTTCATCGCCGGTATTTTACGAATTGCATACATTGGCATAATGAAAAGAATCATTGCAATAATCGGTCCACCGAAAGATTCGATCAATCCTAAAATACTCGGATTTAAAATTGCTACGCCCCATAATGTGAATAAGAAAAATACTGCAGTCGCATAATTGAGCTTTTTACGATTCACCGTTTTACCGTTTAATTTCAGAAATAAACCTTCTAAGCCCTCACGAGCCCCTAAGTAATGCCCAAAGAACGAGCTAGTTATAGCTAAAAATGCTACTAATGGCCCGAGATAAGAGATATACAAATTATCAAATTTATTAGCTAAAAAAGATAAGATACTAATATTCTGCGCCTTTGCCGCCAATAATTCAGCCGGAGTCAAACTTAAGACACAGCTAAAAACAAAGAACATAACGAAAATTAATAAAATACTTGATGTTCCTTTTAAAGTTTTACCCAAATGTTTCTCTGTTTTCTCAAAATCTTGATATTCTCGTTGTTGAGATTGAGTACAAGCTGAAATTGCTGGTGAATGGTTAAAAGAAAAAACCAAAACAGGAATAGTCAACCAAATTGTGGTAAAAAACTCAGTGGTTGTAGGAAACTCTTTTAGCATTGAAGTATTCCATTCTGGAATGAGATAAAGTGATAATGCCAATAAAATCAACACCAAAGGATACACTAGCCATTCGGTAATTTTTAACATCACACGCTCACTAAACAACATTACGGAAATTAATCCAGCGATGAGTATGAATGATAATAGCGCTCTATTCGGAGAAACCATAGCAAGCTGATTCACAATAAAGGAATCTACTGTATTGGTAATACCGTTGCCATAAATTAATAAAATAGGAAAAATGGCAAAAAAATACAGCAATGTAATTAATTTACCTGCTGTTTTTCCAAAATGCTCTTCCACTACTTCGGTAATATCACTACCTGGTTTATTCGACGAAAGCACAAAGTACGCCAGTGCTCTATGCGCAAAAAAAGTCATTGGTCCAACCAAAATGGCCATAACAACCAAGGGCCAGAAGCCCCCCATCCCTGCATTAATTGGTAAAAATAAAACCCCGGCTCCGACTGCTGTGCCGAACAAACTAACCGTCCAACTTAAATCAAATTTATTCCATTTTTTTAATGATGTATTACTCATAGTAAAACCCTTAATAACTTCGATCAAAAAATCAACCTACAAAAAAGATCAAATCAAATCGTGGCATCCACAAATTTTGCGCGCATATTATTCTTTTCTTAAAAAATCTCAATGGCAACTTACAAAAACTGTGATCCAGTTAAAACTTTTTATTCTAATTGAATTTTTTTAACACAAAAAAAGGTTGTTTTTTATACAGTGCAACCTTTTTCTTCTTTTATTCACAATATTAATTTATTCGCTTTATGCTAAAACTGCCCTATTTTTGACCGCACTTTGGTTCCAAAAAACGAGGTTCTATGCATTTTCAATAGAAAATGAGATCACCTCTTTAATATGCTCCACCCCTAATGCTAGCATTAACAATCGATCTACACCTAGCGCAACACCAGAAGTATTCGGAATACCTGCTTGCAGCGCATCAAGCAGACGGTAATCGATCTTTTGAATCGGCAACCCTGCTTTTTCTCGTTGCAAATTATCCTGCTCAAAACGACGATGTTGTTCACGCATATCGGTAAGCTCGTGAAAACCATTTGCCAATTCCAATCCTTTATAATAAAACTCAAACCGCTCCGCAACTCGTAAATCTTCAGAGCTTACTTGAGCCAATGCGGCTTGGCTCGCAGGGAAATGATAAATTGCAACGGGAGAATCCAAACCGATCTTTGGTTCAACCAATGTACTGAATAAAAATTGCAATAAGGTATCCCTATCTTCATTTTCATCCGCCCAAAAATGATGCTTACGAGCGATTTCTACTAACTCTTTTTTTTCTGCCGAAAGAGGATCAATCCCGACATATTCTTGAAAAGCAAATTGATAACTTAAAGTTTCTGCTGGTTTGCAGTCTAAAATTTGCTGTAATAAATCATCTACTTCATTAATTAAACGATACATATCAAAGTGTGGCCGATACCATTCCAACATAGTAAATTCCGGATTGTGGCGCCCCCCCGCTTCTTCATTACGAAAAACTTTACAAATCTGAAAAATAGGTCCACTCCCCGCAGCTAGTAAGCGTTTCATATGATATTCCGGGCTAGTTGCCAGCCAAAACGGCTTAGATTGTCCATGAAAGGGAGCAACAAACTCGGTTTGAAAAGTAGAGAGATGCAAATCCGTAACGCCAAATTCGCTCAGCGTCGGTGTTTCAACCTCTAGTAAGCCTCTTTCTGTAAAGAAACGACGAATTTCAGTAATAATTTTTGCTCGTTTAATTAAATTTTCTATAGAGGCTGAGGGTTGCCAAGAATTTTGTTGTGTTGAAATAAGTGCGCTCATTTGTTCCATATTTCAGTAATTAAATATTAGATTTGACCATTCTAAACAAGAACATTTCTCAACTCAACCTACTATATTAATTAGTTTTTTTGAGTTAGATCACAAAAGCTAAACTTTTCTTGTACAAATAGAAAAAAAGGTTAGGAATTTCAAGAAAAGGTGGCAAAATACCGAAGCCTAACTTACCCTATTTGGGTAGCTTTCTACTTTTTTAAATTTGAATGGAGGAATATCGTGCAAACTGTTAATGTCGATATTGCGATTGTTGGTGCCGGCGGTGGCGGTTTACGCGCAGCAATTGCAGCAGCTGAAGCAAACCCTAACTTAAAAATTGCATTAGTATCAAAAGTTTACCCTATGCGGAGCCACACAGTTGCAGCGGAAGGTGGTGCGGCAGCAGTAATTAAAGAAGAAGATTCTTATGATAAGCATTTTCAAGATACTGTCGCTGGTGGTGATTGGCTCTGTGAACAAGATGTTGTCGAATACTTTGTTAAACATTCCCCTGTGGAAATGACCCAACTTGAACGTTGGGGATGCCCTTGGAGCCGTAAAGCAGACGGAGATGTGAATGTTCGCCGTTTTGGTGGAATGAAAATAGAACGCACTTGGTTTGCTGCCGATAAAACTGGTTTCCACCTACTCCATACGCTTTTCCAAACATCTATCCAATACCCCCAAATCGTCCGTTTTGACGAACATTTTGTCCTTGATATTTTGGTTGACGATGGCCATGCTCGTGGTATGGTTGCAATGAATATGATGGAAGGCACATTAGTACAAATTAACGCCAATGCTGTTGTTATCGCAACCGGCGGTGGCTGCCGAGCGTTTAAATTCAATACTAATGGCGGAATTGTAACCGGGGACGGACTCTCTATGGCATATCGCCACGGTGTGCCTTTGCGTGATATGGAGTTTGTTCAATACCACCCTACCGGCTTACCAAATACCGGTATCTTAATGACCGAAGGTTGCCGCGGTGAAGGTGGTATTTTAGTTAACAAAAATGGATATCGCTATTTACAGGACTATGGTCTGGGCCCAGAAACACCTATCGGAAAACCGGAAAATAAATATATGGAATTAGGACCACGCGATAAAGTTTCTCAAGCTTTCTGGCAAGAATGGCGTAAAGGTAATACATTAAAAACTGCAAAGGGAGTTGATGTCGTTCATCTTGACCTACGCCACTTAGGTGAAAAATATCTCCTCGAACGTTTACCATTTATTTGCGAATTAGCAAATGCTTACGAGGGGGTAAATCCGGTTAATGAACCTATCCCTGTGCGCCCTGTTGTTCATTACACAATGGGTGGTATTGAAGTAGATTTCAACAGCGAAACTCGTATTAAAGGGCTATTTGCTGTGGGTGAATGCGCCTCATCAGGTTTACATGGCGCCAATCGCTTAGGTTCCAACTCGCTTGCCGAATTGGTTGTACTTGGCCGAGTAGCTGGCGAATATGCTGCTCAAAGAGCGATTGAAGCCCAATCGACTAATCAAGTTGCTGTTGATGCTCAAGCCAAAGATGTGGTTGCACGCTTAAATACATTGTATAACCAAGAGGGCAATGAATCTTGGTCTGATATTCGCGATGAAATGGGTGAGGTCATGGAAGAAGGCTGTGGTATTTATCGTACACAAGAAAGTATGCAAAAAGCGGTAGATAAAGTAGCAGAATTAAAAGAGCGTTATAAACATATCCGTGTATCAGATCGCTCCAGTGTATTTAATACCGATGTCCTTTACACTGTTGAATTGGGTTATATTCTTGATGTAGCACAATCTATTGCTAACTCTGCAATTGAGCGTAAAGAATCACGCGGTGCCCACCAGCGTTTAGATCATACAGAACGAGATGATGTCAACTATCTAAAACATACCCTTGCCTTCTACAATGAAAACGGTGCGCCTCGCATTGAATATAGCGATGTAACCATTACTAAATCCCAGCCGGCAAAACGTGTTTATGGTGCAGAAGCAGAAGCTCAAGAAGCAGCTGCAAAAGCTAAGGAGAAAGCAAATGGCTAATTCACCTGTAATGAATGTTGAAATATTACGCTACAATCCTGAAAACGATCAGGAACCTCATTTAAGTACTTACCAAGTTCCTTACGACAACCAAACTTCCTTATTGGATGCCCTCGGTTATATTAAGGATAAACTGGAGCCTTCTCTTTCTTATCGTTGGTCATGTCGTATGGCAATTTGCGGCTCTTGTGGAATGATGGTAAACAATAAACCTAAATTGGCTTGTAAAACATTTTTACGCGATTACAGCGGTTATATGCGTATTGAACCACTGGCTAATTTCCCAATAGAGCGGGATTTAGTTGTAGATTTAAGTCATTTTATCGAAAGCTTGGAAGCAATTAAGCCTTATATCATCGGTAATGAAGCACAGCCTTTAGATGGTCAGCCTCATCCTTCTTCAGAATTAGCCAAAAGCCGAACTAAGCAAACTCCAGCACAGCTTGAAAAATACCGTACATTTTCCATGTGTATCAACTGTGGATTATGTTATGCGGCTTGCCCTCAATTTGGACTCAATCCGGAATTTGTTGGTCCTGCAGCGATTACAATGGCACATCGTTATAACCTTGATAACCGTGATCACGGAAAAGCACAACGTATGCCGATTTTAAACGGAAAAAACGGAGTCTGGAGTTGTACCTTTGTAGGATATTGTTCTGAAGTTTGTCCAAAACATGTTGACCCGGCTGCAGCAATTAACCAAGGCAAAATCGAAAGTGCAAAAGACTATGTCATTTCGATGCTAAAACCAAAAGGCTAGGAGGAAGCAATGTCTGTAACAGTAAGTAAACGCAAAAAATACGTTCGTCCTATGAGCGCAACTTGGTGGAAAAAGTTAGATTTCTATAAAGCCTATATGCTACGTGAAGCAACTTCTATTTTTGCTGTGTGGTTCTGTATCGTGCTTTTATACGGGGTATTATGCCTTGCAAGTAATCCATTACTTGGTATCTATGACTTTATTAATTTTTTAAGACACCCTATTGTTGTATTCTTAAATATTATAACATTGATTGCAACGCTATATCACTCCGTAACTTATTTCTTAATGACCCCTAAAGTAATGAACATCATAGTGAAAAACGAACGCTTACCACTTCATGTTGTAAGAAATACATTATGGGCAATAACTGCGATTGTAAGTATTATCGCACTTATTTTGGTCTACATCTAAGGAGAGCAAAAATGATTAATCAAAATCCAAAACGCTCAGGCGAGCCTCCCGTATGGCTATTATTCGGAGCTGGAGGTTCAGTCAGTGCAATCTTTTTCCCAGTGGTTATTCTCATTTTAGGTTTGTTACTGCCATTCGGTCTGATCGAACCTCAGAATTTAATTACCTTTGCTTATTCTTGGATAGGAAAATTGGTGATTTTAGTATTAACTATCTTCCCTATGTGGTGTGGATTACATCGCATTCATCATGGTATGCATGACCTAAAAATTCATATTCCTGCTGGTGGATTTATTTTCTACGGATTAGCAACGATTTACAGTGTCTGGGTATTATTTGCCGTTATTAATCTGTAAATCAAAAAATACAAAAAAGCTGAATTTAACATTTAAATTCAGCTTTTTCGTACTGCCAACTATAACTCTATTCTATACGCAATGCTTTTAGATAAGTTAAACAACAAAAAAGAATTCTTAAACGATATTCTTTCACTCTTCATGTTAATCACTATCAAAATACTTATTTAAAAACTTCTCTCTATAACCTAGTCTAAAAAAATTTACATTCTCAGAAAGACCAATATACATATAGATCCCAGGACATTTTACTGCGCCCTTTCTTCAAACCAACTCTCCAATATTAAACAAGCTGAAATTCCGTCAACTTTATCTTTATTTAACGCACGGTAACCACCGCGTTCAAAGATTTCTGCTCTAGCTTGCGTAGTAGTTAAACGCTCATCTTGTAGTTCAACTTTTAGATTAAAACGACCTCTTAGACGATTGGCAAATTTTTTAGCTAACAGAGTTAATTCTTGTTCGGTACCGTCCATATTTAGAGGTAAGCCAACAACAACAATATCTGGTCTCCAAGAATTTAAACACTTTTCAATTTCTGCCCAATTAGGAATGCCGTCTTGAGCCTTAAATGCAGGTAAGGCCTGAGCTGTGTTGGTAATGCTTTGTCCAACAGCACAACCAATACTTTTTGTACCGAAATCAAAAGCAAGTACAGTTATTCCCATTAGCTATGTCCGACTTGGTAAGTAACAAAATTATGAGGTAAAATCCCTAATAATTGGTTTGCCGCTATATAACGATCCTCATAAGGCACATCAAATAAGATCTGCTCGTTAGCAGGAACCACTAACCAAGCATTATCTGCAATTTCCTGTTCTAGTTGACCTTCCGTCCAACTGGCACACCCCAGTGCAACTAAGTATTTTTCAGGCGCCCGGACGGAGCCAAAAGTATCAATCACATCAGCGGAAGTCGTTAAACAAAGTTCATCGTTAATATTGTAACTGTGTTGAAATTCAACGGGTGTTTTTTTATGCAAAATAAAACCGCGTTCATTATTGACAGGCCCTCCAGCAAGTACCAAGTCATTGGAAAAAGTGCGGTCATTTAATGTCATAAAATTAAGCTTGGAATATAGTTCAGCAACACTGAGATCCGTTGGTTGATTTAATACTAATCCCATTGAACCTTTATCATTATGTTCGCATACATAAACAACAGTTTGACGAAAATAATCATTTAAGTGGGGCATAGCAATTAAGAAATGATGTTGTAAATTCACTATCCTAAGTCTCCAAAACAAATCTGTAATGCGCTAATTGCCGCCAATGATGCAGTTTCTGTACGCAATACACGCTTTCCTAATAAAATTTCGATAAATCCTTGCATCTCGGTTTGTGCAATCTCTTGATCGGATAATCCGCCTTCAGGGCCTATTAACAATCTAATGCCTTGCTGCGGAATAATCGGTAATGTGCGAATGGAATATTTAGCTCTCGGATGTAAATTAAGCTTTAATGTGTCATCATTTTCCTCACACCAATCAGATAATTTCATTAACGGGCGAATTAAAGGTACCACATTTCGTCCGCATTGTTCACAGGCCGAAATTGCAATTTTCTGCCATTGTTGGATTTTTTTATCCATACGCGCGTCATCTAATTTTACACCACATCGCTCCGACCATAAAGGCGTGATAACTTTTACACCGAGTTCAACAGATTTCTGAATAGTAAATTCCATCCGTTCACCACGAGAAATAACCTGCCCCAAGTGAATTTCTAAGGGCGATTCTTTATCTTCCTTACGCCAATCCAAAATTTTTACCTTTACATTTCTTTTACCGCTTTCGATAATTTTCGAAGTGTAAATATGATTGCTTCCGTCAAATAATTCAAGTCGCTCTCCTTCTTTCATTCTGAGCACTCGCCCAACATGATTAGCAGCGTCCTCTGTTAGTTGGCATTCGGTTTGATTTCGTAAGGCTTCGGGATGATAAATTCTTGGAATTCTCATAATGATTATTTATAACTTATTAGTATCAAAGAAATGTTGAAAATGAAATTCAGCGTTTTTCGACCGCACTTTTATTAAATGGTCTATTCTACAAAATTATTAGGCAATTCCTCTAAAATTTGCTTCCAATAAACCCCCGAGAGTTGATTATGTTTTTGAATACAATTTATAGCTAACTCCGGTTGTCCTTGTTCACAGATCATTTTCAATTCCTGGTAAAATTTTAAGGTAATCGCCCGTCTCTCACCATGATTAAAAAACAAACACCCAATTTTCCCATATAAACCTTTGAAACTATTAAAAATTAGTCCATAGAAGGGCTTATTGGCCACAAAAGTAAATTGACGGAAAAGCGCATAATCAAACTCAGTATAATCTTCTGCGGTATCGGGAAGGTTGTCTAAATCATGAAAAAGTGCCAAAGATTTTTGCGGATTATTTTTTATCGCTTCATAAATATACATTTCAGACATTCTTGCCCGTAGTGAAAGCATATTTGAGATAATGAGTGGTGCAGAACCTTTATCTAAATTAATCAGTGTCTCAATAATATGTGGTCCGGCCGTATCCCAAATATTATTTACTTTGGTTGGTTTACCATGTTGAATTGTCAACCAACCGTCTCGTGCGAGACGTTGTAATACTTCTCTCAATGTAGTTCGAGTTACGCCGATTTTTTCAGCTAAGTCCCTCTCGGAAGGCAAATCTGTACCAGCAGGAAAACGATTTCCCCAAATACTTTTAACAATATATTCTTCTGCAAGTGCTGCCGGGCTTTGGGCTTTCAATAATGTATCTGTAAGCATGATATTTTAGGTTGTAAATCTTTATTCAGATCAAAAAAATGTGATATAAGTAACAAATCTTCATACTAACTATTATCCTTTAAAGGCTAATATATTACAATGACGCCTGAATAAAAAACTGGAGTAAATAAACAAAATGACCTATACGCAAGCATTTATGAAAAATTTTCTTGGCGGTAGTCCTGATTGGTACAAATCAGCTATTGTCCTTTTTTTAATTATTAATCCTATCTTATTTTTTTGTGTAGATCCCTTTGTTGCCGGATGGGTATTAGTCGCCCAATTTATTTTTACCTTGGCAATGGCATTAAAATGTTATCCGTTACAACCAGGCGGATTGCTTGCTATTGAAGCCATTGCTATCGGAATGACAAATCCCGCCCATGTTAAAGCGGAAATTATTGCCAATTTCGAAGTTGTTCTATTGCTTATGTTTATGGTGGCTGGTATTTATTTTATGAAGCAACTGCTGCTTTTTGTGTTTACCCGCTTACTCGTCGCTATCGAATCGAAAATTACGCTTTCCTTAGCTTTTTGCGCCAGCGCGGCATTTTTATCTGCATTTCTTGATGCATTAACCGTTGTTGCTGTAATTATCAGTGTGGCTATGGGTTTTTACGGCGTTTATCACAAAGTTGCATCAGGTAATAAGCTAAATGAATTAGTCGATATTACTGATGATGAAAAACTTGGTGGTAACCGGAAAACCTTAGAACAGTTCAGAGCATTCTTAAGAAGCCTTATGATGCACGCCGCAGTCGGTACGGCTCTTGGAGGAGTAATGACAATGGTCGGAGAACCACAAAATCTAATCATTGCCGAACAAGCTAAGTGGAACTTTATTGAATTTTTCTTCCGAATGTCGCCAGTTACTATACCGGTTTTTATATGCGGCTTGATCACCTGCTATTTAATAGAAAAATTTAAATTATTCGGCTATGGTGCAAAATTGCCTCGTAAAGTTTGGGCAGTATTAGCTCGTTTAGACCGTAACAATAGCCAGAGAATGTCTAAGCAAGAAAAAGTAAAATTAATTTTTCAGGCTATTGTTGCCATTTGGTTAATTATTGGATTAGCTTTTCACCTGGCAGCAGTCGGTTTAATTGGTTTAAGCGTGATTATTTTAGCTACGGTATTTTCCGGAATTACTAATGAACATGTTATTGGTAAGGCGTTTCAAGAATCCCTACCTTTTACAGCATTGTTAGTTGTTTTCTTTACCATTGTTGCAGTAATTATTGACCAAAAACTGTTCTCGCCAATGATATCTTATGTATTATCAGCCGGAGAAAGTGCTCAGCTTGCCTTATTCTATATTTTTAATGGTTTACTTTCAGCGATTTCCGATAATGTATTTGTTGCGACAGTTTATATTAATGAAGCCAAAGCAGCATTAGCCAATGGTTCAGTCTCTCCACATCAATTTGAGTTGCTTGCTGTCGCAATCAATACTGGTACCAATTTACCTTCCGTAGCAACACCGAATGGACAGGCCGCATTCCTATTTTTATTAACCTCTTCTATTGCACCGCTGATTCGTTTATCTTACGGAAGAATGGTATATATGGCATTGCCTTATACTATTGTCCTTTCCTTAGTCGGACTATGTAGTATTGAATTTTTGCTACCGATAATGACACAACTCTTAGCTCAATGGGGCTTAATTGCACCTATTTAAGGATATGAAATGCTACGATTTCTTAAACAATTTTCTTTTAGTCGGTTCAGTTGGGGGCTATTAGCAGTTTCGGCATTAGCCTTAGAATTAATCGCCCTTTACTTCCAATATGGGTTAAATTTAAAACCCTGCGTACTTTGTGTTTATGAACGTTTAGCTATATGCGGACTAATCTGTGCGGGAATTATCGGGTGTATTTATCCTAAAGGGCTCATTCTTCGACTAACAGCACTGATAGTCGGATTAATCAGTGCTCTTTGGGGGGGGATTATTAGCTTACGCCACTTAGATTTACAAATGAATCCTGTGCCTTGGAAACAATGTGAGTTTTTACCAAATTTTCCGGAGACTCTTCCATTCCACCAATGGTTCCCATTTTTATTTAGCCCCACGGGAAGCTGTAATGAAAGTCAATGGGACTTTTTAGGGTTAACAATGGTGCAATGGCTTGTTGTTATTTTCAGTATTTATACATTAGCATTGCTTGCTTTCTTTTTTAGTCAATTTATCCGTTATCAAACACCAAGAAGATTGTTTAAGTAAAATAAAGTACCGTTATTTTCTTATCGTATTTAAATATAAACCCTACATTAAATGCAGGGTTTATATTTGACGTACTCATTTGCGACTTAAAATCAAGAATCGGCAATCGTAGCGGTTATTCTCATCTGCTTGACGATATTCATCAAATTCAATATTCCATTCACTCCAATCAATTTCTGGAAAGAAGGTATCGCCATCCAACTCTGTCTGGATCAAAGTTAAATATAATTTGTTTACTTGTGGTAAATATTGCTTAAATAACTCTCCACCACCAATCAACATAACCTCTTCTGAATCTTTAACAAAATCGACCGCACTTTCAAAACTAGATCTGTGAATCACTTCCTTATTTGGGTAAGTTTGTCGAGAAAGAACAATATTGATTCGTTTTGGAAGCGCTCTCCCAATACTTTCAAACGTTTTTCGCCCCATAATCACCGGCTTACCTGTTGTATTTTGCCTAAACCAAGCTAAGTCCGCTGGAAGATGCCATGGCATTTGATTATCTTTACCAATAACGCCATTTAAGGTCATCGCAACAATTATACTAAGTCTCATCATTTCACCACTAAATAAAAATTTAAACTACTATAACATAGCCTAACCGCTCTACAAAATTGACAATATCACCATTGATAATCATCAATAAATTATTGAAATTTTGATGATTTTTATAAGGTTTAATGATAACTTATGCTACAATTTTTTTCGCTCTTATAAAATCTATAATATGCCCAAAACAGAAAAAACACTCGTCGTAAAATTCGGTACAAGCACCCTAACTCAAGGCTCTCCAAAACTTAATTTACCAATAATGATGAATATCGTGCAACAAATTTCACAGTTGCACCAAACTGGATTCCGTATCGTTATTGTAACTTCCGGCGCCATTGCCGCAGGACGGCATTATTTAAGCAATCCGCAACTACCGCCGACAATTGCCTCTAAGCAACTATTAGCCTCAGTAGGACAAAGTCAATTAATCCAAACCTGGGAAAAATTATTTGCAATTTATGACATTCATATTGGCCAAATCTTATTAACCCGTGCCGATATTGAGGATCGTGAGCGTTTTTTAAATGCACGTGATACTTTGCAAGCCTTATTAAATAATAAAATTATTCCAATCATTAATGAAAATGATGCGGTTGCAACCGCAGAGATAAAAGTTGGCGATAATGACAATTTATCCGCCTTAGTTGCTATTTTAGTACAAGCAGAACAACTATATCTATTAACGGATCAGCAAGGCTTATTTGATAGTGATCCTCGCAGCAATCCAGAAGCGAAACTTATTCCTATCGTAGAAAAAATAACAGATCAAATCCGTTCAATTGCAGGAGGAAGTGGAACAAATCTAGGTACTGGTGGTATGTCTACAAAAATTATAGCAGCCGATGTGGCAACTCGCTCTGGTATCGAAACTATCATTGCTCCAGGCAACCAAGAAAATGTCATTATAAACTTAGCCTATGGTCAAAAAGTCGGCACAAAATTTAAGGCCCAACAAGATCCCTTGGAAAGTCGCAAACAATGGTTATTTGCCGCCCCTTCCACCGGTATAATTACAGTTGATGAAGGCGCTGAAAATGCATTACTAATACAGCATAAATCCTTACTACCGGCAGGTATTGTCAAGGTAGAAGGGCGTTTTTCTCGTGGTGAAGCCGTGAAAATTAAAAATTTAATCGGCAAAGAAATCGCTCTCGGTATCCCTCGTTATAACAGTGATGCTTTACAACTGATTAAAGGAAAACAATCACAAGATATTGAAAATATCTTAGGCTATGAATATGGTACAGTTGTGCTACATCGTGATGATATGATTATCAAATAAACATAGGTAAAAAATGAAGAAAACAACTCTTTTTTTGACCACACTTTTGCTCACTAGTTGTGCAGCATCAGACGGTACAAACTTAAAATCTCGGAAGCCTTTTAATATTAATGGATATGAAAAGCGATTAAATATCGCAACCTGCAACGATATGGATGATTGGTATCTAGATGGTTTCGGGGTCGGGCACAAGTACGCTGCGTATAAACAAAAAATCTTGGAACAGAGAATAACTTATTGTGGAGACGTTAGTAAAAATTTTGTTATGGCTTGGGAAGACGGGTTTAATCAGGGAACTAAAAATTTAAGCAAAACGGCAAAGCGCATCAAAAAAGCCAAAAGGACAAGAGCAAATCATAAAAGCTAAGCTAAATCAATGAAAAAACTGAGTAACACTTCAGTTTTTTCAATTGCCATGGCATATATTAAATATATGTAATTAAAAAGGCTTGGTAGATTCCAAGCCTTCTTCTTTGTAACGATAAAAATTAATCGCCCAAACGCTCTTTAATACGAGCAGATTTTCCTGAACGTTCACGCAAGTAGTAAAGTTTCGCTTTACGAACTGCACCTTTACGTTTAACGGAGATACTATCGACCACGGGTGAATGAGTTTGGAATACACGCTCAACACCCACACCGTTTGAAATTTTACGTAATGTAAATGCAGAGTGTAAACCACGATTGCGAATTGCAATAACAACCCCCTCAAACGCTTGTAAACGACGTTTGCTACCCTCAACAACCCATACTTTAACTTCTAAAGTATCACCTGGGCGGAAGCTAGGCACGTTCTGTTTTAATTGTTCTTGTTCAAGTTGTTTAATAATGTTAGACATTTTTAAAATCCTTCTAGATTTAACTGAGATTGCTGTCGTGTTCGGTTTGAACCTGTTTTAACAGCTTATGTTGTTCGTCAGTCAGAGCTAGATTTTCTAAGAGCTCAGGGCGTCTTAACCACGTTCGTTCTAACGATTGTTTCAACCGCCATTTACGAATTTCTTCGTGATGTCCTGACATCAACACGGGAGGAACAGTTAAGCCATTTAACACTTCTGGGCGAGTGTAATGAGGACAATCTAACAATCCATCGACGAAAGAATCTTCATTTGCCGAAGCTTGCTTACCTAATACACCTGGAATAAACCGAGCCACGGCATCAATTAATGTCATTGCTGGCAATTCTCCCCCAGTAAGAACATAATCTCCAATAGACCACTCCTCATCAATTTGAGTCTGAATCAATCTTTCATCAATGCCTTCATACCGCCCGCAAACCAAAATGAGGTTTCGGTTTTGTGCTAATTCGGTTACGCCGACTTGATCGAGTTTACGCCCTTGCGGTGAAAGGTAAATAACTTTAACCTTCTCACCTTTTTCTTCTACAATCCTTTTCGCTGCTTGAATAGCATCATTTAAAGGCTGAACCATCATTAGCATTCCCGGTCCACCGCCATAAGGGCGATCATCTACGGTCTTATGCTTATCATGAGTGAAATCACGAGGATTCCAATATTGTAATTGCAGAAGATTTTGTTTTACCGCTCTGCCTGTTACCCCAAATTCCGTAATAGCTTTAAACATCTCTGGGAAAAGGGAAATGATACCTACCCACATAAAAACCATTACTTTATTCGTGTATACTTGAGATTAGAAACCGGCATCCCAATCCACTTCGATAACTTTTGTGGCGAGATCCACTCTTTTAACTACTTGTTCATACAAAAACGGAATTAACCGTTCTTGCTTTCCGAAAGCATCTTTGTTTGTAGCTTTAACAACCAAAACATCATTTGAACCGGTTTCCATCATTTCACTAACGACGCCCATTTGATAACCGCTAAGATTCACTACTGCACAACCAATTAAGTCATGCCAATAATAATCACCTTCATCTAACTTAGGGAACACAGATAAATCTACGCCGATTTCAACATTCGCCAGTATCTGTGCACTTTCACGATCATCTATACCTTTTAGTTTAACAATCATTTCATGATTATGATGGCGCCAGTTCTCAAGTTCAGTCTGCTGCCACTTACCTTTGATTTTTAAAAACCAAGGTTGATAGTCAAAAATACTTTCTGCATATTCTGTTGATGAATAAATACGCAACCAACCTCGAATACCGTAAGTTGAGCCTAGCTTACCAACGACTTCAATACGTTGTTGTTCCATATTATCCACCTGACCTAAATAACAAATTATGCTGCTTTTTGCACTTCTTTAACTAGGCTAGCAACACGATCAGAAAGGGAAGCACCTTTACTAATCCAGTGATTGACTCGCTCTAAGTTGATTCGTACACGCTCTGCTTGTCCTTGAGCGATAGGATTAAAAAAACCTACACGTTCAATGAAACGTCCATCACGTGGACAACGACTGTCAGCAACAACAATTTGATAGAATGGGCGTTTTTTAGCTCCGCCACGAGATAAACGAATGGTTACCATAACCTTCCTCTAACTATTTGATTACTAAAAGAATATTTTAATATTTAAAATCGATACTAAAATAAAACTTACTTTTTTCTCTGTATATATAGACAAAAAGCTCGAAGATTTTACACACTTCAGATAAAAATGCAATTAAAACTTGACGATTACCTCACTTAGGCGTAATATTCGCCCGATTTTTTAACCAGAAGGACACAAGCTTTGGACAGTCATAGTCGATACCGAATATCACTATAACGCTCGCCAAAACTATCGGCGAACGTTCGCCGGTAATATTGTTACCGTTTTCAGGTATCTTTTTCTCAAATAAGATTTGAAAACGTCGTTTTTAATAGCGCTTTTTATCTACCAAATTTTATTTGACTCTCTTTATGTTCACTGTAAGCTGTTCATAATCCTAATAGGAGTATGAAATGATTAATGCTTTTTCAATCCATAATTCGCGTTTAACTCGTATTGATGAAGAAAACGTCGAATTGACTAATGCAATATGGCTTGATTTGCTTGAACCAACCACTGAAGAACGAAATATGTTACAAGATGGGCTGGGACAGAGCTTAGCCTCCTTTCTCGAATTGGAAGACATTGAAGCTTCAGCACGTTTCTTTGAAGACGAAGACGGTTTACATCTTCACTCCTTCTTTTATTGTGAAGACGAAGACGACTACGCAGACCTAGCCAGTGTAGCATTTACTATTCGAGACGGACGTTTATTTACTTTACGAGATCGAGAGCTACCCGCCTTCCGCCTATACAGAATGCGCGCTCGCAACCAGCGTTTACTTGAATCTAATGCTTATGAAGTGCTATTGGATTTGTTCGAGACAAAAATTGAACAATTAGCCGATGTTATCGAAAATATCTATGCTGATTTAGAAAAACTAAGCCGAGTTATCCTTAACGGCACACAAGGCGAAGATTTCGATGAAGCTTTAAATACCCTAACAGAACAAGAAGATACTAGTTCAAAAGTTCGTTTGTGTCTAATGGATACTCAACGCGCATTAAGCTTTTTAGTACGCAAAACCCGTTTACCGACAAATCAGTTAGAGCAAGCTAGAGAAATTTTACGGGATATTGAATCTTTACAACCACATAATGAATCCTTATTCCAAAAAGTAAATTTCTTGATGCAAGCAGCAATGGGTTATATTAATATTGAGCAAAATAGAATTATGAAATTTTTCTCCGTAGTTTCCGTCATGTTCTTACCAGCCACGCTCGTTGCTTCTACATACGGTATGAACTTTGAATTTATGCCCGAACTACATTTTAAATACGGCTACCCAATGGCTATTGCATTAATGATTGGCGCGGCATTAACGCCTTATATTTACTTTAAACGAAAAGGATGGTTGTAATGAATTCAATTCAATATTTACTCGATACGTTAATCAGCGTTTACGGATTTATTCTGTTCTTCCGAGCCTGGTTCCAATTTAGCGGTGTGGATTTTTATCATTCCTCATCTCAATTTCTGGTTAAAGCTACACAGCCAATACTAACACCGCTACGCAAGGTTTTTCCAACGATAAAAAAATTGGATTCGGCGGTTTTTATCGCAATTTTGGTTCTAATGGTAATCAAATATCCTCTGATTAATCTATTTGGTAGCTCTATTTTATCAGGTGGTCCCTTAGGTTATCTATTACTAGGAATATTAAGTACCGTTAATATCATTGGAAAAGGTATTATGTATATTTTACTTATCGGTGCGATTGCTAGTTGGTTCAATAGAGGCAATACCAATCCTATACAATATGTGTTATATCAACTGGGCGAACCCATTCTTAACCCAGTCCGTCGTTTCCTACCAAATACCGGTATGATCGATTTCTCACCGATGCTTGTTCTGTTTGTTATGTTTTTCATCAATCGAGTTTTATTTGATATTTTTGGCAACTTATGGGTATTAGCCTAAAAGTGCGGTCAAAAATATAGTTACTTATAAAGTATTGCAAATGATCTAAATAAAAGAGTAATTGATTTTTCATTACTCTTTTTTATATTTGTGAGCTAGTTCAAAGATTAATTTCAAAAAAAAACGTACTATATTAAGCTATTGTAAACGCAGTTTTAGAGGATTGCTTATGACAAGTGCCGAATTAATGCTTGAAGGCGTAAATTTAATGTTATCGGGAATGGGATTTGTCCTGTTTTTCTTATTTATTTTGATTTACGCCATCAGATTGGCATCAATAATTATCAATAAATATTTTCCAGAACCACAAACAAAACCATCTAAGCCTCCTATACCGACACATTCTAATAACGATACGGAACATCTACGTCCTATTATTGCAGCGGCAATAGCCCATCATCGCCGTCAACGAGGCTTGAACTAATTCTAAGAGGTAGAAATTATGACAACACAAACTAAAAAAATAGCAATCACTGATGTAGTTTTACGCGATGCTCATCAATCGCTTTTCGCAACACGTTTACGTCTTGAAGATATGTTACCTATTGCTTCACAATTAGATGACATTGGCTATTGGTCTTTAGAAGCTTGGGGGGGAGCTACTTTTGATAGCTGCATTCGTTTTTTAGGTGAAGACCCTTGGTTTCGTTTAAGAGAATTAAAAAAAGCGTTGCCGAAAACTCCGTTACAAATGTTATTGCGCGGACAAAATTTATTGGGTTATCGTCATTACGCCGATGATGTAGTGGATCGTTTTGTTGAACGTGCAGTTAAAAATGGAATGAGCGTATTCAGAGTATTCGATGCAATGAATGATCCTCGCAATATGCAACAAGCCTTAAAAGCGGTTCGTAAGAACGGTGGTCATGCTCAAGGAACATTAAGTTATACCACCAGCCCGGTGCACACAATGCAAACTTGGCTGGATACAACAGAACAACTTCTTGAAATAGGTATCGATTCCTTAGTTATCAAAGATATGTCGGGAATTCTCAACCCGATGGAAGCATTCCAATTAGTCAGCGAAATAAAAAAATGCTATAACGTACAACTTCACCTACACTGCCATGCAACTACCGGTATGGCTGAAATGGCATTACTTAAAGCCGTAGAGGCAGGAGCTGATGGTATTGACACGTCTATTTCATCAATGAGCGGTACATACGGTCATCCAGCAACAGAAGCATTAATTGCAACCTTACAAGGAACACAATATGACACAGGCTTAGATATTCTAAAAATCGAAAAAATTGCCGCCTATTTCCGAGAGGTTCGTAGAAAATATACCAAGTTTGAGGGCCAACTTAAAGGTTCGGACAGTCGAATCTTGGTGGCTCAAGTTCCAGGTGGAATGTTAACGAACTTAGAAAGCCAACTCAAACAGCAAAATGCCTCAGATAAATTAGATTTAGTATTACAAGAAATTCCCCGTGTCCGTCAAGATCTTGGCTATATCCCATTGGTTACACCAACCTCTCAAATAGTTGGAACACAAGCCGTTATTAATGTATTGATGGGAGAGCGCTATAAAACTATCGCGAAAGAAACCGCTGGTATTTTAAAAGGCGAATACGGTAAAACGCCTGCACCAGTCAATGAGGAACTACAAGCTAAAGTATTAGACGGAGGAAAACCTATTACGGATAGACCAGCAGATCATCTTCCCCCAGAAATGGATAAACTTATTGCAGATGTAAAACAACAGGCACAAGAAAAAGGAATAGCACTGGCTGAAAATGAAATTGATGATGTTTTAATCGTAGCCTTATTCCCTCAAATCGGACTTAAATTCTTGGAGAACCGCGGTAATCCGGATGCGTTTGAACCGGCTCCAACAATTGAAAAAACAGTCGAAAAACCGACCGCACTTTCAGCGGCAAAACCGACTCAAGAGATTCCGTCTGTCTATACGATTGAACTAGACGGAAAAGCCTTTGTTGTCAAAGTAACTGAAGGTGGCGATATTACTCATATTCAACCATCAAACAATATACCAACGCCGACAACAACCACAAATTCAGCAACAAACGGAGAAGCGATTACCGCACCAATGGCAGGTAATATCTGGAAAGTTATTGCTGTAGAGGGACAAAAAATCGTAGAAGGCGATGTATTGCTTATCTTAGAGGCAATGAAAATGGAAACAGAAATTCGCGCCTCCACATCCGGTACAGTGCGTAATATCCAAGTCAAAACAGGCGATTCCGTTGCTGTGGGCGATACATTAATGACTATCGTATAAGGTGGCAATATGGAAAGTATTATTGCTCTTTTTAAAGGCACCGGCATTATGCACCTTGAATGGGGACAAGCAATCATGATCCTCGTCAGTTTATTACTTTTGTGGTTAGCTATTGCACGTAAATTTGAGCCTCTATTATTATTACCGATCGGCTTTGGCGGACTGCTTTCTAATATTCCGGAAGCAGGACTGGCGATGACAGCATTAGATAATCTATTGCATTCCGGCAGCCCAGAGCAGCTATCAATTATCGCTGCTAAATTAAACGTAAATGCGGACCTGGCAACCATCAAAGATGCATTAAATAACGCCCTTCCTTCTGTACAAAATGAATTGGAAATTATGGCTTCTGATATGGGCTATACAACGGGTGTGTTAGCACTATTTTATAAAATTGCTATTGGGTATGGCGTAGCGCCATTAGTCATATTCATGGGGGTTGGTGCAATGACAGACTTCGGACCGCTTTTAGCTAACCCGAGAACGCTATTACTTGGTGCCGCAGCACAATTCGGTATTTTTGCAACGGTACTTGGCGCATTAACCCTAAATTGGCTAGGTATTATTGATTTTACCCTACCACAAGCTGCTGCTATCGGTATTATCGGAGGAGCCGACGGTCCAACAGCCATTTACTTAGCAAGCAAACTTGCTCCCGAATTATTAGGCGCAATTGCAGTGGCGGCCTATTCCTATATGGCATTAGTTCCGCTTATCCAACCACCGATTATGAAAATATTAACGACAGAGCAAGAACGCAAAATCAAAATGGTTCAACTCCGTACAGTAAGTAATCGTGAAAAAATATTATTTCCAATTCTTTTACTACTTTTGGTTGCCTTACTATTACCAGATGCAGCACCACTATTAGGAATGTTCTGCTTCGGTAATTTAATGCGTGTCAGCGGTGTCGTCGAACGCTTAAGTGATACCACACAAAATGCCTTGATAAATATTGTTACCATTTTCTTAGGCTTATCTGTAGGAGCTAAATTAGTGGCTGACAAATTTTTACAACCGCAAACGCTTGGTATTCTGCTACTGGGAGTCATCGCTTTTGGTATTGGTACCGCAAGCGGAGTGCTAATGGCAAAATTGATGAATAAATTCAGCAAAAATAAAATCAATCCGCTAATCGGTTCCGCTGGGGTTTCTGCGGTTCCAATGGCGGCTCGTGTCTCCAATAAAGTGGGATTAGAATCTGATCATCAAAACTTTCTACTCATGCATGCAATGGGACCAAATGTCGCTGGCGTTATTGGTTCGGCAATCGCAGCAGGGCTTATGCTGAAATACATTGCAGCAATGTAGCTTCTCCATAAGACAATATTTCGCCCCTTACTTTAGGGGCTTTTACTCCTACCTATAGCCCCATCATCATAAATAAGGTTATTCTTTCGCCATTTGGTTACAAAATCTTAACAAATTCCATTATATACGCCAAAAGGGTGAAAAAAAGTATGTTAGGATTGGCGCACATATATTTTTATCGGAGTATCTTATATTATATGCAACAAATTCTTCAACGTTTCTTTAAACTTGAATCTGCCGGAGGGATCTTATTATTTATTGCTGCAATTATTGCTATGCTATTGGCCAATTCACTACTTTCCTCCGTTTATACTGCATTTTTAAATTTATCAGTTAGTATTCAAATCGGAACATTCTCAATTAATAAGAGTCTGCTACATTGGATTAACGACGGATTCATGGCTGTATTTTTCGTTCTAGTCGGCATGGAAGTCAAACGCGAATTATTGGAAGGTTCACTATCTAGCTATCAACAAGCAATTTTCCCTGCCATTGCGGCAATCGGAGGAATGGTTATTCCTGCATTAGTTTACCTTCTTGTGATCCAGCAAGATCCTACCTTATTTCAAGGGTGGGCAATTCCTATGGCAACGGATATCGCATTTGCATTAGGCATTATGGCACTACTCACCAAGCAAATTCCCTTACCACTCAAAGTCTTTTTGCTAGCTCTGGCTATTATTGATGATTTAGGTGCCATTGTGGTTATCGCCTTATTTTTCTCTCATGGGCTCAGCTTAACTGCATTGGTTTTCGCAACAATCGCAGTAGTACTATTAATTATCCTGAACCGTCTTAAAGTCAGCGCATTATGTGCTTATATGGTAGTCGGGGTCATGTTATGGGCTTGTGTATTAAAATCCGGCGTTCACGCAACATTAGCTGGTGTAATTATTGGTTTTTGTATCCCATTAAGAGGAAAAAATGGGGAAACTCCACTTCATCAGTTCGAGCATATCCTCGTACCTTGGAGTTCATTCTTCATTCTACCGTTGTTTGCCTTTGCTAATGCAGGTGTGAGCTTTGAAGGTATTGATGCCAGTATGCTCACCTCTCCTTTACTACTTGCTATCGTATTAGGTCTTATTATCGGCAAACCTATCGGCGTATTTAGCTTTAGCTACCTCTCTGTAAAATTAGGGCTAGCAAAATTACCCGACGATGTAAATTTTAAGCAAATTTTTTCTGTCGCGCTGTTATGCGGTATTGGCTTTACAATGTCAATGTTTCTTGCCTCTCTTGCATTTAATGCAAATGCCGGAGAAAGTATTAATACCCTTTCTCGTTTAGGCATATTGATCGGCTCAACCATTTCAGCAATCATCGGTTATTGCTTATTGAAAAAGACAACGAAACCGACAATTTAAACGAATTACTGCCTTCGTATTTAAATAGGAAGGCAGTAGTTTTTTATCCTTGTTTTGAGATGATTCAAGAAGTCATCTCATCCTCTTTTAATTGAAATAAAACGAATTCCTGACATTGAAAACTAACACTGACACTTGCCTTCAAAGGGAAATCCGCCATTTGATACACGGTGAGAACGATATCATTTATGGCTATTTGGTAACAATAATAGCGCCCAAGGAATAGTTTTTCGATCACACGGCCTTGTCCATTTTCATCTCGCTTAAGTAGAATCTGTTCCGGCCGCAATAACCATTTATAGTACCCAGGAACATATTCTATATCAGGAAACAAATGATAAGTACCGATTGGACTTTCAAGGCGGAGATCTGCATAAATTTTACTATTTAAATAGTTTGTTCCGCCCAAAAAATCAGCAACAAAAGAGTTAACCGGGTTATAATACAAAGCTGTTGGCGTACCAATTTGTACTATTTTACCTTGATCCATTACGGCAATTTTATCTGCAAAAGCAAAAGCTTCTTCTTTACTATGAGTAACAAAAATTGCTGGTACTTTTTGCTTTCTCAAAATCTGCTTAATTTCTTGGATCATCGTATAACGAGTTTGGCTATCGATATTAGAAAATGGTTCATCTAATAATAGTAACGCTGGCTTACAAGCTAAGGCTCTCGCTATTGCAACCCGCTGCTGCTGACCACCAGATAACTCGTGAGGAAAACGTTTTTCAAAGCCATCTAATTTAACAATATCAAGCATTTTTTCCACTATGTTCTGCCGTTCGCTTCTCTCTAATTTAGTTAAGCCGAATTCAATGTTGTCCGCTACATTGAGATGAGGAAAAAGAGCATAATCCTGAAAAATAAGACCAATTTTACGATCTTCTACCCGAGTAGAATTAATAGATTTTCCTGCTAATTTCACCGTTCCGCCATTTATAGGAATTAATCCAGCAATCGCCTTAAGTAATGTTGTTTTACCACAACCACTTGCACCAAGCAGACAGACTATCTCATTTTCTGCTACTTCTAAATCTAATGCTTGTAACACTGCATTTTGCCCAAATTGGCAACTTAAATCTTGAATTTCTAGTAATGTCATTCTAACGCTCTTTTTGTGATTGTGAGATGAGAGAGCGAGTTAGCCAAATAACAGGAATTACTCCCACGAAAACTAGCACAATGGCAGGTAAAGCGGCTCGTTCTAATTGCTCATCTGAGGTAAAGGTAAAAACGTAGGTAGCGAGGGTATCGAAATTGAACGGACGAAGCAGTAATGAACCGTTTAATTCCTTCATACTTTCAATGAAAACCATTAATACTGCCGTAATTAGCCCCTTATAAATCAAAGGGATATGTACTAGTTTAAACATTGACAAACCAGTCTTTCCCATTGTTTGACTTGCCATATCAAGCGAAGGAGAAACCCTGCCTAAACAAGCATCAAGACTACCAATAGCCATTGCTAGAAATCGAATTGTATATGCACATACTAATGCGAATAGTGAACCGGAAAAAATCAATCCGACTGATGGTAAATCAAATGATTTCAGAATACTATGCAATTGATGATCGGCAAATGTTAGCGGTGAAAGTAAACCAATTGCCAATACAGTGCCTGGAATAGCATACCCAAAACTTGATAATCCTAATGATAGAAGAGTGAGCTTGGCAAAAAATTTGCTATTTTTAGACAAGCGGTGTGCTAAATGTAGTAATAATGCAATAAAAACTGTACAAATTGCCGCAATGGAAGAAACTTTCAAACTATTTAGGGCAAATTTGACAAAATCTAAATTCCACGATTGTTCAAAATAATGAAATGCCCAAAAAATTAGCCGTCCAAAAGGGATAAAAAAAGCCACCGCTAACAGCCCCCAGCACCAACTAAGAGCTAAAAAGGTTTGCCAACGAGATAAGGTTTTAAAGCCAGTTTTTTTCTCATAACCTCGTTGATAATTTTTTTGCTGACGACGACTATATTGTTCTAAACAAATAAACAGAAAAATCATCAGCAACATAAAAATCGAGATGCGGCTTGCAGTACCAAGATCATGGAAGCTAAGCCATGAATCATAAATTGCGGTGGTTAAGGTTGGTACAGCAAAATAGGCGACAGTACCAAAATCCCCCAAGGTTTCCATTGCAACTAGTGCCACTCCGACAGCAATTGCCGGACGAATCAACGGAACAGTAACTCTACGAAAAATTTGGCTTGGCGAAGCTCCTAGCATTTTTGCGCTATGGAGTAAGTTTTCAGATTGTTCTAAGAAAGCAACTCGAACTAATAGAAAAATATAAGGATACAGCACTAAAGCAAGAACAAAGCAAGCACCATAAAGTGTTCTAATTTGAGGAAACCAATAATCACGGGGCGTTTGCCATCCAAAAATTTCTCTCAGTCCCCCTTGAAGGACTCCAGAATAATCAAGTAAATCAGTATAAAGATAGGCAATCAAATACGCCGGCATTGCTAGAGGCAGACAGAGTAACCATTGAAGCATACGCTGTCCCCAAAATTGATAATTGGCAACCAACCAGGCGGATGGCAAAGCAAAACAAAGAGCCAGCCCAACAGTACCAATAACTAATAACGTAGAATTAATAACATAACGGCCCAACATTGTCTGTAAAAGATGACGCAAATTGTCCATTTCACCATTTAACGCATGATAACTTATGGCTAACAGAGGTAGTAAAATGAAAAGTGCGGTCAAAATTGCCGATAATTTCCAGGGTAAATAGCGAAGAGTCATTTTTATGGGTTATAAATTAGGCGTTTATTCCTTAACGTTAAACGAGCTTTAACAAATTTTAGTGAAGACATCACTGCATGTTAAAGCCCGTCAATTAATCAAAAGCCTTTTTAAGAATTAAAAGTCATCAAATTTAACTTCATCAACTAATTTCAAAGCTTTTTCGTAATTTTTTGCAATTGTCTCAAGTTTGAGAGTATCAGCAGTGAATTTTCCCCAACCTTTGACTAAATCAGATGGCTCAACACCCGGTTTAACCGGATATTCATGATTTAATGTTGCGTATAATTTTTGCGCTTTTTCGCTACTGAGGTATTCAACTAATTTTATTGCATTTGCTTTATTTGGTGCATATTTAGCTAATGCAACACCACTAATATTAACATGAGTACCATTTTTCCCCGCTGGGAAATTAATCACTGCAGCTTCTGCCCACGCTTTTTGTTTTTCGTCATCAAGCATTTTGCCATAATAATAACTATTACCTAAAGAGTAATCACAAATGCCCTCTTTGATCGCTTTCACTTGATCGCGGTCGCCACCTTGAGGTTTCTGAGCTAGGTTCGCTTTTAAGCCTTCTAAGAAAGATTTGGTCTTAGCTTCACCATAATGTTCAATCATTGAAGCAAATAATGAAACATTATAGGCATTTTTGCCTGAACGCACACACACTTTACCTTTATATTCTGGTTTAGCAAGATCAAGATAGTCAAATCCTACCGGTAATTTACCAACGCGATCTTTAGATGAATAGATCACTCGGGCACGAGTGGTTAATCCATACCATTTTCCTTCAGAATCACGGAATTGTGCAGGAATATTTTCTTCTAAGGTTTTAGTGGTAAACGGCTGAGCCAAGCCTTCATTGACAATTTGCATTACACGGGAAATATCTACGGTTAGCAATACATCTGCTGGGCTTAACTCACCTTCTTGTTTAACGCGCTCAACTAAGCCTTTATCCGCAAAAATGACGTTTACTTTAATACCGGTATCTTTTTCAAAATCTTTCAGCATTGGCTCAATTAAGTAGGGCTGACGATAGGAATACACGTTCACTTCGTTTGCCGCAAATGCTGAAGTTGAAAGCAAAGCAGAAAGAGATAATGCAAGGGTTGACAGGGATTTTTTCATTGGGCTTCCTCCGTAAAATAACGTTATTATGTCGATAAAAACGGCAGAATTCTAAAAGGTTAGAAAAATGCTGTCAATAAGAATTATTCCCATTTGTGATTTTTAATACATTTAATCAATCTATTGAGATTTTGTAAAATAATCACTTTCGGCTATTGTTCTCATTTACCAAAAAGAGTATAGTCAGCCCGAATTTTTGTTTTCTAATAGGAGTCTTTTTATGTTTGGGTTATCGCCAGCACAACTAATTATTTTACTCGTCGTTATTTTATTAGTGTTCGGAACAAAAAAATTGCGTAATGCCGGCTCAGATTTAGGCGCAGCTGTCAAAGGATTCAAAAAAGCGATGCAAGATGATGAGCAAAATAAAGATAAAGATAAAGATGCGGAATTTAAATCAATTCAGAACGAATCAGCAACATCTTCAGTACAGAACGAGCAACAAAATAAACAAAAAGAACAGGCTTAATTCGTGTTTGATATCGGTTTCTCAGAGTTAATTTTATTAATAATTGTGGGGTTAGTTGTATTAGGTCCGCAACGTTTGCCTATTGCAATTCGTACTGTGATGGGATGGGTAAGAACGATTCGTGGATTAGCAGCAAATGTCCAAAATGAGCTAAAACAGGAGTTAAAATTACAAGAATTACAAGAGAGTATTAAAAAAGCTGAGCAGCTTAATCTAGACCAACTATCTCCTGAATTAAGCAAAACTGTGGAAGAGCTAAAAAGTCAAGCTAACAAAATTAAAGCCGATTTGGAACAAAAAGCAAATGAGGCTAACGTAAGAGTTACAGAACAAATTAAAACCGTAAAAACACAAGAAAACAGGGAAGAATCTGAAAAAAATCAAGTGTTAGCAGAAAAACAAGTAGAAGAACTCTCGGAAACATTTGAACCAACACCTGAAAAAACAAGTGTTAAACAAGCAATTAATTCTGATTTATCAGCAACGCTCTCTAACTATTACCCGCCTGATGATGAAGAACTGCATCCTTCCCCCAGAAAGATAATAAAATAAGCTTAGATTTATGAGTACTGTTGAAGAATCACAACCATTAATCACACACCTTGTTGAATTACGCAACCGTTTATTACGTTGTGTGATTTGTGTGCTGGTTGTTTTTATTGCGTTAGTTTATTTTTCTAACGATATTTATAATTTTGTTGCCGCACCATTAACTGCTGTAATGCCGCAGGGAGCGACAATGATAGCTACCAATATTCAAACACCCTTTTTTACCCCAATAAAATTAACCGCTATCGTGGCTGTTTTTATTTCCGTACCCTATTTGCTGTATCAAATTTGGGCATTTATTGCACCGGCTCTCTACCAACACGAAAAGCGTTTAATCTATCCACTGTTGTTTTCTAGTACTGTTTTATTTTATTGTGGCGTTGCTTTTGCCTATTACATTGTTTTTCCTTTCGTATTTAGCTTCTTTACCCAAACCGCGCCACAAGGGGTAGCGATTGCAACAGATATCAGCAGTTATCTAGACTTTGCCTTAGCATTGTTTTTAGCGTTCGGCATTTGTTTTGAAGTACCCGTTGCCATTGTTTTACTATGTTGGGCTGGCATAACTGACGTTCATTCCCTGAAACAAAAACGCCCTTATATTATTGTCGCTGCTTTTTTTATTGGAATGATTTTAACGCCACCCGATATTTTTTCTCAAACATTGCTGGCCGTGCCGATGTGCTTGTTATTTGAAGTTGGTTTATTGGTTGCTCGATTTTATCAGCCGAAAGAAGAAAACAGAGCAAGTACGCAAGATAGTATTGAATAACTCAAAGTGCGGTCAATATTTCCCTTTATTTTTATATAAAAGACATTAGATCCTCATTAAGTTATTGAATATTGCTATAGTTCATCGGCTATAAACATGCAGAAATAGAATTACTTTTCATTCACTTTGAGCTGTGAGTTAAAATATCACATTTTATTCATCATTATTTTTAAGGATAAATTATGACTCAACAAATTTTCACTGGTTTTCCTACACGTCGCCTACGCCGTTTACGCAAATATGATTTTAGTCGCCGTTTAGTCGCGGAGAATAAGTTAACCGCCGATGATTTGATTTATCCCGTCTTTATTATTGAAGGAGAAAATTACCGCGAACCCGTTCCCTCAATGCCGAAAGTCGAACGTTTGACAATCGATCAACTCTTAATTGAAGCCGAATTATTAGTAAAATATGGTGTACCAGTCATTGCATTATTTCCTGTCATAGAACAAAATAAAAAATCCCTAGGCGCAGAAGAAGCTTATAATCCAGAGGGTTTAGTTCAAAGAGCAGTAAAAGCCTTAAAAACATCATATCCGGAACTTGGTGTACTAACGGATATCGCACTAGATCCTTATACTATTCACGGTCAAGACGGTATTATTGACGAACAAAATTATGTACTAAATGACATTACGACCGATGTGTTAGTCAAACAGGCATTATCACATGCTAAAGCAGGAGTAGATATTGTTGCACCGAGCGATATGATGGACGGGCGTATTGGGCGTATTCGACAAGCTTTAGAAGAACAAGGGTTTATAAACACTCAAATTATGGCATATTCAGCTAAATATGCGTCAAATTATTATGGTCCCTTCCGTGATGCAGTCGGCTCCTCTAAAAATTTGAAAGGTGGTGATAAAAAAACGTACCAATTAGATCCGGCAAATAGCAATGAAGGTTTACAGGAAGTCGCACTTGATTTACAAGAAGGTGCCGATATGGTAATGGTTAAACCGGGAATGCCTTATTTAGATATGGTATATCAAGTAAAAAATTATTTTGGCGTACCAACCTTTGCTTATCAAGTATCTGGTGAATATGCGATGCATATGGCGGCAATTCAAAACGGTTGGCTGAAAGAAAAAGAATGTATTGTAGAATCTTTACTTTGCTTTAAACGAGCCGGCGCCGACGGCATTTTAACTTACTTTGCCAAACAAGTTGCAGAGTGGCTTTACTTAGAATCACAGAACAAATAATCGGTTAGGATTAAAAACAACCAGTATTTAGATTTTATTTAAAAAAACAAGGAAATATTTAGATATTTTCTTGTTTTTTTTGTTTTCTCCATTTTTTCATTAATAAAATACTTGCAAATTTAGTTATGTCTGTTGCATATTATTTTCTGTTTCAATGCAAACCATTGCTATAAGAAGAGCATTTAAGCTCCGTAGCAATACAACATCAACTTTAATCAATAACTAGAAGGGAATTATTATGACAACAATAGCATCATTAGACACATTTCTATCAAAAGTTGCACAACGTGATGGACATCAACCAGAATTTTTACAAGCTGTCCGTGAAGTTTTAACTTCTATCTGGCCATTTTTAGAAGCCAATCCTAAATATCGTTCGGAAGCCTTATTAGAGCGTTTAATTGAACCTGAACGCGCGTTTCAATTCCGTGTAGCTTGGCAGGATGATAACGGACAAGTGCAAGTTAATCGTGCTTTTCGTGTTCAATTCAATAGCGCCATCGGACCTTACAAAGGAGGTATGCGCTTCCACCCTTCAGTAAACCTATCTATTTTAAAATTTTTAGGTTTTGAACAAATCTTTAAAAATGCATTAACTACATTACCTATGGGTGGCGCTAAAGGTGGCTCCGATTTTGATCCAAAAGGAAAGTCTGATGCTGAAGTAATGCGTTTCTGTCAAGCATTGATGACAGAATTATATCGCCATGTTGGCGCTGACACAGATGTCCCTGCTGGCGATATTGGTGTTGGCGCGCGCGAAGTCGGTTATCTCGCTGGCTATATGAAAAAATTATCCAATCAAGCTGCCTGTGTATTTACCGGTCGCGGTTTATCTTTTGGCGGTAGTTTAATTCGTCCAGAAGCCACTGGCTATGGTTTAGTTTATTTTGCCCAAGCAATGTTAGCGGAGAAAGGCGATAGTTTTACCGGAAAAACCGTCTCCGTGTCAGGTTCCGGAAATGTTGCACAGTATGCGATTGAGAAAGCTTTGGCTTTAGGGGCAAAAGTCGTTACTTGTTCAGATTCTTCCGGTTATGTTTACGATGAAACTGGTTTTAACACAGAAAAATTGACCGCCTTAATGGATATCAAAAATGTTAAACGTGGTCGTGTTAAAGACTATGCCGCTCTATTTGGCTTGAAATATGTAGAAGGTAAACGTCCATGGGAAATAAAAGTCGATATTGCTCTGCCATGTGCTACTCAAAACGAATTGGAAATTGATGATGCTAAAGTACTAATCCAAAATGGGGTTAAATTAGTTGCGGAAGGCGCAAATATGCCGACTTCAATTGAGGCTACAGATGCCTTCCTTGATGCTGGAGTACTATTCGGACCAGGTAAAGCGGCAAATGCTGGCGGAGTGGCAACATCAGGATTAGAAATGGCACAAAGCTCACAACGCTTGTATTGGAGCGCCGAAGAAGTCGATAAGAAACTACACCGTATTATGTTAGACATTCACGATAACTGTAAAAAATACGGTTCGCTAGAAGGACAAGAAAACATTAATTATGTTGTTGGTGCAAATATTGCCGGTTTTGTTAAAGTAGCAGATGCCATGTTGGCACAAGGTGTCTTCTAATAAAAATATTGATAAAATTGACCGCACTTTTTACCCAACGCTAAAGTGCGGTCATTTTCTTTCAAGTTTTACTCATTAAACAATGATATAGAGCAAAAAATCTCGCTTATTCATATTGAACTTTTGTCCATTATCGTGTTAAATCAACACTCATTCTAAGGTTATAATATTCATTGTGTTTAGTGTCCAAAAACATTCCGCTTCCTTAGAAAAATATAGAATCATTTACTTAATCATCTCAAAATATAGTAGGAATTTATGTGTCAATTACTCGGTATGAATTGTAATACGCCGACAGATATCGTTTTTTCATTTGAGGGATTCCGCCGCCGTGCGGGATTAACAGATTACCATTCAGACGGCTTTGGTATCGCTTTTTTTGAAGGTCGAGGCGTTCGAGTATTTCGAGATAACCGCGCTGCTGCAGAATCGCCTATCGCCGATTGTGTAAAACAATACAAAATAAAATCTCTCAATGTAATTGCACATATTCGAAAAGCCACTCAAGGTGAGGTAAATATTGAAAATACTCATCCTTTTATTCGCGAAATTTGGGGTGAAAATTGGGTATTTGCTCATAATGGAAATTTAAAAAGCTTACCGGATATGTCTGAAAGTTTTTGCCAGCCTATAGGCTCGACAGATTCAGAGGCAGCTTTTTGCTATATGTCGGAATTCTTAAAAAACCGATTTCGTCGAAAACCAACTGAAAAAGAAATTTTTGAATCTGTTCAGATCATTACTAAACAACTAGCGGAATACGGTACCTTTAATTTTATTTTATCTAATGGCGAGTGGATGATTGCTCATTGCTCTACGAATTTACATTATTTAACTCGTAAAGCCCCTTTTGGCAAAGCACATCGTATCGACGACGATGGCGTCATTGATTTTAATGATTATGCTAAAGCAGGTGATAAAGTAACAATTATCACGACTTCTCCTCTCACTAAAGACGAAAACTGGACAAAAATGGAAAATGGCGGTTTTGTCTTCTTTAAAGACGGGGAAAAAGTTATAGAGATCATTGGTACTGTAAAAGATATGGAAGATGACGGAACACTTGGAAATCGCAGAGTTGCTTGATTTTATCTAAAACTAACCCAAAAGTGCGTGTGTGCGCAATATAGAGTCAATTCCTACCTTCTCACCAACACAATTCAGTTTCAAGCTACTTTGTAAACTATACATCAAGGGCTTGAAACCGTTTAGCTATCACTGATAGCTTATTTAAACCACTTGAAATAACGCATAATAGCATTTTCAATATAGAAAACCTCAACATACATCTGTTCATTTCATCATTACAGTAGTATCTCCATAAACTGAATATTCATCTCGTTCAATTTTGGATAATAGCCTAACCGTTAATGAATCCGATATGAATAATACTAATCAAGATACTGTAAAAAATAATCGCACTTATCCATAAACATTTTCCTGCACGCTGGCTATCCGCTTGATGTAATTTGTACAAGAAACGAGCGTTGAGTGCCAATATTAAAGGATAAATCCAAAGAAAGATGGAAAAAACGATAATTTGCCACTCAGCAAGCTGTTGATTTTTTGTTAGATGTGGAGAAAGAAATATTGCTAAAGGCCATAGCAAAATCGGCAAGCAAAAAGCACTAATCGATAGCTGAAAACCTGTTAGTCCTTTAGGTTGGTTTATTTTTTTCATACAATAAGGCTAATTTTTTATAACTATGTAGGAATATAGCAAATGCATTATTTATTTGGTAGTGAAATTGAACATTTTTCATTGTCATTTCGAGATTATGTTCGGCTAACCTTTAATGAAGAATTACAAATAAGAGCTGTCATTAATGACCAAGGTCAAGAGGTTTTTGGTGTATTTATTGCAGAAAACAGTCCGAATTTTTCAGCCATTTTACAAGAAAAGGAAGCGTTCTTAAAAAATCCTTTCGCTGCTAAATATGAACAGGCAGGCTGGCAAACGGGAGATATTAGAACACAAGGAGACCATAACTTCCCTCAAATCAACTTATCAGCGTTTGGACAAAACGGAAAATTTACCATTTTTCTGACCGCACTTTGCATACTCATTTATATTCTGCAATTAATCGGGTTTGAAGAACAAATTATGATATTGCTACATTATCCTGACCCAGATTTTCCCGAACAAAGTACTGAGATTTGGCGGTATTTTACGCATAGTTTAGTTCATTTATCTTTGTGGCATATTGTATTTAATTTATCTTGGTGGTGGTCGTTCGGCGGATTAATTGAACAGCGCGTTGGATCCTGCAAATTGTTACTGCTTTATTTTCTTTCTGCTTTAATTAGCGGTGTCTGCCAAAATTATGCTTCCGGTCCGGCATTTTTCGGGCTATCCGGTGTAGTTTATGCCGTACTCGGCTATGTTTTAATCATAGATAAATTATCTCGTCATAATTTTAATTTACCGAAAGGCTTTTTTAATATGCTACTGATAGGAATTGCATTCGGCTTTATTAGCCCGTTTTTTGGTATTTCTATTGGTAATGCCGCACATATTTCAGGGTTAATTACTGGGGGAGTCATAGGGCTATTTCAACTAAGAACAGATTATCATATCAGGATTAAATAAAAATAAAACAATCAGCATTTAAAAATTAGAGATGGATCATATTTTTTAATATTCTTGTAAAAATAAAAAATAAAAGACTTGAAAAAAGGTAGTAAGCAAACTATTTTGATATTGAATATTAATACTAAGTAATAAGGAGAATGCTATGACTCTTAATATCACAAGTAAACAAATGGATATTACCCCAGCAATTCGTGAGCATGTGGAAGGCAGGCTTGCAAAATTAGAAAAGTGGCAGACTCAGTTGATTAATCCGCATTTTATTTTAAATAAAGTCCCAAACGGTTTTTCTGTTGAAGCTTCAATCGGCACACCATTAGGCAATTTACAAGCTAGTGCAACAGCAGATGATATGTACAAAGCTATTAATGAGTTAGAAGAAAAATTGGAGCGCCAACTCAATAAATTACAACACAAAGGTGAATCCAGACGGGCACAAGAACGGTTAAAAGATTCTTTTGAATAATTGAACTAAAGTCAGCCACAAAAGTGTTATATTAACTCTTGTGCTCTAGCAAATAAAAAAGTTGCTCATTTGATAAATGAGCAACTTTTTTGTTCAGTGAAATCATTACTATATAGACCTAACGACTAAATCGGATCAAGCCCTAACACTTTACGACCGTTAATACTTGCAATATCTACCATTGCATCTAAATGTGGGAAACGACAACCGGCAGCTAGCAAACTAAGTTCCTGCCACAAATCACCTTCACATAACGGCACCATATAATCACAAATATTATCCGTACCAATAGCAACGGTAATCCCCTCAGGGATCATTTCATCTGCTGGTGTAAGCGCATTGTGGAACGGCATTAAATCCTCTTTTCTATGACTATCAATCCACGCCATTGGGCAAGCTATCATCATCATCTTTGCTTCCCTCATTTTTTCATATAGCTTATAACGATACTCTTTTGTATGAGCCCCAATAGATATACCATGAATCCCGACGACACGCCCCTGCATACCATGTTCAATCGTTTTATCACAAAGCTGCTCCGTCTCTTTTTCTGTCGCCGAATTAAATTGGTCAACGTGAACGTGGCACATAATGCCAAGAGATTTTGCTTTATCCAGCAAAATATCCATCGCTTCTAAACCTCGTCCGTAATCCAATTCATCGCGATAGGGTAAACCGCCAATCATGTCCACCATTTCTGAACCGATATCAAACCATTTTCTAGCAGTCGGTTCAATCACTCCTTTTAAAGTTTGATTCGCAAATTTTAAAATGATATCGTGTTTATACACCTCACGAGCTTTATGGGCGGCAATAATGGCACGATCTTCACAAATTGGATCAATGTCAACAAAAGTACCGAATGCCGTAACACCTTGTGAAATCATCAATTCAATAGATTGACAAAAACGAGCATAATAATCATCAACACTTGAACTACGCTTTACCTCATCAACCAAATCCCATTTCTGTTGAAGATTGCTGCTATGATAAATGCCAATCTTTTCCGGAGTCATCGTAAAAGCACGATCTGCATGAGCATGAGCATTTACCCACCCTCCTTTTTTAATGATTTCGTCTCGAATATAAGTTTTAAAACTACGAACGTGATTTTTCATAATAACTCCGCCAAGGAAATAGAAAAGTCGAAAGGAAAGGACGAACAGCAAGCTATTAATTGGGCTAGAATGGAATTTAATAAAAGTTCATTAGATGAATTGTTCGTAATGTTATAAAAAATTCGCTGATTTTTAATTAATAACATCTTTTCGGTCCGCTAAATAATCGCGGCGCTAAGTATAAAGTTTTACCCTATAAAAAGCTATTATTTATTTATCCAGAAAAGAGCGCTTTTGATTAAATACATCCAAGAACAAACCCAGAGGTGGACGCTCTGATGAAAGTGGTCGGTAAGTGCGGTCAAATTTTTGATAGTTTCCACTACGATCAATATGATATTGTGTGCCATCCGGTTCAACAATCACATTCCAACGATGATTTGATACCTGCACCCAATTATTTCCTACCAACTCAAATAAATTTGAACCCTGTGCATAATCCGTAATCGGGTTTTGAACTTGAAAAAGCGAAGTCATTAATGCTGGCAATAAATCCGTGTGCCCGGTTAATTGCATTTGCTTCTGAGCTGGTAAATCCTTCCAAAATACAATCATCGGTACTTGGATCACCTCTCGCCCAAAATAATTCTGCCGAGCCTTTTTATCAAGCGCCATAAAACTAGTCCCATATCCAGCAGTAATGACCACAATGGTATTACCCAATGGTATATCGGTTAATACCCGAGCTAATTGTTCGTCTAATTTGCGCAATCGTTTTTCATAATCGACTTTATTTTGAGCTTCAATATTTAGATCTAAATAACTAAACCAAGGTCTATCAACTTTTACTTTTTTCCCAAATTCCATTAAATTTTTGACCGCACTTTCATTCCCTGCCTGGATTTTAGGAAGTTTCATCCCACTAAACAAAGATTGTTTAAATAAACTATCTTTAAAGTTTGTAGAGGAAAATAGTCCGAACTGATATTTTTCCGCTTGTAATTTGCTTATCAGTACGGATTTCGTATGATTACTTAGAATACTATCCGTATAGCTTGCATTCAATCCGTAAAACAAGCCAACCAACCCAGTACTATCGCTGTTTCCACTACTATAATGATTTAAAAATTGCGTGGCATTATTAGCAAATTCTGTCAATCTAGGCATTTTGTCCACTGAAACAGAGTCTTGCCGTAAACCTGAGACTGTAATGAATAAAATATTCGGTAAATGTTCCACTGGTTTAAACGTCAGCGTTTTTTTCGGATACGCTATTTTTAATGCATCTAAGCGCCCCTCTTGTGCTAATTTTTGTTGATATTCTTCTCTATCAATAAAACCATGTTTTTCAAGAAATGAACGAGCAGTCATCGGATACGAAAGCGGGAAATTAGAACGCTGCATTGTAATCGGACGATATAAATAAGCATCCGCCCAAGCATATATTAGATGAGTCAAAATAAAACACAGCGTTAAGAGAAATCCAATTTTTTTCAGCCATTTTTGGCGTTCCAAACTACGCAATTTTTCCCAACTCCAACGAGAAAATAGCATTTGAATTAGTAAAATTACTGGCATTGGCGCAAAAAATATTTGCCAATCTCTAGATAAATCACCTTTTTCAGGGTTAACCAATAAATTCCATACAACCGAAGAAAGATGAAAGTTAAAACGGGCAAAAACCTGTGTATCAAATAATAGCAATGTAACACAGATAGTCGAAAAAATAACGCTTACACCGCGAAATGCCCGTTGATTTTTAATAATAAAGCTTAACGGAAAAATAACCAATAAATAGAAGGCGAAGACGACAAAACTAAAGTGGCCAAGCAAACTGACGAAGAAATAAATCTTTCCAAATAAGGTATCCGGCCAATCAATTAAGAAAGCATAACGGGCACCAATGAGGATAGCAATAATAATATTAAAAAATGCAAACCAATGCCCCCACGAGATTTTTCGAGATGTTTCTTCTCTGTACTGACGACCGTTTGGTGCAATGGCATTTTTTATTGCAATCATATTATTGATTTTTGACTGAATTGAGTAATGAATTGGCAAAAGCTTGCGCTACGGCTTGTCGCTGGCTAGCAGGTACACTGCTAAGTAATAAATTACTAACCATATTACCTAACGCGATCAAAGATAAATCAACCGATGTTTTATGTTGTTCTAAAACAGCGATAATATCATTAATTATCGCATTGACTTGAGTATCCGAGTATTTTGATGATTGAGCCATATTAATGCGGTTAAGAAAAAATTCGCTATATCATACCCGATTATTTTGCGTATCTTAAACACTTTCTTACAAAGTGCGGTTATAATTTAGTAAGTTTTTACAATGAGACATTAATTTATGAGTATTACCGTTAATCAAATCGTATTACATCAACTGATTAAATATCAAGAAAACGATAGCATTAAATTAGAAAACGTGCTGCGCGAACAATTGCTATCTATCTCCCCAGAAGTCGAGCAAATGATGTTACAACTGCATCAGTGCTATCAAAATAAAAGCAAAGCCTTTGGTATTTTTCAAGACCAATCGCTATTTGCCCAACAATTAAATCGTTTATTGGAAAATGACATTGAGTTTTTAGGTTTTAGCCAATACTCCACCAAACTTCTCGCCGAAGAACTCGGAAAATATAATTTTGCTGACAGTGGCACCCTAATTATGTGCCAATATAATTTCTTAGCAACAGATTATTTATTTATCGCATTATTAGACAGCAGAGTGAGCATGTTAGTTGATGAACACTTAGAAATTCAACGAACTGAATATTTGGATATTACCCAATTTGATATTGCCGCCCGTATCAATTTAACAGACTTACAAACTAATGCGAATTCAAACCGTTATTTAACGTTTATCAAAGGGCGTGTTGGACGCAAAATTAGTGATTTCTTTATGGATTTTTTAGGTGCAGAAGAAGGACTGAATCCACAAGCCCAAAATCTATCGTTATTACAAGCAGTCAATGATTATTGCGAACAAGGAGAGTTAAATAAAGAACAAACTCAAGCGGTAAAAAAACAAGTATTTGAATATTGCAAGGGACAACTTGCTAGCGGAGAAGACATTCAATTAGATGAACTTTCGTCCAATTTACCTGCCTTAAACGAATGTCAGTTTATTGATTTTGCCCAACAAGATTATGGTTTGGAAGAAAGCATTCCGCCCATTCGTAATGCCTTAAAATCTTTGACAAAATTTTCAGGTTCGGGAAAAGGCATTACGTTAAGTTTTGATGCAGAGCTATTAAATAATCGGATTACTTGGGATGCATTGACGGATACCTTAACAATCAAAGGTCTTCCGCCAAATTTAAAAGATCAATTACAAAAGGCCTTGAAAGCCGATAATTAATTTGGCAATAATAGAAGATTTCTGTATTATTTTGTCAAATTGCGCTTAATTTATTTATATTAATTTAGAAGGTAAAAAATGAAAATAAAGTCTTTTTTGGCGGCAACATTACTCACTTTCACTTTAGCTTCCTGTTCTACCGTACAAAAAGTGGTTTACCGTATCGATGTCCCGCAAGGCAACTATTTAGACGCCTCCAGCGTTGCACAAGTTAAACCTGGAATGAATTCAGAACAAGTCCAATATCTACTCGGTACACCTATGTTAATTGACCCTTACAGTCAATACACCTGGTATTATATCTATCTACAACAACGAGCTTATCAAGCTCCCGAACAGCATACTTTTGTCGTAAATTTTGATACGAGCGGCATTGTGAGCGAAATTAATTTGGATAAAGCATTACCTGAATCCTCTCAACAAAATACGAATAACACCATTATTAATGCAGCTCAACTGAATGATAAAAGTTGGTGGCAATTCTGGAAATAATATAATTAAGGTGAATATCAAATAATCGCTATTTAGTCGGAGTATGAGATGTCGAAAATTTTATTAGTTGATGATGATATGGAAATTACCGAACTACTTTCTCAAGTTCTGAAATTGGAAGGATTTGATGTAGAGATTGCCCACAATGGAAAAGAGGCGTTAGAAAAGCTAAATAATAGTATTAGCTTAGTTTTGCTGGATGTGATGATGCCAGTATTAAACGGAGTCGAAACATTAAAACAGGTACGTCGAATTTCCGATATTCCTGTTATGATGCTAACGGCTAGAGGAGAAGAAATTGATCGTGTATTGGGACTTGAACTAGGTGCCGATGATTATTTACCAAAACCCTTTAATGATAGAGAGTTAGTTGCCCGCATTAAAGCGATTTTACGTCGTACGAATGTGGCCTCTCATTCGGAAACTCATTCTGATAGTAATATAATCCAATTTTGTGGATTAGAATTAAACCTTAATAAACAACAAGCTAACTATAATGACCGAGATTTAGAATTAACTGCATCGGAATTTCTCCTACTGCATAAACTAATTGAATGCAAAGGCACTATTATTTCGCGCGATCAACTAAGTCAAGATGTATTAGGAAAAGCACTTACGCCGTTTGACCGCTCGATTGATATGCATATGTCAAATTTGCGTAAGAAGTTGCCTGAGCGTAGTGATAATTCGCCTTGGTTTAAAACTGTACGAGGACGAGGTTATTTATTGATCTCAGACTAATTAAAATTTATGAAACGACTTTACAATTTAACCATTCATCAGTTAACCTTTAGAACCTTTATGATCTTCTGGTTAACTTTTATCTTTTTAACCTTATTAATCATATCTCTTCCCTATTTTGATTCTAGAACTTATTCTTTTTTGAAAGAACAGGAAGTTTCTCAATACCAACAAAAACTGATTTCAGTAATAAAAAGCAATAAATTAAATCACCTACTATCTGGTTCCTTTACCCATCAAACCGATACATTAGATGATGAACACCCTATTTTACTTGATGATGAAAACGACAAAATATATGGTGCCTCCAAAGATGAAGAAGAATATGTCTTAAGCTTTGCAAACAATATTTTAGATATTGAACAGCCTAGACGTAAAATCTTTAATAATACTCAAATTGTCGGACCGTTTCAGGTTTATCTTAATAATGCCGAAACCCCAATTTTGTTATTCTTTACCTCTAAGGTTAATCAACAACAAGAAATCTTATTTTATATACTGGATAAGCCGCATATATTACTTATCCTTATGATAATGATCACCACACCATTACTTTGGTGGTTCGCCCATACAATTATCAGACCTATTTCCAATTTACAAAGAGCGGCAAATTTGATTGCTGTGGGAAGTTTTGAGTTTAACCCGAAATTAAATCAAGAAGGGCCGCTAGAATTACGCCAGGTAGGACAAAGTTTCAACAGAATGGCAAGTTCAATTGAAAATTTACTTTCACATCAACAATCTTTACTTTCTTCGATTTCACATGAATTGAGAACCCCCTTAACTCGATTACAACTAACAAATTCCCTATTACGTCGTCAAATAGGCGATACGGAATCAGTTAAAAGAATAGAGAAAGAAATCAATCAAATGGATAAAATGATTCGTGATTTGCTTATCCTTTCCCGCCAGCGAGTCAATAGTCATACAAAACGGAAAACGTTTGCCATTCCGGAGTTATGGCAAAACGTGATTAAAGATGCCCAATTTGAAGCGGAACAAAACCATCTGGACTTAATTACTGAAATAAATATCCCTTATGCCGAAACATTAATGATAAACGGCAATATCGCATTATTAGAAAGTGCTATAGAAAATGTTATTCGCAATGCACTAAAATATACATCAAAAAAAATTTTATTAAGTATTTATCTTAAACAAATAAAGCAAGAAGAATATTTAATTATCCATGTCGATGACGATGGTTTTGGTGTTCCCGAAGATGATCTAAAGAAAATTTTCAGCCCATTCTACCGAGTAGATGAGGCTCGGACTAGAACAACCGGAGGAAGCGGCTTAGGATTAGCAATAGTCTCCAGTGTAATAAAAGAACATCAAGGAGAAGTATGGGCAGAGAAAAGTTATCTTGGTGGCTTAGCTGTAACTATTCAACTACCGCTTTGGATTAATAGTTAAAATAAAAGTGCGGTCAATTTTTACGGAGTTTTCAAATCTCCCTACCAAATATATAAAAACTGAAATGCATAATAGGGGACCTTATGTCGACAACAACAGAAATAAAGCATCGTTTAAACATATTGCTTAATTCAGCAACCGACGTTCAAAAACATATTATTGCTCAATTAATGCAACAAAAATTAACTGCCGTTCTTTCCAAAACATTTACTCAACATCTATGTGAAAAATATAATATTTCTCAGATTCAATTAGCATTAGAATGCTTACCTATTGCAACCTGCTATGCACTGCCGACGATTTCACAATTTTATGTTGGCGCGCTGGCTATTGGAAAAACAGGGACTTTTTATTTTGGGGCAAATCAAGAATTTTTATCCGACAGTATCCAACAAACTATTCACGCAGAACAAAGTGCGATAGCTCACGCTTGGCTAGCAAATGAATCAGGAATTAGTGATATGATTGTAAATTATACACCGTGCGGACATTGCCGCCAGTTTATGAATGAATTAAACACAGCGGAAAAACTAAGAATTCACCTTCCTCATAGCCAAAATAATACGTTACAAACTTACCTACCTGATGCTTTTGGCCCTAAAAATCTCGATATTAAACAAGTTCTATTTGAGAACCAAGAACATCATCTACGATACGCAGAAGATAATGGAATACATGATGAATTAATTCAGGCGGCAGTCAGCGCAGCTAATTGTTCTTATTCCCCCTATTCTTCTACATTCAGTGGTATCGCATTACAATGCGGTGAAAAAATCATTAAGGGCCGCTACGCGGAAAATGCAGCCTTCAATCCTAGCCTACCGCCGTTGCAAAGTGCGCTTAATTTTCGTCGTTTACAAGGACTTAGTCATATTCCTATTAGCCGTATCGTGTTAGCAGAAAAAACAAATTCACTCAGTTATCGATATATGACTGAAGCACTTATTGGGCAATTGTTTAACTTACCATTAGAATATATTTCCCTTAAATAATTTGCATTACAGCGTACAAATTCAAACAGAGGAGAACATAATGAATTTAAAACACATTGAGCAGGAATTTTTTTCTGGCTGGAAGCCTTTTGAAGTAATCTGGTTAATTTTATTTCTTAGCGCTCAGCTCGTTGCTTATATTATACAACCGGACTCCTGGCTAGCACTGATATCAGGGATCGCTGGCATTCTTTGTGTCGTTTTTGTGAGTAAAGGAAAAGTGAGTAATTATTTTTTCGGGCTTATTTTTGCTTACAGTTATTTTTATGTGGCTTGGGGTCAAAATTTTCTCGGTGAAATGAACACGACACTTTATGTATATATTCCCTCACAATTTATCGGCTATTTCTTATGGAAAGATAATCTGCAAAAAGATGAACAAGGTGCTCAATCTGTCGTTTCAAAATCACTCACATTAAAAGGTTGGCTTGGGCTCATTGCATTCATTGCGATAGGCACTTTCATTTTTATTCAGGCACTGAATATGGCAGGTGGTAGCTCGACAAACTTGGACGGACTAACAACTATTATCGTGGTTGCCGCACAAGCATTAATGATTTTACGCTATCGTGAACAATGGATACTTTGGATCGTATTAAATATATTATCTATTTATTTATGGGTAGAAACGCCGGCAATGTATTTAATGTATAGTGCTTATTTACTTAACTCCTTATACGGTTATTACAACTGGTCAAAATTAATGAAACATTAACACCGTTGATGAATAGCAAAATAAAGAGTGCACTAAAATTTCCGTTGAAATGATGAGACTTGGAAAAGGGCACTATTCTTTCTTTTACATCTAAAGGAATAACGCTAAAATAGCGCCCTTTTAAGTAACAGAGAAGAAATTATGCAATTTGTGCTTGGGCAACGTTGGCTTAGTGAAAGTGAAAATACCCTAGGATTAGGTATATTAACTGAATTTAATCAGCGCTCCGTTAGTTTATATTTTCCTGCCGCAGATGAAACGCGAATTTATTCGGTTGCTCAAGCACCAATTATTCGAGTAATTTTTAGCAAAGGCGATCTTATTACTTATCAAGAAAACCAAACTGGTAAGATTCTAGAGGTACAGAATCTTAACGGTTTAGTTTTTTATTTAGTCAAAAATACCGATGCTCAAGAAATCATTGTAAACGAAACCGAACTATCCCCTCTCATATCATTAAGCTCAGCCAAAGAACGATTGTTTTCTAGCCAGCTTGATCGTAGTGAACATTTTGCCTTGCGTTATCGCAGTCTATGCCAACAACAAGCACAGTTTCAATCGCCACTACGAGGCTTGCGCGGAGTAAGAGCAAATCTTATTCCTCATCAACTACATATTGCTGCCGAAGTCGGCAATCGTATTCAACCTAGAGTATTACTGGCCGATGAAGTCGGTTTAGGAAAAACTGTTGAAGCCGGAATGATATTACAGAACTTACTGTTTGCTGAAAAAGTTCATCGCGTCTTAATTCTTGTGCCGGAAAGTTTACAACATCAATGGCTAGTAGAAATGTTACGTCGATTTAATCTGAATTTTTCACTATTTGATGAAGAGCGAAGTACCGATTTTACAGCAAATGACGGAAGCGCTGAAATGAACCCCTTTAGTTCCGAATCTTTGATTATCTGTGCCTTAAATTGGTTAACGACTCAACCTAAACGAGCCAAACAAGCCTTACAAGCACAATTTGATTTACTAATTGTGGATGAAGCTCATCATCTAAGTTGGTCAGAACATCAACCCAGTGCAGAATACATATTAGTAGAACAGCTGGCTCAAGTGATTCCTTCCGTACTTTTACTCACAGCAACACCAAATCAACTAGGACAGGAAAGTCATTTTGCTCGTTTGCGTTTGCTTGATCCAAATCGCTTTTATAACTACTCTGCATTCCTACAAGAACAGCAACAATATCAACCTGTTGCTGAAGCCGTACAGTCTTTATTGCAAAATCACTCATTAACTGTACTCGAAAAACAACAAATTACAAGCTTATTATCTGAGCAAATCGCTACTCCATTATTAGAAAAATTGGATTCGAATTTAGCATCAGAGGCTCGCCATAAACTTATTCAACAATTAATCGATAGACATGGCACAAGCCGCTTGTTATTTCGCAATACTCGCCAAGGTATACAAGGATTTCCACAGCGAACTTACCATCCAGTGCAATTAGAGGAAGATGAGCAACGTACCGAATGGCTTATCTCCCATTTAAAGACATTTCCTCATGAAAAAGTATTAGTCATGTGCCAACTCGCACAAACAACGATTCAACTGGAAAAAATCTTACGCGAAAAATACGGAATCTATGCTGCATTATTTCATGAAAAAATGTCTCTCATCGAACGGGATCGTGCGGCAGCATATTTTTCTGATGAAGAAAATGGAGCTCAAATCTTATTAAGTTCAAGTATTGGTTCAGAAGGAAGAAATTTCCAATTTTCCAATCAATTAGTTTTATTTGATCTACCTGATAATCCCGACTTATTAGAACAATGTATTGGGCGTTTAGATCGTATCGGACAACGCCGTAATGTCCATATTTACCTACCCTACGTTGTCGGTTCAGCAACTCAAATCTTAGCCTATTGGTATCATAAGGGGCTCAATGCTTTTGAAGAAACCTCTCCGACCAATATTGTGTTATTTGAACGGTTCAATTCTGAATTGCAACATTGTATTGACTTGCAAATAACCGAATGGCAAAAAAATCATTCAAATTTGACCGCACTTTCATTCTTAGAAACCTTAATTGAACAAACTCGCCAAGCACAACGTGCCTTACAGGAACAGTTGGAAAAAGGACGCGATTTACTCTTAGAACTAAATTCTAATGGCGGGCAAGATGCTCTAGCACTAGCGCAGTCCATTGCGGCGGAAGATAATAGCCAAGAATTGATAAATTTCGCGACGGATTTATTTGATATCATTGGCGTAGAACAAGAAGATCTAGGGGAACAATCTTTAGTCATTAGCCCGACAGGAACAATGTTAGTACCAGATTTCCCCGGTCTAAAAGAAGAAGGTATAACCGTTACTTTTAATCGGGAATTAGCTTTACAGCGCGAAGAAATGGTATTTTTAACGTGGGATCATCCCATAATCTATCAAGGTATCGATCTCATTGCTTCCGGCAATATCGGTAAAGCAGCTTGTGCATTACTCATCAATAAACATTTACCGGTTGGCACTTTATTACTAGAATTAGTTTATATTGTGGAAAGCCAATCACCGAAAGGACTACAACTTAATCGTTTTTTACCTCCAACCCCTATCCGTTTACTATTAGATGTAAAAGGCGACGATCTTGCTAAACAAGTTTCCTTTACCTCTTTACAAACTAAGTTGAAACCACTCAATAGAAACCTAGCTAATCAAATGATTAAAAAAGTCCGACTCGTTATTGAGCAGTTATTAGAAAAAGGAGAGAAACAAGTGATTTCTCAGGCTAAAGAAATCATTCATACCGCCGTTCAAAAAGCCGATACTCATTTAAGCGATGAATTAAACCGACTCATTGCATTACAACAAGTGAATAAAAATATTCGTCCACAAGAAATCGAATGTCTAACAAATATTAAACGACAATCGTTACAGCATTTAAATCAAGCAAGCTGGCGTTTAGATAGTCTAAGAATGATCATCACCAACAAGGAGTAATATGGCATTAATCGAATACAATCCGCCAACAGAACCTTGGCTAGATATCGTTTATCAGGACAATCACATCTGCGTGGTAAATAAACCAAGTGGGCTACTTTCCGTACCGGGGAACCAACCCCAGTATTACGATAGTGCAATGAGCCGAGTTAAACAAAAATTCGGTTTTTGCGAACCAGCACATCGCTTAGATATGGCAACTAGCGGCATTATTTTATTCGCCTTAAGTAAAGCGGCAGATAAAGAATTAAAGCGTCAATTTCGTGAACGAGAACCCAAAAAATATTATCAGGCAATCGTTTGGGGACACTTACAACAAACCCAGGGCACAATTAATTTCCCGCTTATTTGCGATTGGGAAAATCGCCCTCGCCAGCGTATTGACTTTATTTTAGGGAAGAAAGCAATAACACATTTTGAAGTATTAGAACGTTTACCAAACAATTGCACTAGAGTGAAATTAACACCGATAACAGGGCGCTCTCACCAATTACGTTTGCATATGCTTGCGCTCGGTCATCCTATTCTTGGAGATAAATTTTATGCCCACCCACAGGCAAAAACAATGGCTAATCGACTTTACTTACACGCAGAACAACTAATGATCCGTCATCCGATAACAACAGAAATAATGATATTCAATACCAATGCTGATTTCTAAATAAATTTTCTCAAGGCGGTACTTTATTGAGCCGCTTATAAAATCCCGTTAAAATAGACCGCACTTTTCTTTGCAAGGATTTCTTATGCCACAACATCCCCGTTTTGTTCATCTCCGTGTCCACAGCGATTTCTCAATGATTGATGGTGTCGCAAAAATTAAACCGCTAGTGAAAGCCTGTGCTGCCAACAATATGGTGGCAATGGCATTAACAGATTTCACTAATTTTTGCGGCGTTGTACGTTTTTATGGTGAAACCTTATCATCAGGGATCAAACCAATTATCGGAGCAGATGTATTAGTACGCAGCCAATTATGCGGAGACGAACCCTTTGAATTAACGCTACTGGCAAAGAATAATGTAGGATACAAAAATATTACGCTATTACTATCCAAAGCCTATCAACGTGGTTATTACGACGCACCTTGGATTAATCAAGAGTGGCTAATTGAACATCGTGAAGGCATTATTATCTTATCAGGCGGCATAAAAGGTGATGTCGGCAAAAAATTGCTCAAGGAAAACGCCCAAGAAATAGAAAGTGCGGTCAATTTTTACCAAGAATATTTTACCGAACATTTTTATTTATCCTTAGCTCGCACGGGAAAACCTGATGAAGAACGTTATATTAAATCCGCGTTGGCGCTGGCAAAAAAACAACATATTCCCCTCGTAGCCGTCAACGATATCGTTTTTTTACAAGCGGACGATTTTGAAGCTCATGAAATTCGAGTCGCTATTCACGACGGTTATACTCTTGATGATCCTAAACGTCCCAAAAATTATACAGCACAGCAATATTTCCGCAGCGAAGAAGAAATGTGCCAACTGTTTAGCGATATTCCATCCGCCTTAGAAAATACGGTTTTAATTGCCCAACGTTGCAATGTTACTTTACGTTTAGGTGAATATTTCTTACCTAAATTTCCTACTGGTGAACTCAGTACTGAAGATTTCTTGGTGAAAAAATCCCGCGAAGGCTTGGAAGAACGTTTAGCGTTTCTATTTCCGGACGAAAAAGTGCGGTTGGAAAAACGCAAAGAATATGATGATCGTCTTCAAGTTGAATTGGATGTAATAAACCAAATGGGATTCCCCGGTTATTTCTTGATTGTGATGGAATTTATCCAATGGTCTAAAGATAATGATATTCCAGTTGGACCGGGACGAGGTTCCGGTGCAGGCTCTTTGGTTGCATATGCGCTAAAAATTACTGATTTGGATCCTCTAGAATTTGATCTACTCTTCGAGCGTTTCTTAAATCCGGAACGGGTTTCAATGCCTGATTTTGACGTAGATTTCTGTATGGATGGGCGTGATAGAGTGATTGAACATGTTGCTGAAACTTATGGACGAGGAGCCGTCTCACAAATTATCACCTTTGGAACCATGGCAGCAAAAGCGGTTATCCGTGATGTAGGACGAGTACTAGGACATCCTTACGGCTTTGTCGATCGCATTTCCAAACTAATTCCGACTGACCCTGGAATGACTTTAGCAAAAGCATTTGACATTGAGCCTCAATTACAAGCAGCTTACGATGCAGATGAAGAAGTTAAAGCTCTCATTGATATGGCTCGTAAACTGGAAGGCGTTACTCGTAATGCCGGAAAACACGCTGGAGGGGTTGTAATTTCACCGTCCTTAATTACGGATTTTGCTCCGTTATATTGTGATAACGAAGGACTACACCCAGTTACCCATTTTGATAAAAACGATGTTGAATATGCGGGTCTAGTTAAATTCGACTTTTTAGGTTTGCGTACACTAACTATTATCAAATGGGCATTGGATATGATTAACGCACGCTTAGCAAAAGAAGGAAAACCGCCCGTCGATATTTCTTCTATTCCGCTAGATGATCAAGCCTCTTTTGACTTACTAAAACGAGCAGAAACAACCGCCGTATTCCAATTGGAATCGAGAGGAATGAAAGATCTAATAAAACGCCTTCAGCCAGACTGCTTCGAAGATATTATCGCATTAGTCGCCCTATTTCGTCCGGGACCTTTACAATCAGGAATGGTAGATAACTTCATTGACCGAAAACACGGCAGAGAAGAAGTATCCTATCCTGATGCGACTTATCAACATGAAAGTTTGAAACCGATTTTAGAACCAACTTACGGTATTATTTTATATCAAGAACAAGTCATGCAGATTGCACAAGTTTTAGCCGGTTATACCTTAGGTGGAGCAGATCTATTACGGCGTGCCATGGGGAAAAAAAAGCCAGAGGAAATGGCAAAACAGCGCTCCGTATTTGAGGAAGGATCAATCAAAAATGGGGTTGACGGCAATTTGGCTATGAAAATTTTCGATTTAGTGGAAAAATTTGCTGGTTATGGGTTTAATAAATCTCACTCCGCAGCTTATGCATTAGTTTCCTATCAAACCTTATGGCTCAAAACCCACTACCCGGCTGAATTTATGGCCGCAGTCATGACATCAGAGATGGACAATACCGATAAAATCGTTGGTTTTTATGATGAATGTCTACGTATGGGACTAACTGTTACTCCACCGGATATTAATGCAGGTAAACATCATTTTAGTGTAAATGACAACGGTGAAATCGTGTATGGGATAGGCGCGATTAAAGGTGTGGGCGAAGGACCGATTGAAGCATTGCTAAACGCGCGTGAAAGTGGCGGTTATTTTAAAGATTTATTTGATCTTTGCGCCCGTGTCGATTTAAAGAAAATTAATCGACGTACCTTTGAAGGACTTATTATGTCTGGTGCATTCGACAAACTCGGTCCTCATCGTGCCGCTCTTGCAAAAAATTTAGACGATGCGCTGAAAGCCTCAACTCAACATGCGAAAGATGCAGAAATTGGGCAAGGTGATATGTTTGGCGTATTAACCGAAAGCTATGAAGAAGTTGAAAACGCCTATTCGAATACCCCTCCCTATTCGGAAAAACAAATTCTAGACGGAGAACGAGAAACCCTTGGGCTTTACCTTAGCAGTCATCCGGTAAGCCGCTATTTAAAAGAACTTTCTCATTATAGTTCCACCAGATTGAAAGACTTAGTACCGAATCAGCGGGGGCAAATAAGTATTGCCGCCGGATTATTAGTATCCATTCGGTTTGCGACAACCAAAAAAGGCAATCGTTTAGGTATTGCAACTTTAGACGATCGTTCAGGCAGATTGGATCTCACCTTGTTTGGAGAAAGTCTGGACAAATTTGCTGATAAATTACAAAAAGATACGGTAGTCATTGTGTCCGGGCAAGTTAGCTTTGATGATTTTTCGCAGGGGCTTAAAATGTCAGTGCGAGATATGATGACAGTAGACGAAGCTCGTTCTCGCTATGCAAAAAGTTTAGCATTGAGTTTATCGGAACAACAGATTTCAAGTCATTTTGTAAAAAAATTAAAATCTACTCTAGAGCCGGTCAGCGGTGGCACATTACCTATTAATGTGTATTATCAAAGTGCACAAGGCAATGCCTTACTCCAATTAGGTGTGCAATGGTCAATTACTCCGACTGATGAAATATTATCCGAATTGGTTGCAATGTTAGGGGAAAGTGCCGTTGAGTTAGAATTTGAATAATAAAAAGCAAAGGCTATTTATAATTTGTTGATATAAAAAACAGCCGAACTTTTCAGTTAGCTTCATAGTAGAGCGTTAACTCCACTCTACTACGCCTAACAGATGAGTACACCGCTATCAGAGACTCGATTGCTACCCGAATTAAATATGCTATTGCAAAATATGATGCCTGAGTAACATTCTACAAATTATCAATATTTTCTACGACAATACATAATACTAGAAATACTACCGATTTGGACCGCTCTTTGCTGTTTCATAATGCAGAATGGCTAAATTGCCCAATCAAATGCATAGAATGCAACTAAAGCAACAGCAATTAAAACTGTGCCTATATTAAGTTTGCGGAAATCTCCACAAATAATACGTCCAATAACCAAAGTTGCAAAACCAAGCATAATACCGGTTACAATATTTGCCGTCAGCACAATAAATACCGCGCAGATTAGGCCACTCATTGCGCCAATAAAATCATCGAAATTCAATTTACCGACATTGCTCAACATCAACAAACCAACATACATTAATGCCGGAGCAGTGGCATAATTAGGTACCAGAAAGGCAAGAGGTTGAAAAAACAACATTAATAAAAATAACAAGCCGACGATGATTGCAGTAATTCCTGTTTTACCTCCAGCTGCCGTACCTGCCGCCGATTCAATATATACTGCAGCAGGTGCTGTACCGAATAACCCCGAAAATAGACTGCTTATAGAATCTGAAGTTAACGCTTTACCACCGTTGATAATTTGTCCGTCTTTGTCTAATAAATTACCCTGTCCAGCAACCGCGCGAATTGTACCAGTGGCATCAAAAACTGCAGTCATCACTAATGCAAAAACAACAGGTAGTATTGCCGGTTGTAACGCCCCACCTAGATCTAATTGTAAAAATAACGATTGTTCACCAAAGGTTGGCATTTTAAAAATCTCACCATTAAATTTCACATTCGGATCAAAAATCATTCCAGTAATCGTAATCGCAATAATCACCCACAAAATACCGCCTTTAATTTTCATTTTTTCGAGCCCAACTATGCAAGCCAAACCAATTAATGACATCAATACGGAAAAAGAAGTAAATTCACCAAGCTTCACTGGTAATCCATCATAAGGATTTTTAATCACTAAACCAACACCGTTGGCTGCAATTAAAATTAAGAATAAACCGATTCCAATTCCCGCACCTTGAGCAATGCTTGCAGGCAAATTACGCAAAATCCAAGAACGGACTCCAGTTGCCGAAATTAACGTAAATACAGCCCCCATTAAAAATACGGCACCAAGCGCAACCGGAATCGGTACGTTTTGTCCGCCAACTAAACTGAATGCCGTAAATGCAGTTAAAGAAATAGCACAGCCAATCGCCATTGGCACATTTGCCCATAAGCCAATTAAAATTGATCCGAACCCAGCAACCAAACAGGTTGCAATAAAGACCGATTCAGCTGGAAAACCGACCGCACTTAGCATATTCGGAACGACGATTACTGAGTAAACCATCGCTAAAAAGGTCGTTAACCCAGCAATCACTTCTTGACGAAGGTTTGATCCTCGTTGTGTAAGTTGAAAACGTTTTTCTAACATTGATATAAAATCTCAAAATAAAATAGGGTGCTATTTTACCCAAAGATAGGGAGAAGTAAACGATTGCGTCATATAAAGATCGGGAAACCTTATCAAAAAGTGCGGTCTAAAAATCGGGTATTTTCTCTCATTCGAGATAAATATTTCATCGTTATAAAGCGATGAGATATAATGGCTATCATATTTTTAATCAATGGAGTCTCAATATGACAATTTTAGTTACCGGTGGAGCAGGTTATATCGGTTCGCACACCATTGTAGAATTACTTAATGCAGGCAAACAAGTTATAGCGCTAGATAACCTATGCAACGCTTCCGAAAAATCTTTAGAACGCGTCGCTAAAATCACAGGAAAACAAGTCAAATTTTACCAAGGTGATGTATTAGATAGTTCATTATTACAACAAATTTTTTCAGAGAATCAAATTAGTGCAGTAATCCATTTTGCCGGTTTAAAAGCAGTAGGTGAAAGCGTACAAAAACCAGCAGAATATTATATGAACAATGTAACCGGCTCTTTAGTATTGATCCAAGAAATGAAAAAATCCGGCATATGGAATCTTGTTTTTAGCTCATCAGCTACTGTATATGGCGATCCTGAAATGATTCCAATCACTGAAAGTTGTAAAGTCGGTGGCACAACTAACCCTTACGGCACATCAAAATTTATGGTAGAGCAAATTTTAACGGATATAGCTAAAGCGGAGCCGCAATTTAGTCTCACGATCTTGCGTTATTTTAACCCGGTAGGTGCTCACGAAAGTGGTTTAATCGGAGAGGATCCTAACGGGGTTCCAAATAATTTATTACCTTATATTAGTCAAGTTGCAATAGGAAAACTACCGCAGTTATCTGTTTTTGGTAGCGACTATGACACCCCAGACGGAACCGGAGTCAGAGATTATATCCACGTTGTTGATTTGGCTATCGGACATTTAAAAGCACTAGATCGCCATAACGGAGATGCCGGCCTACACATTTATAATCTTGGCACCGGTGTCGGTTATTCCGTACTAGATATGGTGAAAGCATTCGAACAAGCCAATAACATTAAGGTGCCCTATAAATTAGTCGCACGTCGCCCAGGCGATATTGCCGTGTGTTATTCCGATCCTAGCCTTGCAAGGCAAGAGCTAGGCTGGGTTGCCGAGCGAAGTCTGGAAGATATGATGAAAAACACTTGGAATTGGCAAAAAAACAACCCAAAAGGTTATCAAGATTAATTTCCTCAAAAGTGCGGCTAAAAACAACCGCACTTCTATTTTAAGAAAACGTATGCCGAACTATTCTCTCTCTTCTCAAATCTTTACCCGTAAAATGTTGATTTGCATATTTACTGGTTTTAGCTCAGGATTACCTTTATTTGTGCTACTACAAATGCTACCTGCCTGGTTATCAGACAACCATATTTCGGTAGAAAAAATAGGGGCAATAACAGGGGCAATGCTACCCTATACATTAAAATTCTTATGGGCTCCTCTGTTGGATCGCTATTTTCCAAATTTTCTAGGAAGACGACGTAGCTGGCTATTTATTTCACAAATTCTGCTATTACTGTTACTTTACGCTATTGGACAGTTTGATCCACAAAAACAGCTATTCATTATCGCGGATCTTGCCGCCCTAATTGCATTCACCTCAGCAACTCAAGATATCGTACTAGACGCTTATCGACGAGAAATTTTATCTGATAATGAATTAGGCTTGGGTAATACCATTCACATCAACGCTTATCGTGTCGCAGGACTTATTCCAGGAGGGCTATCCCTTTATTTATCCACGATTTATCCTTGGGAAATGGTCTTTTTATTGACCTCGCTTTGTATGTTACCTGGGCTTTTTATGGTTTTATTCCTAGCTAAAGAGTCCGATATTACAATAGAAAAACCCGATCAACCATTTTATTTAGCATTTTGGATTCCATTAAAAGAATTTTTTCAACGTAAGGGTATTGGTTCAGCATTTCTTTTTCTGCTTTTCCTCTTTTTATATAAATTTGGAGATGCTTTCGCCACCACACTACAAACCAAATTTATTTTAGATATGGGCTTTAGTAAAAGCGATATAGCTCTTGTTGTTAAAACAACTTCATTATGGGCAAGTGTTAGTGCCGGGCTATTTGGCGGTATTGTCATGTTAAAATTGGGCATAAATAGAGCACTATGGCTATTCGGATTGGTTCAAATGATTACAATAGGCGGATTCATTTGGTTAGCACACTTTGAGTACTTCCCTGAAATAGGAAGGGCAGAATTATGGAAGCTCGGCTTAGTGATTTGTGCAGAATATATCGGTGTCGGGTTAGGAACGGCAGCCTTTGTCGCTTTTATGGCACGAGAAACTAATCCACTTTACACAGCAACTCAATTGGCTTTGTTCACTAGCCTTTCCGCTCTACCTAGCCGAGGTTTAGGAATGCTATCCGGCTATATTGTCAATGAAATAGGCTATTATGAATTTTTCTGGATCTGCTTACTACTCGCGCTCCCTGGCATAATTTGCTTATTCTGGGTTGCTCCGTGGAGTACAAAAAAATAAAAAGTCGCTTTTTATTTTGAGAAAATACGCACGGTTTTCGCCGTGCAAAATCAATATCTACTCAATACCGGCCATTTTCTTATTCAATGCAGACATAGTTTTAGAAGCGCCCCATATGCCTAAAAATCCGATAGGAATAAAAGCGATAAAACTGATAGAGAGAACAACTAACTGCCACTTTTTCTGTGTAATAGTAAATGCTATTGCACAGGCTACACCGATTAACCACGGAAGGAATACAAATGAAATAATCGCGCCTGTGTCAAAGTAGTAATAGTGTTGCTCTAGAACAATAATATTTAGAATAATATTAATAAAAAGACTTATCCAAACGGCGCCGTGTAATTTAATCGGTGAGTTCATTGGTTTGTTCCCCCTCTAATTCATTATTTATTGACATGACTAGGTTAATCAATTCATCCCTAGCCTCTTTTTGCACAATAGATAGAGGCAACGTTTCCTCTTTCTTGGTTTTAAGATGAAAAATTAAATTATGTTTTTTCTTTTCAATGGATTGAATATCACTGTACTTGATGTATTTGGTTGCACCAAGTGGGGAGAATTTCATTTGAATATGATTATCCATCAACGAAATAGTTGGCTTATTTAATGAGCTTATCGATAAAATACCTAAAATAAGATTTATTATTCCAAGATATAAAAATATTGATAAGTGCGTAAATCCAATAAAAATTAACAATAATCCTGAACAAGCTGCCGACCATGCACTTAATTTTACGGATGAGGAACGATAGAAGTGCTTTTCTGCTAAATTCTGCATAAAATTATAAAGCCTAAAGTGATTTCAGGTGAGCAAAGTATAACATAGCTAGAAATAAAAAATGTGTTTCTAAATCATCTGATTCATCTTTATTCCTTATCTCGTTCAAAAATTGTTGATTTTCTCATTAAATCTTATAAAAAATTTGACCGCACTTCGCTTTATCAGTATCTTAACCAGGTTTATTTAGCCACGGAGATTTATATGAAAATTATTCTTTTAGGCGCACCGGGGGCCGGAAAAGGGACCCAAGCGCAGTTTATTATGAACAAGTTCGGTATTCCACAAATTTCAACAGGTGATATGTTTCGTGCTGCAATCAAAGCAGGAACAGAATTAGGAAAACAGGCAAAAGCATTAATGGATGAAGGGAAATTAGTTCCGGACGAATTAACCGTTGCCTTAGTAAAAGATCGTATCGCTCAACCAGATTGTGCTAATGGTTTCCTATTAGATGGTTTTCCTCGTACTATTCCTCAAGCCGATGCGCTAAAAGAATCCGGTATAAAAATTGATTATGTGCTTGAATTTGACGTACCTGATGAAGTTATTGTAGAAAGAATGAGCGGTCGTCGCGTCCACCAAGCATCCGGACGTTCTTATCACGTTATTTATAATCCGCCAAAAGTAGAAGGTAAAGACGATGTTACCGGTGAAGATCTTATTATCCGCGCAGACGATAAACCAGAAACCGTATTAGATCGTTTATCCGTTTACCATAAACAAACAAAACCGCTTATTAATTATTATCAAGCGGAAGCTGAGGCAGGAAATACGCAGTATTTCTGTTTAGACGGAACTCAAAAAGTGGAAGAAGTGGCCCAAGCATTAAATAAAATCTTAGCTTAATCCAATTCTTGATTAATTTCAGATAATTAACCCCACTATTTTCAATATAAAAAATAGTGGGGTTATTCTTATTTCAGATAACGAATAAATACCTTATGATTTATGGTTATTCATTGAATACAGCAATTTTCTAATATTCCAGTAACACTTATGAATTTTTATCCCTGAAAAAGAGCTATTATATCCATGTATCTAATTAGAAATGATAACCTAATTTAACTTCGGCAATAGTGTCATTACCTGATTTACTAAAGGTTTTTCGTGCATTCGAATCTATCGCAAAGCCATTCTTCCACTCATAACCTATCCCTCCGCCAATACTTGCGATATGCCGATTTGGCTCGGCACGAATAGTAAATTTGCTTCCGTTTTGGAAACGTCCTTGTAAATTTTTTTCTCCAGCTACCACAGTATAATCGGTTGAAAGTTTAAATGAGACTTTTCCACTGGCCATTGGTAAGTCGGCAATCATATCCTGTCCAATTCGACTTTCAATTCGGAAAGTACGGTAAGCATCTATAGACAACCCTGGCAGACCATTTTCATTTATCGCATTTTGCGTTAAGCGGGTATAAGCGATATCCAGTCTTGGCACAAATTGCCAATGTTCATTTAATCGTACGGCATATTTAGCTTGAGCATAAATATCGGTAGCCTTGACTTTACCAGTTGCATCAAATTGATGACTGTTATACCCATTACTAATATAGCGGGTACCATTGAGATTGGTATACCCTTGCGTAATACCACTTGTTAAACTAAGGTTATCAAAGTGCTTGCTTAAATATGCACCAAAAGTAAGCCCTTTACCGCTTAATCTGCTTTGTCCGCCTTTAATATTCTGTTTATGCGTAGAAAGATAGACACCAGTAGTCAAACTATCATTAATACCATAATGTACGCTGAGTAACGCACTATTTGTTGTGGCATTCTTTGCGGTATTACGATAATTATGAGTGGAGTAAATACCTTTGCTTGTCACATACCATTCCTGATCATTTAAGCGTTTTGAGGTTAATAAGAGAGCGCTACGCTCATCACGGACTATTTGAGCAAACTGATGAGCCATTGCACCATAAATATTATGTTCAACAGTATCTTCTAAATAGCGATTAATCGCTTGTGTTGCAGCCTGAACGGATTTATCGGTTGTTAATGCAGATTCTTGCAACGGATTAACACCGGAAGTTTTCCAACCCATTAAATAGCTCTGATAAGCCTCGACAAATGGTGTGCTAAACGAATTTTCGGTCTGTTTTTGTTCGGCCATCAAACTGTTTAATTGATCTATTTTTTGCTGTAATTCGGTAATTTGTTTCTCAAATTGTTCGGCTTGCGTATTAATTTCCGCTTTAAGTTTGTCGCGTTGAGAAATTTCTTCTTGAAGGGCTTTTTCAAGTTCTACTTTTTTCGCTTCCGAAGCATTTAATTTTGCGGTTTCCGAATCTAGATTTTCCTCCGTTTTATTTTGTTGAACAGTTGATGCCTGAAGTAATTTTTCAAGCTCTGCTTTTTGTTTTTCCACTTCATTTAACTGAGTTGCTAATTGAGATTGCAGGGCTGTCTGTTTTTCAATATCTTCGGCACTTATCACAACTTTTGGCTGAATGAGTAATCTACCCTCTTTGAAAACCACACTTTGTAGTACATTATTTGTATCAAATGTTACTGTTGTCGGTTCAAGTTGGAAACCACCAAACTTAATTTCATACTCACTTGCCGCTTTAGTTGTATCGACAATAAACTTACCTTTACCGCTAAGCGTGATTTTTTCATTACGATTCTCATCAAACAAAGCGTGCATTTCCGGTTCTAGGACTTGATAGCGTAAATCACTATTTAACGTAATAGAATCCGTTCCTCGTATTTTCGCATTTGCCAATAAATTGGTTTGTTGATTAACCACAATATCCTCAGTATTATTAATGGCATAATCCACATTGATCGGTTGAGAGCCAGGTTCACTTGCTTTACCTAAATACAATTTATCCCTGCCTTCACCTAAATCAATTGATTGACCGTTAAATTTCACTCGTTCATCAGCAATAGTAAGTTCGTCGTTACCTTCTTTCAGATCAATATCACTATTAACAATAGTTTGATTTGCTAGAGTTACTGAATTACTACCCTTATCACCTAAAATCGCAAGCGTTTTTTCCAATTGATTAACCTTGAAACCATTCGTATTTAAGATTGTACCGTCCAAATTCACTTGGCTATTTTCCGCAACTTTCAGTGCCGTTTTATAACCATTAACAATAGAATCCGTTAATGTCGTGTTATGTTTAGCAAATAATGCTCCATTTGCCATCCCTACCCCGTTGATGATCTTATTCTTTAATGTTTCCGCAGCGACCGTTATTTTTTCACTATCTTTCTCGTTAACCGGTGCATTTTCTACCTGATAGCTCTTACCGTTATAAGTAAACGAATTAAGCGTATCAGTACCCACAGTTACTTTTTCAATATTTTCATCTTTATCTAAAATGATATATAAACCGGCATTTTTCACATTATTTGCATTAAGGGTTTCAAAATAACGGTAGTATTGATTAGCAGTATTATCCAATTCGTAACCGCCTACAATTAAACGTCCGGCTAAAATACCATAGTTTTCGACCTTACCTTTAAAGCCCGTTTCATAGGTCGGATTACTTGAACTATATGCCCTATTCACTTTACCGCGAACCAACAAGGCACTATGGTTACCCGAAATAATCCCTGCATTTTTAATATTCGCACTACTATTCGCATTTAATGCAATACCCGCCCCTGCATTACGATAATCGACGCGTGTATAACCGTCTTTAGAAAAACCGTGCCATACTTTCGCATAACCGCTAACCGTACCAGCATTACTAAGCGCACTTAACTGTGCTCTTTGAGGAGAATATTCACCGGATTCATTATAAGTCCAAGCCGTAATGCCATTACCACTTGAATGAACCATTGTCGTACTTTGTATGGAAGTCGAAACCAGATCTGATGTTGCTGGAACGGATATGCTATTGGATGTATTCGTTTCCGGCTCACAACCCGGTGCATTTTTGGGTAACCACATACAAGTATCGGCACTTAGACGAGGCGTACTTGGTTTATTAGCTACCGCGTTCATCAATGTAATTTCAGGAATAAAACGCTTATTTACCTGACTACTGTCCGATTTTCCTCCTTGAACCTCAATACGTCCAGAAATAATCCCACTATTACCTACACGCCCAATAGTAGCGACTTCACCGCTATTACCTCTGGCAAAAACAGAAACACCATTACCTGAGGCAAGTGCATTTGCCATAATTTCACCGACACCATTACCCGCTTTTACCAATGCTTCGCCACTCATTCTACCAAAGTTATTAATATTGCCGATTTTCGCACTGATAGGATAACGAGTCTGTGCATTACTTGCATCACTCGTTACAGATACGGCATTGCCGCTACCGTGAGCATCTGCATTCGAGTATAGATGAATACCTTGATAATAAGAATTATCCCCTGAAATTTGCCTCAATTTACCTGCAATTTCTCCATAGTTTTGAATATTACCCACTGCCGATTCTGTGCGGTTTTTCGCAAAGCGTCCTGTTTTTGCAATAGCAGAAATACCGTTTCCGCTATTACTGGAAGCTGTACGCGTATGCGTGGTATTTTTTCCACCCAATAGCACCGCTTCTCCAACTAAATTTCCACTATTACCAATATCACCTAATTTAGCAAAGTTATTTTTACCTTCAGAATAAGTATATTTATCAATAGTATTTACATAAGAAGAAGCAGAGATTCCATTACCTGATGAGGTTCCCGTAACAGAATAGAATTGCGGTTTATAATCGGCAGTATGTGGCGTAGCAGAAGCACCTTCTGCATAGATCTTAGCGCTGATCTGACCGCTATTTTGTATTTTTTGTAAACTAACTTCGACAGTTTTTCCTTCAAAATCAACTTTATCTAATGCCGGCGAACTTGGAGTTACCGAATTCGCTGCCCGGGTTTGGGTTGTTGTAGTGGTACGGCTAACACGACTGCTGCGAGAGACACCTGTTGCACCGCTATAACCGTCTGCGACTACACCGTCAGAGCCAACTTCTATGTTATGTTTACCAAAATCAGCTAAACCGATAACCGAAATCCCATTACCACTGCCATAAGATTGAATATCGCCATGTGTTTCCGCTTCCCCTCCTTTCAGATTAGCCTCGGCTGAAATCGCACCACTGTTTTCTATCGTCTGTAATGCAAATACAACGTCATTAGCATTACTTGGTGCGGACCAACCAAGAGCATCAATGCCATTTGCAACACCATCAATCGAAATAGCTCCTCGCCTATCTGCGGAATCCGTGGTTTTTTCACCTTTTGCAATAACTTTGCCTACAATCCGACCTTGATTCATCGCCCCGATCTGAGCAACACGACCATCTCCGTCCTTTGGGTTTCCATACCAAATCACCCGTACAGGATTACCGGAACGGTTAAATTTTCCCTGGATTCGCTCTTCCACACGACTAGCCGTAATCGTGTCAATTTTTTCAACCTTCTCCTCAGCTCCAATTACAGCTATTCCCCCTTTACCCTGTTCATAAGCATAAACGGAAACTGAAGTAATTGCCGTCGCAAACGTACTGATCTTCAAGCTTTTTAATAATAAATTAAATTTATTATTCATATAGTTTTCTCCCTTGATGATAAAATGCGTGCAATTTTAGCAAAAACACAAATGAGATTAAATATCATTTTTATTACCATAAAAATGTTTATAAGTACGCTTTCCAGCAACATTTTTATCTCAAAGGGCTTATTAATTTTTACGAAAACTCACTTTATAACCCGACGAAACACAGTGATTTAGCTAAGATAGAAGTGAAACCATTTCGGCAAACTTCTTCCCCCCGAAAATACACGAAACATAATACTCTGGAAAAAAGAGAGAAGATTTTTGAACGGATATGCTATCTTTAGTAGGAAATAGTAGTTAATTTTCTAAATTAAGCCTAAAGACTTTTATAACCGCTTCCGTTATACTGGCAACCCATTTTTCTTAATAATATTGAAAAATAAAATGAATAGAAAAACTAAAATCACCTTAACACTGACGACAATTGCATTATTACTTGGTTTTAGCTCACAACTTTATACAAACTATAAAATTGACCAAACCTTACAACGATTTCCGTATCATTTAAAAGATCAAGTATCATTACAGGTAATAGAAAAAAATAAAACATTTTTTAGCAGAGAATTAATTCTTCAACTTACAAAAAATGGAGAGGAAAAAAGTACTGAGATTATCTCGACAAAACTAACCGCACTTCCTTTTGCGATTACTGCCGAATCCAAACTTCCCGAAAATCTTATCCAAGAATTAAATAAAAATTTAAATATAAAAATTGATAAGAATCAAATAACAAGCCAATTTTCTGTCATAGGAGATTATCTGCAGTCAGATATTATTACCGAATTTCGAGATGCGACCAATACATCACAAACACTAGGTATTTCATTAAATTTAAATTACAAAACTAAATTAATGAATATAGAAAGTCAATTAAGTGGATTTAATTATGATAACAATATTAGGCTAGAAAAACTTAACGGAAAATATCAACTTACGCCATTAAGTAATAGTTTATATGATCTCACCTCATTAAGCTTAAGTGTAAATAATGCAGAAATCGCATTATTAAATGGTGAAAATACTCGCATTCAGCTTGAACAAGCTGATTACACCTTTGATAAGTCCATATCTTCTAAAAGTAAAAATATCACTAACAAATTTAATAGTAAAACAGTACGCCTATCTAATAAAAATAGGATGCAAAGAGAAGAACAAACACATATTAATGACATTCAAATTAATCTAAACCAAAACGAGATTCCAAATACAGTCAGTTTTTATGACAAATTTAAACAATTAGATATATCTCATGCAAATATTGAAAAAATTACAACGTTATTAATTTCAATATTAACTGACAATAAGCAGTTTAACGGAAAGGTTATGGTTAAATCAATTGAAATACCTAAAGATAAAAAACCATTCTTTAATCTAAATAATGCCGAATTCATCTTAGATCTCAATAATGAAGATCGTGAAAATGCAAAATTAAATATTAGTTTGAAAACAGAAAATGCGAAACAGACTCGTACTGATGACCACAATCGCTTTCTAATCAAAGGATTAGACGCTAAGTTAAATTACGAAAAAATTCATTTAGATAATTACATTTCATTATTGAAAACTTCGGTTAAAAATTTAACTCAATCCTCTTTTGAAGAAAAAGATAACCCTGAATTTATCAAAGCCCAACAAGAATATATAAAAAACCTTAATGAAAGAATAAATTATGAAATAAATATATCCACATTAAATATAGATAATGAAACCAAAATTAATGATATAAAATTATTTACTAGAGAAACACCATTAGAAAAAAATCAATATTTATT
>MLAA01000038.1 GCA_001998905.1 Rodentibacter caecimuris | reverse complement strand
GTTTGTTACCCTCCCTCCTATTAATTTATTTTTATTATAGATAAAATTTAAAAATAATTTTTCTAAAATATTTATAAAATACAGAGTATTCTCTTTTATGTCTGATATATCTCTTTCATTATTTAATAAGTCATTAAGTATGTCATCCTCATCTAGTCCAAATTCGCTAAACATATTAATGCATTTTTCTAATGATTTATTAAAATCCTTTTCTGTAACTCCATATTCAGATGTTATTTTTTGTATTTTATTTACGCCATTTAAAACAATAGATAACGTCTTATCCATACATGCCCCTTTCGCATTTTCCCTTATGATAGGAACGCACCAACAAGATAAGGAGTCTTGCTTTCGGTGAGCAGCCTAGGTGCATTATATTGGGTTTATTTCTTTTTATGACTGACTGGTGGCGTAGTCGGTCTTGGTGGTGGTGCTTGATTTGCTATTTTTAAGTTAAATCCTTCTGCTGATATTTGGCGATTTAACGCTGCCACATTTAGGCTTCTTGTCTCATAATCTGAAACAGTACACCCATCAAGAGCAATAGCTCCTTTATCCGTACTGTTTGGGGTTTCATTTTCTGTCATTAGTTCTCTCCATTTGTGGGTTGCTGTGTTGTTGATATGAGTAAGTTATCCGCTTTTTCAGATAGACTAATATAATCTACTTTGTATAGACTTTCTATACCTTCATCAGAAACTAAAAATACTTCTGCATTATTTATACAAAGTTCACATAATCCTTCAGTTTCATTAATGGAAACAACAATTCCTCTAATAAATAAATTTTTATCCCAAATAGTTATATCTATCCAATCATTTCTTTTTAACTTTAATAATCGATAGTTTGTTGTGTGATTTCCATATTTTCCTGTGATACCTAGTCTTAGCAAGGCTGATGAAAAGCATTCTTTATGCTCTATATATGATATAAAAATCCCCAATAAGAATGATACTATTCCAGCTTTGATTATTTCTTGATATGGTATTTCTTTAATATCATTTTTATTAAAATCCCAAACATTTAGGATTAAAACATTATTCATATCAAATCCTACTTTTCCTACTTCAATAAAAAGACAGATAATATAGTATAGTTGCAGGATAGAGTATGACATAACTCCGTAAAAAATAATAAATATAGAGTATTTGAAATTATTCCAAGGTTTATGTTCAGTGATTTTATCTAATAGCATTGTTGTAATAATACCTGGGAATAGAATCATAATTATTTTTATGCTAAGTTCGTCCATAAGCCACCTTTTTTCTTCATATTTTATCATCAATAAGCTACGATAAGCTACGGCTATTTATCAAGATTAAGGGCTGTTGTATAATATCGGCACTATGTATTTAGGCATATTTGCATAGTTCTTTAGTTGGCGGTGAGCTTGAAAGAGTAAGCCGCCAGATTGAAAACTTTTAATAGCACATTGGCAACAAACCAAGTGCAGTTGGTGGATTTCATATTTTCTTGTTCGGTTAGTAAAAAGCCCGTAGTGATTACGGGCTTTTGCTTATTTGTATTTTTGTACAACCTTTTTTAATTCCTCTTCAAATATTTCATTTACGGTGTTTTCTACTTTATTTTTCGCACTGATTTCGGTTCTCTTAATGAAGTTTTGTGCTTTTACGCCGTTTTTTGTTCCTCTATCAACCATATGCCAAAAATACGGATCATTAACATAGACTTTCACTGGTCCAGTTAATAATGTTCCTTTTTCGGTGCGGCGGTTGCGCTTTCTTTCTCTCGTTATTATTGATTTATTTTTATTTCCGAAAAATATTTCAGTTTTTCCTTCCACCTCATTTTTTTTCAATTTAGTTTTATGCCGGATATTTTTTTTCAATACGCCTTTTTCTCTAAAACTGGTACTTTGAGACATTACAGGAACTACAGGTTTTAGGGCTTTCTTCACTTCTTTTGCTCCGATATTGAGTGCCTTTCTCACAGCTTTGCGTGAATCTTTTGTTACTTCCTTCCCTAAACGTTTCAAGTTTAGCTGTAATTCTTTTAAACCTTCTATTTTCACTGACATTTTATTTACTCCAGTAGTAAAAGAGAGAATAAAGCACTAATGCATAAGCGAGGGTATTTAGTAACTCTATGTTCATAAATCTATTCCGTTGAAATTCTCTAGTGCTTGTTTGTGTTCTTCTGATAACTCAAAAATCAGATCGCCATATTCAAGTTGATAGGTTCCGAATGACATTAAAAAAGCCACTGCCGGATCGATTTTATTCGCTGCCTTCTTCTTGTTTGGCTTAATGTTTGCGTTCGCGTCTGTTTCCATCACGACGTTTGATAATGCCCATTCAAGCACCGGATCGCCGTGGTGTTCTATCACTTGGCGATTAATCAGCACTTCCGCACTTTTTGCCACCGGGCTAAAGCGTTGATAGGTTTGTGGGAAGGGTTCAACTTCAAGCCCTGCCGCTTGTAATTGGGTTCTAAGGTGGGTGGCGTTCCATACGTCAAAGCCAATCATTTTGATATTGAAGTTTTCGGCATCTTTTAAAATATCGTCTCGGATTTTGTCATAGTCGATACAGTCGCCCTCTGTGGCAATAAGCCAACCATTTCGCACCCAGTTTCGATATATGGCCCGGTTTTTATTCGCCACATTCTCAAGCTGAAATTCAGGGATATAGTGGCGGGTAAGTAACCGCACTTTTTTCCCTTGTGGGAAGGTGTAGCAAAGACTGGTTAAGTCGTTCGTACTGGATAAATCCAACCCTAAATAGCAATCCTGATGTAGTAAATCGCTTTCGGTGTAGTCTCTTGCACATTGCGCCCAGTTTCCCTCACCTAGCCACGGTGTTGTTCCCTGACACCAGACATTAAAGCGCTTAGTGAGCATTTCTACCCATTCAGATGGAATGCCACGGGCTTTTTTAATGGTGTTTTCAAAATCAAGGTAAGGAATGGATTTGCCAATATTCGGATTGGCTTTTATCCAGTTTTCTGGTTTGTCTATTTCGCTTTCTTCGTCCAATTCAAAAATCATGATGAAAATACTGTCGTTTTGTTCGTTTCCCTCTAAGATTTGGCAGCAATAATCATAATGTTGTTTACAGGCGGAAATAGTGTTACTTCCTGCCGTGGTGATAGCAAATAAAAGCCCTTCGGGGCGTGCGCCTTGACCTAATTCTAAAGCACTATAAACGCTGTTATCCGGGTGTAAATGATATTCGTCTACAATGGCAAGGCTAGGGTTTGTACCTTCAATCGTGCTTGATTTTGCCGCCAAAGGGCGCATTAAACTGTTTGATTTTGGATTAATGAGTTTGTGCTGTTGGATATTGAGTCGTTTTTTCAGCGGGGCGGAAAGTAAACACATTTGGCGGGCATCATCAAAAACAATGCGAGCTTGATCTCGGCTTACTGCTGCCGTGTAAATATCTTGCTGACCTTTTTCCATAATGAGAAACCAGTTAGCCAACACTGCCGCCACCGTTGATTTTGCATTCTTCCGTGCTACCTGAATATAAGCGGATCGATATTTTCTTAATCCGGTATCTTTCCACTTAAAGCCTAAAAGATTTGCAAAGAGGAACACTTGCCAATCTGAAAGAATAATCGGTTGTCCTCGCAAATGCCCTTTTACATGCGGGCATAATTTCGAGAAAGCGAGGAATTTTTCAACCGCACTTTTATCAAAGAAATAATTGGGGTTTGCTAAATCCTCAAAATAACGCGCTACGGCTTGTTTTATCTTTCGGCAAGCCACTATTTCATCTGATTGAATTTTCTTTGCGTAGTCGTGCCAGATTTCCATTTTTCACCTACATTGTGAGGATTTCATCTAAGGCATCTTCCGTTTCTGTTTCTACCGGATTTTTACGGCGGCTGACCGGGTCAAAACCTAACAAGGAAGACATTTTAATCATCACCTTTTCGGCATCGGCTTTCGCTGAAAGTGCCGGGTTGCGTGATTGCGTGCCTTGACTGTTTACAATCGAAAAGCCGTTTTTTGCAATATCGGCTACCGCACTGCGGAAAAGGGAATAATTCACACAATAAAGTTCAAGGTGAATTAAATCGGCTTCTTGTATATCACCACGTTCTAAAAGTTGGTTGATTCGTGCTTTCCATGCGTTCTTAGCCACTGGATCTAAAAAGCTAGGTGGGTTGTGTGTGGTTTTCTTTTTTGTTGTCATTCTTTTTCCTTTTAGCCGATCCATTTTTGGATCGGTTGATTTAACGGGCTCAAAATTGAGCTGGTTGAATTGCTGTAGGGTATCAGCCAGTGGCGATCACCTTTAACCGGTCCATTTTTGGTCTTGTTGACCTCCTCAAATTTGAGGAGACCGATTTCCTTATTTTCAAAAAAATTGCCGTGCGTAAAAATTGAGTGGGGGGGGCGGTTCTTAGCGGAATGGCTTTTCTTTTCAAAACTCCCCCCACCCGGTCTATCTGATTATTTATTAAACAAAACTCAAGCTTTCTGTTTGTCTATTATTTAATCAGGTGTTCGTGTTATATGAATGCCTCAATCGTTCGCATAATATGAATAGTTCAATCGTGGTGATATGACCACAACTGATTTACTTCTTCGCACCATAACCACGTTTATCTATCACTCTTGTCTTATAGCTGTGGCAATCACGACATAAGGCTTGATGATTAGATTGCTCCCAAAACAACGGATCAGCCTGTCCATTCTCTACGGGTTTTATATGGTCTATTACGGTTGCGGGTGTATAAATCCCTTTTTCCAAACACATCACACAAAGCGGATTATGCTTTAAGTATTGTGTGCGGTATTTCGTCCACTTATGATTGTAACCACGCTGACTTGCCGGCAATCGGTTATCTTGTTTCTTTTGTTGGTGTTCTTCACATCGTCCACTTTTCACTCGGTTACGACAACCAGGGAAGGAACAACGTCTTAACGGTTGGTATGGCATAGATTCACCTTAATAAGCGCAAGGCTCTCTATAGACTTCCCATAATGCACTAATCGCCATGGGTGCGGGTGCAAGGTTAGCTGTATCGGTTACCGCTTCACGGTTTGCATAGAGATAGGCAATATACATTAAGCAACCAATCTTAATCGAATCATAGAAAGGGACGGTTTTATCCGTTTCCTCATCGGCAAAGGTTTTCCCGATATGGCGTTGTGCGACCTCAAGTGCTGCGGCTTTATAGCTTTCAATCAAGGAATCATCATAATCGTGATCCACGTTTAAATGCGCCTTGATTTCCTCAAGACTGATTTTAATGTTCGCCATGGGCTTCACCTTCCTTACACATTAATTGCAGCTCTCTGTGTGATTCTTTGCTATCAATCACCGAATAAATATCAAATAGGCGTTTACCATATTTAACCCGCATTTTATTGGTTATCCCTTCTTGGTAACGAATGCGAACTCTTATAATGTTTTCCCCCATCTGAAACGGGCCGCTAAAATATTCTCGCCCTTGTAGTGGTTCAATACTTGCCCGCACTTCGACTACATTCTTCCAAATAGGTGTTGATGCGCCGTAAGTATTGTTCTCTCGTTCCTTCTTGTAGTTACGTTCTTGAATGGTGATCACTTTGTTGTAAATACCGGCTCTAATCATTCTCGCCATCGTTTACCCCTGTTTTCTGATTTCCACTCTCACCACGCTTAACTTCTACGGTTTGTTTCCATGCTTGGCTAAATTCATCACCACCAGCATAAGGCGGTAAACCTTCACGGCGGCGCACTTCATTCGGTGACATCACACCCGCTTTAATGGCTACATCGTAACTCTTGAATCGCTCACTTTGACTGGTTCGCAAAAGATCGCTTGTGTCAAACTCAACCAAATAACGCTTTGAAGAATTGACCGTTAAATCAATCATCAATGCGTCCTTTAATTGCTGTTCAAAATTCGTAAGCCACGGGCGCAAGGTTTGAGATAAAAATGCCCGGCTTGCCTCGCTGAAGTTTGCATAGCTACTATTAGAATAATCTTGAAGAAAAATCGGGCTGATATTGTAGATTCGGGCAATATCGGAAATAGTAAACGTGCGGCTTTGTAGCCATTCCGCATCTTGGTTTGTCATACCGAGTTGTTTATATTCCATTGAGCCTTCAAGAATTGGCGTTTTTCCCGCATTTTTCGCCCCTTTGTAACGTTCAAGGGCTTTGACGGCTTTCTGTGCTTTGGCTTCGTCTAACCACTCACTTGTGGTGATTAAACCACTCGCCATCAATCCGTTTTTCATAATGGCTGATCCGTGTTTCTGTTGGGCTAATCCTAAGCCTACCGTTTCACGGCAAATTGTTACCGGCGAACGCCCCATAAATCCATCAAGGGAAGAATGCCGTAAATGCAAGATTTCATCTTGTAAATAGTTTGTTGTCTTGCCGTCTAAATCAGTGATTTGATAAATATATTCACCACCGACTTTGCGATAAATATTGACCGCACTCGGCGGATAAGGCGTTAGGCTTATCGGCTCGCCCTTACTATTCCATTCAATCACCGCATAAGCATTACCATTTAACAGGCAATGGCGCATCATCGTGTATTTGAATTGATACGGGGTTTGGCTGCGATTCGGCATTTCATTTAATAAATAATCTACCGGGTGTTTATAAATTCGTTCTCGTCCATCGTCTTTTAATCGATACAAATAACAAGGCATACTCGCTACCGCTTCAGCAATTACTGTGACCGCATTCATCACTGCGGGCAAGGCTTCGGCAGTTTGTGGGCTGACAAATTCACCTGCACCGGTATTAGATACGCCTAAGTAAGAGAGAAGTTCATCAATAGCGATAGGTGCACTACGTTGTTCTTTTCGTTTGAATGGATTCCACATTATTCACACTCCACCACATCAAGCCATTGTTTAAAAAGTGCGGTCGTTTTTGATTGTGTTTTTTCTTTGGCGGCCACCATCGAACGCTTAGCAATTTCTACGCTACTTTCCGGATATGCCGGAATGCTTGTTACAGTGATCTCAAAGAGTTCAGCTTTGCTTACCGTACGTTGATAAGGCTCGACATCAAAATTCCATTTTTCTTCTTTGGCCCAAAACCCGAAAGACATCCCCCGAATATCACCTCGTTCTACGCTAATTAATAAATCTTTCCCGAGAGTGGTCTCTGGCGGTGTCAGTTCAAAACGTAAGCCAATGTTATCTTCTTCAAGTTTTAACGTTCCCGCACTGGTGCGCCCTAATAGTTTCGTGTGATCGTGTTCAAATAACGCTCTCACATCATCGCTACTGCTTAAACTTTCTGTAAAGGCATTTGGGCTAAATTGCTCGACAAAATCGCAATATAGAACTTCTGAGGGGCTATTCCACCGAACCACATAACCGACTAATTTTTGATTTTCTTTATCCGTTGAAAGTGTGGAAGAACGGATCTCAAATTCTTTACTCATACATGACCTATTAAGCAAAAAAAAGGGGCTTTCTTCGCCCCTTGTGGTTTATGCTGTGGTTTCAATCAATTTGATCGCGTTAGAATCGACCACGCCACCACCTAAATATTTATCGGTGTGGACTTTATAAAAGCCCGGTTCGGTTAAATTATCCGGTCGGGTTCTTACGCCTGTTTCATGATCGACAATGAAATAACCGCGTTTAAAATCACCGAAAGCTAACACGGCTTCATTTGCTCCACCCGCCGGCATCGTTTCAAGGAAATAAACCGGGCGACCTAAAAGGGTAGAAGGTGCACCAACAGTTAAACCGTCACGCCAAATAAAATCACCGTTTTTGTTTTTGAGTTTCTGCAATGCAGCAGCAATAGTAGAAGACATCACCCAAACGGCATTTTTACGGTATTTACTATGAAGGGTATAGAACAAGTCAATCAGCGTGTCAGCAGTGATTTTATCTGCGCTAGCTACCTCTAATTTTTGCAATTTACCAAAGGCTCGCACTTTGTCATTTTCAGATGTACGCTCATAAGTCAGTAAACCTTTTGATTTTTTAGAACCATCGCCGGAAGTTAAATCAACTTCTTCGGTTTCGGTGAAGGTTTCTGAAATTTCATCAGTTAGCCAACCTAGAACATCAATGCTTGAGAAGTCTAAAATCTCTTGCGTGGTTTTTGGATAAGCATAGATAGGATTTAATGCAATAGTAACTTCGTGAAGTTTTGGTGTTGCCGTTCCATTGCGTGCTACGCCTTCCTCGCCGTGTTCAACGGTTGCACCGCCTGCAGAAACTAATTTTTTGTATTCTTTCGCACCAATAGGCAAACGCACTACATTACAAATTTGGCGCATAACACTATCATCGGTTAAGCGTTTCATTACGTCTTTGTCTAACTGAGGGATAACGGAATAGCCGCCATCTTCTCCGTTGGTCGTGGTAAGGTTACGTAGTTCACCTGTTTTAATGTAATGGCGCAATTCATCATTTGAGAATTGTTTTGCGCTGCGCTGTTCTACCGGATTTACATTGCCGGCAAGGTTGCGTTCTTCATCTGCTACGGTTTCATAACGGGTGATTTCATCAGTTAATTGATTAATTTCACCTTTTACCGCTTCAAAGTTTGCCGTTTCGGTTTCATCTAAAGAGCGGTTTTCTTTTTCTGCTTTTTCAAGCATAGCGCGCATTTCTGCGACTTTAGCAGCCTTTTGTTGGCGTAATTCTAAAAGTTTTTTAAACATAATTTTCTAATCCTTAATCATCATAAGAAACGGCAAATTGAACAGTCGCACTAATCCATGTTGCTTGCTCTTCGTCATAATCATAACGGTAACCTTTCAAAGAAATATCATTTAAAAAGTTAAATTCATTATTACGGACAGCAAGACGAACTGTTTCCGCAATATCGTCTAATTCGCCTTCTCCGCTATTCGGTTTCAAGTAGATAGCAACATTCAAAAGCGCATCAAATTCACCATCACACATTGATACTTCTTGAGCGCCAATATCTTCTAAATAGATAGATAATGCCGGACATTGTTCTGTTGCGTTTAATGCAACCAATCGACCATTAAAGAAACGGCTGATTTTATTTTTTAATAAGGGTGTTAAAACACTGATAACTTCAGTTCTAATCTGATCGTGGATAATCATAATCTGTCCTTTTGGGTAGCCTTAATTAAGACGGCTTATAAAAAGCCCATAGAACAATATAATCACCTAAAAACTAAAGTAAACAGCTTAAATTTCAATAGATTAGCTACAAAAAGCTGCGATAAGTAAGAAAGATTTAATTGGTTGTTTTTTAATCAGGCAAGTAAAGAAAAAAAGGATTTTTTATAGATTCTTGGAAATTTATATTAGTGAATAGAAGTGAATACCTAGTGAACACTATAATAAAAGGTATTCACTAATATAACTATATAATAAATAAAGAGTTTTTATAGAAAAATAGTTAAAAGTGAATAGGTGAACACCTTTTTATAAAAAAATAAACTATTAAGCAAAAAAAATGGTAGAACCTGAAACACGACTAGGTGATTTTATTCTGGGCTTAAAACATAGTAACACGTTTTGTAACACAGATTCGTGTGTGCAAAAATAAGTCTTTTAATATTAGTTACTTATAACTTAGATCAAGTCTCGCCCAGGCACCACGACACTTTTCAAAGCCTTTCGTGACATCTCGAAAGGCTTTTTTAATGCCAGTACCCACAAGGGTTTATCGCTATTTTTCCTTTCTTAGCTTATCGTAGCTCATTGACTTAAACCGCAGTTTTTAGTAACTATGAACCGAATATAGTTACTAACTCATTTTTCATAGTTACTAAAATTACGGAGAACAAGCTATGGCGCGCATTATCAAGCCTTTGACCAATACTGAAATAGAGAGAAAGCTAAACCGAAGAATAAACCTTATACGTTGACCGATGGGGATGGGCTATTTTTACTTATAGCGATTACAGGTTCCAAAACCTGGCAATTTAATTATCACCGCCCTATTACTAGAAAAAGAACAAAATTTAGTATGGGATCATATCCAAGCATTACGTTAGCTCAAGCCCGTGATAAAACGCATACCGCTTGCTGAAACAAAGATACCTTTTACATATCGTTACTGACTCTTATCTGCCTGAACGCTGGATTATCTAGTGCAAATTAAACGATAGCTTGTTCCAACTTTCTCCTCTACATGATTCTTTAGATTAGGTACACGTAGATTTTAGTTGAGCAAAGTGTCAATACCACCTTGTTCAACTGCTTGTTGATTTCGATAAAAAGTATCGAGATTCATGTCCATCATTTTACAGGCCAGTGAGGTATTACCGAGTTCTTCGGCTGAATTAAGGAAGCCTGTTTTGTGTTTAATTTAAAGGATTGTTAGTAATAAAATATGAGTGCTTCCTTTTTGAATCTGACATTCATATTTTAAACGGGTAACGCTCACTTCGTTTTTCTGATTTAGTCTAATCTTCTACACTTTAGCTTAGAGTAGTGTCTAGATGCGCTATTTTAGATAAGCATATCTGTACATTTTTTGAATGTTACGGGAAGTTAGGTTAGAAAAGGAAATGTTCCTAATTTTTCAACTAATTTCTGTTTTAGTATGATTTTATCTTCTTCTGATAAAAATGCTGCCTGTACGGCATTATTAACCAGTATTAAAGCCTCTTGCTCTGTGAGTTGATATTCTTGTTGTAGAAGTTGAAATTCCTGCTGAACATCAGTTTTAGAGACTGTCATATTATCGCTGTTGAGTGTAGCAATGAGTTTTTGTTTTAAATAAGTTCGTAAAGGATAGCTGCCGAGATTATTCACAGTACGAGTTTGTAAATTGCTACATGGACACATTTCAAGAGGAATTTTTCTTTCAGACAGTTGTTTGACAACATCCTCCTGTTCAATTGCACGGACGCCGTGCCCAATCCGTTTTGCCCCCATATCTAAGGCTTGTTTCACACTTTCAGCACCTGCTGCTTCACCAGCATGTAAGGTGAATGGCACACCAATTTGATTGGCATAGTCAAAAATATTGATAAAGTCTAATGTTGGAAATAATGCCTCTGCTCCTGCTAGATCTGCGGCAACAATCCCTTTATTTAAAAACTGTTTAGCTACTCTGATAGTCTCCATATTTTCCATTTGATTATTGTTTCCGCGCATACAACAACAAATTAGATTCGCTTTGAATAAGGCCACTTTTTCTAATCCTCGATGAAGTCCTTCAATCGCTGCCTTGACTGCTTGTTCTTGTGTCATTCCTTGTCGAGTATGTAGTTGGGGAGCAAAACGAATTTCTGCATAAATGAGCCCTAATTTATCTAATTGCAGCAATAAATCTTCTACTGCTGAGGCTAGGGATTCAGGAGTTTGTAGGACTTTTAAAGGTAAATCAAAGCACTTTAAGTAATCATTTAAGCTACTGCAATCTTTAGGAACAGAAATAAATTGTAATAACTCTTTTGCATCGTAAGTTGGAAGTGCAATAGCTAGTTTTTGGGCCCAGTGAATAATCCAGTCAGGAGAGAGTGAGCCGTCTAAATGTAGATGCAAGTCAATTAGTCCATATTTACTGAGCATTAATTTCATATTTGTCTCCTTTTATATCAAGGTTAGTGAAGAGGAAATTCATAATCTGAAATTATGAACGAATGGAGAGTATCATAAATGTTTTTCCATCAAGCACTAACATCGGCACTATTGATGTAGAAAAAGCCTTGCATTGCAAGGCTTTATATAGAATTTCACAATATTATAATTTGTGCTTATTTATCAATCTGGTGGAGATAATCGGGATCGAACCGACGACCTCTTGAATGCCATTCAAGCGCTCTCCCAACTGAGCTATATCCCCAAAATTTTCGCTATGATAATTTCCGTAAGACTTACTGTCAATATTAAATTCTATGGATTTTATCACTCGCGCAAATATTAAGCATTTTGTGCTTGAATGAACTCTATTGCTCGTTGAATTCTGGCAAGTGTTCTTTCGCGTCCAATTCCTACGAGGGTAATGTCCATTGAGGGAGATTGTCCGCTTCCAGTAACAGCTACACGCAATGGCATACCAACTTTCCCCATACCGATTTCCAGTTCTGCTGCTGTTTGTTCAATTGTTTCATGGGTAGACTGTAAATCCCAGTGGGAAAGCGCTGCTAATTTTTCTTTGACTTTCTGTAATGGCTCAAGAGCGGCTGATTTAAAGTGTTTTTTGACCGCACTTTCGTCGTAATTTTCAAATTCTTCAAAGAAATAACGGCTTGCTGTTGCCATTTCTTTTAATGTTTTACAACGTTCTGCCAATATTTTGACGATATCGGTTAATGCCGGTCCTTGTGAGATGTCAATGCCTTGATCTTTCATATGCCATTCTAGGTGATGTGCCACATATTCTGGTGATAGCTCGCGGATATAATGGTGGTTTAACCACAATAATTTTTCTGTATTAAAGGCACTGGCAGATTTACTAACACTTTCGAGATCGAATAATGCAATCATTTCTTTAATTGAGAAAATTTCTTGATCACCATGTCCCCACCCAAGACGGACTAAATAGTTGACTAGTGCTTCGGGTAAATAACCGTCATCGCGATATTGCATTACGCTGACTGCACCGTGTCGTTTTGATAGTTTTTGCCCGTCATCGCCTAAAATCATTGAAACATGAGCATATACGGGAATTGGCGCATTCAATGCTTTTAAAATGTTGATTTGACGAGGGGTATTGTTGATATGATCTTCACCGCGAACAACGTGAGTAATGCCCATATCCCAATCATCGACAACTACACAGAAATTATATGTCGGTGAACCGTCGGTACGACGAATGATTAAATCATCCAATTCGCTATTCTTGATTTCAATGCGGCCACGCACGGCATCGTCAAAAAACACAGATCCTTCAGTGGGGTTTTTAAATCGAACAACATGGGGATCATTAATATTATGTTGGTGATCATCTAAGCAATGGCGATCATAACGAGGTTTTTCTTTATTTTGTTCTTGCTCGTTGCGTAAGCTTTCTAAACGTTCCTTTGAACAATAGCAACGGTAAGCTAAACCTTGTTCAATCATTTGATCAATAACTTGATTGTATCGGTCGAATCGTTTTGTTTGAAAATAAGGTCCGTGTTCCCAGGCTAAATTCAACCATTCCATTCCCTCTAAAATTGCAGCAGTTGCTTCAGGTGTAGAGCGTTCTAAGTCGGTATCTTCAATTCTTAATACAAATTCTCCTTGATTATGTTTAGCATATAACCAAGAATATAATGCGGTTCTGGCACCGCCAACATGTAAATAGCCTGTTGGGCTTGGAGCGAAACGCGTTCTCACTTTTACGTTCGGATCTAAATTAAACAATGCTTCTGATTTCATTTTATAACCTTTTCTTTTCAATAAAAAAATTGGCGATATTGTACTATGAGTTTACTTATTTCATAATAGAAAATAATAATTTATGCCTATTTTTAAAACAATTAAAATGTTTTTTATAAAAATTTGTTGACTGGAATTTATCAGCAATTATAATGCGCACTCACAACAACGGGGGCGATTAGCTCAGTTGGGAGAGCACCTCCCTTACAAGGAGGGGGTCACTGGTTCGAGACCGGTATCGCCCACCACTTTCCAAAGTGTCTCGTTGTTTACCCAAGATTTTAAAGCAATCTTAAGTGGGCGATTAGCTCAGTTGGGAGAGCACCTCCCTTACAAGGAGGGGGTCACTGGTTCGAGACCGGTATCGCCCACCACTTAATGCTTTAAAATTATCCGAGAGTCGGCAACGGCACGTCTATCGGGCGATTAGCTCAGTTGGGAGAGCACCTCCCTTACAAGGAGGGGGTCACTGGTTCGAGACCGGTATCGCCCACCACTTCACATTAAGTTTATTTTATCCGATAGTAATTAGATTCTCTTTTACGCTGTCAATATAAAATGATAAAGTGTAGGTTCCTTTATTCTTGAATTTATATAATGAAAATAAAACATCAATTCTTTATACTCATTTCTGGCACATTATTGAGATTAGTCGGCAATATTTTAAAAATATTCAGTTACCCATTTCATTGGCTATTTCCTCAAAAGCGTTTTACTATCCCTGTTTATAGCCCGCCATTACGGAAATCACCTAAGGATATACAAATTCCGCGCATTATTTGGCAAACAAACTACAGTAATAAAGTTACTCTACCGATTTATTGCAATTATCTTGTTAATAGGTTATTAGCGCTAAGCTTTGAGTATCGTTATGTTAGTACCGAAGAGAGAGAGGAGTACATCAAAGCTAATGCGGAAGAATATGTTTATCAGGCTTATTGCAAACTCAATGATGGTGCAGCTCAAGCTGATTTCTGGAGAATATTTACGCTTTATCATGAGGGGGGGACCTATATGGATATTGATGGTCATCTAGTTTGGTGCTTAGACAAAATAATTGAAGGACAAGATAATGAAGTGCTCATAGTGCGTCGTCAGCTTTATACAAATTTCTTTATGGCAAGTAAGAAAGCTAATTCATTTTTGAAAGAAACATTGGATATTATTATTGATAATATTGAGAATCAGCGTATAGACGGCGGTGTGTTTTCTATGACCGGCCCAACCACGCTAAATAGCGCTTTACAAGGTAAAAAGGTCAATACCCGATCTGATAAATTAACTTGCATACAAGGAACGTTTTCCAATGAATATTTCCAATATATGGATAAAAAACGTGGAAAATGGAACCATACTAAAAAAGAAGATTTACTGAAAAAAGAATAACTAACTATTCTATTAGTAAATTCTTAATCATTTTTAAACAAGAATGCTCCCTTCTATTTATTTGTAAATACCCGGTCGAATGTCTATCGCTGGGTCTTCATCTTTGCGATGTTTTTGCTGAATCCGCTTATTTAGACCGTAATCATTTTGATCGGATTGATTAGAAAAAAGGTCAATATTTTCATCAAGTAATGGGTTCTTAATTCCTATCCAATTTGCAATACCTTCGACAAAATTCAATCCAGATTTAAATACATTGTATTGTTGCCGTGTTTTATCATCAGAGGAAATTTTGATTAATGGGACTTGATAGTGCAAACGGCTAAAACAATTCTGGTTAAATAAGATTTCTTTTTCATTTTTTTGATGACACAACCCGTGATCGGCAAAGTAAATCATCGAAAATGGGCGCTCTGTTTTTTGATAGTTTTTTTCTAAAGTTTCATAGACTCGCTGTAACATTTCATCAGTTTTTTGTATTGAGGAAATGTAACAGTTTAGGTAATGATATTTAGGCAAAATTTCTTCATTAGTAAAAATTTTGCGATAGTCTTCCAGTCGATCGCAGGCGAGAGGATGTGAACCGTACAAATGTAGTACAATAAAACGTTTATGTTGTGTTGGTTGTTCGATAATTTGGTTAAGTTTAGGAAGTAAATCAAAATCGCTATAATTGGTGGAATTAAAACTTCCGCCTTTTTTCAAGAAAAATACCTCATCAGATTTTGCAGCCAGTGCGGCTACGGGTGTGTCGTATTCGCCTAAATAGCCTTGATTCGACAGCCAATAGGTATAAATACCAGCGGATTTAATTAAGTCCACTAAACTTAATCCGTAATTGGGTTGCCAATTTTGTTTATCAGGTTTTGTTAGCATTAATCGTAATGAGGCTACTGTATTAGTTCCTCCACTAGTAAAACCGTCAATTAGGGTTCCTTTCGTTGAACTCATAAAAGGGGTATTTTCTATCGGATAGCCGAATGTGTGATGATAATCTTTGCGTGCGCTCTCTCCTATAATTAGTATATAGTCTTGATATCTAGAATCTTTCAGTGTTGATGTACCCCATTGGCTTTGAGACTCAAGATTTTTTAAGCGATTAACTTCATCGAATACACTAAATGTAGCGCTCAATGTTTCTTTCAATGGTTGTGCGATAGGTAAGTAATAGCCTACAAGTAACATACTTAGTACAATAAATGTTCTATTTCGGAAAAAATTAAGCCCAATTTTGACCGCACTTTTGTAATAAACAAAAACTAATAGTGGAATCGCTAATGAAGTAAGATAACTTGTAAAAGGTATTTGTAACAAAAACTCTTTAGTTTCTAGTATATCAGTCGAAAAAATTGAGGCGATATATTGATAGCTTGGTGCGCCGAAATTCAGTCCGATTGGTGTATAGAGCGCGTGCAAAAAAACTAATGGCATTAAAATAAACCAAAAAGATTTTTTACTGCTACTTAGTGCAATAATAAAAATACTCACTAAACCAATTTGTTTAATAGTAGGAGATAAAAACATTCCAGTGCCTAATAACAATAAGTAGGCTGAGCTAAGAAGGCAAATTAGTGCGAAAAGTGCGGTCAAAATTGAGGGAGTTTTTAATGTTGTCATTATTTTGTTATAAAAGCTAAAGTCTAGCCATTCTAATGAGATTGGAAGAAAAATTCTAGAGGAAGTATGCAGATAGGTTCGTTTCTAGTATTTTATCGTATCAATTTTTCAGCGCGAGTAATTGATATGCTTTCAGCTATTAAAATAGAAGTGTGTGGATTATGTCTAAATTTAATTTTACATAAATATCTGTATCTAAGGTAGCTATTGTCGATATAAATATTTTCACCAAGAAACTCATTATATTCTTTATAAAGAGATGAAATTATCAGATAGTTTAGGGAGTAAAAAGAACTAATCTAGGTACTACGGGATAATACATTTTTTGTAACATGACTCCGATCTCTAAAAAGAGCGGTCAAACTTCCAACTATTTTTAATCCAGATAAATAATAGTTTCCTATTGTAAGTCTTTAAAATTATCGCTTTAGATTCTTCACAGGGTTGAAGTAATCTTATAAAATAAGCCGATTTTTTTAGCCAGAAAATAAGGAAGAACAATGACCCGACCAATTTATAAACGAATTTTACTAAAATTAAGTGGTGAAGCATTACAAGGTGATGAAGGTTTTGGGATCGACCCTTCTATTCTTGATCGTATGGCGCTGGAAATTAGAGAGCTGGTCGAGATGGGAGTTGAGGTTGGTGTAGTACTGGGCGGAGGTAATTTGTTCCGTGGTGCTAAGTTGGCAAAAGCCGGTATGAACCGAGTGGTTGGAGATCATATGGGTATGTTGGCTACAGTAATGAATGGTTTGGCAATGCGTGATGCGCTACATCGCGCTGATGTGAATGCCAAATTAATGTCGGCTTTCCAATTAAACGGTATTTGTGATACTTACAACTGGTCTGAAGCAATTAAAATGTTACGGGAAAAACGGGTGGTAATTTTTTCTGCTGGTACGGGAAGTCCTTTCTTTACAACTGATTCCGCAGCTTGTTTACGGGGTATTGAAATTGAAGCAGATGTAGTATTAAAAGCGACTAAGGTTGATGGCGTGTATGATTGTGATCCTGCAAAGAACCCTCAGGCAAAATTGTATCAAAATCTGACTTATGCAGAAGTGATTGATAAAGAATTGCAAGTGATGGATTTAGCAGCGTTTACGCTAGCACGGGATCATGGTATGCCGATTCGGGTATTCAATATGGTTAAACCGGGTGCATTGCGTAATGTCGTACTAGGTACAACGGAAGGCACGACCATTTGTTAATAGAAAACTGGGAAAACGCAATGGAATTAGGTACAATCCTTGCGTTTTTTAATGTGATAGAAAGGAAAGAATAATGATTAATGAAATTAAAAAAGATGCGCAAGAGCGTATGGAAAAAAGTGTTGACGCATTAAAAGGACATATTGCTAAAATCCGTACTGGACGAGCACAACCAAGTTTACTGGATGCTATTCAAGTGGAATATTATGGCTCTCCAACACCTTTACGCCAGCTTGCTAATGTAGTGGCAGAAGATGCTCGCACACTCGCTGTAACGGTTTTTGATCGCTCTCTCATTGGTGCGGTTGAAAAAGCAATTTTGACTTCTGATTTAGGGCTAAACCCTTCTTCTGCTGGTACGACAATTCGAGTACCTTTACCTCCTCTTACTGAAGAGCGTCGTCGTGATTTAATTAAAATTGTCAAAAGTGAAGGGGAGCAAGGTAAAGTCGCTATTCGTAATGTACGTCGTGATGCAAATGATAAGATCAAAGCATTGTTAAAAGATAAAGAAATTAGCGAAAATGAACAACATAAAGCAGAAGATGATATTCAAAAAATTACCGATCAATTTATTAAAAAGGTTGATGAGGTTTTAGCGGAGAAAGAAAAAGAACTACTAGATTTTTAATTTTAGAGTAAGAAGAAATCAATATCGAGCCGGTTTAATTAAAAACGGAGTAGATAAACTTTCGCATATCGTTGTTGGTTTCTTTTTTATGTAACGCTTATGATTTCTATTACGAGTCTATTGATATTGAAAAAAGAGTTCCGCTTACTATATGTCAAAGATGATTTATGTTTTAGTTTTATTAATTTCTAAGCATTTTGAACGTTTTGGAATTTGAGCAAATCTAGTTAATTTTTTTAGTATTATGTCGTAAATATTCAAAACTAAAATTCGTGATAAACAAGGTGCATCTTGTCTCCATATGAATAATATACTGAAGCTATATTTTGATTTGGCATATAATATATTGTTTCCTGAGTAGATTTGATAGACGTAAGATATTATTAAATAGGAGGTTGGCGTATGGTTCTTAGCAATGATCGAATATCGATTTGGTACTTTACGCCATAGCGGAGTTTTTGAAAGGGGCGCTTTTGCGTCCTTTTTAATCTGAAAAGTACGGTTAAATTTTTATGCAAAAACAAAATATTGTTATCTTAGGTTCCACCGGTTCAATCGGTACAAATACTCTTTCCGTGATTGAACATAATCCTGAAAAATATCGCGCATTTGCTTTAATCGGCGGCAGTAATGTTGATTTAATGTTTTCACAATGCGTGAAATTTCGACCGCACTTTGTTGCATTAGATAATAAATTGGCCGCGCAGCAGTTAGCAAAAAAATTAACTTCAATTAATAGCCAAGTCCAAGTGTTATCAGGGCAGAAAGCAATTTGTGAATTAGCTGCACATCCGGATGCCGATCAAGTAATGGCTGCAATTGTCGGCGCAGCAGGATTGCTGCCAACCCTTGCTGCGGTAAAGGCTGGAAAACGAGTGTTGCTTGCTAATAAAGAAGCATTAGTAACTTGCGGGCAAGTTTTTATTGATTCAGTTAAGCAGTACAATGCACAATTATTACCGGTAGATAGTGAACATAATGCAATTTTTCAGTCTCTTCCTCCTCAAGCGCAACAAAAAATCGGGTTTTGCCCGCTGGCAGAATTAGGTATTAGTAAGATTGTATTAACCGGTTCCGGCGGTCCTTTTCGTTATACGAAATTAAATGAATTTGAGCAAATTACACCGGAACAAGCTGTTTCTCACCCGAATTGGTCGATGGGTAAAAAAATTTCCGTGGATTCTGCGACAATGATGAATAAAGGATTGGAATATATTGAAGCTCGTTGGCTTTTTAATGCTTCTGTAGAAGAAATGGAAGTCATTATTCACCCACAATCTATTATTCATTCTATGGTACGTTATGTGGACGGGTCAGTGATTGCACAAATGGGTAATCCGGATATGCGAACACCGATAGCTGCAACAATGGCATATCCGAGTCGTAATTTTGCCGGAGTGGAACCTTTAGACTTTTTTAAACTCAAAGAGCTGACGTTTATTGAACCAGATTTTGCTCGTTATCCTAATTTAAAACTAGCTATTGATGCTTTTGCCGCAGGTCAATATGCTACAACGGCAATGAATGCTGCAAATGAAATGGCGGTTGAAGCGTTTTTAAATCATCGTATTAAGTTTACCGATATTGTCAAAATTAATACAGAAACCGTAGCACACATACCTTCAAGACAGATTTCTTGCATTGATGATGTATTAAATGTAGATCGTGTGGCAAGGGACTATGCGGAGAGATTGATTTCGTCTTTGAAATGAATGGATTTATGATATAGTACTGCGCAAAAGTGCGGTCGAAAAACAGAATGTTTTTGAATGATAGAACTAGATAACAATAATATACCACAACACGTTGCAATTATTATGGATGGCAATGGTCGTTGGGCTAAACGACAAGGCAAAATGCGAATGTTCGGTCATACCAACGGTGTAGCTGCGGTACGAAGAGCAGTCGCTTATGCTCGCCAAATTGGTGTAAAAGTATTAACTCTTTACGCTTTTAGTAGTGAAAACTGGAATCGCCCGGAACAGGAAGTTAGTGCCTTGATGACACTTTTTATGCAAGCTTTAGAACGAGAAGTAAAAAAACTACATAAAAATAATATTCGTTTGCAGATAATTGGCGATAAACTAAAATTTAGTCAGAAATTACAAGAAAAAATAAAAGCAGCGGAACAATTAACCGAAAATAATACGGCCCTCATTTTAAATATCGCGGCAAATTATGGCGGGTGCTGGGATATTGTACAAGCTTCCCGGCAATTAGCCGAACGGGTTCAATTGGGAACATTGAATATTTCTGAGATTAATGAAAATCTATTTCAACAACATCTTGTTACGGGAACACAACCCCAAGTTGATTTGTTAATTCGGACTAGTGGTGAACAACGAATTAGTAATTTTTTACTTTGGCAGACCGCTTATGCCGAATTTTATTTTACTGAGACGTTATGGCCTGATTTTAATGAAGAGACCTTTAATCGGGCGATTTCTTGTTATCAACAACGGGAGCGCCGTTTTGGTGCAACGGAATAAAAGGAGATACTATGCTTAAAGAGCGGGTTTTATCTGCGATCGTCTTAATTGCGTTAGTGTTATGTGTTTTATTTTTATTTAGACCTTTCTATTTTGCATTAGCTTTAGGTGGTGTTTTGGTTTTAGGTATTTGGGAGTGGACACAATTTGCCCGGATGAAATCGTCACTACTACGAATTTGTTTTGCGGCATTTTGTTCGGCATTTATCTTCCTTTGGATTTATACAGAGCGGCATTATCTTAATGCTGGAAGAGTATTTGAGCATTATTTAGTACCTGTCTTATTACTTTCACTGTTGTGGTGGGTGATCGCATTGATATTGGTGATCAATTATCCTCAATCAGCAAAAGTATGGGGGAAAAATCACTTATTGCAATTTTTCTTTGCATTATTTACCTTAGTTCCATTTATTGCTGCTGTTTTGCGCTTACGTTTAGAGGACTATGCACAAAATTCGTCTCATGGATTATTTCTCTTACTTTATGTTTTTGTCTTAGTTTGGGCTGCAGACTCTGGTGCATATTTTGCAGGGCGTGCATTTGGTAAACATAAATTAGCACCGAAAGTTTCACCAGGCAAAACGTGGCAAGGTGTACTTGGTGGACTATTGACCGCTGCCATTTTGGCTTTTGTCTTTATCCAGTTTAATGTAGAAAGTTTGTTAGGAAGCCGTAACTTGTATGCTTTTATAGGCTTATCTGTATTAACTGTGGCGGTTTCTATTCTTGGTGATCTAACGGAAAGCATGTTCAAACGAGAAAGTGGAATTAAAGACAGCAGTCAGTTAATTCCGGGACATGGCGGTATTTTAGACAGGATTGACAGTTTAACTGCAGCTGTACCTGTATTTACTTATTTTTATTTCTTTATTTTATAAGGTTTCTTAATGTCATTTTTGTGGTCTCTCGGTTCTTTTTTGATTGCTATTTGCGTATTGGTAGCTGTGCATGAATATGGCCATTTTTGGGCGGCAAGAAAGTGCGGTATAAAAGTACATCGTTTTTCAATTGGATTTGGGAAGGTATTGTGGAAACGCACGGATAGATATGGTACTGAATTTGCCTTATCGGTAATCCCGTTGGGCGGTTATGTAAAAATGTTAGACGGGCGTAATGAGACTGTTCCAGCAGAATTAAAATCGCAGTCCTTTGAAAGTAAAACTGTTTGGCAACGCGCTTTTGTTATTTTTGCTGGTCCTTTGGCTAATTTTATTTTTGCAGTTATCGCATATTGGGTTGTTTATGCTATCGGTATTCCTAGTGTAAAACCTGTTATTGAAAGTATTTTACCAGACTCTATTGCAGCAAAGGCGCAAATTGAGCCAAATTCGCAAATTGTTGCTATTGACGGTGTAAATTCACTGGATTGGGAAACTATAAATATGTTATTAGCGACAAAGTTAGGGAATTCAGAGGTTGAAATGACTGTTTTATCACGAACTTTAAATACGGAGCAGAATAAGCGTTTAGATTTAAGTGGGTGGTCGTTTGATCCTGAAAAAGAAACTGCGTTTGATTCGCTTGGTATTCGACCTATTCGGGCAAAAATAGAGCTGCTTTTATCAAAAGTGGCGAAAAATTCTCCAGCAGATAAAGCAGGGTTACAAGTAGGAGATCGAATTTTATCTCAAAATTTGGGGGCATTTAATTGGCGTGATTTTATTGACATGGTGCAGGCAGGTAAACCTTTTGCGTTAAAAGTGGAACGAAATAGTGAAATTTTGGACAAAACGTTGACGCCGGAAAAAAATGAAAAAGGCACATGGTATGTTGGGGTAAGTCCGACTTTCCATAATATTGGAGAGGAATATCTTACCGAATTAAAATATGGTATTCTCCCCGCCTTGTGGAAAGGAGCGGAAAAAACTGCACAGTTATCTTGGCTAACGGTTAAAGTGATAGGGAAATTATTCACTGGTGATTTATCATTGAATAATTTGAGTGGCCCTATTTCTATTGCGAAAGGCGCCGGTGCATCATCCAGTATTGGTTTTGTATATTTTTTGAGTTTTATGGCACTAATAAGTGTTAACTTAGGTATTATGAATTTATTTCCGTTGCCTGTGCTTGATGGCGGACATCTTGTCTTCTTGGCGGCGGAAGCTATTAAGGGGAAACCTGTTTCCGAGCAGGTACAAAATTTGAGTTATCGTATCGGCGGTGCGTTATTATTAAGTTTGATGGTATTTGCACTATTTAACGATTTCTTGCGTTTTTAACGGTTTATTTAAAGGATCAGTCCATGAAAAAACTTCTCATTGCAAGTTTATTGCTAGGAAGCGCGGTAGGGGTATCTGCCGCACCTTTTGTCGCACAAGATATTCGTATTGACGGCGCTCAAGGGGATTTAGAAAGTCACATTTTGGCAAGATTACCGGTGAAAGCTGGACAAAAAGTTACGGATAATGATGTGGCAAACATTGTTCGTTCACTCTTTGTCAGTGGTCAATTTGATGATGTAAAAGCTTATCAAGAGGGCAGTACTTTAGTCGTTAGTGTTATTGCTAAGCCGATTATTTCCGATGTCTCAATTAAAGGAAATTCTTTAATTCCAACTGAAGCAATCAAACAAAACCTTGATGCAAACGGCTTTAAAGTCGGTAGCATACTAAATCGGCCACGTTTAGAAGAATTCCGTAAAGGTATTGAAGCCCATTATGAAAGTGTTGGGCGTTATAACGCAAAAGTTGAAACGATCGTAAATACGTTGCCTAATAATCGTGCGGAAGTTGTGATTCAAATTAATGAAGATGACACGGCAAAATTAGAATCTGTTACTTTTAACGGTAACAATATGGTTTCAAGTAGTACACTACAAGAGCAAATGGAGTTACAACCTGATGCTTGGTGGAAGTTGTGGGGGAATCGTTTCGACGGTACGCAATTTGACAAAGATTTACAAGCGATTCGCGAATATTATTTGGATCACGGCTATGCAAAAGTCAAAATTATGCGCACCGATGTACAAATAAATGATGAAAAGACGAAAGTTAATGCAACTATTGATATTAATGAAGGGGAACAATATACCTTAAAATCTGCCCGTATTGTTGGAAATGTTGGTGGAATGGCTCTAGAGCTGGAACCCTTATTAGCTCATTTACGATTAAATGATTTGTTCCGTCGTAGCGATGTACAGTATGTTGAAGATTTAATTAAATCAAAATTAGGTGAGCGTGGATACGGTAGTGCAACCGTTAATGCCGTACCGGATTTTGATGATGCTAATAAAACATTAGGGCTGACTTATGTGGTAGATGCCGGTCGTCGTTTATCTGTGCGCCAACTGAGATTTGAAGGAAATACCGTTTCGTCGGACAGCACATTACGCCAAGAAATGCGTCAACAAGAAGGTTCTTGGTATAACTCTCAATTAGTTGAGTTAGGTAAAATCCGTTTAGACCGAACAGGTTTTTTTGAAACGGTTGAAAGCCGTATTGAACCTATTGAAGGTGTGAATGATGAAATCAATGTGGTTTATAAAGTTAAAGAGCGTAATACCGGAAGTATTAATTTTGGTATTGGTTATGGAACAGAAAGCGGAATTAGTTATCAGGCTAGTGTTAAACAAGATAATTTTTTAGGCACTGGCGCATCTGTCAGTTTAGGTGGTTCTCGTAATGATTACGGAACAACAATTAATTTAGGGTATAACGAACCGTATTTTACAAAAGATGGCGTAAGTTTGGGGGGGAATGTCTTCTATGAAGATTATGACAACTCAAAAAATAATAACTCTTCCGACTATAAACGGACGACTTACGGTGGTGGTTTAACTCTCGGATTTCCAGTTAACGAAAATAACTCCTACTATTTAGGTTTGGGTTATACCTTTAATAAAATCAGTAATTTCAGTCGAGAATACAATCGAGATCTCTATTTACAATCAATGAATTTTGGCCCTAATAAAATTAAGGCAAACGATTTTGATTTTTCATTCGGTTGGAATTATAACAGCTTAAATCGTGGCTACTTCCCAACGAAAGGGGTAAGAGCATCAATTGGTGGGCGAGTAACTATTCCAGGGTCTGATAATAAATATTATAAATTGAATGCCGATATACAAGGTTTTTATCCAATTGATAGAGATCATCGATGGGTAGTTTCGGCTAAAGCAAGTGCCGGTTATGCTAACGGTTTTGGCGGTAAACGTTTACCTTTCTACCAAACTTATACGGCAGGTGGTATTGGTAGTTTACGCGGATTTAGTTATGGTGCTGTCGGACCGAATGCGATCTACCTTCATGAAGAGAAAAATCAGAAGACGGGTGAAGTAATCCATAAATATGAGCAAAGCTCCGATATTATCGGTGGTAATGCTATTGCTACGGCAAATATTGAATTTATTGTGCCGACGCCGTTTGTCGCGGATAAAAACCAAAATAATGTTAGAACCTCATTATTTGTAGATGCAGCAAGCGTTTGGAATACTAAATGGACGGAACAGGATAAAAAACTATTTCCGACATTACCGGATTATAGTGATCCTAGCCGGATTCGGGCGTCTGCAGGGATTGGGTTCCAATGGCAATCACCGATCGGACCTTTAGTTTTTTCTTATGCTAAACCGATTAAAAAATACGAAAATGACGATATTGAGCAATTCCAGTTCAGTATCGGTGGAACTTTCTAAATTCTCTTGGGAACTTATTTGAGTTTTTTGAGTCGAAAAGCGCATTGACGAGTACATCTGTAATTACTCGTCAAATTTGAAATTTAATATATTAATTAAAGGAAATTTACATTATGAAAAAGATGGTAAAAATGACCGCACTTTCTTTGGGTTTGGCGTTAGCTTCGGGTTTTGCGAGTGCACAAGAGAATATCGCATTTATTAATGCGGGATATCTATTCCAAAATCACCCGGATCGCCAAGCATTAGCTGACAAATTAGATGCTCAAGCAAAACCGGAAGCAGATAAATTGGCTGCGGCTAAAAAAGAAATTGATGGTAAAATTGCCGCAGCAAAGAAAAAAATTGATGATAAAGTAGCTGCATTACAAAAAGACGCAAAAGATCCTAAACAACGCCCTTCCGAATTGCAAAAGCGTGAAGCTGAGATTAATAAATTAGCAAAAACCGAAGAAGAAAATATCAATAAATTAATGCAAGAGCATGACAAAAAAGTTCAACAATTCCAAATGGAAAATGAAAAACGTCAATTAGACGCTCGTGCTAAATTATTGGAAAGCATTCAAGTAGCAACAAACAAATTAGCTAAAGATAAAGGTTACACCTATGTATTAGATGCAAACTCCGTTGTTTTTGCTGTTGATGGCAAAGATATTACTGAAGAAGTATTAAAAGCTATTCCTGCAACTGAAAAAGCTCCAGCGAAAATGGAAGAGAAAAAATAATTAGGTTCTCATAATGCAAAAATCCTATTCTTTACAGGACTTAGCAACACAAATCGGCGCTACCCTTCGGGGTAACGCCGATGCTATTGTTGAAAGTATCGCTCCTCTTAATAAAGCCACTGAAAAACAACTGACATTTATTTCTAACCCTAAATTTAGGGAGCATCTTGCTCAATCACAAGCAGGCGCTTTAATTGTGTCTGAGCTTGATGTTGAGTTTTGTGCGTCCCAAAGTAATTTATTAATTGTTAAAGATCCGTATGTAGCTTATGCCATATTGGCTCAATATATGGATAAAACGCCGAAAGCTGCATCAGGGATTGCTGAAAGTGCGGTTATTTCTGAAGATGTTTTTTTAGGTAAAAATATTTCTATCGGCGCTAATACTGTTATTGAAAGCGGAGTAGTATTAGGTGATAACGTTGTTATCGGCGCGGGTTGCTTTATTGGGAAAAATGCTAAAATCGGCGCTAGTACGCAACTTTGGGCAAATGTAACTATTTATCATGAAGTAGAAATCGGACAACATTGTTTAATTCAATCAGGGGCAGTGATTGGTAGTGATGGCTTTGGTTATGCGAACGACCGTGGGCGTTGGATTAAAATTCCACAAACCGGTACGGTGATTATCGGAGATAATGTTGAGATTGGTGCTTGTACTTGTATTGACCGTGGAGCACTAGATGCTACTGTTATTGAAGATAATGTAATTATTGATAATCTTTGCCAAATTGCTCATAACGTCCATATCGGAACAGGAACTGCTGTTGCTGGCGGAGTAATTATGGCTGGTAGTTTAACTGTTGGACGCTATTGCCTAATTGGTGGGGCTAGTGTACTTAATGGGCATATGGAAATTTGCGACAAAGTAACGGTAACTGGTATGGGAATGGTGATGCGTCCTATTACTGAACCGGGTGTTTATTCTTCTGGTATTCCGCTACAGACCAACAAAGAATGGCGTAAAACGGCTGCTCTTACGTTAGGGATTGATGGAATGAATAAACGATTGAAAGCGGTAGAGAAGAAAATAGCAGAAAAAAATTAAATTTTATGGAAATTTCGCTAAAAGTGAGTTGAGTCACTGTTTCTTTTTTTAGTACGGTTGGACTCAATCTTTAGTGTCAAAACAATTTATAAAAAACTAATTTAGTCGGTACTTGTCTTTTACCTTGTATCGGCTTTTTTCTTCCTATCTTTCCATTTTGTAATCATATCTAAAATACCGTATAATCCGAGCATATTTTTTATTTTATAAGGGTTTAAACGTGTCAGAAATTCAAACGGGCAGAGTTATTGAAGCAAAAGAGATTATGCAATTATTACCACATCGCTATCCGTTTTTATTAGTCGATAGAGTATTGGATTTTAAAGAAGGCGAATGGTTGAAAGCAATCAAAAATATCAGTGTTAATGAGCCTTGTTTTACCGGACATTTCCCCGGTGAGCCTATTTTACCCGGTGTATTAATTTTAGAGGCGCTTGCTCAAGCAATGGGTCTTCTTGCCTTTAAAACTCACGAGTTAAAAGGTGGTGAATTATTTTATTTTGCTGGGATCGATGATGCTCGTTTTAAACGCCCGGTACTACCCGGTGATCAAATGGAACTAAAGGTTACGGTAATCAAAGAACGTCGCGGAATCACTTCTTTTACCGGGGTGGCAACAGTCAACGGTGAAGTCGCTTGTGAAGCTAAATTAATGTGCGCTCGTAGATAAAGAGGGGAACGATATGATCCATTCCAGTGCAAAAATTCATCCGTCTTCAATTATCGAGAAAGGCGCAAAAATCGGTGAAAATGTAGTTATCGGACCTTTTTGTGTTGTTGGCGGGGAGGTTGAGATCGGTAAAGGAACGGTCTTACATTCTCATGTGGTTGTAAACGGCATGACACAAATTGGCGAAGACAATCAAATTTTTCAATTTGCCAGCATTGGGGAAGCGAATCAAGATTTGAAGTATAAAGGAGAACCAACAAAAACAATTATTGGTCATCGAAATCGAATTCGGGAAAGTGTAACGATTCACCGTGGAACAATACAAGGTGGTGGCGTAACCCGTGTGGGAGATGATAATCTATTTATGATTAACGCCCATATCGCTCACGATTGTCAAATTAAAAATCGTTGTATTCTTGCCAATAATGCAACACTGGCGGGACATGTTGAATTAGACGATTTTGTGATTGTAGGGGGAATGTCTGCTATTCACCAATTTGTTATTATTGGTGCTCACGTTATGCTGGGTGGTGGTTCTATGGTTAGTCAAGATGTACCTCCTTATGTGATGGCGCAAGGAAATCATGCTCAACCTTTTGGTGTGAATTTGGAAGGGTTAAAGCGCCGTGGCTTTGATAAACCGACACTACATGCTATCCGAAATGTGTATAAACTTATTTATCGTAGTGGGAAAACATTAGAGGAAGTGATTCCAGAGATTGAGCAAATTGCCGAAACCGAATCATCTATTAGTTTCTTTTTAGATTTCTTTAAACGTTCCACGCGCGGTATTATCCGATAAAAGATGACATTAAATTGACCGCACTTTGTATAAAGTGCGGTTATTTTTTTAGCAAAATTCTAATATTATAACTGTTATGTGAAAGTAAATTTCCGAGATATTTTTGGGAGCAATCGTGTGAAAACATATTGATGCCGCTAATTTAAATTTGGAATACAATATTTTACTTTTTAATTATTTCAGTATGTGATTAATTTGATATTTGAGTGATGTTTTACCGATTTATCGTTAAGTTTTTATGTGTTTCCGCATAATATCATCAAATTAAGACATCTAAATTGCTATAATTTTATAGCAGGATGAGATAAATTTTTATGAATAAGAAAAATCCGATTATTGCTTTAGTTGCCGGTGAAGTTTCCGGTGATATTTTAGGTGCAGGTTTAATTCGTAGTTTAAAAATTCAATATCCAGATGCCCGTTTTATTGGCATTGCCGGTCCTAGAATGTTAGCGGAAGGTTGTGAAACCTTAGTGGATATAGAAGAAATTGCAGTAATGGGGCTGGCAGAAGTCGTGAAGCATTTACCTCGGTTGCTGAAAATCCGTAGTTTAGTCATAAAACGAATGTTAGCGGAAAAACCAGACATTTTTATTGGTATTGACGCACCAGATTTTAATTTAGATATCGAATTAAAACTTAAACAAAATGGCATCAAAACCATTCATTATGTGAGCCCATCAGTCTGGGCTTGGCGGCAGAATCGGATTCATAAAATAGCCGAAGCAACAAATTTAGTCTTAGCATTTTTACCTTTTGAAAAAGCATTTTATGACCGTTTTGATGTGCCTTGCCGTTTCATTGGGCATACAATGGCAGATAGTATTGCGTTAAAACCAAACCGAACGGAAGCATGTAAATTATTAAATATTGATGAAAATCAATGTTATATGGCGATTTTGGTAGGAAGTCGAGGGGCAGAAGTAGAGCTTTTAGCTGAACCCTTTTTGAAAACTGCTTTACTCTTGAAAGACCAATATCCGAATTTACAATTTTTGGTCCCCTTAATTAATGAAAATCGTCGTCAGCAATTTGAACAAATTAAAGCCAATATAGCCCCGGAATTGGAAATGACGTTGTTAGATGGACAGTCTAGGCAGGCAATGATTGCTTCACAAGCAACGTTACTGGCATCAGGTACCGCAGCATTGGAATGTATGTTGTGTAAGTCGCCGATGGTTGTTGGTTATAAAATGAAAGCTACGACTTATTTTCTAGCCAAACGTTTGGTTAAAACGCCTTATATTTCACTACCAAATTTATTAGCAGAGGAAATGTTAGTTGCAGAAATGATCCAGCAAGATTGTGAGCCTGTAAAACTAGCTGAGAAATTGGCAGTTTATTTTAGCAATGAGGAAAGTGCGGTCAAAAATCGGCATATTTTAGTTCAACGTTTTACCGATTTGCATCGTCAAATTCAATGTGATGCGGACAAACAAGCTGCTCAAGCAGTAATTGAATTATTGGAGAAATAGAATGACGTTTATTTACCCAAATTATGACTTGATCGCAGGTGTTGATGAAGTGGGAAGAGGGCCTTTGGTTGGCGCGGTAGTTACTGCAGCGGTGATTCTAGACCCAACTAAAAAGATTGAAGGGTTAACTGACAGTAAAAAGCTGTCAGAGAAAAAGCGTTTGTTACTGGCAGAACAGATTAAACTAAATGCATTAGCCTGGAGTTTAGGTCGTGCGGAGCCGGAAGAAATTGATGAATTGAATATTTTGCAAGCGACTATGTTAGCAATGCAGCGGGCAGTAAAATCGTTGAAAATTCAACCGCACTTTGTTTTAGTGGATGGTAATCGTATTCCAGAGTTATCAATGCCGGCGCAAGCTGTTGTAAAAGGGGATAGTTTGGTGGCGGAAATTAGCGCGGCTTCCATTTTAGCGAAGGTTGCACGAGATAAGGAAATGTTGGAATTAAATGCGCGCTATCCAGAATATGCGTTTGCACAGCATAAAGGTTACCCGACTAAACTACATCTAGAAAAATTAGCTGAATTTGGCGTATTACCACAGTATCGTAAAAGCTTTGCTCCGGTTAGAAAAATGTTATTACAAAACCGTTAGTAGAAAAATATCAGGGGATTAAGATGAACACGATTTTCAGCAATGCCCTTTGGGTCAGTCCATTATTTTGGACGATGGCATTACTTGTTATTGCCGTTTTGCTTTTTATTAGAAATAAAATTCGTATGGATGTCGTGGCATTATTGGTGATGCTAGCATTTTATTTAACTGGCATTTTGACGATAGAGGAAATTTTTGCCGGTTTTAGTGACCCTAATATCATTTTAATTGCGCTGTTATTTATTGTCGGAGAAGGCTTGGTGCGGACAGGCATTGCTTATCAAGTGAGTGAATGGATTTTGAAAAAAGCTAAGAATAGTGAAAGCCGTGTACTTATTTTGTTAATGCTGTCGGTAGCTGGACTAGGTGCTTTCATGAGTTCTACCGGCGTTGTGGCAATTTTTATCCCAGTCGTATTGATGATTTGCCGTCAAATGAATGTTTCACCCAAACGCCTGATGATGCCTTTGAGCGTAGCGGGGTTAATTAGTGGCATGATGACATTAATCGCGACAGCGCCTAACTTAGTAGTTAATGCCGAGCTAGTTCGCAGTGTTGGTATGCGGTTAAAATTTTTCGATTTTACACCACTTGGACTGATTATTTTAGCACTTGGCGTTGTTTATATGTTGGCTGTCAGAGGTTGGCTTAGTACTAATATTGAAGAACATATTGCGGATACGAGTAAACGTTCAATGAATGATTTAATTGATGAATATGGCTTGCGCGATAGGGTAAAGCGGTTAGTTGTGCGTAAGGGATCATTTTTTGTTGGTAAAAATTTGAATGAGTTGCAACTTCGTTCTAATTATGGCGTGAATGTGTTAGTGATTGAACGTTGGAAGCGCTTTCGTCCAATATTTACTATGCCACTTAGTACATCAGAGATTAGAGAGAAAGATATCTTAGTCGTAGATATTAGCCGTCCTGAAATAAATTTAGAACAGTTCTGCAATGAATTTAATTTAGAACCGGCAGAGATAAAATCTCAATCTTTTAGTGTTCAGGCTAAGTCTATTGGTATGGTGGAGTTAACCTTAGTTCCTAATTCCAGCTGTATTGGGAAAACCACTGCAGATTTAGCATTTCGTAGTGAATATGGATTAAACGTTGTAGGGATTAAACGAGATGGCGAGATTTTGTCCGATAGTTTTCGTGGTGTGGAGTATAAATTAGGCGATTTGATTCTGGTTGTTGGAGATTGGCGTCGAATTCAACAAATGCGAAATCATACTAAGGATTTTTTTGTATTAAATTATCCGGCAGAAATTGATCAAGCCGTGCCGGCCCAAAGTCAGGCTCCGCATGCATTATTCTCTATTATTACTATGGTTGTTTTAATGGTTTCCGGCATAGTGCCTAATGTCATTGCTGCTTTGATTGGGTGTTTAATGCTCGGATATTTTCGCTGTATCGATGCAAAAAGTGCATATGGTTCTATCCATTGGTCCAGTTTAATTTTAATCATCGGAATGATGCCTTTCTCCATTGCATTACAAAAAACCGGAGGGGTCAATTTGATTGTTGATTTTATGCTCCATACCGTAGGAACGATGGGAAAACATTGGATCTTAATTAGTTTATTTATACTGAGTGCTGTTATCGGTTTATTTATTTCTAATACGGCAACGGCTATTTTGATGGCACCGATTGCCATTAATTTAGCGCAGCATTTGAAACTTTCTCCGTTGCCTTTCGCGATGACAGTCGCTATTGCCGCTTCAGCTGCCTTTATGACACCGATATCTTCACCGGTAAATACAATGGTATTAGGTCCAGGAAATTACAAATTTGGTGATTTTGTGAAAATCGGTGTGCCTTTCACATTACTTGTCATGCTAGTTACCATATTTGTCGTTCCCGTATTATTTCCTTTTTAATTTAATATGAAAGAAAAATAAGGAAAGATTATTCATCGCTACTACTCAACCAAGATAAAGACAAGATAGAAAATGAATTATTGTTTGACCGCACTTTTAATAACGTCTTATAGCGTGATTAGATTCAAATATACTGGTAGTGGTTTGAGTATTGCATCATAGGAACTATTGAAAAGATCTTCATCACCAAATAGGTGAGAAGAAATATAAAATAAAGGACACATAATGAAAAATAGACAGGAGAGTCTGACGATTGTAAGTGTAACTGGTAGTCAGGATTATGCTCAAGGTTCGGTGTTTGCTATCAGTCGTAGTTATAATGAATTAAAAAATCGAATTTCATCGTTACGTTGTTTATTGATTAGCCCGCAAAAACCAGAAGCGTTACCCGATTATATAGAACATATAGAAGTGAAGCCTTTCAGTTATTTTGAATATAATTTTTTTATGTTGTATAGCTTAGGGCAATTGATTGAAACGGATTTTGCCTTAATTGTACAAAATGACGGTTGGGTAATGAATGGACAAAATTGGCGGGATGAGTTTTTTGATTATGATTATATCGGTGCTCCGATTCCTATTTTGATGAAAATAGAAGAAGAACGATATCTTGTAGTCGAGGATTCGGAATTTTGGTCTGAACATTGTTTAAATATTCCTGACAATATGTATGAGCCACAAAATGGTGGTTTTAGCTTGCGTAGTCGCCGTTTATTGAATGCTCCGAGAGACTTAGGCTTGTCGGTAGAAGTGCTACCGCCACAATTTAATCGGCAAACACATATGATGCAAAGTTGGCCGAAAGCTACGCATATTGAAGATATATTTTTAACGGGAATTAAACGTCGAACGTTGGAAGCATATGGATTTCGTTTTGCCCCTTCAAATATTGCCGCTGGCTTTTCTCTTGAAACTCCTATGGTTAATCAGAAATATGCTGTGCCGATTGAAAAAGTTTTAGGTGGACATTTTGTGTCAAAATTGGTTCTTGCGGGGGAAAATAAAGTCCTGATGAAATGTAAATGGTTTAATAGTGTTGAGGAATTGCGTGAAGATGCGCTAATGTCAATGTTATTAACATTAGGACACGATATTTGTATTCCAGCCGAATTTAATGTTACGGAGAAAAGAGAGTGATAAATTCAGAAAAAATATTAGAAAAATCGACCGCACTTTTAAAAATTGGTTTGGTTTCTGTCTCGGATCGGGCTTCTAAAGGCGTTTATCAGGATCAAGGAATACCAGAATTACAAGCTTGGCTAGAGCAAGCGCTGGTTGCACCTTTTGAGTTAGAAACTCGATTAATTCCTGATGAACAGGTAAAAATTGAGCAGACATTGTGTGAACTGGTTGATGATTGTTTGTGTCATCTGGTATTAACAACCGGGGGAACAGGACCCGCTAAACGAGATGTTACTCCTGATGCGACGTTAGCCATCGCCGATAGAGAAATGCCCGGTTTTGGTGAACAGATGCGTCAAGTTAGCTTACATTTCGTTCCTACCGCAATTTTGTCTCGCCAAGTCGGTGTAATTCGTAGTCAAAGTTTGATTCTCAATTTACCGGGGCAGCCTAAAGCAATTAAAGAAACATTGGAAGGGGTAAAAGATGAAAATGGAGAGGTCATTGTAAAGGGAATTTTCTCCGCTGTACCTTATTGTTTGCAATTATTGAGCGGAATCTATATTGAAACAAATCCAAATATTATTGAAAGTTTTCGCCCTAAATCGGCGAAAAGAGATGCAAAAGTAAAATAGGGGAAATATCATAATGACAGACAGACAGACAGAC
>MLAA01000037.1 GCA_001998905.1 Rodentibacter caecimuris | reverse complement strand
TTCACGCAAGTCATTTTTGACAAAAATATTAATTTTTTTATCGTTTGAATCTTTATTGTGCAAAATGTTTAAAACCTGTTCATTCTTGCCTATTTTTTACGAATTCAGGCTGTATAAACTAACTATATTGAGTCTTCTATATCTTCTTTCCTGATTAAATTAATATTCTTCAGTAACCTCTGGATATCCTTATCCGCAAAAATCGCATCAATATTCTTATCCAATTTTCTGCGCTAGTTAGCGTACTCCACATTTGTTCCGGAAATATTAACTGGTTCGCTCATATCCAATCAGTCTTCTGGCTGTGTCCCAAATAACGCACTAGAGACACTCGAAACATAGCTTTGTAATTGGTGATTAAAATCCTTCGTTATCTTGGAGGATAAACTTTCATCAACACCTTTTCCTTAAAAGAGATTCCTTTTTCTTCCAAACGCTGAAGAATCTTCGTTTTTGCGGCTATACGATCTTTCTTCAAAATTTCTAAAACTTGAGCATTTGGATACACACCAAACCGTTGTCCTAACTCAAAATCATAACCCCGCCAATAACCGTTAATAGTTGGTAAATCATGGGTACTCAAGGTTGTCATAGTTTGATAGGGATAATCCTGTAATACGCGACTTTGTCCTACTTAATCGAATTCAAAATAAAAAATTTTATAGGATAAAATACCAACATCTTTTAATTTACTAATAATTTCTTTCGGTACTGTTCCCAAATCTTCCCCAATAATCAAACATTTATGTCGTTGACTTTCTAAACTTAAAATCGCGATCAAATCATTAACCGGATAACGAATATAAGCGGCGTTAGATGCACAATCTCCCTTTGGAATCCACCATAAACGCAATAATGACATAATATGATCTATTCGCAGCGCACCACAATCTTTCATATTGGTTCGGACTAAATCAATAAAAGGTTGGTAAGCCCGTTGCTTTAAAACATGTAGATTAATCGGTGATAATCCCCAATTTTGTCCCTGAAGAGCCAAAATATCAGGCGGAGCACCAACTGAAGCCTTTAAACAATATAAATTTTATCGCCCCAGGTTTCCGCGCCGTTATTTGCTACGCCGACAGCTAAATCACGATACATGCCTAACGTCATTTTGCGCTTTTTACACACTTGATTACACTCAGCGAATTGTTGCGCAGCACAAAATTGCAACCAAGAATAAAAATGGATTTTTTCCATATATTCTGTTTGGAATTTTTGTACGGCTACACTGTTGTAATCTTGGTACTCTTCAGGCCCAAAATCCCGCCCATACTGACTATCAAATTGTTCGCTTAAATGCTGATGTAACGCATCAAAGGTTGCCTGAATTTGTAAACTTTCTCCTTCCTCAGATAAAAAATTGTAAAAAGCCTGTTGTCGAACAACTATTGGTTTTTGTTGAAAATGCTCAAATGCCAACTTAAGTGCTGCTAATTTTAGCTTTATCACCTCTGAATAATTTACCCAATTATCCAACCGCACTTCTGCTAATTTTCGTTGAATATCATTTGAGTTAAACCAACTTTGAGCCTATGAACTTTGTTTAAACTCAGGTAATTCAACATCAATATAGATGACATTGAGCCACTTTCTCGATGATGGGCTATATGGGCTAGCAGCTCAGGGTTTGCCGGAAATAGTGCATGAATTGGATTTAAACCGACAAAATCCGCTTGGTAGGCATGTATTTCTTGTAAGAACCTTTTTAAATCACCAAAATCGCCGATCCCCCAGTTTTTATCCGATTTGAATGTATAAAGCTGAATAAAAGCGCCCCATAGTTTCTTTCCCTCCTGCAATTCCAGTGGCTGATAACATCGGCTTGGCGCAATAATAACACCGCATTGATGCTGTATATTATCTATTGTTAGAACTAAATCATGATAGCCGATCGGTAGATCTTTAGGTAAACTGATGCGATTTTTCTTTATTTTGCCAGAAAAAAATAATCCTATTTTTTCTAACCTTAACGTCCATTTTCCTTGTAACAATTGCGTTTTATCAGCGGTTTTTAGCGCCAAAAAGTGCGGTCGATTTTCATAGAGAATTTTTACCAGCGGCAAAGCTAATGTGCAATATCTATATTTCCGTTAAATGTCCGATAATCGTTGTTTAATAGCGAATGATGCATATTTTTTAACCAAACTCGTTGTTGATAATCGCGCAGATAGAACGATCCGAACTAAAAATACCTAACCGTGCGGTATTTAGGATAGCACGCATTTTGATCTAAATAGGCTTGTTCAATTCGCTGCTGAGCTTTACGGTAATCATCAAAATTAGCTAACACTAGAAACGGCTCTCTCTCCAATAAACTATTCAACATTAATTTAAAGGTATCTACATTTCCCTTTAATGCTTTTCCTTCAGCCAAAAAATCAACCGCATTTTTTAATACAGGATCTTGATGGTAATAAGTTGTCGGATAATAACCCTCTACTAATAGTTCACACACACTTTCCACCGTACAAGTGTTAGGATTAATTTACTCTGGTTACAGCAATGAACAGATTTCAGACGAATTACAAGTCGCAATAACGACAATAAAAAGTCATATTCGGAATTTATATCAAAAAATCGGTGTAGCTAGTCGCAATGAAGCTATTACTTACACGAAAGAACTTTTGCAATTAATGGGCTACCACTAAAATATGCAACTATCTCATTTTCACTTTGGTTAGGGAAATATTTATATCCGTTCCACAGATAAAAAATCACAAAACTGACCGCACTTTCCTTTCTTTTAGTAGGAGCAAAGTGCGGTCGATTTTTTACTACGTTCAGTGTTTAAAACTAATGTTGCGAGGAATGCGAGTTTTCTTCAAAAACAGGCAATGGTTTATGCACTGTTGCAACATAGCTATAAATAACTGGCAATACAAACAAGGTGAAGATAGTCCCGATTGAAAGGCCAGCAACAATCACGATACCTATACTAAAACGAGAAACAGCACCGGCACCTGTTGCATACAACAACGGAATTAAACCCGCTACCATTGCCCCAGTTGTCATAAGAATCGGACGCAAACGTACTTTAGCCGCAGCCGAAATCGCTTCAATTCGAGTTTTACCATAATTAAGCTGCTCTTCTTTGGCAACTTCACACATTAGAATACCGTGCTTGGTAATCAATCCTACTAAAGTAATTAATCCAACCTGAGAATAAATATTCAATGTTGTTCCAGAAATACCGAAGAAACTCAATAAATTAAGTGTCAACAAAGCACCACTTACCGCTAACGGCACGGAAATCATAATCACCATAGGATCACGAATAGACTCAAACTGAATCGCTAATACTAAGAAGATAATCACCACTGCAAGAGCAAATGTTACAGCAAGAGCATTTCCTTCTTGTACCAACTGACGCGCTTCGGATTTAAAATCATAACTATATCCTTGCGGTAACTGTTCTGCGGCGGTTTTTTGTAACCACGCAATCGCATCTCCAGTAGAGGTACCAGGCATTGCAACTGCACTGATTTCTGCCGCATTTAATTGGCTAAAACGAGGCAATGATGTTGGTTGTGTCTCTAATTTTAACTCGACTAAACTGCTCAAGGGTACAGACTCACCGTTACTTGCCGTTAAATAGTAATTTTTGAAACTCTCTGGTGATAAACGTTGATCACGTTTTACTTGAGAAATTACACGATATGCACGACCGTCAATATCAACTCGAGTGATAGTTGCTCCGGATAAGAAACTACCTAATGTCGTACTTATTTGCTGCATTGTAATACCGTAAGTACCAGCTTTTTCTTTATCTACCGAAACAGTCATTTGTGCCGTATCGTATTTCAAGTTTAAGTTAGTATAAACAAACTTACCAGAACCTTGCATTGCAGCGAGGAATTTTTCCGATACATTTGCCAGTGATTTATAATCTTGTGCGGTTTTCAATACAATAGAAATTGGCGGACCGCTTTCTCCCGTATCAATTTCAGGGAAATTAAACGCACTGACAGAAACTTCCGGAATTGCCTTTGCTTTACTGTTTAATTCATTCATGACTTCCGCTTGTTTACGAGAACGCTCCTTCCAATCTTTTAATGTAACGATATTTAATGATTGATTTGAACTTGGCGCGCCAGCAATACTCATCGCAAATGAGGTTTCAGGTAAATCCATGACTTCTTTCATATAAGGTTGCATTGCTTCCTGAATATAATCAATATTCACACTTGAAGGGGCAGAACCTATGGCAATAAATCCACCTTTATCTTCGCTTGGTGTTAACTCGGAAGAAAGAGAATTGAATAGGAAAGGTAAGGTTGCAAAAATAATTACGGCAAATGCAACCATAGATTTCCGGTTCAACATAACAATATCCAACATATAAGAATAGATATCGTTAATTTTAGTTAAGGTATGCTCAACCCTACGCTCTAACTTGGTCGGTTGTGCATTAGATTTTAGTAATTTGCTACTCATCATCGGCGATAAAGTTAACGCCACAATACCCGAAATAAAAACAGAGCCAGCAAGGGTAAGCGCAAATTCTTTAAATAACGAACCTGTAATCCCTCCCATTAATGCCATTGGTGAATACACCGCCATTAATGCAATTGTCATGGAAATAACCGGCACCGCGATTTCACGTGTCCCAATGATTGCCGCTCGAAATGGTGTTTCACCTTCTTTAATATGACGATCTACATTCTCCAATACGACAATCGCATCATCAACCACCAAACCGATCGCCAAAATCAAGGCTAATAATGTCATTAGATTGATTGAGAAATCCAAGGCCTGTAATAACATTAATACCCCGATAAGAGAAATCGGAATAGTAATCACAGGAACCAAGATTGCCCGGAAAGAGCCGATAAACATTAAGATAACCACTAGTACAATTATCGTTGCCTCAATAATAGTTTTAATTACTTCATTAATTGAGCTGTTAATAGCAATCGTACGATCATACAAAATATCCGATTCCATACTATCCGGCAGTTGGCTGTTTATACTCTCATAAAGCGGACGAACCTTCTCCGCAACTGTTAACGGGTTAGCCGTCGCGGTCGGATTAACAGCGACAACAACAGAATCAGAACCGTTTGCAGTGGCACGGGAATTATCACTTTCCTTATTTAGTTCAATATCCGCAATATCACGCAGACGTACAAGATTGTCCCCTTGTGAAGATACAATCAAGTTACCTAGTTGTTCAACAGATTTCGTAGTGGTTTCCACTTTGTTACGGTAGCTAACATAATAACCGTTATCATTACCTGCCGCGGTTTGTACATTATTTGCGGAAAGTGCTTGCATCACCGCTGCCGCAGATAAATTCTGTGCAGCCATTTTTTGCGGATCCAACCAAATTCTCAAAGCATACTCTGCCGACCCGAAGATTTCGATCTGCGCCACCCCTTCAATAGTAAAGAATTGTGGTTTTACCACACGATTAATATAGTCTGTTACTTGGCTGGAATCTAATTTATTAGAACGGAAACTAATATACATAATCCCCGTTCCCCCAGTAGAGGAGGTGATAGTCGGATCTTCAATACCACTCGGCAATTCCGATCTAACCGCATTAACCTTAGCTAAAACATCAGCTAATGCACCGTTTGGATCGGTATTCAACTTCATTTTAACCGTGATAGTCGAAGCACTCGGGCTACTCCTAGAGGACATATAATCAATATTGTCCGCCTGCGCAATAGACTCTTCTAATTTAGACGTAACAAAGGCTTGAATTAAGTTTGCATCCGCGCCCGGATAAGCAGTGGAGACCGTAATAACAGTCGTTGTCATTTTAGGATATTCGCGCACCGCCAATTTTGAAATCGCCTGTAATCCTAAAATAATAATTAACAAGCTAATTGAGACCGCAAGAATAGGGCGCCGAATAAATACATCAGTAAATTTCATTCGTTTTATTCCTAACAATTAAAGATTAGATTTCGTTGCCGGTTGAGTACCACCTACAATATCTTTCTCAACAAGTTCCACTAAACTACCGTTACCGATACTTTGCTGGCCTCCAGTAAGAATTTTATCTCCCGCTTTAACTTCATCACCTTGCAGTTGAGAATAAATTCCTTGGCGCTCTTTAGTGAAAACCGTAATTTGTTTAGCACGATAAAGTCTATCCAACTTCCCTTCATTAGCTTGTTTAAACATTGGATTCTCAAGCAAACGATTTTTTTCTTCATCGGAAAGGGCGGTTAATACATAGGCAATTTCTCCGTACATATTATAGCTTACTGCAACTTGCGGAACGATGATTTGATTCTTTTCAGTCGGTAATGAGATGCGTAAACGAGAGAACATACCGGAAAGTAATTTTCGCCCATCTTCAGGTTCAAAAGTGGCTTGTGCCGTAACTAATCCGGTTGATGAATTAATCGCCGGTTCGATAGCCGTAATTTTAGCGGCAAAGGTCTCACCCTGTCTCGCATCGGTCGTTGCCGTTACACGCTGACCAATATACAATTTTTCTAGATCGTTTTGAGAAATAGAAAAATCCACTTTCATTAATGCAGTATCTTCAACACGAACAATCTCTGTGCCTATATTAACATATTGCCCAACATTGACTTTCACAATCCCGGCAACACCATCAAATGGCGCGACAATCTGACGACGTTCGATTACGGCTTTCAACGATTCAATATTGGCAACTTGAGCATCATAAGCGGATTTCGCATTATCTACTTCTTGACGAGAAACCGAATTGCTTTTTAGCAATGATACATAACGTTGATAAGTTTGGCGCAATGCAGGTAGTTGAGCTTGTGCGGCGGCTAAACTGGCTTTTTCAACTGAACTGTCTAATTCAACCAATAAATCGCCTTTTTTAACAGTTTGCCCATTTCGAACTACTACGTTAGAAACTGTGCCGGCATTCTGTGAACTCAACATAGCCCCTTGATTCGGACGAATCAATCCGGTTGTTTCAATAACAGGTGTCCATTCTCTAGGTTGGACAGTAACTGCTGTCACCGGAGCTGGTGATTCAGGTAAATTTGCCATAAATTCGGCAATTTTTACTCCTTTAATAACATTAAAGCCGATTACTCCGGAAAAAATCAGAACAAAAACGGCTAATATCACTTTCATAAAAAAAACGTGCGAGCGTTTTGGTCGAGTTGTTTGAGTTTGACCCATTTTAAAAAAACTCCGTAAAAAATAACAATCAAGAATTCACTTTATTTGCGTATTGCACGCCAAGAGCGCTCAATAACGGCATTTAATATCTCTTCCGACACAGAAAAATTAAAAAACTTCACATCAAGCGCCATATTCATCGCACTTTCTAAACCGAGTAAAAATAATAATTTGGAAGGTAAATCCGGCAACTCTCCGGCTAATTGGGCTTTTTTGCAAAAGACTTCCCAAATACCTTTATCCGAGGCATTTTGGCAGGCTTCGGAAAAACTCGGTAAATATTGATATTGACTAAGATTAGAGAGGATTGTCGGGTTCTCTTGTAAAAAATGCCAAATATTCCACCACATCTGACGATATTGCTCAAAATATGATGCGTTTTCATCATAATTTTGCGCAATCGCTTCTAAAAATTTATCTATCGTTCGATAAGCAAAGCGCTTAATCAACTCATCTTTATTCTTAAAATAAAGATAAATCGTACCAACCGAAATTCCCGCATCTTTCGCAATTTTGTGCATAGAGAGAGAATGAAAGCCTTGTTTTGCCATTAAATTATCCGTTGCGGCAAAAATCAGCTCGGTCAGATCCTGTTTTGGTTGACGCATAATTAATTTCTATTAAATGATTTAGAAGGTTAAAATGAACAGTCGTTCATTGTAGTTATTTTTCAATGTTTAGCAAGAAAAAACTTTGCTAAAATTTTATCAAAGATATCCCAAATAAGCCTTTTTAGCCCGACTGGAAATGTATCCTTATTACCTTGCCAAATAGCCTATTATTCGTATAATGGCGCAGAATTTTCGACACTCTCGGACAATCAAGGAGCTGCTATGTTAAAAAAATTTTCTATACTTTTCATTACAGTGCTACTATCGGCTTGTTCAATGAAATCCGTTACTTCCTATATCCCCTTCATGGGAAGCGATAAAAAAGTTATCAATCTAGACAAAGATCAAATCGATCAAAAATCCTACGCGACTGCTTATGAAGCAACCATTGCCACTTATAAAGGGCGGGTCAATGAACAGTTTTTCGTAGATAACTTTGCCAGTGGTGCAAAAGACTGGTATCTAGGTCGTATTTTAATGCCGATAAAACAAATTCAGGACAAAATTTATAGCGGTGGACACGATTCTGATATCTACGCCTATTATAGTGGTGTACTACACGCAGAATCCTTACAACAAAATTTTAATCGTCTTTCACCAACTTGTTGGAGCAAATTAGATTCATCAAGCGTTACACAAGGGATCTATGACGCAATGCAAGATTTACAAAAAAACAAAGTCCGCCCAGAAGATGACAACTATATAGTAAAAGGCAGCGAAGCCTTGCTAGCAGCATGTAAATAATCGGATAAGCTGTTAGAACAGTCTCCTGTTCATAACAGCTTTCTTTTTAATTAATGATTTAAGGAGCAAGAATGTTAAATTTATCGGAAAGCAACATTCATTTAAACTCAGTCGCCTCAAGTAAACAACAAGCTATTGAAATGGTTGCTCAAGCATTAGAAAATGCGGGGTATGTTGATATAGGCTATTTACAAGGAATGCTTGATCGAGAGCAACAAACCTCAACATTTTTAGGGAACGGCATTGCCATTCCGCACGGTACCTTAGAAACTCGCTCAATGGTTAAAAGCACAGGTGTACAAGTTTTTCAATTTCCACAAGGGATCGAATGGGGAGAAGGAAATACCGCTTTCGTAGTTATCGGTATTGCCGCACGTTCGAATGAACATTTAACCTTATTACGCCAGTTAACTCAAGTGTTAGGTGATGAACAAGCTTGTGAAAAACTAGCCTCATTACAAAATCTGGCTCAATTCAAAGCAATATTAACCGGCGAATCTTCCTTCAGTGTCAATGCAGAAACTATCAGTCTAGATATTGAAACAAAAAGCCTACTAACCCTCACGGCAATTAATGCTGGAAAATTACAGCAACAAAGCGCGGTCGAAAATAGCTTTGTTTCGGAAATTATCAGCAATGCCGCATTGCCATTAGGCCAAGGTTTATGGATAACCGATTCTACCCTCGGAAATGTGCAGAACGCTCTTGCATTTAGTCGAGTAAAACAACCTTTTGAACACAACGGAAAACAAATTTCCGGTGTAATTAGTATCTCGGTCGTTAATGATCAAGTAAACGATATACTCGCAAAATTACTGGATAATTCGATTCAACAAACCCTATTAAGCGGAAATTTATCCCAAATTTTAACCGCACTTAACGGCGAAAAGAGTACAACAACAGAAACAACAAATAATACCGGTTTATTAACAGTCGTCGGCACCTTTACAATTCGTAACGAACATGGCTTACACGCTCGTCCTAGTGCAGTATTAGTGAACGAAGTAAAAAAATTCAACTCAAAAATTTCCGTACAAAATTTAACGCGCAATAGTGAACCGGTTAGTGCAAAAAGTTTAATGAAAATCGTTGCATTAGGTGCAACTCAAGGCAATCGCTTACGTTTTGTGGCAGAAGGCGAAGATGCGCAACAAGCTATTGAAAATCTGGCTAAAAGCATCGAACAAGGGTTAGGGGAAGATGTTTCTTCTGCTCCACCTATTGAACCTGATAAAATTGAAATCATTAATCAAACTAATCAGGCACAAACGGCGCCAGAAGATAACAGCCTCCCCGCCAATGCGATTGAAGCAGTATTCGTTATCCATAATGAACATGGTTTACATGCCCGCCCAACCTCTGCTTTAGTCAACGAAGTGAAAAAATATAATGCATCTATCGCAGTACAGAACCTCGATCGTTTAACGCCGCTAGTTAGCGCAAAAAGTGTTATAAAAATCGTCTCACTTGGTGTTGTGAAAGGGCATCGCTTACGCTTTGTCGCCACGGGAGAAGAAGCACAAAAAGCCCTAAACGGTATCGGTGCAGCCATTGCTTCTGGTTTAGGAGAATAGGATGAAAGTTGCAACGATTACACTAAATACCGCCTACGATCTAGTCGGGCGTTTAAAGCGCATCGAATTAGGCGAAGTAAACACGGTTGAAACGCTCGGCTTATTTCCAGCAGGGAAAGGTATCAATGTTGCTAAGGTATTAAAAGATTTAGGCATTCCAGTTGCAGTCGGTGGTTTTCTCGGTGAAGAAAATCAAGGCGATTTTATGCAAATGTTTCATACTTTGGACTTAAAAGATAAATTCCAACGTGTCAGCGGAAAAACTCGAATTAATGTCAAAATCACCGAAACAGAAGCCTATGTTACCGATCTCAATTTTGTAGGCTACGAAATCGATTCAAATACTTGGCAGCAATTTGTACAAGCTTCACTTAATTATTGTCGCGAATTTGACATTGTCGCTGTTTGTGGCAGCTTACCGAGGGGAGTAAGCGCGAAGCAATTTGCTGACTGGCTAATACAGTTACGTCAAAATAACATCAAAGTTGCATTAGACAGCAGCAATGCTGCGTTAACTGCCGGTCTTAGTGCTTGCCCTTGGCTAGTAAAACCAAATCGGAGAGAACTCGAAATCTGGGCTGGACGACCATTAAACCACTTGAACGAGATTATTAGTGCAGCCAAACAACTAAAAGCGCAGGGAATCGAAAATGTCATTATCTCAATGGGTGAACAAGGTTCACTATGGTTGAGTAATTCAGCTATCATTCAAGCTCAACCACCAAAATGCGAGCAGATTGTCAGCACGGTCGGCGCAGGTGATTCTATGGTTGCCGGTTTAATTTACGGATTGGTAAAAGGATTGCCTCAAGCTGATACACTCGCCTTTGCCAGTGCCGTTTCAGCATTTGCCGTATCACAAAGCAATGTGGGTGTTAGTGATATTAATCTTCTCACGCCTATTTTAGAAAATGTAAAAATTTCCATTCTTGAAGGATAACAAATGAATATTTTTCTTACTCAATCTTCTCAATTAGGGCGTGCCAAAGCCTTTTTGTTACATCAAGTATTTAAAACCGCAGCGAAAAGTACCAATGTAAGCATTGTCAATTCTGCTCAGGAAGCCGATTTAGCTGTTATTTTCGGCGATACATTACCGAACAATTCTGAACTTATCGGTAAAAAAGTTTTTTTAATCAATGAAGAACGTGCTATTAATGCTCCTGAAACTACGCTTTCTCAGGCATTAATACAATCTGTTGATTACGTTCAACCGACACAAAGTGCGACTAATTCCACAAATATTTCTACAATAAAAAATATTGTGGCGGTAACTGCTTGTCCGACTGGGGTTGCACACACATTTTTATCCGCCGAAGCCATTGAAACCTACGCTAAAAAACAAGGCTGGAATATAAAAGTCGAGACACGCGGGCAAGTTGGTGTTGGTAATTCAATTAGTCCTGAAGAAGTTAACGCAGCGGATTTAGTTTTTGTTGCAGCTGATATTGACGTTCCATTGGATAAATTCAAGGGAAAACCAATGTATCGTACCTCAACCGGACTGGCCTTGAAGAAAACTGCACAAGAGTTCGAAAAAGCCTTTACTGAAGCTAAAATCTATGAAGGTGGTAGAACAGTAACTGATAAAAAATCTCAAGAAGAAGCGGGACAAAGTGAGAAGAAAGGTCTTTATAAACATTTAATGACTGGCGTTTCTCATATGTTACCGTTAGTAGTTGCTGGTGGTTTACTGATTGCCATTTCGTTTATGTTCGGTATTAAAGCATTTGAACATGAAGATATTGCTTATGGTCTGCCGAAAGCCTTTATGGATATTGGCGGAGGCGCGGCATTTAAATTAATGATTGCCGTTTTTGCCGGTTATGTCGCATTTTCCATCGCAGATCGTCCAGGACTCGCCGTCGGTTTAATTGGTGGTATGCTAGCCTCCACTGCTGGTGCTGGAATTTTAGGTGGTATTATTGCCGGCCTTCTTGCTGGTTATAGCGTTAAATGGCTCAATGCTCTCATCAAATTACCCGCTAGTTTATCATCGCTTAAACCAATCTTAATTTTGCCTTTACTCGGAAGTGCGGTTGCTGGATTAATGATGGTATATGTTATTAATCCTCCGGTTGCCACTATTATGGAAACACTTTCTACTTGGTTAAAATCAATGAACGGCACCAATGCCATATTATTTGGTTTAATTATCGGTGGAATGATGTGTATCGATATGGGAGGTCCGGTTAATAAAGCTGCGTATGCCTTTTCGGTTGGTATGATTGCTTCCGATGTTACTACGCCAATGGCAGCAGCAATGGCAGGGGGTATGGTTCCACCGATCGGTATGGCAATTGCCACTTGGCTTGCTCGCAATAAATTCACAATTAATCAACGTAACGGTGGAAATACCGCATTTATCCTAGGATTATGTTTTATTTCTGAAGGTGCATTACCATTCGTTGCAGCCGATCCAGTACGAGTGATTCTATGCAGTGTAATTGGAGGTGCAACTGCCGGAGCAATTTCATCAGCAATGGCTATCACACTTAATGCACCACACGGCGGTCTATTTGTGATTCCTTTCGTTTCTCAACCATTAATGTATTTGGCCGCAATTTCTATTGGCGCATTAATTACAGGCATTTTATATTCCTTCATTAAACCTAAAGTTGCGGTGGAATAACTAATACAAAGTGCGGTTAAAATTTAAAAAATTTGGATTAGCCGCTACAAAAAGCCGAAAATTAACTAAAATCTACTTGCCTTTCCGATTCCAACTCGAGAAAGGCATTTCTGTCACTCATTTACATGGGATGCATCACCAATCTAATAAATTCAAACAGACAATTCCAAACAATACATTAATGCGTTCAATAGTCTAATATCCCACAACATTTGAAAAACACACTTATTTTTATAAAAAATACTTCTTCAAAGTCTTTACTCCCGAATACAAAAGCAGTATTTCAACCTCATCAGCGTACCACTACCTCAGTCTGAAAAATGAAACTGCCGACAATACTTAACCTTTGAAAACAATTAGTTTCTCAACAAGGAATTTCTCCCTCAAGCATAAGTAATCCCTCCGAGTAACGGGAAATTTAACGCCGTGTAAAAAAGATTCTTTTTTTTGATCGATCGAAATTACAAGCCCAAGTTCAAACTGAAGCTTGAAAATATCACATCAATCCAATGGGAATATTAAAGGACATTGCTACAATAAAACTTTGCCTTAGCTTCATAATTTGTATTGCGCAATACATTGAAGATTTTTATAACCCGATATGCTATTATTTAGCGCCGCTGTACATACGGTAACCCTACTAATTAAAGGAGTCCCACTTGCCATGGACTCAATAATGAAGTAAGCATGCTTGGTGAAAAGTAATGAATAAATATAACAAATTTCGCATAGAATGGGATTGTCGCCGAGGAATGTTGGAACTTGATAAAATTATTATGCCATTTTATCAACAACATTTTGATCAATTAAGTGATATACAAAAAGAAACCTTTATTCGGTTATTAGCTTGTAGTGATTTACAACTTTTCTCATGGTTTTTTAATCGCCAGCAACCATCCGATAGCACTTTACAAGAAATGGTAGCGTATATTCAGCACAAACAAAAAATACCAACCTTTTAATTTTATTCGGAGAATGAACTTTTCAAAATTGATTGTGTCTGACTAGGCAGCAAGAGCTTGCTGTCTTGATACTGAGGTAAGTTAGGCATCGTATTAGACATAAATAGGAGTAATATGGCTGAACAGCTAACCGATCAAGCCTTGGTAGAGAAAGTACAGCGTGGTGATAAGAAAGCTTTTAATTTATTGGTTTCTCGCTATCAAAATAAAGTGGCAGGACTGTTGACAAGATATATATCACCCAATGATATTCCTGATGTTGTACAGGAATCTTTTATTAAAGCCTATCGTTCAATCGAATCTTTTCGTGGTGATAGTGCGTTCTACACTTGGCTTTATAGAATCGCCGTGAATACGGCTAAGAATTACCTGACGGCTCAAGGTCGCCGTCCGCCGAATGAAGATATTTTAGCCGAAGATGCTGAAAATTATGATGTTGGCACAAACCTTCGCGATATAGATACGCCTGAAAACAGACTGTTATCAAGCGAATTAGAGAAGATAGTTTTTGATACGATTAACCATCTTCCCGAAGATTTAAAAACCGCAATTACGCTGCGTGAACTGGAAGGTTTAAGTTATGAAGAAATTGCGGAAATTATGGATTGCCCGGTCGGTACCGTACGTTCTCGAATTTTCCGAGCAAGGGAAATTATCGAAAATAAAGTACGGCCACTTATGCAACGTTAAAACCTGAACGTCGGAGTTTAAAATGGAAAAAGAATTACTTTCAGCCTATATGGATGGAGAGCAAGTCGATGCTCGATTAACCGAGGCATTAATACAAGATGACGGCTTGCGACAATCTTGGGAAACATTTCATACCATTCGTTCTGTAATGCGTAAAGAAAGTTCAGTTTTTTTAGGTGCTGATTTTACAGCAAAAATGGCAGAACTGATTGAGCAAGAAACAATTGAAAGACAAGAAATCGAGGTATCTCAACCAACAGCAGAAGAAAGTGCGCAATTACCGTTCGTACAAAAACTAAAAGTGTTATTTGCACCAATAAGCCAAATTGCGGTTGCTGCGAGTGTATGTTTAGCCGTTGTATTGGGGGTTCAATCTTATATTGCTAAAACCAATATAAACCAAGCACCTGAAATACCGATTCTACAGACTTTACCGTTTAATAATTCCGTACAGGAAGTTAGCTATAATGCACCAACAAAAGAAATCACGGATATGAACCAAGTTGAACAGAAAAACCGTCGTATCAGTGAAATGTTACAAAATTACGAATTACAACGCCGTATGCATGCTGATACACTAAGCATCGACAGTAATTAACCAATAATTTTCATAATATATTCACCACGGTCCTCTGTGGTGAATTTTCTTCCATACTTATGCAAAAAATACCACAAAAAATAACCGCACTTTTTCTAAGCATCCTATTTAGTTTGCCAGCAATAGCAGAAACTGATGCCAAACAGTTATTAGATAATATGCTATTAGCAAAAGATAAATTGAATTATGAAATAGCCTTTGTGCAGACTACACCGTCAAATATGGATTCATTCCGCTACCGTCATATTAAACAAGGTAACAAAACCTATGCACAGCTAGTCACATTAGATGGAGAGCAACAAGAAATAATCCAACGCGATAATCTAATCAGTTATTTTCAACCTAATGCCCAAGCTTTCACGATTAACAGCGCCAATATTGTTGATGCTTTACCTGCTGTAATGCGAAGCAATTTTAATCGCCTCTCTGAATATTACGAATTTGTCAAACTAAGAAAAAGTCGAGTGGCAGGACGTTTCACCGATACGATTCGAATCGTACCAAAAGATGATTTCCGTTATCAGTATCTCGTATTTGTTGATGAAGAAAATCACCTTTTATTACGTGCTGATATGTTAGACAGAGAAGGAAATTTACTTGACCAATTTCGGGTGGTTACACTTTATATTGACGACCAGTTAAAAGGTTTAGCCGATTACTTGAATAAAGTCTCAATTCCGCCACTACTAAATGATAATAAATCAACAGATAATGAAATAACGTTTAAATGGCAACCAATGTGGCTCCCACAAGGTTTTACACAAATTTCAAGCAAAAAAATACTGAATACGAACGGAGCAATTGAAACGCGTCTTTTTAGTGATGGTTTATTCACATTTAATCTTTCTATTGCTACAACGCGCTCACAATCACAAGAAAATACTTGGCGGCAAGGTGCTTATACCATTTATAGCGAGACTCACGGCGACAAAGAAATTACATTTATCGGACAATTACCTATTGCGGCAGCTAAGCGAATTGTTAAAGAAGTAACTTTTAGCCCTTAAAGCACTAACCAGCCAGTGAATGTTAAATAAATGTAAAGTTCGTTTACATTTCCTCGATTTAACCTACAATGACTTACTTATTGCATTTAATGCTGCCAGAAATTTTTGTCAATCATTGGAAATTTAAGAGGAAATTCTATGTCCAGTTGGTCTGAAGGCTATGTTAGCGATATTAACTACACATTTGGTTACTATTCGGAATTAAATCCGAATAATATGATTATTCCTTTATTAATGGCAGGACTAGCCGTACCGGAAACAATTAATGCTTGCGAATTAGGTTTTGGTCAAGGTTTATCTGTCAATATTCACGCTACTGCTGGGATTGCCAAATGGTATGCAACGGATTTTAATCCTTCTCAAGCAAACTTTGCCCAACATATTTCCCATATCTCAAATAATGGTGCATTAATTGCCGATCAAGGTTTTAATGAATTTTACCAACGAGAAGATTTACCTGAATTTGATTTCATCGGTTTACACGGTATTTGGTCGTGGATTTCTAATGAAAATCGCGCTATCGTTGTCGATTTTATTCGCCGTAAGCTCAAAGTCGGCGGGATTTTGTATATCAGTTATAACACATTACCCGGTTGGTCCGCACCTTCTCCCTTGCGGCACCTTTTACTTGAACATCACAATACCATGACGGCCTCTTCTAATAGTCGCCAAGAAAACATTAAAGAAAGTATTGAATTTATCAATCAAGTCTTCAACCAAAGCCCGCAATTAATACAAAACTCACCTAGCTTATTACAACGCGCCGAACAACTTAAAAATCAAGATCCCCATTACATTGCTCACGAATATTTAAATAAAGATTGGCAACCCATGTATTTTGCCGATATGCAAAAATGGTTAGAATCAGCGAAGCTGACATTTGCCTGTTCAGCTAATTATTTAGATGATTTCAATGATACGTTGTATTCAGCAGAACAACGACAGTTAATGGAGAGTTTTAATACCCCTTCATTCGCTCAAACAGTAAAAGATTTCATTCTAAATAAACAATTCCGTAAAGATTTATGGGTAAAAGGCGGGCGTAAGCTCAATGATTATGAACAAAGCCAGGCTTGGAAAAAGCTTCGCGTATTATTACACACACCACGCAATCAAATTGAATTAAGTGCAAGTAGTCATCTCACTGTTGGATTAAATACAGATCTGTTTAACCCTGTATTAGATATCTTACAGGATCAAAAAATACATTCGGTTAAAGATATTGTTGACAGCTTAAAAGAACAGATAAATGAGAAACAACTTTTTGCTGTCTTAGCAATTCTTGCAGGTAAACACAATTTATCTGTTGTACAACCAGAACAAGCGATTGCACAAGCACAGCCAAACTGCAATGCTTTCAACCGCTATGTGCTAGAACAATCCCGTTCATCTCAATTCGGTATTAATTATCTTGCCAGCCCAATTACTGGGGGGGCAGTTACTGTTTCATTAATACAACGTTGGTTCCTATTAGCATATCTTGAAGGTATTACTAAGAAAAAATGGGTTGATTTCGCTTGGGATCTGCTAAAAAACAATGGCCAATGCTTAACTAAAGAAGGACAAATTTTACAAGACGACCAACTAGGTCGAGAGGAAATGGTGAATTTATACAACGAATTTGTTGAAAAACAATTACCATATTTACAATGCTTAGGCATTGTCTAATTCAATATTAGGGTAGCAATAGCTACCCTTTATTTTATTCAAATCACCGATTATTATTGGCAAAATCTGCGGCTTCGGCAATTAATGCCTCATTTGGGCGCTTTCCCGTATAGAGTTCAAATTGTTCAACCGCCTGCAACACAATAACCTCAGCACCGGAAATCGTTTGTTTTCCAATAGATTGAGCATAATTAATTAAAGGAGTCTTCACTGGCAATGCGACGACATCAAATACAATTTGGCATTGTTCAACCAACGTTTGTGGAAATGCCAGCAAATCAGACTCTACACCACCTGCCATACCGATAGGCGTAACATTAATTAGAATATCGGCATATAGATTTTGTAAAGAATCAATATATTCATAACCATAAAGTGCGGTCAAATATTTCGCTGTTTTTTGATTACGGGCAAAGACTTTTACTCTGCTAAACCCAGCATTTTTAAAGGCTGCAACAACAGCCTTTGCCATTCCGCCACTTCCTTGGACAATAACACTAAATGTATTATCCAATTGATATTTTTCAATCAATTTTGCAATAGCAATATAATCCGTGTTATAGGCTTTTAAATGACCATTATCATTGACAATCGTATTGACCGATTCAATCGCTTGTGCCGACGCAGAGAGTTCATCTATAAAAGGAATACAACTTTCTTTAAATGGCATTGATACGGCACAACCTCGCACTCCTAAAGCCCGAATCCCTTTCACTGCGTGTTCAATATCCAGTGTAGTGAAAGCTTTGTAAATAAAATTTAAGCCTAATTTTTTATATAAATAATTATGAAAAACCGTACCGAAGTTTCCCGGTCTTCCAGCAAGAGACATACAAAGTTGGGTATCTTTATTAATCATTATTAGTCCTAAATATTAACTTTTTCATCAATAAAATTTTGATCCATTTCAAACGCTGGTTTAGCCAATTTGTTTTGCCCTACAATACGAGCCGGGACGCCTGCTACGGTAGCATAATCAGGTACAGGCTGTAATACTACGGAATTCGCGCCAATTTTGGCATATTTTCCAACCTCAATATTACCAAGTATTTTTGCTCCTGCTCCAATCATCACACCTTCACGAATTTTCGGGTGGCGATCACCGGATTCTTTCCCTGTCCCCCCTAATGTTACTCCTTGTAAGATAGAAACATCGTTTTCAATCACTGATGTCTCGCCAACAACAATACCAGTTGCATGGTCAAACATAATGCCATAGCCAATTCTTGCTGCAGGATGAATATCAACATCAAAAGCAACAGATATTTGATTTTGTAAATAAAGCGCTAAGGCTTTACGATTTTCTTGCCAAAGAAAATGTGTAATTCGATAGCTTTGTAAAGCATGAAACCCTTTTAAGTAGAGAAGCGGTGTTGACCATAATGCTACTGCGGGATCACGCTGTCGAACAGCGCGAATATCACAAGCTGCATAATCAATAATATCAGGCAGCGCTTGATAAGCTTCTTCAATAATCTCCCGCAACGCAATAGCCGGCATAATTGAATTTGCCAGTTTATTCGCAAGTAAGTAGCTTAATGAACCTCCTAAATTTTGATGCTTTAAAATTGTCGAATGAAAAAAACTCGCCAACATCGGTTCATTTTCTGCCAGACTTTTCGTTTCTCGCCAAATTTTCTGCCAAATTTCTTGCGCCATATACAATATTCCTTATTCTTCTTTTCGTTCCCGGCCTAATAATGCAAGTACGACATCTTTTGCACTTTTTCCTCCGAATAATATTTGGTAGATTTGTTCGGTAATCGGCATCTCAACCCCTTGTCTCTGGGCTAACAAATAGGTTTCTTTTGTATTAAAAAAACCTTCTACCACTTGTCCGATTTTCTCCATCGCGGTCTGGCTATCAATGCCCTCTCCTAACATCAGACCAAAACGGCGATTACGAGATTGGTTATCCGTACAAGTCAGTACCAAATCGCCTAATCCAGACATTCCGGTAAAAGTATTAGGATTGGCTCCAAGCGAAATACCTAGACGGGTAATTTCTGCAATACCTCTCGTAATTAGCGCCGTTCTAGCATTTGCACCAAACCCCATTCCGTCAGAAATACCTGCGCCGATTGCGATGACGTTTTTGATTGCGCCGCCTAATTGAACACCTATCATATCCTGATTGAGATAAACCCGAAAATGTTTACTACAATGTATTCTAGACTGCAATTCCAATCCAAATTGTTGATCCGTCGCAGCAAGAGAAATTGCTGTCGGTAAACCAATTGCTAGCTCTTTGGCAAAAGTCGGTCCGGATAATACAGCAAGTGGGTATGCCGTACCTAATTGCTCTTCTATGACTTCTTGCAATAAACGACCGCTATTACGCTCTAACCCTTTGGTGGCCCACAATATTCGGTGATATGGTTGTAAGTACGATCGAATTTTTGTGAGAATTTCACCGAATGCGTGGCTCGGTACCACAATAAGAATATCTTGAGACTGTTGAATGGCAGTAACTAAATCCGTTTCAAGAGATAAACTGTCGGGAAATATAATATCTGGCAAAAAACGCTGATTTTGGCGTTCTATCTGCATTTGCTGTATATGCTGAGGATTGTGTCCCCACAAATAAGTTGGCGCACCGTAACGAGAAAGTGAAATAGCTAATGCCGTCCCGTACGAGCCTGCACCGAGTACTGTCATCGGAGAATAAGATCGATCCATATTTACCTGATACAAACAAAAGGCAGACTCCTGTCTGCCTGCTATAATACAAAATTAATGAATTTCTTTTTGCTCATTCTCAGTTTGAGATATACCCTCTGTTTCTTGCTGTTTATTCATATAATCAACAAACAATGCATCAAAATTTACTGGAGAAAGATTTAATGCAGGGAAAGTACCTCGATTCACCAGACTTGCAATCAATTCACGCGCATAAGGGAATAACATAGCCGGGCATTGTGAGGTTAAGCAATGCGCCATTTGAATCTCATTCAACCCGCTGATAGTAAATACACCAGCCTGTTTGACTTCGCAAATAAATGCAACATCACCGGAATCTTCAAGCGTTGTTTCAACTGAAATATTTAGCGTAACTTCGTATAAATCCTCTTCTAATTTTACGCTTTCAGTATTGAGCTCAAATCCAAGTTGTGGTTTCCATTCTTGATGAAAAATATGCGGTAAATTAGGTGCTTCAAACGAAATATCTTTGACATAAATACGTTGAATCAATAATACCGCTTGTTCTTCTGTTATTTCTGTTGACGGAGTTTGTTCTGTCATAGTTAATCCTTATTTATGTTTTTTTACTAATGGTAAATTGGCGCCGACCCAAGCTGCAATACCGTCTTTCAATACATAGACACGCTCAAAACCCTGTTTTGCCAATAACTCGGCAGAGGAAGCGGCTAATACACCGTTTATATCCACAACAATGATCGGGGTATTTTTGTGTTGTTCAATTTTGCCTAGGTTGTGATTTTTAATTTCAGTAGGTAATAAGTTGACACTGTTAATGATATGCCCACGTTGAAATTCATCAAGACTCCGTAAATCTACTACTTGTGCATTTTCATTATTCATCAAAACAACGGCTTCTGCATTAGAAACCGTTTTAGTTTTACTGGTTGCCGCTTTAAAAAAGGTATAAATGACCAAAAAGAAAATAACAAACCAAGAAACAACTAATAGGGTATGTTTTTGAGCAAAGGTGATTACCATTGGCAGGAATTCTTGCATATTGTTCTCAAATTTAGAGTGAAAAATAAAGGCTTAAGTATAACCGTAGTTTGCTCATCTTTCAAAAGGTTCTTCACGGATAATATTGTTTAATAGTAATAAAATATCAATCTTCATTTCTGAATATATTTGATCTAGATTATAGAATCTTGCCCCCCTTTATTGGTATAGTGTTGCCAATTTTAAGGTAGGTAAAATATGGTGTTTTTCAACGTACTTTAAAAGTCTAATTATTTACATCTTAGAGAGGCTATTATGTCAACTATGTTTATTATTCAATTCGCTATCGTGTTGCTTTGTATTCTAGTCGGCGCACGCGTAGGCGGAATCGGGTTAGGGGTATTCGGCGGCTTAGGGCTTGCCGTTTTGTCTTTCGGATTCGGCTTAAAACCTGCTGGTTTACCGATTGACGTAATGTTTATGATTATGGCGGTTGTTGCCGCTGCCGCAGCGATGCAAGCCGCAGGCGGTTTAGATTATATGATTAAGATCGCGACCAATTTATTACGTCGCAATCCCAAATATATTACATTTATGGCACCGGCTGTAACTTGGATCTTTACCGTGTTAGCTGGTACTGGACACGTTGCTTATTCTGTATTGCCAGTTATCGCCGAAGTCAGCCGCCATAATGGTATTCGCCCAGAGCGCCCTCTTTCAATGGCAGTTATTGCATCGCAATTTGCCATTGTCGCTAGCCCAATCGCCGCAGCAGTCGTCGCAGTAGTTAGTTTTCTAGAACCTCAAGGGGTTCATTTAGGTGATGTATTGATAGTAACAATACCTTCAACTATTTTAGGTTTAGCCCTTGCATGTGTTTTTGTCAATAAAATGGGGAAAGAGCTTAAAGATGATCCGCATTACCAACGTTTATTGCAAGATCCGGACTATGTCAAAGAAAACAGCCAACTAACTACTTATACTACTGATGTTAATGTGTCAGCGAAAGCAAAAATTTCCGTGGCTCTATTCCTAATCGGAGCATTACTAGTGGTATTACTAGGAGCCAAATCTGATCTACGTCCAGTGTTCGACGGAAAAGCTATGGGGATGGCACATACTATTGAGATTGTTATGCTATCTGTCGGGGCATTAATTATTATTTTCTGTAAGCCCGATAGTAATGAAATAACACGCGGCTCAGTCTTCCACGCTGGTATGCGCGCAGTTATTGCTATTCTAGGTATTGCTTGGTTAGGAGATACTCTAATGCAAGCTCATATGGATGAGGTAAAAGCTATGGTTTCCGGCTTAGTTAGAGAAGCGCCTTGGACATTTGCCTTCGCCTTATTCCTACTTTCTGTTTTAGTAAATAGTCAAGGGGCAACAGTCGCTACATTATTCCCACTCGGTATTGGATTAGAAATTCCAGCTCCAATTCTTATCGGCGTCTTTGTTGCAGTAAACGGTTATTTCTTCATTCCTAATTATGGTCCGATTATTGCCTCTATTGATTTTGATACAACGGGAACAACCAGGATTGGGAAATTTATTTTTAACCATAGCTTTATGTTACCTGGCTTATTAAGTATGGTATTTAGCTTGGCATTCGGATTACTCTTTGCCAATATCCTGCTATAACCTTAGACCTTATTCGATAAAAAATGCTGTGAATGGTTTTCTCACAGCATTTTTATCATCTAAATAAGAAACCGCACTTTAAGAATACGGTCGCTCTGAATCTTCTTAGTGATGGCCTCCGCAGCCACAGCCACCTTTACCTTGTCCACCACCACAACATCCTTCATGCTCATGTCCATGATGATGGTGATGACCATGTCCGCCACAGCCGCAACCATGCCCTTCTTCATCACTATCATGATGCTGATGATCAGCTCCGTGTACATGACCATGAGCAATTTCTTCTAACGTTGCTTCGCGAGTGTTAACAACCTCAACAGTAAAATGGAGTTCTTGCCCTGCTAACATATGGTTTCCATCAACCACAACTTCATCACCGTCCAATTCAGTAATCACTACTGGAACGGGTCCAATATCGGTATCTGCAAGAAAACGCATTCCGACAACTAACTCATCTACACCTTGAAACACCTCTTTTGGCACGCGTTGAACCATATTTTCATTATATTCTCCATAGGCTTCTTCCGGTTTTACACGAATTTCAAATTTATCACCGACCTGTTTACCTTCCAACGCGTTTTCTAGACCTATTACTAAATTATTATGACCCTGTAAATATTCTAGCGGCTGGTTCGTTGGCGCTTCATCAACCAATACACCATCTTGTGTACGAACTTGATAAGCAATACTTACCACTACATTTTTTGCAACTTTCATTATTGTCCTCTCTTTGTAAAAAATTCGGATTATTTTATAGAAAATTATTCGTTAAGCAATTCAATTTGTGCATTGATTTGAGTTTTTACTTTCTCTTTACCACTTTCCGCATACACATTACTCCCTTCTGTATCTGCTATGCCATAAGTAGTTGCTCTAGCATTTTTTAACATATAAGGTCGGGAAGTAGAGCCATCATGTACTGAAGAGATATCTAACGATAAAATTCGATACCCTTTCATATTTAATGAATTCTGAATGAACTTGGCTTTATGTTTAAATTTATCTAATACATCTTGAGTTAATTGGCTTTCCAAGCCTGACAACATTTCTGATGAAACAGATGCTTGCATGTGATCAACAGCTAAAATGCCTTCTAACTCTCCGATAACTGTCGATAATGCAACAAAATCCTTACTTTCCAATACAATCTCACCTCGGTCTATCCAACCACTTTGTTTGCCTTGTTGGTTGTAACGAACTCGTGTATGACGATAGTTATCTTTAATCTCAACCGCACTTTGAGTTTTAGCCACACTGAGCGCTTTATTTAATCGGTCCATTACAGACTTATTTAATGCCGATAAATTATTGCCCTCTTCTTGATAAAATAGCGTAACTTGCAATAAATCCCGAGCAACTTCACGCTCAGCCTCAATACTAAAAGATATTCTATTTTTTGTTAACTCATCAGCTAATACAGGAAAAGCAAGTGGCAACACTAATAGGGCAATCCCCAGTTTTTTCAATTTCATCTATAATTTCCTTTATTAAAATCAACAAAAGTGCGGTCAAAAACCTATTCGTTTTTTATTTCAGACTTAATGTAAACGCTCGCTTTCGACATCATCGTCATCAAAAAATTCACCGTCATCGCCATATTCGTCTTCATCTGCGTTCGGATCTTCAAAATACGTTCCCCAACCGTCATAAATACCTTGATATTTAATCACTAAAGGCAAGAGTTCCTTCTGTTGAGCATCAATAATTTCAGGTTTTAATTCTACTTCACTGATAATATCAAAACAGAAAATAATTCTGCCGTTTTCATCCTCAAACTCTTCCGCTTCCGAGACTTCATAACCGCTTTTAAAAGCATCCACGGCAATTTTTTCCAATAAGTCAAAATCAGTGTGAGCAATATGATGTTCAATAATATAAAGAGCATCGGGATCACTCCCATCATTCAGTAAATCTGTAATAATCTCACGGGTTTCCGTTTGGAGTGTCTGTAAATCAATCATACTATTTCCTTTAGATATAAATGGATCGGTTATTTTAGGACAGATAAATAAAAAAGTCCCCTAAAACGGGGACTGGCAGGGTATTATTTTTTCAATAAATCACGAATTTCAGTAAGAAGCTTCTCTTCATTGGAAGGCTCAACCACCTCTTCAACTTTTTCTACCGGTTTTTTCAACTTATTAAGCGCTTTAACCATCATAAAAATTGCAAATGCAATAATGACGAAATCAAATACGTTTTGAATAAATGCACCATAGTTCAAAGTAACAGCAGGTGTTTCGCCAACAGCTTGTTGCAGTACGATTTTCAGGTCCTTAAAATCTACACCACCAGTTAAAATACCTAATACAGGCATAACCACATCAGCGACTAAAGAGCTAACAATTTTACCGAATGCGCCGCCGACGATCACACCGACAGCCATATCGACAACATTTCCTCGCATCGCAAATTCGCGAAATTCTTTAATAAAACTCATAAATTTTCCTTAACAAATATAATTAAAATGAGCCTACATTATAGGCACTCTGATGAATAAGTAAACAAAATCAAATAAAAAATGCGCTAGGCTGGAATAACTTTTCAATATCCGTTATATTTTTCTTATCACTGACATAAATAACTACACTATCACCAGACTCAATTCGTGTTTTCTTACGAGCAATAATAACTTCATTCCTTCTCCAAATCGCTCCAATCGTTGAGCCAACAGGAAGTTTTAATTCGCTAACATTACGTCCGACTACATTTGAAGTTTGTTCATCACCATGAACCACCATTTCCAAGGCTTCGGCAATACCGTGCCGTAGTGAAGCAACAGTTTTTACATCGCCTTTCCGTACATATCCAAGCAAGGCGGAAATGGTTGCCTGCTGCGGAGAAACGGCAATATCAAGGGTTCCTCCTTGAATTAGATTAATATATGCCATTCGCTGAATAAGGACCATTGCCTTTTTGGCACCAAGCCGCTTAGCCAATAAAGCAGACATAATATTGGCTTCATCATCACTACTAAGGGATAAAAATACATCGATATTTTCAATATGTTCCTCAAATAATAAATTTTGATCCGAAGCATCACCTAAAAAGACTAATGTTTTTGCTAGTTTTTCCGCCAATACTTTCGCTCGTTCCGCGTTACGTTCAATCAGTTTAACAATATAGTTATGTTCCAATTGTTTAGCGACCCCACTAGCAATACTCCCGCCGCCAGCAATCATAATACGTTTATAAGGCTTTTCAAGTCTCTGTAATTCACTCATTACCGCTTTAATATGTTCGGTTGCGCAAATATAAGTAATCTCATCCCCTGCCTCTATAATTGTAGAACCTTGCGGACGAATCACTTTATCATTGCGTAAAATAGATAAAATGCGACAATCAATATGCGGCATATGCTCTTTTAATGCAGCTAATGCATAACCAACCAAAGGCCCACCATAATACGCTTTAACAACAACAATACTAATTCTATTACCGGCAAAATGTGCTACTTGCAATGCCCCCGGATAAGTGATTAAGCGGGTAATATCCTCCGTAACCAGATTTTCCGGGGAAATAATATGATTTATCGGAATATGCCCTTCACCAAACAATTTATCTTTTTCACGCAAATATTCCGTATCACGAATCCTCGCAATGCGGGTTGGCGTATTAAATAACGTATAACCCAACTGACAAGCAATCATATTGGTTTCATCCGATTGTGTAACGGCAACCATTAAATCGGCATCCGCGGCCCCCGCTTCACGCAATGTTTTTGGCGATGAAGGAGACCCCTCTACCACCCGCAAATCATGCTTATCTTGGATATTTTTTAAATGTAAGGATTCATTATCGACTAAAGTAATATCATTATCTTCACTGACTAAATTTTCCGCTAAGGTTGTACCGACTTGCCCTGCCCCTAAAATAATTATTTTCATTATAACGTTCTCTCCACATGTAAAGGCTGAACACCTAAACGTTCAGCATTTAGACCGCACTTTAAACGCTGTACTTGCCGACAAATTGATTCACTCACAGACTCTGCTTCCGCCACTTTTTCAGCTGTTACTTGCGGGTGAAGTTGGTTAAACAAAAGATGATCCAATAACCGCTCGGCGTGCATTCCTTCTCGACAATAATGCAACACACCGATCTCATCAAATAAAGTTGCCACTATAGCAATTTTTGTTGTCACTATCCCCAAAGCGCCATCCTCTCCCCCCAACTCTCGGAATAATTGATGTTGTGGAAATCCACCACAAGCTAAAAAGAACACTCGTCGGAATACCGTATTCCCTCCACAGGTCATCCGCATATATTGCCAAGCATAATCAAAATTCGGATGTTGGTAATAACGTTCAGCAATACCTATCGGTTTCAATGCTAATCGAACAAGATTCACTTCCGGGCGATAATAAAACACACTTGAGGCAACTTCCAATGCTCCCTGTTCATAGGCATCATCCGAATCCAAAAAAGCAATAAATTCAGCTGAACTTTGTAATGCGCCCCAATTTCTAGCTTTTGCCACTCCCGAGTTTTTTGGCATTTTCTCAACAAAAATCTGCTCCGGATATTGAGTGGCAAATTGTTTAGCAAGCAGATAAGTTTGATCAGTAGAAGCATCGTCAATCAACCATAATTTTCCCAAATAAGGCTGATGTAAGACTGAGTTTACTGCGCGTTCTAAAGTTTTGACACTATTATAGCAGGGGATGATGACATCAATTTTAGGAAACATTTTTCTCTCTATTCAACAATTTGCGTAATTTGGCATAATAAAAACCGTCCCCCCCATTTTCTTCAGGAAAAAACTGCACCCCCACGCTATCTTCTCTACCAAAAGGCAATTTCTCTAATTTCGCATCATTATGTTGCTGTAAAAAACGCATAATTTGTCGATCATTTTCTTCCGGTAATATAGAGCAAGTAGCATAGACTAAAATACCATTTGATTTTAATTTATCCCAAAGGGCATTTAAAATTTTACCCTGTAATTGCACCAAGGAGGCAATATCCTCCTCCTTTCTCAACCATTTTATATCAGGATGACGACGAATCACGCCAGTAGCAGAACAAGGCGCATCTAATAAAATTCGATCAAATTTAGCCGCACTTTTGCCTAACATTGCTAACCATTCACTAGGGTTAGTGGCATCACCACAAATAATAGTTGCAGTTTGGTTTAAACGAGTGAGATTTTCCTGCACTCGCTGTAAGCGACTGCTTTCAACATCGAGTGCGATAACCTCTGCTTCTGGGGCTAGTTCTAAAATATGGGTGGTTTTTCCTCCTGGTGCAGCACAAGCATCCAAAATCAATTCGCCATTTTTCGGTTCAAGTAAAATAGCGGCCCATTGTGCGTGTAAGTCCTGCACAGTAACGGCTCCTTCAGCAAATTGCGGCAATTGATTAACACCGGACGGGCGATGCATTCGCAATGCTTGAGGATGATTCGCTGTTTCGGTATCAATAGTCTGTTGCTGTAATAACGTTCGATAGGATTCCAAGCTATTTTTTTGTAGGTTAACTCTTAACCACATTGGTGGTTTTTGATTATTCGCCTCAACAATATCCCGCCAATTTGGATACGCTCGCTTCAATTCATTGACTAACCATTCTGGATGTAAGGTCTGCCAATGTTTATCAATTTTCATTAGAATATCGGCTTGTTCCCGTAAAAAACGGCGCAACACGCCGTTTACTAAACCTCGGAATTGAGCAGAATTAAGCGATTGAGTCGCATTGACCGTTTCATCAACTGCTGCATGGGAGGGAATTCTAGTGTAAAGAATTTGGTAGAGTCCCACTAACAACAAACAATGCACAATACGAGTTTTTCCTTTTAAGGGTTTATCGACTAAGAATTTAATAATTTGTTCCAAACGAGGTAATACTCGGCATACACCAAAGCAGATCTCCTGTAATAAGGGGAGATCTTGTGGTTTTAATTGTTGCTGATGCTCAGGAATAAGAGTGGATAAAGATTTGCCTTGATCCAATACATGTAAGATTAAAGAAGCGGATAAAGCACGCACAGAAAATACGAATTTAGACGCTGTTTTGTTATTACGACTAATGCGGGTTGTTTTCATTATTCCAATACCTTACCGATAGTAAACCAATCCGCCCGACCATTCAATAAATCTTGTGCCGACATAGGCTTTTTCCCGGCAGGCTGTAATTGTTGCAAATTTAAGACACCGTCAGCCGTAGCAATTTGAATTCCTGATTTATCTGCACTCAAAATTGTTCCAGCTGGAACTATCCGATGAGGTAAGATATTTGCTCGGAAAACTTTTAGTGTTTGTACGTTATCTTGCGTATCCGTTACCGTAAAATAACTGACGGGCCAAGGGTTAAAGGAACGAATGGCTCTCTCAAGTTGTACAGCGGGAAGCTGCCAATCTAATTTTGCTTCAGCCTTAGAAAGTTTTTCCGCATAATTTGCCTGATTCTCATCTTGTTTTTCCGCAGGAAAATCGCCGTGTTCCAAACCATTTAGCACATCAAGAAGAGCTGAGGGTCCAATTTGAGCTAATTTTTTGTATAAAGTCTCCGAAGTTTCCATCGGTTCAATATCACAACTCACCCGATGTAATATATCACCCGTGTCTAAACCTTTATCCATTTGCATAATAGTTACGCCAGTTTGTTTATCTCCAGCCCAAATTGCTCGTTGAATAGGTGCTGCACCGCGCCAACGGGGTAAAATAGAGCCATGCACATTCAAGCAACCTAAACGAGGCACCTCTAAAACTGGCTGAGGTAGAATCAACCCGTATGCGACAACAACCATAATATCTGCATTAAGTGCGGTCAATTCTGATAGGGTTTCTTGATTGCGTAAAGATTTTGGTTGATAAACTGGAATATTATGCTGTTTAGCTAATATTTTCACGGGACTTGCTTGCAATTTTTTCCCTCTCCCTGCCGGTTTGTCTGGTTGAGTATAAACGGCGATAACCTTGTGAGAAGAATCGAGTAAAGCTTGTAAATGACATGCTGCGAAATCCGGTGTACCGGCAAAGATAATATTTAATGGTTTCATAATGTTCTACGTTACAATTGAAAATACCTGAATAAACAGGTATTTGGACTATTTTTGACGAGAGATTTGTTTTTGTAATTTAATTAATTTCTCTTTCATTCGTTGACGTTTTAACGGAGAAAGGTAATCTGCAAAAACAATGCCGTTGAGATGATCAATTTCGTGCTGAATACAAATTGCTAATAAGCCGTCCGCTTCAAGAATAAATTCTTCACCTCGCCGATTAAGCGCTTTTACCCTTACGCTCTCCTTTCTCGGCACAAAACCGCGAAATCCCGGCAATGATAAACACCCCTCTTCAATACCAGCTTCACCGTTACATTCAAGGATTTCAGGGTTAATCAATACAATCTGGTTTTGCTTATCTCCTTCAATATCAATTGTAATAATACGCTGGTGAATATCGACTTGTGTCGCCGCCAAACCAATACCTTCTTGGTGATACATTGTTTCAAACATATCATCAACAATTCGGTTAATTTCTTCATTTACCTCTATAACGGGTGCTGCAACAGTTTTTAAGCGCTCGTCGGGGTAAATTAATACATTCAATAAGGACATAGATTCTCTTTTTTAGAAAGTGAAATTTTGTTATTCTAACGTGTTTTCCATTCTTTTTAAATAAAAACAACGCTATTAGCTATTATATCGCGATTGTAACAAAACAAATGCTAGGAGAAACAGCAACAATACAATACGTTATCTCCTCTTAAAGGCTCCTCCTCAATATATTAGGACAGTATACTGCGATAAACAATTTTAGCCTTTATGGGCTACTAAAAAATAGAACCAAAAACCGACCGCACTTTTACGAAAAAGACGCAGTAATACTGCGTCTTACTATTGTTCGTTTTCTATCTTGCCCCATAAACAACGATAGTTTTACCATGGGCATAAATTAAATTTTGGTCTTCCAACATTTTAATAATTCGTCCGACCGTTTCTCTTGAACAACCAACCATTTGCCCTATTTCCTGTCGGGTTATTTTTATTTGCATTCCATCTGGGTGAGTCATTGCTTCGGGTTGACGAGCAAGATGCATCAGGGTTTGCGCAATTCTACCCGCTACATCCAGAAAAGCCAAATTACTAACCTGACGGGAGGTATTCTGTAACCGACGAGCAAGCTGGGCGGTGAGAAACATTAAGATTTCAGGATTAACTTGAATTAATTGACGATATTTTTTATAGGAGATCTCTGCTATCTCACAAGGCGTTTTTGTTTTTACCCAAGCTGAACGTTTTGAATCTTCATCAAACAATCCTGCCTCTCCGAAAAACTCACCATTCCCCAGATAACTTAGGATCATTTCTTTCCCTTCATCATCTTTCGCTGACACGGTAACCGATCCTTTAATCAAGAAATAAAGCGTCTCTGCCGGCTCTCCTGCATGAATTAGAGTCGATTTAGCCGGATATTTATGAATATGACAATGCGTCAAAAACCAATCTAAGGCAGGATCACGCGCAACAATCTGACTTTCTTCGTAAGTTTGTTTACTTGATGAACGAGAGGGTTGATCTAAAACTTGCTCAAACTCATTAAGCATGAAGATTCTCCTTATCAATAAGTCTATCCGATCGGGTTATTCAAAAGCTCCATTCGATTTTTAATGTCAATGGATTCGTGTAGCTCTGACCAAACAATAACAGCATCGCCATTACGTATTTTAGTCAGTAAGTTCTGCTTTTTCTGATTCAATGAAAGTTCGGCAAAACCGTAGTCAGTCCCTTCACGTAAAATAACGCTTTCTAAGACATTATCCAAAGTTTCAGGTGAGAGTTCTTGCCAAGGAATAATCATACATTTTTTTCCTTCTGTCAATGAGCGGAATATATTAGACAAACAGAGGTTCGATAAAGCGCCATTGATGTTCAAAATTATGGCTGGCAGAATAACGAAAATGAGTGCGGACATAACGCATAAACTGCCCCTCACATAAAGTAACTAGATGAGTTGCAATAATACGTTCATCAACACTGAATCCTCTTTTTTCACGCATTTTCCTCAATTGTAAAATATTGACAAATTGCATTTCAAGGCGATCAAAAAACTGTGCGACTCTAGCTTGTAATTGAGCATCTTCAAACATTAATGCATGACCAGTCAATATGCGGGTAAATCCGGGATTTTTACGAGCAAAATCTAAAATCATTTGCATGATACTACGAATTCTACTCATTGTATCAATTTCATTACGTTGAGCAGCGCTTATCCTACTAAATAAATTATTTTCAATATGATCAATCAAAGCTTCAAATATTTTCGTTTTATTCGGAAAATAACGATATAGTGCAGCTTCAGATACACCGACTTCTTGAGCTAAACGTGCGGTTGTCATTCGTTCCATCCCTTGCTCCGAATGAAGTAAATGGGATAATACTGCTAATACTTGTTGCCGGCGTTCTTTAACACTTCTTTTCTCGATTTTTGGTGTTTTCTTTTCTATGTCCGTAATACCATTCTCAATCCCAGCAGCTTCAACTTCTGCAATTTCAAGCTGTTCTATCGTCATTATTATTTACCCGAATGACCGAATCCGCCTTCGCCACGTTCGGTTTGCTGAAAAGTTTCTACGATATTAAATTCTGTTTGTACAATTGGAACAAATACTAGCTGGGCAATACGATCTCCTACATTAATCATAAAAGGTTCAGTTCCTCGATTCCACATTGATACCATAAGCGGTCCTTGATAATCTGAATCAATTAAACCGACAAGATTTCCTAATACAATACCATTTTTATGGCCTAGACCAGAGCGAGGTAAAATAACAGCAGCAAGATTTGGATCGGCAATATACATAGATAAACCAGTCGGAATTAATTTGCTCTCCCCAGGCTGCAATTCAAATGCCGTTTCAACCATCGCTCGCAAATCTAATCCTGCTGATCCTGGCGTAGCATAAGCTGGTAGGGGGAATTCAGTTCCAATACGTCGATCAAGAATTTTTACATCAATTTTTTTCATTATTTCCTCTGTACTTTATTTAAGTCGCTCTTTTGGACTAAGAACATTCAGTCCGCTTTACCTTTTGAAAAATAACGTTTGGTAATTTCATCAACTAACGTTTCCGCTAAATGTTGTTTATCTGCTAATGGAAGTATTTTATTACCTTGTTGCCAGAATAAATGAAGAGCATTTTGTTCCGAGTTAAAAGCTTTTCCGTTCGATACATCATTTGCACAAATCATATCTAATCGTTTTCTTTGCAATTTATCCTTCGCATAATCAGTAATATTTTGCGTTTCAGCAGCAAAACCGACAGTAAAAGGACGATTTTCAATCAATGCAGCGACATCGGCAATAATATCCGGGTTTTTAACTAAAGTTAGCGTAAGTTCACTACTATCGGGTGTTTTCTTAATTTTCTGATCAGCAACCTTTGCAATTCGATAATCAGCGACAGCGGCACAACCAATGAAAATATGATGATTGCCTACATCCTTCATTATTTGTTGGTGCATTTGTCGGGCAGAAACAACATCAATACGGTTTACATTCGGAGGCGTAGGCAAATGAACAGGACCAGAAACTAATGTAACGCTAGCTCCACGCCTTGCAAAAGCCGAAGCAATCGAAAATCCCATTTTACCTGAGCTATGGTTGCTCAAATAACGCACGGGATCAATCGCCTCAACCGTCGGTCCTGCAGTAATGAGTACATTTAAGCCATTTAGATCTTGCTCCTGATTTATCATATCAAGAAGTGCAGCCAATATCTCCGAAGGTTCAGACATTCGACCTGAGCCAATATCACCACAAGCTTGAAATCCACTATTTGGACCGATTAGTTTAACTCCCCGCGTTGAAAGTGAGGTCAAATTTTGTTGTGTAATAGGCTGGTGATACATTTGTTGATTCATTGCTGGAGCAAGTAAGATAGGCGCTGAAGTGGCTAAACAGATCGTTGATAATAAATCATTTGCCATTCCAATGCTCATCCGAGCAATAAAATCAGCACTCGCAGGTGCTATCACAAGGCAATCCGCCCATTTTGCCAGCGCTATATGCCCCATAGCTAACTCTGCCTGAGGCTCAAACAAAGACTGCGATACCGCATTACCAGAAATAGCTTGCAAGGTTAAGGGGGTAACAAATTCCGCCGCCGCCGCAGTGAGAACGACCCGAACTTCAGCATCAGCTTTACGTAGTAAACGGATAAATTCAATGATTTTATAAGCGGCAATCCCCCCGGTAATCCCAACTACAATCCGCTTTCCTTGTAAATTTTGCATTGTTAGTCCTTAATCACAACAAAGAGCGGTCATTTTACTGTAAATTTTGCAAAGAAAAAATTTTATTTTTGCGATCTGTTGAGCAAATTTTTGGCCGCATACTCGACTCATCAAAATATAGCGACAAAATGAACCTCAATTTTAATTAAAAATCGCTGATATGTTCCAATCCTCTCGTTTAATGCCTAGAGAAAAACTATTGCAACAAGGTGTAAAATCTCTAACTGATGATGAACTACTCGCTATTTTCTTACGAACCGGTATTAAAGGCTGCCCAGTAACCGAATTAGCAAAAAACGTGTTAGAACATTTTGGTAATTTAAGGAACTTACTTTCGGCGGAAAAAAAAGAATTTTGTAGCATCAAGGGTATTGGTATTACCCAATTTATTCAACTTCAAGCTTGCACGGAGATGACAAAACGTTACCTTGCTCAAGAAATGAAAATCAACCACATTTTTACCGATCCGGATACAGTTAAACTTTATTTACAAAGCGAATTAGAAAATGAGGAACGTGAAGTCTTTGCTGTGTTATTTTTAGATAACCAGCACCGCTTAATAAAGAAAGAGGAATTGTTTTTAGGCACGATTAATGTAGCAAATGTCTATCCAAGAGAGATTATTAAAGCCGCCCTGTATTGTAATGCGGCAGCATTAGTTCTAGCACATAATCATCCTTCCGGTATTGCAGAACCTAGTCAAGCAGATAAATTAATTACACAAAAAATTTGTGAAGCTGCAGCGCTAATGGAAATTAGAGTCTTGGATCATATTATTGTTGGGAAAGGATCCTGTTTTTCTTTTGTTGAGCATCATTTATTTTAAATCAAATTATCTTCAGTAGTCTTCCTCGAATTATTCGAAAGGAAATAATGATTTTCGCTTGAGATGTAAAAACAAAATCAGTATAATTTGCCACCTTTAATATAGTATATGGGTCGGATAAACGTTATCGGCGACCTGACGAGGTAGCTCAAATAGGCTTATTAGTTTATTTGAACGAGTTCGGACCATAAGCTCGAGCTTATATTTAGTTATTGGAGATTAATATGTCTAGAGTCTGTCAAGTAACAGGCAAGCGTCCGGCGGTAGGTAATAACCGCTCACACGCCATGAATGCGACTAAACGTCGTTTTCTTCCTAATTTACATACTCACCGTTTTTGGGTAGAGAGTGAAAAACGTTTCGTAACCTTACGTTTAACTGCTAAAGGTATGCGTATTATTGATAAAAAAGGCATTGATGTAGTATTAGCTGATATCCGTGCCCGCGGCGAGAAAATCTAAGGAGCTAAAAAATGGCAGCTAAAGGTGCTCGTGAAAAAATTAAATTAGTTTCAACAGCTGAAACAGGTCATTTTTATACAACAACAAAAAATAAACGTAATATGCCTGAAAAAATGGAAATCAAGAAATTTGATCCGGTTGTACGTAAACATGTTGTTTATAAAGAAGCTAAAATTAAATAATTTAGTACTAATACCTCGAAACCCGACGATGTCGGGTTTTTTTCTATTTGGTGAAATGGAAGGAAATTAAATATGCCGGAGTTACCGGAAGTCGAAACGGCAATGAAAGGAGTTAGTCCTTATCTTGAAGGATTTACTATCGAAAAGATAGTAGTTCGCCAACCTAAATTACGCTGGCCTGTTAGCTCAAAACTGGCGAAGATGACCAATGCAAAAATCATAACATTAAGTCGGCGAGCTAAATATCTAATTATCCATACTGACCAAGGCTATATCATCGGACACTTGGGAATGTCCGGCTCTGTGCGAATAGTACCTCATAACAGCCTAATTGATAAACATGACCACCTTGATATCGTAATGAATAACGGAAAATTATTAAGATATAACGATCCTCGGCGCTTTGGTGCTTGGTTATGGACAGAAAAATTAGATGACTTTCACTTGTTTATGAAGCTAGGTCCAGAACCACTTTCTGACAAATTCAACGGCGATTACTTATTTAAAAAGTCTCGCAAAAAATTAACCTCATTAAAAACATTTTTAATGGACAATTCCGTTGTTGTTGGTGTTGGAAATATCTATGCTAATGAGAGCTTGTTTTTATCTGGTTTACATCCTCTAAAAACGGCAGGGAAACTTACAAAAGCACAAAGTCATTCATTGGTTAATACGATAAAAAATGTATTAGAGACAGCAATCAAACAAGGTGGAACGACACTTAAAGATTTTCTCCAACCTGACGGTAGACCAGGTTATTTTGCACAAGAATTACAAATTTACGGAAAAAAAAATCAGCCATGTCCAAAGTGCGGTCAGAAAATTGAGAGTTTAGTGATTAGTCAACGAAACAGTTTTTATTGTCCACAATGCCAGAAAAAATAGCTTATTTAGGGCAACTTATCCAATGGTACATTTACCAAAAGCGAATTTGTTAAGTAAAATAACCCACTTTGGCTCAGTTGGATTAATATTTTCTCTATATACACCAACTACTTAATATGGAAATTATAACAATGTAGTCGGCATAGGCGTAAACATCAATGAAAGTAATCAGATATTGTTTCTCTGTTATCAAATCACCTATACGGATTATGCCACCTTTGTCTATTCTCTTTACAAAATCGGTAATATTAAAACCGTTGTACAACTAAATTTATACATGATTTGTAATCCAAAAATTAGATAACAGAAGGTTATTCACAGTTCAAACTGAACGATAGAAAATCCTATCAACAAATAATTCCAAAGGGAAAATAGAAAATAAATACAGAATTTATCAATAAGTTGGTACAAAAAAGATTAGATTGCCCAATCGAAAGGGCAATATCTAAATTTACATATTAGAGAAGATCAGATATCTCGGTTTACACTAACTACTCAGATGCTATTGCCCAATCTATTAGATCTGTAGCATTACATCTTTTATATCGAAGCATTATATACAATGACATATACCTATTTTGTTAGAAAAAACGGATGCTTTTTGGAGGAAAAAATTTATCGATAATTTGTTTAAATCTCTTATTTGTTGAACGAACTTTCTTTTCCAACGGAATACTTTGCCAATCAAAATCTTGTAATTGCCTAATACAATCTTTAACCGTCATTTTTTTCAGAGATTTTTGTATAAAAAATTGAGAGATCATTTCATTCCACTCTATTTTATTTCCCCAGTAATGCCCGATTTCGTCCTCACAAGCAAATAATTCGGTTAAATGGTTTAAAGCAACAGAAAAAGAAAGTTGTTCAACCAAACGTCTAGGGCAATCTGTTGCACAAATCTCATCACAAATATTTAATGACAAATTAATAAGTGCAGCTGCTTTTTCTTTCGGTAAAGCAATCACTCCAGCATTCCACATCGGAGTATTCTCATTAAATTGAATACCTGAAAATATTTTATTATTTAAACAAGCAATCATTTTTCTTTCTGTATTACTATCTCCCTTGTCAGAAAATAAATATTCTTTTTTATGCATAAAACTTCTGCCCTTATCTAAGCCTCGATGTATTAGATCAAGGTTCTTCGCTAAAAAGATATCTGAATCTACATAAAATAGGTGCTCATCAGGATATTTTCTAAAAATAAACTCTAATGCTTTAATCTTTATCCGCCAAAAAAATCGATATTCTCCTTGCCATTCCGATAATATTTCTTCTGTAATAAGAATAATTTTCACATATTCGGAAATAAATTGATAAAATTCGGGGGAATCAGTCAATACGATAATGTTTTTAATATTCTTATCTTTTAAGAAAGTTAGAATACAAAATGCCGCCTGATAATGATTTTCTAAATTTTTTCCAAATGTGAGTAAAACTATATTCATTATATTTTTAGCCATTCAGGTTTTATTTGTTCTGGAGACAGTTCGTTGATATTATTTTTATATCTCAATAAGTAAACTATATTTCTACTATTAGGATTCCAATGTACAAAATTATCTTCCCCATGACTATATAATGCTATCATAGGCTTATTCAGTCCTGAAGCGATGTGAACTATTGAAGTATCCGGGGATATAACTAAATCTGACTGTCGAATAATTTCAATTGTATCAAATATTGTAGTCGACTCTTTTAATAAGAAAATATTATCAAAATCTTTAATCATCCATAATAATTTTTCTGTTACAGACGGATAAGTTAACAGAATAATAGGGAGGTTCGTCTTTTTTCTTAAATATGTTAACCAGCTAATTATATTATTGTCCGTAAATTTTCTTGCATTTCCTGCTCCAAAAAAATTCAATGAAATATAGCTTTTAATATTATAACTAGATAAAAGTTTACGAACTTTAATCTGACTTTCTTGGATTGTCGGGATATCATAAGAGGTATCCTGGCAAATAATTCCTATTTTAACTAACGCCAATCGATAAATTTCAGAAAAATGATAATTTCCGTCAATATTAAAATTAAATATTTGGTAGTTAGGTTTTTTATATCCAATATAATTTCTTGCTCTAATAAGACGTAATAGCAATAAGTCCCTGTTTTTTAGGCTAATAGTAGGATCAATTACTACATCATATTGTTCTTTTTGCAGATGTAATCCTTGACGAATATAATCAAAGATAGATCGTTTTTTGACAAAATAGAGATGATCAATATAAGGATTCTGTTGAAAAAGATAGGCATCTTTTTTTGTACATACAACGCCAATATGAATCTCAGGTTTATATTTTTTAATTTCCCGAAAAACAAAGGAGCTAACAATATAATCCCCAATTTTTCCGTCTTGACGTAAAAATAGAATCTTCTTAGGGTAAAGTGCGGTTAAATTTTCAGGTGTTTTTTTATCCAAAAAAAATTTACCCAGTATAATTCTTAATTTTCTAAATTGTCTTTTCAATTTCATAAATGATATTAATCTTTATATCTATTTTCAATTTGGTCAATTTCTGATTCTACATCACCAAAAACACAAGCAGGTTCTACACCATAAGCATTAATACCGGTCATTTGTAATAAGCCTGTTAGAAAATCAGAAGGCATTCTGATTGGGTAAGCATATTTCAGTAGTTTTTGCGCACCATTATATGTAATGAGATAGCCTGTTGTTCTAATAATACTGCGTTTTGAGTTTTTAGATGGACAGCGATATTTTGCTAATCGGTAGCGTTCAGGTAAAGAACGCATAAAAGGATAGACTTTTGCTTTACCGTGATCTAAAAATAAAATTTCTTTTTTATCTGAGACTTTATTTAGTGCAACGGAGACGATCTCTTTAAAATAAAGTGAAACCAGTGCATCATCTTCAAGCACAATGACTTCCTTAATTTTATTCTCTACAATATATTCGTAGAGTTTAATATGGCTCATTGCACAACCAATTTCACCTAATGTTAAAGGTTTTTTAGCATTATATCTACGAGGATAAAATTCATAATCAACACTAGCCAATTCAGCTTCAGACAAATCTTTTCCATATACCGCATCAAAGAATTGAAATTCCAAACCTAAACCATTTAACCTTTTAGATATAACTTCTCTACGTTTAGAGTTCTTAAGGCTTATTACCATGATTTTCGGTAGAAAATTTTTCATATTATTATACCCTTAGTACCTATTTTAAGTGCAAATTTATATTCTTCAACATTATCAATTTCGTATGCATCATCAATTGAAAGGTTTTTATATTCTACATTAAGGATATCTAGTAATCCGATAGGAATATTATCCCAATATAGAGAATCATCTAATAATAAATTATGGGAGATAGTTCTATCTAAAGATTCCTTGATCTTTTTAGCATCTATTTTTGTCCAATATGAAATACCAAGTAAACTAGGTTTTTTGTCATTAGAAACTAATATTTTAGATATTTTGTTATTTTCTATTGTTGGAATCCATTCTAATTTATTGGAGTCTGGCCTAGTTATCAGATAATAAAAACTAGAATAAGGTTTATTAAGGAAAATATTTTTAAATAAAACTACATCACTATCAATAACAAAGCTATTCCCAAAATATTCTTTCGCCAAGTAAAACGAATACATATTATTATATGTTTTATAGAATTTATTATAAATTAAATTACAGTTATACTTCTCTTTTAAATAATTAAACTGGCTTGATAGATGTCCTGTTACGATATATATTTCTTCAATACCAGACTCAATAAGATATTTTATCGTTATTTCTATATTAGGAGTTCCATTAATTGGAAGTAATGCCTTATGAGTTCTTAATGTGATTTCATTAAACCGACTTCCTAGCCCTGCAGCTAATATA
>MLAA01000036.1 GCA_001998905.1 Rodentibacter caecimuris | reverse complement strand
ATTATAATATTTTTTGCCATAAAATAGATAAAGAAGATATATTTAATGAAATTCCAAATATAAAATCATTGATGTGTTCCTCAGCGTATATTGAAAATGGAATAAATAAACTCTTAACCTATAATTAATATACAACTTACACTATTAATTTTTGGGAAAACACCCCTAGAATTCGTATTAATTTTAAAGTTAGCTCAAAAATTTATTGTACACAAGATGAATATTGCAAAAAAATCATTTGATGAAATTAGATGAAAAGGTACTTGCTCCTAAACTTTATCAAAAAGGAGATAAATCATGTCAGAATATGGATTATAAAGTAACGGAGCTAGTTAATTTCTGTCATAATGTTGAATATACTTTATGGCTAAAACATACGGAAAATGATAAAGAAGGTAATTAATCATGATTAGACATTATAAAAAAACAATATTGTATTTATTCACTACTTTATCTATAGCATCAACTTGCTATGCAGAACATACTCACCAAACTGAAGAACCGGATTACACTGAAACACAGTGGCGAACCTTTTACGGTGAAAAACCGATAGATTATCGCCCTGAATATTGGGTTACTTATTATGGTTCCGGAGATAGTGAAGATTGTTATAAGCCCAATGTAGTTTCCGTAGTTGATGGAACATCAAGGATAAGAAAGGAAATTTATAAGGAATTTATTGCAGAAGAAACAAATAATGGAAATAGCTACATAATTCGCTACCCGAATAGATTTAAGCTCGGAAATTGTATGTATTCCAGTGGGGTGGAGGACAGCTTTATATTGAAGAGAAAAGTGATGATCCTAGGTTAAACCAGAAGCCTTATACAGGTAAGACTAAAATTTACAGACGAATTATTTCAAGAGGGTCAAGAGTAGCAGTGATCTCTTTAATTAGAGATAATGAATTAGAATCAGAAAGAAAAAGTATTAATTATGTAAACAAATTAAATTATAATATTTTTTGCCACAAAGCAAACTGGGAGGATGAATTTGATAATATAAAAAATATAAAATCATTAATATGTAGTTCATCTTCTATTGAAAATAAAATAAAAAAACTATGTTGTATAATTCATATATAAATTACACTAGAGAGTTTTGGAGAGATAATCCAAATATTAAATTCAACTTTAAGATCAGTAAGAAAATATATTGTGACAATGAAAGCTATTGTAGCAAAACAAATTTACCCAAATTCAATATAAACTCTCTTGAGCCAGAAAAGTTTATAGAACTTTATCAAAAAGGAGAGGAATAATGTCAGGGGTCGGATATAAAATAACGGATTTAGCTAATTCCTGTCGTAATGTTGAATATACCTTATGGCTGAAACATACGGAAAACTATAATTATATTAATGCTTATAATTTGGCTTATTTATCCCGGTTAGCTTATAGCAAAGTTGCACTATAAGATGACAAATATGATAGTTTTAATATTGTTGACTTTAATTTTCGCCAATTTATTAAAAAAGCCCAAAACCCTTTTACTGTATGCCACATGAATGATGATTGGAATCATGTAAAAATGACCCGAATCACTGATGAAGGTACTAAAAAGATGACAACAGGGCTAACACCTTTTATCACCTTAGTTGATATTGGAAATGGTATTCAATACCCTGGAGCTAAAACAGGTTATGTGGATGATAAAGTAACCAGCACTGCCGCTTTATTTTATTGTGATGATAAACGTGCAGTGATTGCGGTACGGGGTACTTATGAACTTTGGCATGATGGTGTTATTATTGATGCAGATGCTGAACAGGTGAAATCCCAATTTAATATTAAAGGTGAATTTCATAAAGGATTTTATACACAGGCTAAGGCAATCATTGACGATGATTTATTTAAAAAATTTTTAAACCAAATAAAAGGAAAAGAACTCTATCTCACCGGGCATAGTTTAGGCGGTGCAGTGGCTACTATACTAGCAGCGTACCTTTATGAAAAAGGCTTAAAGCCATTGCTCTATACCTATGGCTCACCCCGCGTCGGCAATGTACATTTTGCCAATTATTATGCTAATCGGTTTACCCATTTTCGTCATGTAAACGGTGGCGACATCGTACCTGCTGTGCCGGGGAGAATTCTTGATGGTAGCATCAAAACCCTCGCTCGACAAACCATTGAAAATGCCGTGCTATTCCCTCTTTTTAGGGATAATTATAACGGATTAATTAATATCAAGGGCGATCTTTATACTCACCACGGGACATTATGCCAATTTATTAATGAGAATAAACGCGTACTCATGTTACCTTTCTTTCAACATGAAATTACACAATTACATGCTTCTATTCAAACAGGGGAAGAAGCAAAATCTAGTCCTGATCGAGCACATAAAATCGGTGATCCACGAACACATAGTATCAATGCCTATTTAGATAATGTAAAAACAGTACTTATTGAGTTATATCGTTTTTATACCGATAATCATTGTATAGGGACAACACCAGAGAGTTGTCAGGAGCACCCTTTAAATTCTTTTCTTAAGAAAAGAATTAAGGAAGTGCAACAGGAAATTGATTCATTGCTTAAAGTTTCCAATAATCTTCTTGTGTTTACTATGATGATGTTGTCGCCGCCAACGTATTCTCAATACTACAAGCTAATCGCCAATAAAAAACAAATCGAAAAATCATATCAAAATATTCTTGCCAAATTGGAAAAACTGGATAAAACGACAATTAATCAATATGAGCTTTATTCTAAGCATATTGGGCATCCTGATATTGAAAAACAATTAAAAGATTTGATAAAAAGGTATAAATCTTAATTGGGATCTTAGGGTAATAAAAGACCTTCTATAATAACCACTCTTTTACTTTCTAATCAGCGTTTTTAAGATAAAGGACCTAGAATCATTGCACTTGATGAGAGTCCGGAATTTGATCATTAGCTTATCAAGCAAGCATTACCATTGAATGGAATTATTTATATCCTCATCACTTTAATCAGACCATATCTTAATTATGTTACCTCCTACAACCAAATCATCATCCTGCTATTCTCCACGCTTATACACCTATGATTCTAGATAGCTGGCTAGTTGCATTACAACAAGAAGGGCTGAAATATCAAGCTGTTGGAAATTGTACCGATATTTTATATTTAATGGATATTCCTCATAAAGATAAGTGTTTTATAGTGATGAAAGGCGAGCGTAATTATAGTACAGTGAACACAAGAATTTCATGATTTTATTATTGATTCCGATACCCAACAAGTTAAACCGAACTGTGGGATTAAAGGCAAGAAAAAATGAAGAGATAAAATTATATGTGTGTTAATTAATAATTAAGATTAACCAATTTGAGCTCTATCTTTATACACTGGACATAAAAATATCGTAAAACAGTTAAATAATCTAATTGGCATTAAATAATGCTACCACTCAATAACAATAAAGTGCAGCCAAGTACGAGAAAGTTGCATTATTTTACACATAGAACTTTATTACAACGCTATTTGATTTTGTTGCCGTTCTGTTATTTCAACAAAATCAAGCAAGGAGATTTGTCGTATCTTTGTTAACTGAGGTAAAAGTGCGGTCAAATTTCGAGCTGAAATATCTATTTCTAGCATTGCACAAAATGCAGGGCTGGAATCAAAATAGTGGGGATATTTTAGCGCCAAAAATACACCATCTTGCCATAGCACAATCGCATCATCTTTACTAATTTGTGTAAAATAGGTCTGTAATTCAACACTTGAATAATCTGCGCGAGAAAAAGTATAAAGCATAGTTTTCTTAAAAAGTTAGTATTTTTTGTGCTTGTTTTAGTTTTTCAATTAATACAAAACGGGGAACTTTCTCAACGGAAATAATGAGTTGATCTTCCGCCAGATTCAAACGTTCTAGAGAGTCATTACAAATAAAGCGTTGTTTGATTTCATATAAATCCAATAGCTTAAAGGCTCGACTAAAATCTTTTTGCAAAATAAAATCTGTTTTCTGCCCTTTTAATAAATTGAATACACCGTCATCAATAAAAAATATACCGATTTCCCTTTCATCACAAAATGCAGCTGCCGCAAGCAATGCATCCAAAGCTTCTCGGCTAACACTAGTACCGTGCGGTGGAGATCGAAACACAAAAGCGATTTTCATAATGTGATCACTCTATCTGCTTTCAATATTTCTGCCATAAATTCACCTAATCCAGCAATAACAAACCTATCGGCAAGATTGATTTGTTGAGGATCTCTAGCACTTTGTCGATCAACGACACCTCGTCGCTGAGAAGCTGCAACACAAAGATGTAACGGAATTTGGTACTGACTAGACAGCGCTTGCCAAGCCCGCTGTAAATTAAATTCATCAGTCGCTGGATATACAAAAAAATTACCATTGCTTACGGCTTCTTGAAAGAAAAAAATTTGTGTAATTCGATGCCCTTTTTGCAATAAAGCTTGTGCAAACTGATAAGCTAAAAACGCCCCCTGTTTACCATAAATAGGGCTTTTAACGGCGAGAACGTAGTCCATTATTCCTGCTCTTGTCTTATTTGACGGATATATAAGTAAACCGTATGACGTGAAATATTTAAGCGATCCGCCACTAAATTAATTGCGTCTTTAATATCAAAAATACCTTTTTCATACAAAGAAATTACAATTTGACGGTTTTTATTGTTATTTGCAACGAGACGATCTGATGTAATTTCCTCAATCGTATTTTCCATTGTTTGCAATACAAGATCTTCTACCGAGCTAGCAAAATTAACTGATGAGGTTTCATCTTGTTTTGTTGAAGGTAAAAATGCCTGTACAAATTGAGAAACGGGTACATCAAGATTAATATTAATGCAGAGTAAGCCTATGATTCTTTGAGTTTTGTTACGAATAGCAATAGTTACAGACTTCATCAAACAAGCACTTTTAGCTCGGGTAAAATAAGGCTTGGATACACTCTCACTTTGCATATTACGTAAAGAGCGTAAAGCCAAATCAGTAATAGGTGATCCTACTTGGCGCTTGGTATTATGTCCGTTAGCAATGCAAATTGCCGAATGTTCAATATCTTCCAACGAATGTAATACGATTTCACAATGCTCTCCGATTAATGCACTAACTCCGTCAACAACAGCTTTATAAGAATTTAAAATAGTACGGTCTTCATCTGTAAAGGGTTGTTTATCATTTAACATTGCTTGTTCCATATTTAAGAAATAAAAACGACCGCACTTTTCGAGTGCGTCAAACAAAAAGTGCGGCTAATTTTCAATTAATTTTTATTTCCTGATTTTACATCTAATACTTCTACATCAAAATAAAGTGTTGAATTAGCAGGAATAATTCCTGAATCAGCATCACCATAAGCAATTTCAGGCGGAATGACTAATTCAATTTTTCCACCTTTTTTGATTAATTGTAAACCTTCAGTCCATCCTTGAATAACTTGATCAAGACGAAATTCTGCAGGCTGTCCTCGTTTATATGAGCTATCAAAAACCGTACCATTCGGTAATTTACCTGTATAATGAACTTTCACCGTATCTGTTGCTTTAATCGCGTCGCCTTTTCCCTGCTCAACAATTCGATATAACAACCCGGAGTTAGTTGTTTTCACATCTGCCTTTTTCGCAAATTCAGCGCGATATTTATCTCCCTCTTCTTTTGCTTTTTTTGCCGCTTCCGCAGCTTTAGCTTCTGCCTCTTTTATGGCTTTTTCCTGAAAACTAGCCAGTGTTTTTTCAATATCAGCGATTTTTTTCTTGTCTATTTTATTATTTAGTACATCCGATACTGCATCGGAAACTTTATTAGCATTTAGTTTTACTCCGGTCTGTTCAGCCAGTAATTTTGCTTGCATGATCGAATAAGCACTTAATGCATAGGAAACCTCATCATTAAATAATGAATCGTTCGATTTTGTGTCGGCAAAAACTGCTCCGGAAATGACCGCACTTAACGCGATAGAAACTGCTGTTAATTTTTGAATTTTTAACATTTTGTTTAATCCCTTATAATAGAAAACAAATTTAAGATAGGTTAAATGGTATTGCGCCATTTAACAACTTTTTTTTAAAGATTAGTGAGATTTTATGATAGCCCTAGAAAATCGTATAACAGAGCTTGAAACCAAAATAGCATTTCAAGAGCAGCTTTTGGAAGATTTAAATCAAGCGTTAATTCAACAACAGTTCGATTTAGACAAAACACAGCGCCAATTACGCTATTTGGTAGAAAAATTAAAAGACTTACAACCCTCAAATGTTGCAAGTCAAACCGAGGAAACACCTCCTCCTCATTACTAGCAAATAAAATCGCTTTGATAAGAGTACAAAAGCGCTTCAATACTGAACCGATTCAGCTACTAAAATATGTTACTCCAAGTTAATTTTTTAGGAGATTTATATTCTCTACGTTGCAAATTAACTAAAACAAGATGCTTATTTTGATCATCATTATGGGTCAATAAACGTTTATCAAAGCGAGCAGGACCTTTTAAAGCTCTCTCCTGATTTAAATTCCCTAACCATCGACACTTGGCGCCGTAATTACGTCTTTAGTTGCCGGCTTATCTGCCGTGGAAAAGTAAAGTCATTGTTACAATGATGATTTGTCATCCAAGGTACTGTTCCCATATATTAGCTGCGGCTACCGTAACAACTGGAGCTGCAAAAGATATACCGGAATCTTTCTTCGTTGAATCTTCAAACTCAACACGTTGAATACCCTGAGCTGTTATTCCCTATTTTTTGCTTTTTCCCCTATTTTATTTGAATAATCCGCTAATTTACCTAAATTAGGTTCATCTGCGGAAGCACAGCAATCCATCCTCTCGCTTTATCATTAATCAGAGGGTATAACGCTTACATAGATTCATGATTTTTTCATCATCTCCTTGACCAGCATTACTTGCTGCCCAAACAAAAATACTGTCTTTCGTTCATTTATCATCAAATCCTAATACATTAATTCCTTTTTCTTAGATGTATTTAAAAAGGAATTATTGAAAATTCTTGCACCTCCGGCTATACATCTGCTCATCTAAAAATAATAAATTTGTTCCTTCTCTCCCGCTTTCATGTGAAAAGATTGTTGCATTCCATTATTTAGGACCATAATAGCCGCAACAAAAGTCCCAGTCCCGTGTGAATTATTTGTTACTCCATTAGAATTAGAATATTTAATCACATTTATACGAAATTCATTTTTATCATTCTTAAATAATTTTGTCGGCCCAAATCCGTCATTAATTACACCAATATGAGTAATTTTATTTTCATCATCAATAGTTGTTGAAAACGATTAAAATAAATTATTTCTACGGGTGGCTTTCCTCATGTAGACATAACCTATAGGGTCATTATTATAAATACTACGAAAAGAAATATTATTCATTGTACTGATCGATTCGACTGAAGATTGAGAATATAGAGGTATATGTAGTAATGAAAAAAGAGTTAAAAATGCTAATGTATTATATTTAAAAATTTCCTTATTATTAGACATAAAGCATCTCCTTTATTAACATAACTTCACCCAAATAAAATAACACTTAAATTACAAGACATTACCTTGATAGTATTAGTCGCAATAATAGGTGTTTTTTGACGAACACATTTTATACAATGTGAGAAAGATGAAAGAGATGATGAATGGGGTAATTCTGATTATTTACAATTCTTAACAATGAATTAAACTGTCTAAGGAAGAATATTTTTATTAATAAATTAAAGCTGTTTATTCAAGCATTTTCTCTCCTATACAAAGTGAGGTTGCATTAATGCAACCTCAATTTTCATCTAGTGTTTCTAAATATTACAATTACGCGAAATATTTTTCTAAATCATCACTACCGCCAATGTATTCACCACCAATAAATACTTGCGGTACACTGGTTTTACCAGTAATAGCACGAACTGAAATAGTGCTTGCATCACGCCCTAATACAATCTCTTCAAAAGTAAAGCCTTTTGCTTTTAATAAAGTTTTTGCTTTTGCACAGAATGGACAGCCCGGTTTTGTAAAGACAGAAACCGATGGTTTTGCTGTCCAATCAGGTTTTAAATATTTAAGCATAGTGTCTGCATCAGAAACTTTGAACGGATCGCCCGGTTCTTCCGGTTCAATAAACATTTTTTCTACTACACCATTTTTCACTAACATTGAATAGCGCCAAGAACGTTTACCGAAACCTAAATCTTCTTTGCCAACTAACATACCCATACCTTCGGTGAATTCACCGTTACCGTCAGGAATAACCGTTATATTTTCAGATTCCTGATCTACTTTCCAAGCATTCATAACAAAAGTATCATTTACAGAAACACAAATAATATCATCAACACCCAATGCTTTAAATTCGCAAGCTAACTCATTGTAGCGGGGTAAGTGGGTTGATGAACAAGTCGGAGTAAATGCACCCGGTAATGAAAAAACAACAACAGTTTTGTTATCAAATAACTCTGCTGTTGTAATATCTACCCATGCATCACCTTTACGGGTGTGAAAGGTTACTTGAGGTACTTTTTTGCCTGTCATATCTGTTAAAGCCATTTTCTTCTCCTGTATTTCTATCTTCTTTTAATATCATTCTGGATTATAAATAAAACTATGATATAGTTACAATCAATTAATTCTATTTTTTTAATTGCTTATTTCTATAAATAATGAGGAAATTATGAATATCCGAGATCTTGAATATTTAGTCGCCCTAGCTGAATATAAACATTTTCGTAGAGCTGCCGATTCTTGTAGTGTCAGCCAACCAACATTAAGCGGGCAAATTCGTAAACTTGAGGACGAGTTAGGTATTATATTGCTTGAGCGCACAAGTAGAAAAGTACTATTTACGCAATCTGGTATGCTTTTAGTTGAACAGGCCCGCACAGTCCTCAAAGAAATAAAACTATTAAAAGAAATGGCAAGCAAACAAGGTAAAGAAATGACCGGGCCACTACATATTGGATTAATCCCGACCGTTGGACCTTATTTACTACCTTATATTGTCCCAACGCTAAAAGAATCCTTCCCAGATCTGGAAATTTTCCTCTATGAAGCACAAACTCAACAACTATTGGAACAATTAGAAACAGGTAGATTGGATTGTGCTATTCTTGCTTCCGTACCAGAAACCGAAGCTTTTATCGAAGTACCTATTTTCAATGAAAAAATGTTGCTTGCCGTCTCTGAACAACATAAATGGGCGAAAGAAAAAAATATTTCTATGCAGAAATTAAAAGATGAAGAAATGCTAATGCTCGATGACGGTCATTGTTTGCGCCACCAAACAATCGGATATTGTTTTACCGCAGGCGCAAAAGAAAATGCTCATTTCCAAGCAACCAGCTTAGAAACATTGCGTAATATGGTCGCAGCAAATGCCGGTATAACCCTAATGCCTGAACTTGCCGTCCGAAACGAAGGAGAGCGTAAAGGCGTAAAATATATACCTTGTTTCTCGCCTGAACCAACTCGTAAAATTACCTTAATTTACCGTCCAGGTTCCCCATTACGCAATCGTTACGAACGCGTTGCCAAAGCGGTTAGTAAATCAGTAAAAAATATCTTTTTGGAGGAAAAATAATGGCGGGAATTCGAGCCTTACAAAAAGAAAAAACCCGCAGAGCATTAGTCAATGCTGCATTCAACCAACTTAGTGCAGAAAAAAGTTTTTCCAACCTCAGTCTAAGAGAAGTCGCTCGTGAAGCCGGTATTGCACCGACTTCATTTTATCGACACTTCGGTGATATGGATGAATTAGGTTTAGAAATGGTAGATGAAGCAGGTTTAATGTTACGTCAACTTATGCGTCAAGCACGCAAACGCATTGATGCTGGCGGTAGCGTAATTGTCGGTTCAGTGGATACTTTCTTTGAATTTATTACTAATAACCCAAATGTATTTCGATTATTACTACGAGAAAGCTCTGGCACATCTCAGGCTTTTCGCACAGCTGCCGCACGAGAGATTAAACATTTTATAGATGAATTGACAGAATATATCGCTCATAAAAACAGTTATTCACAATATATCGCTTATGTACAAGCGGAAGGTATTGTTACTATTGTTTTTACCGCTGGAGCAACCGCATTAGATATGAATAAGCAAGAACGAGAACAATTAAAAAATCGTGTAATCTTACAACTCAGAATGTTAGCAAAAGGCGCTGATTTCTCAGCCCATAAAGAAAAAGTTTAATGATGAAAATAAAATTTCGCTCAATTATTAAAAGTGCAGCCACTTTTATACTTACTTTTTTTATTATCAGCCTCTTTCTAGATTTTTTGCGCCGATCAGAAATACCTGTTAATGTAAATAATATCGTACTATATAATTTACAATCACAGCCTTTATTATTAACACAACAAGAACAACAAAAACCGATAATTTTGTATTTTTGGGGAACTTGGTGCAGTTATTGTTATTACACTTCCCCTGCAATCAATCAATTATCACAAGAAGGTCATTCCATCGTTTCTATCGCATTAAGATCTGGTTCATCACAATCCGTACAACAATATCTAAACGAACATAAATACTCATTTGTAACAGTAAATGACCCGTATGGAAAAATTGCCGAGCAATGGCAAGTTCAAGTAACGCCGACTATCATTGTACTAAACAAAGGTAAAATGGAACAAGTTACGACTGGCTGGACAAGCTATTGGGGATTAAAAGTGCGGTTAAAATTAGCAGAGTTTTTTAATTATTACACAAATTTTCACTCTCTCGATTCCATATAAAAAATGGAATTAGATTTATATCACGAGAATCTTCGAAGTAATCGGACAGACACTATCTGCAACGTTATGAGTAATAATTGACCACTTGCGTTCGTTACACTTTCGTGTTTAGGACATGAGCTTTCAGCATCTATTAAATTGCAACCCTCGTGTTGTCCGGCCAAAAAGCGCTGAGCCAAGTAGATCATCAGTCTATGTCATAGCACCCATTTTGAATAAATATATTCTGTAAAACTATTTGAAGTGAGAGTAACTCCGAATTTACTTGGGTGTTAATCACCGGTAACCAGTAGAATGATGAATCCTAAATAGCACCCGAACTGAGGTGATATGAAATATTCCGATTTCGACTTGAATTTGATTAATTTTTTGTCTAATAAGAAGGCTGAAACCTTTTCTAACATGTATTATATGTAGTTATTGAATTTCCCTTCCCGGTGGTAATAATAGGAGATTGAGGAGTAATACCTTGTTGCTCAGAGATTAGAATTTCCCGCGATTAAATCAAATTGACTGACCATTTTCATTTTGCAAACTGAGACACAGGTATATTTGCCGGATAGCAAGAGATTAATGCACTGCTTTTTGTATTTGGATGTAAATACTTTAGGCAGATTATTTCCTTTTTCATTGTTTAAACAAATTTATTTACCTCTCAAAGATTGCCGGAAATTGACTTATAACAATCAAAAAATTTATCATTTTTAGACATTAGATTAGTAGTTTAAAAATAATTTACCGACAGTCTTATTCTTTATAAAAGCAGTGTTATAACTTGTCATATTTCTGAAACATTTCTCTTTTATACTTGCATTGCATTCAGTTTATTTTAGGGATACAAATGAAAAATCAGCATATTTCTTCACATTTTAATCAGGAATTAGAAAATGTCCGTACCGAAGTGATGCAAATGGGCGGCATTATCGAACAACAAATCCAAATTATTCTACAAAGTCTCAGCCAAGCTAATCCTCAAGGGTTACAAAGCGTCATAGAAAGCGAAAAAAAAATCAATGAAATGGAAGAATTAATTGATGATCACTGCCAAACTATTATCGCTCGGCGCCAACCTGCTGCTGGTGATTTACGCTTCGTTTTAACGACTTCTAGAATAATTGTTGATCTAGAGCGTATTGGCGATGAGCTAAAAAAAATCGCATTCTATACAAATAATTTATTAATTAATAACAAAATATCAGCCTCCGGCTTATACGATACTCATCGTATTTTAGAAATGTCATTTGTAATGATTCGCCGTGCTCTAGATGCCTTCGCCCGGTTAGATGAAAATGCGGCCGTAGAATTACGTTTATCTGATGAAAAATTAGACATGGATTACCGCAATCAATTACGTTTACTCACCACGAATATTTTTGAACAACCTCAAAATATCAGTACTTGGATTGACGTAATGATGATGAATAAAGCAGTAGAAAGAATAGGAGATCATGCTAAAAATATAGCGGAACACGTTGTATATTTAGTTCGTGGAATTGATATTCGTCATAAAGCGTTAGAAGAAATTGAATCTAATTTGAAATAAATTTAAAAGAGCGGTCAATTTTTTCATTATTTCATGAACGTTAGTAATAACCCTAATTCCATTTTTATTTACAATAAATATTCGTTTGTCATATTTATGAAATATTTCTTTACTATATTAAACATCGTAACCACTTACTTATACAAACTCAGGAGAATACGATGAAAATACGTACTATTACTCTCACTTTATTATCTATTTTCGCTTTCAGCCAAGCGGCAAAAGCAACAACTGTAACCGGAGCAGGGGCTTCTTTCCCTCAACCGATTTATGTGCAATGGGCTATGAACTATAAGGCTGAAACAGGTAATCAAATAAATTATCAGTCTATCGGTTCTTCCGGTGGTGTAAAACAAATTCTTTCCGGTACTGTTGATTTTGGTGCATCAGATTCACCAATGAAAGAATCTGATCTTGAAAAAAATAATCTTGTCCAATTCCCAACTGTTATTGGTGGTGTTGTGCCGGTAATCAATGTAGAGGGAATAAAACCCGGAGAATTAAAATTAACCGGTGAACTGTTAGCCGATATTTACTTAGGAAAAATAACCCATTGGAATGATGAAAAAATTAAGCAGTTAAATCCTTCGTTAAATTTGCCGGATAAAATGATCACAACCGTGTTTCGTGCAGACGGATCCGGTACTAGTTTTATTTTTACCCACTATTTAAGCCAGGTTTCCTCTGATTGGAAAGATAAAGTCGGTGCAGCGAATACAGTTAAATGGCCGACTTCCGCAAATGGTGCAGCAGGAAAAGGCAATGAAGGGGTATCAATTTATGTAGGACGCGTTAAAAATTCTATTGGCTATGTTGAATATGCTTATGCTAAACAAAATAAAATGACTTATGTTCAATTAAAAAATGCCGCTGGTAATTTTGTTCTACCTTCCCAAGAAAGTTTTGCGGCTGCAGCAAATGTTGATTGGAATAAAGCGAAAGGATTCAGCTTGGTATTAACTAATCAACCTTCAGCAGAAGCTTGGCCACTCGCTGCCGCAACCTTTATCCTAGTACCTAAGAATGTAGCGGATAAGCAAAGAGCGGAAACTGCATTAAATTTCTTTGACTGGGCATACAAAAAAGGTAATGAACAGGCACAGAAATTGGATTACGTTCCTTTACCAGATAATGTAAAACAACTCGTACGCGACGAATGGAAAAAAGTTAACTTGAAATAAAAAATGTATTCCCTCCCTTTAGCGGGAGGGGATAAGGAAAAATGATGACACTTTCCCAAAAACTGAAACAACAAGCACTTATTGATGCTTTATTTGTTAATACCACCCGTTTTTTTGCTTTGTTCGTACTCGCGATACTCAGTGGAATTTTACTTTCATTGATTATCGGCGCATATCCCGCTATGCAACAATTTGGTTTTGAGTTTTTCAGTTCAAATGAATGGGATACCGTACAAGGTCAATACGGCGCATTAGCACCGATCTACGGAACACTAGTAACATCGATTATCGCATTAGTCATTGCCGTACCGGTTAGCTTCGGGATTGCAGTTTTTCTTACAGAACTCTGCCCTGTTGCACTGCGCCGCCCATTAAGTATAGCAATAGAATTATTAGCAGGTATACCTTCTATCATTTACGGTATGTGGGGTTTATTTGTATTTGCCCCAATCTTTTCCGAAACGCTTCAACCGTTTATGATTGAGCACTTTAGCGATATTCCGTTAATCGGAATATTATTTGGCGGCATTCCGATGGGAATAGGATTATTTCCTGCTGGTCTGATTCTCGCTATTATGATTATTCCTTATATTGCTTCGGTCATGCGAGATGTATTCGAAGTAACGCCGACAATGTTAAAAGAATCTGCTTATGGTTTAGGGTGTACCCGCTGGGAAGTTATTCGTCGTATTGTATTACCCTATACTAAAGTAGGGGTAGTAGGCGGAATTATTCTTGGTTTAGGTCGTGCATTAGGCGAAACAATGGCTGTTACTTTTATTATCGGTAATACTTTTAATATCAGCGCAAGCCTAAATAATTCCGGTGTATCCATCACTTCTGCACTTGCAAATGAATTTGCCGAAGCAGTTGATCCGATGCACTTATCTTCCTTACTTTATCTCGGATTAATTCTTTTCGTTATCACTTTTACCGTATTATGCCTATCAAAATTAATGCTATTAAAAACGGTAAAATCAGAGGGACGTTAGATGAAAAATACAATAAATCATTCGTTATATATACGCCGCCAATGGCTCAATCGATTTTATTTAATGCTGGCTTGGATAATGATGGGATTTGGTTTATTTTGGCTTGGCTGGATTTTTTATACCCTCTTAACACATGGAATTAGCGGATTAGGACTTCATCTTTTTCAAATCGATACTCTACCTCCTGACGCAGGTGGTGGCTTACGTAATGCCATTTGGGGAAGTTTACTAGTTACTTTATTCGGGCTCTTTATCGGTACACCAATCGGCATTTTAACTGGTATTTATTTAGCTGAGTTTGGCCGACACAGCAAAATAGCTAGTATGACTCGGTTTATGAACGATATCCTACTTTCAGCGCCATCAATCGTTATAGGTTTATTTATCTACGGTATTATTATTGTAAAACAAGGTCATTTTTCTGGTTGGGCTGGTTCTTTAGCATTATCATTATTAGTCATTCCCGTAGTAGTTCGCACTACCGAAAATATGTTGAAATTAGTACCAAACAGTTTACGAGAAGCAGCCTATGCCTTAGGAACTCCAAAATGGAAAATGGTTTCAATGGTTACATTAAAAGCAGCAAAAACTGGTGTACTAACCGGTGTTCTACTTGCATTTGCAAGAATTTCCGGTGAAACCGCACCACTATTATTCACGGCATTGAATAATCAATTTTTCAGTTCAGATATGAATCAACCTATCGCTAATTTACCAAATGTTATTTATCAATTTGCAATGAGTCCCTATAAAGACTGGCAATCGCTCGCTTGGGCTGGAGCACTACTTATCGCCTTTACAGTTTTAATTACTAATATAACAGCGAGAATTTTAGGTCGTAAAAAACACTAAGGAATGATGATGAAAACAAAAATATCAACCCAAAATTTAAATTTTTACTATGGACATTTCCACGCACTAAAAAATATTAATGTCGATATTTTAGAAAAAAAAGTTACAGCCTTTATAGGGCCTTCAGGTTGTGGTAAATCCACGTTATTACGCATATTTAATCGCATGTACGATCTCTATCCCAATATGCGTGCGGAAGGTCAATTATTATTGGATAATAAAAATATTCTCGATCCGGATATTGACGTTAACTTACTACGTGCAAAAGTAGGAATGGTTTTTCAAAAACCAACGCCTTTCCCAATGTCTATTTATGATAATGTAACTTTTGGTGTAAAACTGTATGAAAGACTCAGCAAAAGTGACTTAGATGATCGAGTGGAATGGGCACTAAAAAAGTCTGCGCTATGGACGGAAGTTAAAGATAAGTTGAAACAATCTGGTAATTCCCTTTCAGGCGGGCAACAACAACGTTTATGTATTGCTCGTGCTATAGCTTGCCAGCCTGAAGTATTGTTACTTGACGAACCGACTTCCGCTCTTGATCCTATATCAACAGCTTATATAGAAGAGCTTATTACAGAGCTTAAAAACGACTATACTATCGCAATTGTTACTCACAATATGCAACAAGCAGCACGGGTTTCCGATATGACCGCCTATATGTATCTTGGCGAACTAATCGAAATTGGTGATACTAAACAAATTTTTACTAAGCCAAAACGTAAAGAGACCGAGGATTATATTACAGGCAAATTCGGTTAAAATACCTTTAAATTTAACCGCACTTTTTAGAAAAAATCTAAGGAGCAACTTATGTCAAAAGCAAATATTTTAGTGGTTGAAGATGAAGAATCCATTACTACGTTAATTAAATTTACCTTAGAACAAGCAGGTTTTGAGGTACGCGCTGCAGAAAATGTATTACAAGCAAGACAGCGCATTAACGAACAACTTCCCCACCTTATTTTATTAGACTGGATGCTACCTGGTATTTCTGGTGTCGAATTTACTAAAGAATTGCGTTCAAATAAACGTACGGAAAATTTACCTATTATTTTATTAACCGCTCGTAGTGATGACTTAGACAAAGAAAAAGGCTTAAATATTGGTGCTGACGACTATGTTACCAAACCTTTTTCACCAAGAGAATTAGTTGCACGAGTGAATGCTTTTTTACGCCGCCACCACCCTCACAAAACAGATCAGCTTATTAATATAAAAGGCTTAAGCTTAGATCCTGTTAATAAAATTGTTATTGGCAATAATATTAAGCTAAACCTAGGTGCAACTGAATTTAAATTACTTCATTTTTTTATGACTCACCCAAATCGTTTATATAGTCGGATACAACTGCTTGATTTTGTTTGGGGAGATCACGTTTTTATGGAAGAGAGAACTATTGATGTGCATATTCGCCGCTTACGTCAAGCTCTTGAACCAAGTCAACTAGAACATCTATTGCAAACTGTTAGAGGATCTGGTTATCGTTTCAATACGGAAGAGCAACAATGAAATTATTTTTTCCGACCCTATCTAGATTACTCCTCTCTTTATTTTGTACGGCTGGAATAGGATATTTAATTGCTGGAACAGAAATGATGTGGATTTCAGTTAATATAATATTACTGGGGTGGATAAGTATTCAGTTATTTTATCTAATTCGATTAATACGTTGGTTGAATGATCAAAAAAGCCAAATACAAGGTTTTGGAATTTGGGGACATATTTTTGAAAAAATTTTATCCCTCCACAAAGCGAGTATAAAACGTAAAAAAGAGCTTTCCGCTTCCCTAGATCGTTTTAATCAAGTCATAGAAGCTATTCCTAATGGGATCATAATTTTAACTGAAGGTCGTATCGAATGGTTTAATCCTCTTGTCTGCAAACACCTTAATCTCAATTATCAAAATGATCTCAAAGGTATTTTACAAAATCTCATACGTCTACCCGAATTTCAACAATTTCTACAAAAAATCTTAGAAAATCAACCTCTTACAATGAAAATCAGTCTACCGAACGGACATTATTTCAAACGAATTTTGCAAATCAGCCGCCAGCCTTTCGACCAAAAAAGTGAATTATTGATAACTCAAGATATTACCCAAGAAGAACAATTAGATGATGCTCAAATAGCGTTTGTTGCCAATGTATCTCACGAATTACGAACGCCACTCACAGTTATTAATGGATTTGTTGAAACATTATCGGATATGCCTAATTTACCAACCGAACAACGCCAACAATTCTTAGGTTTAATGCAAAAAGAAGGGCAACGAATGCTAAATCTTTTATCCGATTTACTTACTCTTTCACGTTTAGAACGCGGGCAATCTACTGCTGGGGAATTTCAGCATTTTGATCTATCTGGAATGGTTCACCAAGTTGTTGAAGCAACACAAAACTTTTCACGTGAAAAACATTTATTTATTATAAAAATTGAACCAAATATTCATTTTTATGGGATAGAACCCGAACTATACAGTGCATTAAGTAATATGACTTTTAACGCTGTCCGATATACACCAGAACAAGGTACTATAACAATTCAACTTAGTAAATTACCAGATAAAGTCATTTTTTCCGTAACCGATACAGGTGTAGGTATCGCCGCAGAACATATTCCACGATTAACAGAGCGTTTTTATAGAGTTGATGATGCTCGCTCTCGTCAAACCGGTGGAACAGGTCTTGGTCTTTCCATCACAAAATTTGCTCTGGCAAAATACAATTCAAAATTAGAAATAAAAAGCGAATTAGGAAAAGGAAGCTGCTTTAAAGTAGAATTACCCATACTCAAATAATAAAGTAGGATAAGATGAGAGTAATTCATTACTAAATGAATATACTTTACTCAAAAATTTCCAATTCACCATCTATAAAATGCAAAAATTGATCGGGAGAAAAGCCGTGGGAAAGCATATAGTTCCAAATTTTCTGTTTTACTTTTGGAGAATGCTTCTCTTCATAATAGGGAAATTTTTTACATAAAACTATTAAAGCAAGCTTAGACCAATCTATATCACACTCTACTAATACTTCGTTAATAATATCGGATTGTATTCCTTTTAGATGCTTTAGTTCTTGTCTAATTCTATTTAGCCCATAGCCTCGTTGACTACGATAACGCAAATAATTTTCAGCAAAACGTTTATCATTCTGCCAATTTTTTTGTTGACAATGTGCAATAACCTCATCAATTTCTAATTCGGAAAAAGCTTTTTCTTGCATTTTATTGCGTAATTCAAACTCACTATATTCACGACGGGCAAGTAAATTAATAACATAACTAAGTGCAACAGAAGACATAATAACCCCTTTAGAAAAAAGTGCGGTCAATTTTGACCGCACTTTAAAGAACTAAATAAAATAACAAATAAATTAAAATTCATCTTCAGAATTTAGTTTATCGTCGGCTTGTTCAAGATCGGCAACCAACCCTTGATCAGGATTAGCAACTAATTCCGCACGCAATTTATTTTCTAATACTAGAGCTTTCTCAGGATTATCCAGCAGCCATTTCATTGCATTCATCTTACCTTGACCTATTTTTTCGCCTTCATAAGAATACCAAGCTCCAGATTTATTTACTAATTTATGTTTAACACCAAGTTCAATTAATTCACCTGTTTTAGAAATCCCCTCACCATAAAGAATTTGGAATTCAACCTGGCGGAATGGAGGTGCCAATTTATTTTTAACAACTTTAACTCTAGTATCATTACCAATAACATTTTCCCCATCTTTCACAGATCCAATACGACGAATATCCAAACGAACTGAAGCATAAAATTTTAGAGCATTACCACCAGTTGTCGTTTCAGGATTACCAAACATTACCCCTATTTTCATTCGAATCTGGTTTATAAATATAACTAAACAATTCGCATTTTTAATTTGACCAGTTAATTTACGCAGCGCTTGAGACATTAAACGTGCTTGTAATCCCATATGAGAATCACCCATATCTCCTTCAATTTCGGCTTTCGGCGTTAAGGCGGCAACAGAATCTACGATAATTACATCAACCGCACCAGAACGAACTAATGCATCACAAATCTCAAGAGCTTGTTCCCCATTATCCGGTTGAGAAACTAATAATTCTTTGACATTAACGCCTAATTTAGCAGCATAAATAGGATCTAAAGCGTGTTCAGCATCAATAAATGCACAAGTTTTACCAGCTTTTTGAGCCTGAGCAATAACAGAAAGTGTTAACGTTGTTTTACCTGAAGATTCGGGTCCAAAAATTTCAACAATACGCCCCATAGGTAATCCGCCTATACCTAAAGCAACATCAAGTCCGATAGAGCCGGTAGAAACGGATTCCACATCAAGAGCCTGCGTATCTCCTAATTTCATAATAGAGCCTTTACCGAATTGCTTTTCAATTTGTCCTAACGCTGCTGCAAGAGCTTTTTGTTTTTCTTCAGCTGTTGTCGGTGTTGCTGCCATTGTTGTTTTTCCTTTCTTTTTTTCGTCTTGAGATGCCATTTAATTTTTCCTTTTAACTCATTGAACCGAAACTTCGATTATTTTATCTGTATTAATATACAGTATCAAGAAATATTTAGAGTTTTTAAAAAGAATGTGATTAGTTACCCAAAACAGAATTTTTATTTTTCTAAAAGTTAAGATCAAATGATCAAAACCACTTAATTTTCAATCAGAGATTCTAACGTCCAAAGTTCTTTTATTTCTTCTCGTCGCCTAATTAGATAAACCTTATCGCCATCTACCATTGTTTCAAGGCTTCTAGGACGAGAATTATAATTGGAGGACATACTTGCCCCATAGGCTCCTGCCGATCGTAAAGCAATAAGATCTCCTTCTTCAATCATTAACTCTCGCTGTTTACCAAGAAAATCTGAAGTTTCACAAATCGGCCCAACTACATCGTAAACTGCTTTTTTACGTTCTAATGTTTTATTTACTTCAATGATGTTCATATAAGCTTCGTATAATGCAGGGCGAATCATATCATTCATACCGGCATCTACAATGGCAAAATTACGGTTTTCATTGCTTTTTAAATATTGGACTTTTGTTACTAAAATACCTGCATTTGCAGTAATTGCTCTACCTGGCTCAAGAATAATTTCTAACTTGGGATATTTTTTTAACTTGGCTAATAACGCTTTAGCATAATCGCTAGGATGAGGTGGTGTTTCATCTGTATAAGTAACCCCTAATCCACCACCTAAATCTAAATGGTGTAGCTCGATACCATCTAGCTTAAGTTGTTCCATTAGCACGATTAATCTGTCTGCTGCATCTAAAAAAGGCTGTAATTCAGTTAATTGAGAACCTATATGGCAATCCATACCGATAATTTTTATATTTTTTAATCTGCTCGCTAGATGATAAACTTCGCGAGCTTGCTTTACATTGATACCAAATTTATTTTCTTTTAAACCTGTGGAAATATAAGGATGAGTATGAGCATCAACATCCGGATTTACTCGTAAAGAGATAGGCGCTATTTTACCCATTTCCTCCGCAATTCGATTGATATGATGTAATTCTGAAACTGATTCAACATTAAAGCAACGAATACCTACTTCCAATGCTCGCTTTATTTCAGTATGAGACTTCGCAACACCGGAAAAAACGATTTTATCGGCCGCTCCACCAGCTACTAAAACTCGTTCTAGTTCACCTTGTGAAACAATATCAAACCCTGAACCCAACTTAGCCATAATATTTAATATCGCAATATTAGGATTAGATTTTACAGCAAAACAAATAAGGTGAGGCTGCTCTCCTAACGCAGAATTAAAAGCGTGCCAATGGCGCTCTAAAGTTGCTTTAGAATAAATATAAAGTGGCGTACCAAATTGCTCAGCAATTTGCTCTACTGACAGACATTCAGCATAAAGTTTGCCGTTTTTATAGTGAAAAAAATCCATATAAGTACTTTCCGTTCAACAAAAGTGCGGTCAAAAAACCGATATTTACTATTAATGTTGTCTATCCTACTCTTAATTAAGCGCCATAGCTATTGATCTTGCTTTGTCGATAATATAGGTGTTTTAATACATTTCACCTTATTCACATTTTTTCCATATAAATTTGATTCACAGTCTGGTTCGTGTTGGCCTATTTTTTCCTTTTCAGGAAAATAAAGAGGTCCTTTTACTCCACATCCCATTAAAAAAAATGTTGCAGTACCTAGCAATAAAATAGAAATCTTTTTTTTCATTTATTCTTATCTCCAAAGGCTTTATAATCTGCCGCATTCTATCAGATTTACACTAAAAAACCGTTATGAATATTACAGAATTTCACCAAAATATTGAGCAAATTTGGCAAAAAATTGAAGAAGATCTTGAAAATCAAAACTGCGATGTCGATTGCGAAACTCAAGGTTCCGTTTTTACTATTAGCTTTAACGACCATTCGCAAATAGTAATTAATAAACAAGAACCCCTTTTAGAACTTTGGCTTGCTAGCCGTTTAGGTGGATTTCACTTTACTTGCAAAAACAACCAATGGATCGCTAATGATGGTAAATTTTTTTGGGATAGCCTAGAAGAAGCTTGTGCCGCACATGGTGAACAAGTTAATTTCTAAAAAATAATGGAGAAAAGTCATAACCAACCACAAAAAACATCTCAGAAACCAACCGCACTTGAGGTGTTAAATTCCGTTTTCGGCTATCAGCATTTCCGTAAAGGACAACAAGAAGTCATTAATGCAGCATTACAAGGACAAGATAGTTTAGTTGTAATGGCGACAGGAAATGGAAAGTCTCTCTGTTATCAAATTCCAGCTTTATGCCTTCCTGGTTTAACATTAGTTATTTCACCCTTAATTTCATTAATGAAAGATCAAGTGGATCAACTTCAAGCTAATGGTATTCAAGCTGATTTTCTTAATTCTAGCCAGACAATCGATCAACAACAAGCTGTCCAAAATAAATTAATTTCTGGTCAATTAAAATTACTTTATATTTCGCCAGAAAAAGTAATGACTCAACGATTTTTTGATTTGATTTCTTACTGTCAAATCAGCTTTATTGCTATTGACGAAGCTCATTGTATTTCACAATGGGGACATGATTTTCGCCCAGAGTATACTCAACTGGGTGGAATGAAAACAGCCTTTCCTAATGCACCATTAATGGCTCTTACCGCTACAGCGGATTATTCTACCAGACAAGATATTTTATCCCATTTAAAATTACTCAATCCTTATCAATATATAGGAAGCTTTGATAGACCTAATATTCGCTATACATTAGAAGAAAAATTTAAACCGACTGAACAATTAATTCGTTTCGTTCAATCTCAAAAAGGAAAAAGTGGTATTGTCTATTGTAATAGTCGTAATAAGGTTGAGCGTATTGCGAATAGTTTACGCAGTAAAGGTATTTCTGCCGCAGCTTATCATGCAGGTATGGAAACAATAATGAGAGAAAAAATCCAGCAAGATTTTCAATGTGATAATATTCAAGTTGTGGTTGCTACTATAGCTTTTGGAATGGGCATTAATAAATCTAATGTTAGGTTTGTTGCCCATTTTGATCTACCTCGTAGCATAGAATCCTATTATCAGGAAACAGGAAGAGCTGGGCGTGATGATTTACCAGCAGAGGCTATCCTTTTTTATGAACCGGCAGACTATGCGTGGCTACAAAAGATTTTACAAGAAAAACCTGATACACCTCAAAAACAAATAGAACAACACAAATTAGAAGCTATAGGTGAATTTGTCGAAAGTCAAACTTGCCGACGTTTAGTATTACTTAATTATTTCGGCGAACATCGTCAAACCTCTTGCCAAAATTGTGACATTTGTCTCAATCCCCCCAAAAAATACGATGGCTTACTTGATGCCCAAAAAGTGATGTCTGCTATTTATAGAACAGGGCAAATATTCGGTACACAATATGTTATTGCTGTTTTACGAGGACTAAACAATCAAAAAATCATTGAGCGACAACATGATAAACTTAATGTTTACGGAATAGGAAAAGATAAAAGTAAAGAACATTGGCAATCGGTAATTCGCCAACTTATTCACTTGGGCTTTATAAAACAAAGTATCGGAGAATTCAGTGCAACGTTGCAACTCACAACCAATGCCAAACCTATTTTAAAAGGGGAAATGCCTCTGGAATTAGCACTGCCTCGAACATCTCCAATAAGTAAAATGATTCATAGCTATCAACATAGCGGATCACTAAATTATGATAAAGATCTATTTGCCCGCCTACGCTTTTTACGCAAGCGAATTGCTGATAAAGAGAATATTCCACCATATATTGTATTTAATGATGCAACATTACAAGAAATGGCACAATATATGCCGACTAGCAATATTGAAATGCTCCAAATAAATGGGGTCGGTTCAATCAAGCTGGAGCGCTTCGCTCAACCTTTTATTAACTTAATTAAAGAACATAAAGCTATTTTGTCAAAATCTTCAAAAAACGAAGACTTTTTCAACATTTGACTATACTTTCACAAAATTAAGCCAAAATGATTAATGTGAAAACCACCTGTGGATAACTCAGCTAATTTTTGTCAAAAACTTGTTTTTTTCCTATGAATAAAAAAATAAAAAAACAAAATCTGTGGATAACTTACATTGTTATTCACAATAAAAAAACATAAAAATATGGATTTAACCCATTATAAAAATATTGTTAACTTATTAATAAAAAACAAAAAGATCCACTTATACACAGTCTTTAGGATCGTAGTAATAACAATAATAAGATCTTTATATATAAAAGATCATATTATCATTAGGAGGATCTGTACTCCTCGCGTAGGATCCTATTTGTTGCTTTCAAGCTAAATGAAATTTAAGTAAAATACACCATATTTTAGATCAAGGATCGTTAAGAGAAATTATATGTTTTACACAGAACATTACGACATTATCGTTATTGGTGGCGGACACGCTGGAACTGAAGCGGCACTTGCTCCCGCTCGTATGGGATTAAAAACTTTACTCTTAACCCATAATGTAGATACATTAGGGCAAATGTCCTGTAATCCTGCAATTGGAGGAATAGGAAAAGGACATTTAGTTAAAGAAATTGATGCTATGGGTGGACTAATGGCTCAAGCAGCAGATAAGGCTGGTATTCAATTTCGTACTTTAAACAGCAGTAAAGGCCCTGCTGTAAGAGCTACTCGCGCTCAAGCAGATCGCGTTCTATACCGTCAAGCTATTCGTATTGCCCTTGAAAATCAACCTAATTTAGATATCTTTCAGCAAGAAGTAACGGATATTTTATTAGATCAAGATCGCGTTTATGGTGCTGTAACAAAAATGGGTTTAAAATTTAAAGCCAAATCCGTCATTTTAACAGCTGGAACATTTTTGGCAGGTAAGATCCATATAGGTTTGCAGAACTACAGTGGTGGACGTGCTGGAGATCCGTCTTCGTCAATACTTGCCGATCGCTTAAGAGATCTTAATTTACGAGTAGATCGTTTAAAAACAGGAACACCGCCAAGAATTGATGCTCGCACAATCAATTTTGATATTCTAACAAAGCAACATGGCGATTTAAGACTTCCTGTATTTTCTTTTATGGGATCAGTTCAAGATCATCCACAACAAATCCCTTGCTACATTACTCATACAAATGATCAAACGCACGATGTTATTCGTAATAATTTAGATCGTAGCCCGATGTACACCGGTGTGATTGAAGGTATCGGGCCTCGTTATTGCCCGTCTATTGAAGATAAAGTGATGCGCTTTGCGGATCGCAATTCTCACCAAATTTATTTAGAACCAGAAGGGCTAACTAGTAATGAGATCTATCCAAACGGAATTTCAACCAGTTTACCTTTTGATGTACAAATGAAAATTGTTAATTCAATGAAAGGCTTGGAAAATGCTCGAATTATCAAACCGGGTTATGCCATTGAATATGATTATTTCGATCCGAGAGATCTTAAACCTACACTAGAGACTAAAGCTATTTCAGGATTATTTTTTGCCGGTCAGATTAATGGTACGACAGGTTATGAAGAAGCCGCTGCACAAGGATTACTAGCAGGAATTAATGCTGGCCTTTATGTGCAGGAAAAAGAATCTTGGTATCCTCGTCGCGATCAAGCTTATATCGGCGTTTTAGTTGATGATCTCTGCACATTAGGGACAAAAGAGCCTTATAGGGTATTTACTTCTCGTGCCGAATATCGTTTGTTATTGCGTGAAGATAATGCCGATATTCGCTTAACGCCAATTGCCCACGAACTTGGTTTGATTGATGAAAAACGTTGGGTACGCTTTAATCAAAAAATGGAAAATATAGAGCTTGAACGCCAACGTTTACGCAGTATTTGGTTACATCCTCGTTCAGAATATTTGGAAGAAGCCAATAAGGTGCTGAGCAGCCCGCTTGTGCGTGAGGCGAATGGAGAGGATTTATTACGCCGTCCTGAAATAAATTACGAGATTTTGACTACTTTAACGCCTTACCAACCGGCAATGGTGGATAAGGAAGCAGTGGAACAAGTAGAAATCGCTATAAAATATCAAGGTTATATTGAACATCAGGAAGAAGAAATCGAAAAACAAAAACGCCATGAAAATACAGCAATTCCACCACAGTTTGATTATGCTAAAGTATCGGGCTTATCAAACGAAGTCCGTGCGAAGTTAGAACAACATCGTCCCGTATCTATTGGGCAAGCAAGTCGCATTTCAGGCGTAACTCCGGCGGCTATTTCTATCCTACTAGTTAATTTGAAAAAACAGGGAATGTTAAAGCGGAGTGAATAATGGATCATATAGAACAGCAATTAAGCGAAAAATTAAATTTTCTGTTAAAACAAACCGCACTTTCAATAACTAACAACCAAAAGCAGCAGTTAGTTAAATTCGTTTTGTTACTGAATAAGTGGAATAAGGCTTACAACCTAACTTCAGTGCGTGATCCTATGGAAATGTTAGTGAAACATATTCTGGATAGCTTAGTTGTAAGTCCCTATTTACAAGGAAAACGATTTATTGATGTAGGCACAGGTCCGGGACTACCGGGATTACCATTAGCAATTATTAATCCTGATAAATACTTTGTTCTATTGGACAGTTTAGGTAAACGTATGAGCTTTATTCGTAATGTATTGCGTGAATTAGGGCTAACTAATGTTGAACCAGTTTTGAACCGAGTAGAAAAATATCAACCTGATAAGCTATTTGACGGTATCCTTAGTCGGGCTTTTGCATCATTAAAAGATATGACAGATTGGTGTTTACATTTACCTTCAGAAAAAGGAAAGTTTTATGCTCTTAAAGGGGTTTACCATACTGCTGAAGTTGAGGAATTAGCAGAAAATTTAGCCATTGAAAAAGTCATTAAATTATCTGTTCCTGACTTAGTGGGGGAACGTCATTTAATTTTAGTTCACAAAATATAAAAGATAAACGTAAGTTTTCGTTAAAAATGTGATTTACTTAACATTTTTTCTTATTTTTTAAGTTGAATATGCCTAAATCAAGCGTATAATTAAGCGGATTTAAGTGTTACTTATGAAAATAAATGTCAAAGGTTGTAAAACAAGCAATTACCAGATATAAAAAAGCAATATTGATTGAAGTGTGTACAATGGCTATTATTTCTGGTTTTTTGTTTATATGGCAATGGAAAAGTGCGGTTGATTTTAGTCTAGGATTTTTATCTGCACTATTGCCCTTTTGTCTGTTTATCTATATCGTTTTTTTTCGTACGCAAAGTTTATCAAAAAAATTGACCGCACTTTATCGTGCAGAAGCGCTGAAATTTATCAGTACTATAATATTTGTTACTATTTCGTTTAAATGGTCAGTTGTTAATTTTATAGCGTTTTTTGTTGGTTTTTTTATTGCATTGATTCTCAATAATCTAGTGCCTTTTTTGTTACATAAATATTAATTTTATATAAAGGGTTAATTATGTCTGGACAAACTACTTCGGAATATATCGGACACCACTTACAGTTTTTAAAAACAGGTGAAGGTTTTTGGAATATTCATGTTGATACACTATTTTTTTCTGTAATATCCGCTGTTATTTTCCTTTTCATTTTTTCCCGTGTTGCAAAAAAAGCAACGGATGGAATCCCTGGAAAAATGCAATGTTTAGTTGAGATTGTAGTTGAATGGGTAAATGGAATTGTTAAAGAAAATTTTCATGGTCCACGTAATGTTGTAGCTCCGCTTGCATTAACAATTTTCTGTTGGGTATTCATTATGAATTCCATTGATTTGATTCCTGTCGATTTTCTTCCTCAGCTAGCGGGTTTGTTTGGTATTCATTATTTAAGAGCCGTTCCTACAGCAGATATTGGCGCAACACTAGGAATGTCAATTTGTGTATTTTTTCTTATTATTTTTTATACTATCAAATCAAAAGGATTAAGTGGATTTGTAAAAGAATATACTCTACACCCTTTTAATCATTGGGCCTTCATTCCAGTCAATTTTATTCTTGAAGTTGTTACTTTATTAGCTAAACCTATTTCTCTTGCTTTCCGTTTATTCGGCAATATGTATGCAGGTGAATTAATCTTTATACTTATTGCCGTGATGTATTCGGCAAATATGGCTATTGCCGCATTGGGGATACCTTTACATCTTGCTTGGGCTATTTTCCATATTTTGGTTATTACTTTGCAAGCGTTTATTTTTATGATGTTGACGGTTGTTTATTTAAGTATTGCTTACAATAAAGCAGATCATTAATCGTTTTTTTATTAACCGGCTCTAGGGCTAAAACTTAACTTCTATTGGAGAACATTTATGGAAACTGTAATTACAGCTACAATCATCGGAGCATCGATTCTTCTTGCATTTGCTGCATTAGGTACTGCAATTGGTTTTGCTATCTTAGGTGGTAAATTTTTAGAATCTTCAGCGCGTCAGCCTGAACTTGCATCAAGCCTACAAACTAAAATGTTTATCGTAGCCGGGCTTTTAGATGCGATTGCGATGATTGCGGTTGGTATTTCCTTACTATTCATCTTTGCGAATCCATTTATTGGTTTATTACAATAATCCCTTATTTGCTTATCAACGTAAAACAAGCATTTTAAGGAGGACGTTGTGAATTTAAATGCAACATTAATTGGTCAACTTATTGCATTTGCACTTTTTGTGTGGTTTTGTATGAAATTTGTTTGGCCACCAATTATTAACGCAATTGAAACACGTCAAAGCCAAATTGCGAATGCGCTTGCTTCTGCTGAAGCGGCTAAAAAAGAACAAGCGAATACTAAAGTTCTTGCTGAACAGGAAATATCTAAAGCAAAAGTTCAGGCACAAGAGATTTTAGATGCTGCTAATAAACGTCGTAATGAAGTATTGGATGAAGTAAAAGCAGAAGCTGAAGAACTAAAGGCAAAAATAATTGAACAAGGTTATGCTGAAGTAGAAGCTGAACGTAAACGTGTTCAAGAAGAATTACGGCTTAAAGTATCTTCATTGGCTATTGCAGGTGCAGAAAAAATTGTAGGTCGTTCAATTGATGAAGCGGCAAACAATGACATTATTGATAAATTAGTTGCAGAGTTATAGAGGCTTTAGCTTATGTCAGAATTAACTACGGTAGCTCGCCCTTATGCCAAAGCTGCATTTGACTTTGCTATTGAGAAAAGTGCAGTTGAAAAATGGACTGAAATGTTAAGTTTTGTATCTATTATTATTGAGAATGAAACGGTAAAAACATTATTGAACAGTTCTATTTCGGCACAAAAATTAGCTGATACGGTTATTTCAATTTGTGGTGAGCAATTAGATCAATATGGGCAAAATCTTATTCGGTTAATGGCTGAAAATAAGCGTTTAAGTGTTATTTCCGCAGTATTTAATGAATTTAAGCATTATGTCGAAGAACACCAAGCTATTGCTGAAGTTGAAGTAACTTCTGCACAACCATTAAATGCAACACAAATTGAAAAAATTGCAACAGTAATGGAAAAAAGATTGGCTCGTAAAATAAAATTAAATTGCGATGTAGACAGCTCATTAATTGCTGGAATGGTCATTCGTACTAAAGATTTTGTTATTGACGGGAGTAGTCGTGGGCAACTGGCTCGTTTAGCAAATGAGTTGCAATTGTAAGAGGAATAGAAGATGCAACTAAATTCTACTGAAATTAGTGAATTGATTAAAAAGCGTATTGCTCAATTTGATGTGGTAAGTGAAGCTCGTAATACAGGGACTATCGTCTCTGTCAGTGATGGAATTCTTCGTATCCACGGATTAAGTGATGTGATGCAAGGTGAAATGATTGCTCTACCAGGTAATCGTTATGCGATGGCACTTAACCTAGAAAGAGACTCGGTTGGTGCGGTAGTTATGGGACCTTATGCTGATTTAGCGGAAGGAATGGAAGTTCAATGTACGGGACGGATTCTTGAAGTTCCGGTTGGACGTGGTCTATTAGGGCGTGTCGTAAATACTCTTGGTCAACCAATTGACGGTAAAGGAGATATTGAGAATGATGGTTTCTCTCCCGTTGAAGTTATTGCGCCCGGAGTAATTGATCGCAAATCCGTTGATCAGCCGGTGCAAACGGGCTATAAGGCTGTTGATTCAATGGTGCCTATCGGTAGAGGTCAGCGCGAATTAATTATCGGAGATCGTCAAACAGGTAAAACCGCATTGGCTATTGATGCAATTATTAACCAACGTGATTCGGGTATTAAGTGTATTTATGTCGCAATTGGGCAAAAAGCCTCAACTATTGCAAACGTTGTGCGTAAATTAGAAGAACATGGTGCACTAGCAAATACAATTGTTGTTGCTGCATCGGCTTCAGAGTCTGCTGCGTTGCAATATCTTGCTCCTTATGCTGGCTGTGCAATGGGGGAATATTTCCGTGATCGTGGTGAAGATGCTTTAATCATATATGATGATTTATCAAAACAAGCAGTAGCTTATCGTCAAATTTCATTATTATTGCGTCGTCCGCCAGGCCGTGAGGCTTATCCAGGAGATGTATTCTATTTACATTCACGTTTACTTGAACGTGCAGCACGAGTTAATGAAGAATATGTAGATAAATTTACTAAAGGTAAAGTTGTAGGAAAAACAGGCTCTTTGACAGCTCTTCCTATTATTGAAACACAGGCTGGGGATGTTTCAGCATTTGTTCCTACTAATGTAATTTCAATCACTGACGGTCAGATTTTCTTGGAATCTAACCTATTTAATTCAGGTATTCGACCAGCAGTAAACCCAGGTATTTCTGTTTCTCGAGTGGGGGGGGCAGCACAAACTAAGATAGTTAAAAAACTGGCTGGTGGTATTCGTACTGCGCTTGCACAATATCGTGAGTTAGCAGCTTTTGCTCAATTTGCTTCAGATCTTGATGATGCAACTCGTAAACAGCTTACCCATGGAGAGAAAGTTACCGAATTACTAAAACAAAAACAATATGCACCGTTAAGCGTTGCAGAACAGGCTATTTTGCTTTTTGCTGTTGAGTTCGGTTATCTTGAAAATGTGGAATTGCAAAAAATTGCAAATTTTGAAACCGCACTTTTAGATTATGCTCACCGTAACCATAATGAGTTTATGGCTGATTTAACTAAAACGGGTAATTATAATGATGAAATTAAAGACACATTAAAATCCATTTTAGATAATTTTAAAGCCAATAGTGCGTGGTAATAAGGTTAACGGAGAAATAAGATGGCAGGTGCAAAAGAGATAAAAACCAAAATTGCCAGCGTACAAAGTACGCAAAAAATAACCAAGGCAATGGAAATGGTAGCTACCTCGAAAATGCGTAAAACGCAAGATCGCATGGCAGCTTCTCGTCCGTATTCTGAAACAATACGTAATGTTATCAGCCACGTATCTAAAGCAAATATTGGTTATAAACATCCATTTTTAGTTGAACGTGAAGTGAAAAAAGTGGGTGTATTGGTTATTTCTACTGACCGTGGAATGTGTGGTGGTTTAAATATTAATTTATTTAAAAATGTAATTACTGAAATAAAACAATGGAAAGATAAAGGCATTCAAGTTGAATTAGGTTTAATTGGTTCGAAAGGAATTGCTTTTTTCCGCTCATTGGGTTTAAAAATCAAAAGCCAACATTCAGGATTGGGTGATAACCCAACAATGGAAGAGCTTATAGGTGTAGCGTCAACTATGTTTGAAGAGTATAGAAACGGAGGGATTGATGCAATTTATATTGCTTATAATAAATTCGTTAATACGATGTCGCAAATACCTAATTTTCAACAGCTCGTTCCTTTGCCGGAATTAGAGACCGATCATTTAGGCGAAAGATCAAATACTTGGGACTATATTTATGAACCAGATCCGAAAGTACTGTTAGATAGTTTACTAACTCGTTATTTGGAATCTCAAGTATATCAGTCTGTGGTGGATAATCTTGCTTCTGAGCAAGCTGCTCGCATGGTTGCTATGAAAGCGGCGACTGATAATGCAGGTAACTTAATCAATGACTTGCAATTAGTGTATAACAAAGCTCGTCAGGCAAGTATTACAAATGAATTAAATGAAATTGTTGCAGGCGCTGCAGCAATTTAACAAAAATTAGAGGAACGGTAATGGCAGCAGGAAAAATTGTACAGATCATCGGTGCGGTGATTGACGTTGAATTCCCACAAAATGCAGTACCAAAAGTTTATGATGCATTAAAAGTTGAGTCAGGTTTAACGCTGGAAGTTCAACAACAATTAGGTGGTGGTGTGGTTCGCTGTATCGCGCTTGGTACGTCGGACGGTTTAAAACGTGGATTAATCGTAGAAAATACAGGTAATCCTATTCAAGTGCCGGTAGGAACGAAGACCTTAGGTCGTATTATGAACGTTTTAGGTGAACCTATCGATGAACAAGGGGAAATCGGTGCTGAAGAATCTTGGTCTATTCATCGTGCAGCACCAAGCTATGAAGAACAATCAAATAGCACTGAATTATTAGAAACAGGCATTAAAGTTATTGACTTAATTTGTCCATTTGCAAAGGGCGGAAAAGTTGGTTTATTTGGTGGTGCAGGTGTTGGTAAAACCGTTAATATGATGGAGTTAATCCGTAATATTGCAATTGAGCATTCTGGTTATTCTGTATTTGCAGGTGTGGGAGAGCGTACCCGTGAAGGTAATGACTTTTACCACGAAATGACAGAATCTAATGTATTAGATAAAGTATCCCTTGTTTACGGACAGATGAATGAACCACCAGGTAACCGTTTACGGGTAGCTTTAACCGGTTTAACAATGGCGGAAAAATTCCGCGATGAAGGTCGTGATGTATTATTCTTCGTAGATAATATTTATCGTTATACGCTTGCAGGTACTGAAGTATCAGCTCTTTTAGGTCGTATGCCTTCCGCTGTAGGTTATCAACCAACACTTGCAGAAGAAATGGGAGTATTACAAGAACGTATTACTTCGACTAAAACAGGATCTATTACTTCTGTTCAAGCTGTTTATGTTCCGGCGGATGACTTAACGGATCCCTCTCCAGCAACAACCTTCGCTCACCTAGATTCTACGGTAGTATTAAGTCGTCAAATTGCGTCTTTAGGGATTTATCCTGCAGTAGATCCATTGGATTCTACATCGCGTCAGCTTGATCCGCTGGTTGTTGGGCAAGAACATTACGATGTTGCTCGCGGTGTCCAAGGTATTTTACAGCGTTACAAAGAATTAAAAGATATTATTGCTATTCTTGGTATGGATGAACTTTCGGAAGATGATAAATTGGTAGTGGCCAGAGCTCGTAAAATTGAACGCTTTTTATCACAACCATTTTTCGTTGCCGAGGTATTTACCGGATCTCCAGGTAAATATGTATCATTGAAAGATACTATTCGTGGTTTCAAAGGTATTTTAAACGGTGAATATGACCATATTCCTGAACAAGCGTTCTATATGGTGGGTTCAATCGAAGAAGTGCTAGAAAAAGCCAAAAATATGTAATCGCTTCAAGTAATTGAAGGAGAACAAAATGGCAACATTTGATTTAATAATAGTCAGTGCGGAGCATAAAATTTTCGAAGGTAAAGTGAAACAAATTCAGGTAACAGGTACGGAAGGGGAATTAGGTATTTTACCAAACCATATACCCCTACTGACAGCGATAAAACCGGGGATTGTTAAATTAACCTTAGAAACAGATAAAGAAGACGTTATTTATGTCTCCGGAGGATTTTTGGAAGTTCAGCCGAGTGTAGTAACTGTTCTGGCTGATGTAGCGATTCGCGGATCTGAATTAGATTCTGAGCGAATTTTAGAAGCTAAACGTAAAGCGGAAGAAAATATTGTAGCACATAATTCTGATGTTGATCATGAGCTTCTTGTTGCTAAGCTTTCTAAAGAATTAGCTAAACTTAGGGCTTATGAATTGACTGAAAAATTAGTTAAAAATAAGCGCTAATTTGACCGCACTTTATGGTTTATCTTATTTTAATTTGAAAGCTGAATTTGTAAGAGCAAAATCAGCTTTTTTATTACTAACTAAAAAAACTTTATGAAGATGGTTTTTTACTTTTTTATATGAATTAAATATTCGTGTAGGGTATTAGTAGTTTTATACTAGAGAGAATATCATCAGATAAAATACAGTATTCACTCAAACCATTGACGATCAAAAATAAAAATTAGGCTATCAATATGATAGCTTAATTATATTTAGTGGTACTCTAATAGGATTATTTTTTCTTAGCTGGTCGCGGCCACCCTTGAATGTGGCGCTGAGGTACCCTAGAAATAACTAATTCGTCTTTATTTACATCTTTCGTTACTGTTGCGCCAGCCCCAATAGTTGCTCCGTCAGCAATTTTGATTGGTGCGACTAATTGACTGTCGGATCCGACAAAAACATTGTTGCCGATAACAGTTTTAAACTTATTTGCACCATCATAATTACAAGTGATTACACCTGCACCTATATTACAATCAGAACCGACCTCGGCATCACCGACATAAGTCAGATGATTAATTTTAGAACCTTGTCCAATTTGTGATTTTTTTATTTCAACAAAGTTGCCGATATGAGTATTGGCTGCCAGAGTTGTCCCAGGACGTAAACGAGAGAAGGGGCCTATTGAAGCACATTGTTCAATAATTGAATCTTCAATAATTGAGTAAGGTTTTATTTGTACATCATTACCAATGCTACAATTTTTCAAAATACAACCAGCCCCAATTTTTACCTTATTTCCTAATCGTACTTTACCTTCAATAATTACATTTACGTCAATTTCAACATCTTTTCCATGTTCTAGTTCACCTCGCAGATCAAAACGCTGAGGATCTAATAATGTTACGCCGGCTAGCAATAATTCATTTGCCTGTTTAGATTGAAAATAACGTTCTAATGTAGCAAGTTGTAAGCGATTATTAACACCTTCCACTTCCATAAAATCTTCTGCTTGGACTGCAACGACTGTACATTCATCTTGATTGGCTAAAGAAATCACGTCTGTTATGTAGTATTCACCTTGAGCATTGTTATTATTCAAACGAGATAGCCATTTTTTTAAACTGGCTCCATTAAAAAGCATCACACCAGTATTAATTTCGGTAATTTTTAATTGCTCTGCATTTGCATCTTTTTGCTCGACAATACCAACAACATTGCCATTTTCACGAATAATACGCCCGTATCCTGTCGGATTCTGTAAATCAACAGTTAATAAAGATATTCCTTTCTCTGGTTTTGCCAAAATTAGCTTTTGTAGTGTTTCAGCCTTAATTAAAGGACCGTCGCCATAAAGCATTAAAATATTTTCATTATCTTCAAAGTAAGGAGCTGCTTGCTGCATAGCATGCCCTGTTCCGAGTTGTTCGGTTTGGAGTATCCAATTGACAGGCTCTTCCTGAAGGCGATTTTGCATCAGCTCACCGCCATGCCCGTAAATTAAGTGAATATGCTTTGGATTAAGCTGCTTTACCGTATCGATAACATGTTTAACCATAGGTTTTCCAGCAATTTTATGCAAAACTTTAGGTAAATCTGAATACATTCTTGTGCCTTTACCTGCGGCTAAAATAACTATGCTAAGAGGAGTATTAGTCATTATTAATTCCTATTTTTGATCAAAATTTCAGTATTATGTAGTAAAAATAAAACAATAGCACATATTGCAGAGATACAGATATGTGCCTCTTAAAAATATCAATGTATTTACACTAAGTATATTATTTATAGCATCTACATAAACGGCAAAACTTGCCTATTCTAGCTTAGATAAAAAGGAATAGTAAGTTTATTTATATTTAATATTGTTCTAAAATCAATGCCCGATTTGACTGCTCTTAAGGATTGTTTATATGTATAAGCGAGAAGAACTCATTTTGCAAAAAGTGAACGATTTAGGAAGTGTTTCCGTAAGTCAGCTAGCACAAGAATATGCGATGTCTGTGGAAACAATTCGAAGAGATTTAAATAAATTAGAAAAACAGGGAAAATTATACCGAACTCACGGAGGCGCAATCAGTAAGAAAAGCAAAGATGTTGGAGCATATTTTCATACTAGACAGCATTTAAATGTCAGAGCAAAAAAACATAATGCTAAAAGTGCGGTCGATTTAGTATATGAAAATGCCGTTATTGGCTTAGATGCTAGTTCAAGTAGCTGGCATTTTTCAAATTTAATGCCTGATATTCCCTGTACAGTAATTACTAACTCAATGCATAATATTAATGCTCTTGTTAATAAACCTAATATTAAAACTATCGTAACCGGCGGGGTTTATTCAGCAAAATATGAGGCTTTTTACGGCCCTTTATCTGAATATTTATTGCAAAGACTGCATATAAATTTCTGTATTTTCTCCTGTAATGGTATTGATAATGAAGGTAATATTTGGGAGTCAAACGAAGTGAATGCTTCAATAAAACGCAAGCTAATGAGTGTTTCGGAGCATAATTATTTATTGGTTGATCATTCTAAATTTAATAAGAAAAGTTTAGTTAAATTAGCTGAGCTCAGTCAAATTCGTACTCTTTTTACCAATCAGCTTCCTTCTCAATCTCTACAGGATTACTGTACTAAGCATAGTGTTTTAATTACCGTTTAATTTGAAAATAAGACCGAAATGACCGATTTTTGTGAAAGTTTGGTTTTTTCGGTCATGAAAATCTATATAACTCCTCTATTTTTTGTGATCACTTTCACAGATTCTGCATTGTATTCGTAAAAAACTGTCTTTTCACTACTCTTTAGTAAAAAATATTTTCATACATTGAAATGTTTATTCGTTAAATCAGGAGGAATGTATGGCAGTAAACTTAAAATCTACGGCAATTAAAATTGGTATCCGCCCGACTATTGACGGACGCAGAATGGGAGTTAGGGAATCGCTCGAAGCTCAAACAATGAGAATGGCACAATCGGTTGCTGATTTGTTAGAAAGCAATATCCGCCATCATAATGGTGAGTTTGTGCAATGTGTGATCGCAGACAATACTATCGGCGGTGTTGCGGAAGCGGCGGTTTGCGCTGAAAAATTTAAACGAGAAAATGTCGGATTAGTGATTACTGTTACACCTTGTTGGTGTTATGGTTCGGAAACCATTGATATGGATCCGCATATGCCTAAAGCTATTTGGGGCTTTAACGGCACAGAACGTCCGGGAGCGGTCTATTTAGCGGCAGCGTTAGCTGGCCATTCACAGCTTGGTTTGCCTGCATTCTCGATTTACGGCACGGAAGTACAAGAAGCGAATGATACTTCGATTCCAGATGATGTTAAAGAAAAACTGTTGCGTTTTGCCCGTGCTGGCTTAACTGTTGCCACCTTGCGCGGTAAATCCTACTTATCCATTGGTTCTGTTTCAATGGGCATTGCTGGTTCTATCGTCAATCAACAATTCTTCCAAGAATATCTCGGTATGCGTAATGAATATGTGGATATGACTGAAATTAAACGTCGTTTAGATCGCAAAATTTATGATCAACAAGAAGTCGATTTAGCATTAGCATGGGTGAAACAGTATTGTCAGGAAGGAATTGACGTAAATAGTGCAGAACATCAACGCACAGCTGAACAACGGGCAGAACTATGGGAAACCGTTGTAAAAATGACAATTATTACTCGTGATTTAATGGTTGGTAACCCGAAATTAGCCTCTTTAAACTACGGCGAAGAAGCCCTTGGACATAATGCGATCGCTGCTGGTTTTCAAGGTCAGCGCCATTGGACGGATCACCTACCAAATGGCGATTTTATGGAAGCGATACTTAACACTACTTACGACTGGAATGGTATTCGTCCGCCTTATATTCTTGCCACTGAAAATGATTCTCTCAACGGTGTAAATATGTTGTTTGGGCATTTGCTTACCGGCCAGGCACAAATTTTTGCTGATGTACGTACTTATTGGAGCGAAGATGCGGTTGAACGGGTAACTGGATTCCGTCCACAAAGCGGTTTTATCCATTTAATTAACTCCGGTTCAGCAACCTTGGATGGTACGGGTCAACATACCGATGCAGAAGGTAATCCAGTTATTAAACCAGTATGGGAAGTAACTGAGCAAGACGGCAAACGCTGTTACGAGCATACCCGGTGGTGTCCGGCAGTACACGAATATTTCCGTGGTGGTGGTTACTCTTCACAATATCTCACCAAAGGAGGAATGCCCTTCACCATGCACCGAATCAATCTAATTAAAGGTATCGGTCCGGTATTACAAATTGCGGAAGGCTGGTCAATTGATTTACCAGAAAATGTACATGATATTCTTAACAAACGCACCAATGAAACTTGGCCAACCACTTGGTTCGTTCCCCGCATAACAGGTAAAGGCGCATTTACAGATGTATATTCGGTAATGGCTAATTGGGGTGCTAACCATTGTGTGGCTACTTATGGTCATATCGGTGCGGATCTCATTACCCTCGCTTCAATGTTACGAATTCCTGTCTGTATGCACAATGTAGAGGACAACGCTGTATTCCGTCCAAGTGCGTGGAACGGCTTCGGTCAAGATAAAGAGGGGCAGGACTATCGTGCTTGTGCCAACTTTGGACCACTTTATAAATAGCAATATTAATAATCCTCTCTCCTATTTATAGGAGAGAGGGAAGTACCTAACCCGTAGCTAAAGGGAGAACCCAAATGAAGAATTATCAAATGTATATTAATGGCGAGTTTACTCCAGCATCAGACGGGCAGTATTTTGATGTTTATAACCCAGCAACAGAAGAAGTTATATCAAGTGTTGCAAGAGCAAGCCATATTGATGTGATTCGAGCCATTGAAGCGGCTGAAAGTGCTCAAGCAAGTTGGGAACGCTTATCGGCAGTACAACGGGGACAATATCTAAGACTGATCGCACAAGGGATTAGAGAAAAAGCTGACTCTATCGCCTATACGATTTCTGAAGAAATGGGCAAAACCTTGGCGCTTGCCTTAATCGAGGTGAATTTCACCGCTGATTATCTTGATTATATGGCGGAATGGGCAAGACGTTATGAAGGCGAAATTATTCAAAGCGATCGTCCGAATGAGCATATTTTTCTCTATAAAAAAGCTATCGGCGTTACAACTGGCATTTTACCGTGGAATTTTCCGTTTTTCCTCATTGCTCGTAAAGCCGCACCCGCATTGGTTACTGGCAATACGATTGTGGTGAAACCAAGTGAAGAATCACCAAATAATGCGGTAATGTTTGCGGAAATTGCTCACCAAGTCGGCTTACCTAAAGGGGTATTCAATTTAGTTACGGGATTTGGTTACGACATTGGATCTGAACTTTCATCTAACGAAAAAATAGGGATGGTTTCTTTTACCGGAAGTCAGCAAACAGGACAAAAAGTCATGGAAGCCGCAGCTAAAAACATTATTAAAGTTAATCTGGAACTTGGCGGAAAAGCGCCAGCAATCGTACTGGATGATGCTGATTTGGAATTAGCCGCTACAGCAGTAGTGAACTCACGAATTATCAATTCAGGGCAGGTGTGCAATTGTGCCGAACGTATTTATGTACATGAAAGCATTAAACAAGCGTTTTTGGCGAAGTTAATCGAAAAAATGCAGTCCATTCGTTACGGCAATCCGCTCTTGCAAAAAGAGGTTGATATGGGACCTCTTATTAATCAAAAAGGGCTTATTAAAGTTCAAAGAATCGTAGAACAAGCGGTGCAACAAGGTGCAAATATTGTAATGGGTGGCAAGACGGTTGCTGGCAAAGGCTATTATTTTGAACCGACCATTATTGATAATGTTGATAATACAATGACGATTATGCGTTCGGAAATTTTCGGTCCAGTGATTCCGATTGCGACCTTTAGCACCCTAGATGAAGTTATCGATCTCGCTAATGATTGCGAGTATGGCTTAACCTCTTCCGTTTACACTCAAAACATTAATAAAGCAATGAAGATAATTTCTCGTTTGAAATTTGGTGAAACTTATGTCAATCGGGAAAATTTTGAAGCAATGCAAGGCTATCACGCTGGCTGGCGTAAATCCGGACTGGGAGGTGCGGATGGTAAGCATGGCTTAGAAGAATATCTGCAAACTCAAGTTGTCTATTTGCAGTTTGATGATCGAGTGTAAACCTAACAAGCGGTTTCTGTAAAACATTACTAAAACCAACCGCACTTTAGGAGAATATGATGTCTATTGTGTTAATTTTTGATTGTGGCGCGACCAATTTACGCACTATTGTAATGGATCAGCAAGGACGAATAATCGCTTCCCACCATTTACCAAACCAAACCCGACAAGGTGAGGAACACCCCGATTATCATATTTGGGATATTGAAGAAATCTGGCAAAAGTTATGTGATTGTTCCGATCTCTGCATCAATCAGTTAAAACAACAACATATTGATTTAAAAGATATCGTTGGAATTTCCGTAACTACTTTTGGCGTAGATGGCGCGCCATTTGATAAAGACGGGCAGCAGGTTTACCCGATCATATCATGGAAATGCCCACGCACGATTCCTATGATGGAAAAATTGAATCAGTTGTTGGATGTAAAAGCCCTTTATCAACGTAATGGTATCGGACAATACAGCTTCAATACCTTATTTAAACTGCTTTGGTTGAAAGAACATCGACCAGAGATTTTCCAAAAAATGGACAAATTCGTGTTCATTTCCTCCATACTGACTCAGCGTTTAACTGGTCAATTCACCACTGATCGCACTATGGCTGGCACATCTATGATGACAAACCTTGCCTCTGGAGAATGGGACGAGGAGATTTTACAACTGCTCGGTTTAACTCCAAATCACTTCCCTCCAATGCGTAATGCCGGAGAAAAAGTGGGCAAATTAACCACCGTACTTGCTGAGCGCTGGGGTTTAAATCGTATTCCGGTGATTTCTTGTGGACACGATACTCAATTTGCAGTGTTTGGCTCTGGTGCAGGATTGAACCAACCAGTGTTAAGTTCCGGTACTTGGGAAATTTTGATGGCTCGTACAGAACGTGCCGAACCACGATTTGAATTTGTTCCACAAGGCTTAACCACGGAATTTGATGCCAAGTCAAATGGTTTTAATCCTGCTGTGCAATGGGTTGGTTCTGGTATCACAGAATGGCTGGGTAAATTGCTGTTTGCTGATGTCGTAGGCACCGATAAATACTATTCCACAATGATTAAAGAAGGCATGGCCGCGGGTGAAAGCAGCACAAAAAGTGCGGTCGATTTTCAGGGCGTTTTTAGCCAGTTAGGGCAAGGTAATATTACTGGACTTTCCATGTTCGCCACCCGAGGCGAAATTTACTATGCCGCGCTGCGATATATGGTATTACAGTTAAAAAATGGTTTGGAGGTACTACAACAGGTCAGTCATTTTAAGGCAGAAAGTTTGATCTGCGTCGGCGGCGGATCAAAAAATCCACTATGGAACCAAATCCGCGCCGATGTTTTAGGTTTACCTATTGATGTGGTTGAAGTGGCAGAAAGCACAGTGCTTGGTGCAGCTATGTTTACTTTTGCTGGTATTGGGGTGTATGCCAGCCCGGATGAGGCACAAAAGGTAATGCAACCACAACGTAAACGAGTTTATCCATCGTAATAATCAGCGCAACACAGATTTTTACTTAATCCGCAAATGAGGATCGTCTATGCAGCATTATTATTCAGCCACTTGGGATTCTATCAAAACCCATCTTTTACCAGATTGGTATGATGATTATAAATTCGGTATCTTTATTCATTGGGGGATTTACTCTGTTCCTGCTTATGCACCTTTGACTTGGGAACTTGGCGAAGTTGATGTTGATGAACAATGGTTTTGTAATAACCCGTATGCGGAGTGGTACTTTAATTCTATCAATGTAAAACGCGGACCCAGTTATGAACATCATCTCAAAACCTACGGTAAAGATTTTACTTATCGTGATTTTTTGCCGCTGTGGAAAGCGGAAAAGTGGCAGCCTGTCGAATGGGCAAAACTGTTTCGTGAAGTGGGGGCAAAATATGTGGTGTTAACCACTAAACATCACGATGGTTTCTGTTTATTCCCAACTAAATATACTGACTACCATTGCCTGAATTATGGCCCGAAACGAGACATTATGGGGGAGTTAACGGAGGCTGTAAGATCTGAAGGGCTGAAAATGGGTGCTTACTATTCTGGGGTCATCGACTGGACGTTTTCTTCCGCACCAATATTTACCGAAAGCCAAAATATGTCTAACGCCTGTCCTACCTATGTTTATGCTGATTATGCCTACAATCACTACAAAGAATTAATCGATCGTTATAAACCTTCTATTCTGTGGAATGATATTGGCTGGCCGAAACAGGGCGAGCATATGCTGCCAAGTTTATTTTCTTATTACTATAACCAAGTTGAAGATGGCGTTGTGGATAGTCGTTGGAATGATTTATGGGGAGATTTCGCGCATAAAGAATACAAACAGGGTGAGGCGTCTCGGACGAAAAAATGGGAGATGTGTCGTGGTTTAGGGTTTTCTTTCGGCTATAACCAAAATGAAACTGATGACAGCTTAATTTCTGTGAAAAAGCTAGTTTCCTTGTTAGTAGAAGTGGTCGCCAATAACGGTAATTTATTACTCAATGTCGGACCTAAAGCTGACGGTACAATTCCAGAAAACCAAATTGTCCGACTAAAAGGCCTTGGAAAATGGTTGGCAGTTAATGGAGAAGCCATTTATGGCACAAGATGTAGTCGATATGAATCTTATCAACTGGAAAATTTATCTTTCCATTTTACCTGTAAATCACAAGATCTTTATTGCTTCGTTGATGGGCTAAGCGCTGGTAGCAATGAATTTGAATTGCCTTGTTCTGTGGCAGTGTATTGCTTAAACCCCGAAGTGAAATTCTCACAATGCATTGAACAGAATCTAATCAAGATCCGGCTTGAAAATTACCAGGAAGATTGGCAGGTGCTTTGTTTTAAAGCAGCTAGTGGCGAATAGGAGAAATTATGAGTTACGCTTTTAACCAAAAAATGATCGCTTACATGAACGCTCACTTAGTCCCGTTTGCAAAACGCCTAGAAAATCAACCGCATATTGCTGCTATTCGGGATGGATTTATTGTGGTATTGCCATTTCTTGTTGTGGGTAGTTTCATTATGATTTTATTGATTCCACCGTTTGATCAAAACACCACTAACAGTTTCGGTATCGCTTGGTGGAGATTTTCTAATTGGGCAAGTGATTATGGTTGGCGTTTTTTCCAAATGTCCTTCAACATTATTTCATTGTTAACTTCTGCCAGTATTGCCTACAACCTCGCCAAAGCCTATAAGCGAGAACCTTTACCAGCGGCATTTCTTTCGATCATGACTTTCCTATTAATTTCAATGCCTGTTAAAGATGGGATGATAGATGTGAAATTTTTTGGGGGGACGGGGTTATTTACCGCGATGTTCGTTGCCATTTATTCTGTGGAAGTGACTCGTTTGCTGGAAAAATTAAATATCCGTATTCGTTTACCGAAAGAAGTTCCGACTGCGGTTGCCGAATCACTTAATATTGTTATTCCGATTTTAGCAATGTTATTGACCATTTTTCCTTTTGCGTTATATGTGGAACACGCCACCGGATCCATTATTCCACAATTAATCATGGATTTTATGGCACCGCTCATTAAAGTTAGTGATTCCTTAGGTACTATTGTTCTGTTCGTTTTTGCTACCCATTTACTTTGGTTTTTAGGCATTAATGGATCATTAGTATTAATGCAATTATGGACGCCATTCTTGTTACAAAATATGGCGGCAAACCTAGAAGCCTTGCAAGCGGGGCAGCCGTTGCCGTATATCATAACCAACTCATTTTGGGATTTCTATGTGGTACACGGTGCATCTGGCGGGGTCATTGCCTTAGCCATCCTGTTAGTTCGTAGCAAATCCGTACATTTACGCTCTATCGGCAAAATAGGGTTGCTTCCTTCTATATTTTCTATCGGAGAACCGATTGTCTATGGCGTGCCGATGGTTGTTAATCCGACATTTTTCATTCCATTAATTTTTGCGCCGATTGCAAATGCCATTATTGCCTATTTGATCTTGGATTTCAATTTAATCCACAGAATTTATCTTATGGCGCCATGGACAACACCTGCGCCTATTGGAGCATATTTAGTCTCTGGTGGTGATATTTGGGCACCAATACTGAGCGCGGCATTAATCATATTAGATATTTTTATTTACTATCCATTCTTCAAGGCATACGAAAAAATCTGTATTGCCCGAGAACAACAAGAAACTAATCATTCATGATGAGGTAACAATATGTTAAAAGGTATTCACCCTGCTATTTCCCCAGAACTGTTAAAAACCCTTGCCGAAATGGGGCATGGTGATGAATTAGTACTCGCCGATGCTCATTTTCCCGCCCATCGTTTACACCCAAAGGTTATTCGAGTGGACGGTGTGGATATTGCCACACTGTTAGCTGCAATTAGCCCTTTATTTGAATTTGATGCTTATGTGGATGCCCCGTTAATGATGATGCAAGCGGTCAGTGGCGATACACTCGATCCTGAGGTAGAGAAACGTTATACCGCCGCCATTAAAAGTGCGGTCGGAAATTGCCCTACTTTGATGCACTTGGAACGCTTTGCGTTTTATCAACAAGCCAAACAAGCTTATGCGGTCGTTATTAGCGGTGAAACTGCTAAATACGGCAATATTATTTTGAAAAAAGGGGTTACCCCTGTCTGTTTATAATTTGGAGGCGTAAAAATGAATAGAACAACACTCTCACAACAAATCATCGACACCTGTTTGGAAATGACTCGTTTGGGCTTAAATCAAGGTACGGCAGGCAATGTTAGTGTACGTTATAAAAACGGAATGCTAATCACTCCGACTGGTACGCCCTATCATCTTCTTACTCCAGAACAAATTGTTTTTGTCGATAATACGGGTAAGCATGAAAATGGAAAATTGCCTTCAAGCGAATGGCATTTTCATCTTGCGGTTTATCAGGCACGTCAAGACGTTAATGCAGTGGTGCATAATCATGCCATTAATTGTGCAGCAGTGTCGATTTTGAAGAAATCCATTCCACCGTTTCATTATATGATTGCGGTCGGCGGTGCGGATCATATTCCTTGTGTGCCTTATGCCACGTTCGGCACACCGAAATTAGCGGAATATGTGCAGAAAGGGATTCAGCAAAGCAAGGCAATTTTACTTGCCCATCACGGTATGATCGCTGCTGAAGCCAATTTAGATAAAGCGCTATGGCTCGCTCACGAAGTTGAGGTATTGGCAGAGTGGTACATCAAGCTACTTGCTACTGGTTTGGATATTCCGTTATTACCAAAACAAGAAATAGCGGTCGTGTTGGATAAATTTAAATCCTATGGTTTGCGTATTGAAGATTAGTTTATCTTTTGTGGGCTAATATCATCATGCTGTCGACGAGTATGATGATATTAGCCCACA
>MLAA01000035.1 GCA_001998905.1 Rodentibacter caecimuris | reverse complement strand
AATAATTGGTATTCTTATTTAAACTGTTTTAATTTCCTATTACTTAAAAGAATATATTAATGGAGGAACAAAGGGTCTTCAATATTGAGGGGAAAATTTATGAGGTATTTTTGAATGATTACTAGAAATGAGGTTTTAAAGTGAAATGTTTTATAATCCCATTTCTTCTTTAGTATATTTATGCGAAAGATTAATTTATTTTTAATCTAAATATTCGTTATATTGAGAGCAACACGACATATCACTTCCAGTTTTATAATTTTAAGAGAATAGTATAAAAGGCACCGTTTTTATTTCAAAAATAGGATTAAAGCCTTTTAATGCAAGACCTTAATCCACTTTATACTAATTGTTTTATTTAATCTTCTGAATAAATACCTGTTAAATCTAGTAACTATGTTTAACTTTAATTATTAAAGCCATTTAGATTATTTGGCTGCTTTCAGCTCTTGGTAATATTGTTCGTAATACTGGATAGCATCACCTACATCATCTTGCCAATAGCTATTTTGTAAGATCTCAGCAGAAGGATAAATTGCAGAATCTTCAGTAATTTCATTTGGAAGAGCCTTTTTAGCTTCAAGATTAGAAGTTGGATAGCCAATCTCTAATGTTAATTTCTCGGCTGTTTTAGCGCCTAATAAATAGTTGATAAGCTTATGGGCTCCATCGGGATTTTTAGATGTTGCTGGGATAGCTAAAGTATCAACCCAAAGTACAGGACCTTCTTTTGGGAATACCATATTTAAAGGTGCTTGTTCTTTTTTTGCTATACGAACCGATCCGTTCCAAAGCTGTCCTACCTCAACCTCACCAGAAATAAAAGCATTAGCCGGATTGTCAGAGTTGAATGAAAGTACGTTTGGACGTAGCTTTAATAATTCTTCATAAGCTTGTTTGATAATCGCTGGATCTTGAGTATTTGGATCTTGTCCAATTTTGAGTAAAGCTATATTGAAAACCTCACGGGCGTCATCTAATAACTGTACTTTATTAGCAAATTCAGGCTTCCATAGGTCTCCCCAAGTAGTAAAATTGTTACCTTGGTAGGCATTGGTATTGAATGCAATACCCGGAGCTCCTAATAATTGAGGTAGCGAATATTTATTTCCTTTGTCATAAGGTTTATCTAACCAATCAGGATCAAGCTCTTTAATTACTGGTAATTTGCTATGATCAAGCTCTTTTAGCATACCTTCACGGGCCATTTTAGATACAAAATAGTTTGATGGCGCAATCACATCGTATCCGCCTGAGGCACCTTGAGTTTTTAATTTTGCATACATAGTTTCGTTGGATTCAAGACTGGAGACAATGACTTTAATACCTGTCTCTTTAGTGAATTCATCAAGTAAACCATCCGGCACATATTCAGTCCAAGTGTAAAGGTACACTGTATCATTTGCTGGAATTCCAGCAGCAGTTTGCTCTTGCTTGTTGTCTTTGTCGTTACAACCAGTTAAAGCGACTGCAATCATACTTGCGGTGAATAGACCTGCAAATTTTTTCATTTCTATTTTTTCTCCTGTGAAGAGTAGATAAAAAGACACCTAGTTATTTACTAGATATAAAAAACGCCTTGATTTAAGGCATCAAGGCGTATTCTATTTTTTATTTATAGCTTTGTGAAGGCTTTTTATTTATTTTTTCTCGTTATAAGTTGGCTTAAAATAACAAGAGCTAAGGATAACACAATCATTATTGTTGCCAGAGCGTTGACTTCCGGTGTAACACCCGTTTTAACGAGGGAGAAAATCCGTAGTGGTAAGATCTCATAGCTAACACCACTGACAAAAGAAGATACTACAACATCATCTAGTGAGATAGTGAAACTTAATAACCAACCAGAAACAATAGCTGGTAGCGCTAGGGGGAAAATAATTTTACGTAAAATTGTTATCTCGCTAGCCCCTAAGTCTTTAGCTGCTTCAAGCATTCTAGTATCAAAGCCATTTAAGCGCGAAAAGATTGTTACCGTAACATAAGGTAAGCAGAATGTAACATGTGCTAATAATAATGACCAAAAACCTAGTGAAATGCCTATAATCATAAATAATGCCAATAGTGATACGGACATTACTATATCGGGAGACATCATGACGATAAATAACATTCCGCTAACAGCTTGTTTCCCACGGAAACGATAACGATATAATGCAATTGCAGTTAAACCTCCGATTATAGTAGCTAGAGTTGCTGCAAAAAATGCGATAGTAACAGAATGCCACGCGGCTTGAATTAGGGTATCGTTATTAAATAAACGTTCATACCAGTTCCAACTAAAGCCTTTCCAAGTTAGACCATAACGATCGGCATTGAAAGAATTTGTGACAAGAATAATAATTGGGATATACAGATAAGCGTATACCACAAACATAAATCCATTACGCAGTAAACGGCTCATTATTCCAACTCCACTTTTTTATTTAACAATTTATTTGCTCGATAATAAACAAATATTAGTAATGCCATTAGAATGGTTAAACCAATACTGATAGCAGAACCGAACGGCCAGTTACGGGAAATTAAAAACTCGCTTTTAATTACATTACCAACAAGCAACACTTTCGCTCCGCCTAGTAAATCAGCAACATAGAACATTCCCATTGCTGGTAGTAATACAAGCAAGCAGCCTGCAACAATACCAGGCATGGTTAACGGAATAATAATCTTCCAAAAACGTTGGAATGCATTTGCTCCTAAATCTTTTGCAGCTTCTAATAAACGACCATCTAATTTCTCTATGGCAGAATACAGCGGCAGAATCATAAAAGGCAAGAGCAAATAGACGAGCCCGATGATAACTGCAACTTCAGTATTGAGAATACGGATTGGCTCACTAATAATCCCCATATTGATCAATATTGTGTTTAGAACGCCTTTTACACCGAGGAAAATTTTCATTCCATAGATACGGATGAGTGAATTTGTCCAAAATGGTAGCACTACCAAAAAAAGTAAAATAGGTCGGTATTTCGGCTTAATTTTTACCATCATAAATGCAAAAGGATAGCCTACGATCAAGCAGATAATCGTTGCAATTCCTGACATATAAAGGGAATTCCATACCACTTGTGCATAAAGCGGACTAAATAAATTAGCATAGTTTTCTAAACTAAAAGGTAGAGCATAAAAATTACTGCCGTCTCTTGTTAAAAAACTTACGACTAAAACCAGTAAATTAGGAATCAGTACAAAGAAAATTAACCAAGCAAAGATAATGGCAACAGTAATTTTTTGGAATTTATTATTTACTATTTTCATCGTTGAGTACTACCTCCCAACCTTCATGCCAAGTTAATGCAACTTTTTGACCAACACTGTGATCCATGTTTGGATCATCTTCATTAAAGAACTCACTAACTAAAACTTCAAGACCGTTATGATCTAGTTTTACTGTAGATTCTAATGTCATTCCTTTATAGGTACGATCTTTAATATGTCCGATAATAGCTTTAGAGCTTTCATTTTCATCAAGTTCTTCAATAACAATATCTTCAGGGCGTAATAAAACTTGTAATTTTTGTTGAGGCACAACCGGAATATCGGTATAAATGTCACAAATACGTCCTTCCACATTAGCAAGTACAATACTATTTGATTTACGCTCAATAACAGTCGCATCGAAAATATTGATTTCACCGATAAAGCGAGCCACGAATAGATTTGCTGGTTCTTCGTAAATTTCGCGAGGTGAGCCGTCTTGTTGAATCTCACCTTTACGTAATAAGATAATGCGATCAGACATTGTAATTGCTTCTTCCTGATCGTGGGTAACGAAAATAAAAGTGATACCTAATTTACGCTGTAGTGCTTTTAGTTCATTTTGCATTTGTTTACGCAACTTGTAGTCAAGTGCAGACAAAGACTCATCAAGTAATAATACTTTCGGTTTATTGACTACCGCACGAGCAATAGCAATGCGTTGTTGTTGTCCACCTGAGAGTTGAGTTGGTTTTCGATCTGCCATTTCTTCCAATTGCACCATACGTAAAGCCTCCAATACTCGAGGCTTTATTTCACTGTCAGGTACTTTTTGCATACGTAGACCGAAAGCGACATTTTCGAAAATAGTCATATGCGGAAATAGGGCATAACTTTGGAAAACCGTGTTAACATGGCGTTTTTCTGCTGGAACATCGGTAATATCTTCTCCGTCTAAAATAATATGACCGGAATCTAATTCTTCCAACCCTGCCAGTAAGCGTAAAACCGTCGTTTTACCACAACCTGAAGGACCTAAGATCGTCAAAAACTCACCATTATTAATGGTTAGATTAAAATCTTTAATAATCGTGTTTGAACCGTATGATTTAGTAATAGAACGAAGCTCGATAATCGGCTTGTTTTGAACTGGATTTTCCACTAGCTTTGGTTTTCTCCCTAATTTCACCAAACTGATTGGTACTGAGTAGAAATAAATACCTGTAAAAAACAGGCGGTGACATAAAAATTAGACGGCTATGATATAGCGAATAACACATAATGGGAAGAATTTTAATCTTAATTTTCTAAAAAAAATTAAGGATTTATTATGAATGGAAGGATCGAGGATTTATTAATCAATTGAAGGTAAGGTTTCTAAAAAATGCTCTTGTTTTTAACCGCACTTTGATGTGTTTAGTTATAAAATGTTGTTATACATCAAAACGACAGCTATTTTTTTTAGCTAGACTAAAGTCATTTTCACTTTGATATGAGGTATAACAGTGGATATTTCAATTTACAAAGAAAAATTATTAAAACGCTTTTTACATTATATTTCCTTTGATACCCAATCTAAGCCAGGTGCAAAATCATCACCAAGCTCGTCAGGGCAATTAAAATTAGCGAAAGAATTAAAAAACGAATTGTTATCTCTAGGGCTACAGAATGTGAATTTGACCGAACATGGTGTATTGACCGCTTTTTTACCTGCACGAGAGAGGGATACCGCTCTCACGATAGGCTTGATATCACATCTCGATACCTCCCCTCAATGTAGTGGTAAACATATAAAGGCGGAGGTTATTGAAAATTATCGAGGGGGGGATATTGCGCTTGGACTTGGAGAAGAGTTTATTAGCCCTGTGTATTATCCATTTATGCATAGATTGATCGGAAAAACGCTTATTGTACCTGATGGTACTACTTTATTGGGTGCGGATAATAAAGCCGGAATTGCCGAAATAATGACGGTATTAGAAATATTAGCACAAGGAGCGCTGCCGCATTGCCATATTCGAGTCGCTTTTACACCCGATGAAGAAATTGGCTTAGGTATGCATTATTTCCCTATGGAAATGTTTTCTTGTGATTGGGCATATACTTTGGATGGTGGAGAAGTTGGCGAACTAGAATATGAAAACTTTAATGCTGCTACAGCTCGTTTAATCTTTTATGGGCGAAATATGCATACGGGATATGCGAAAAATCGATTGATTAATGCCTTGACATTAGCTTGTGAATTTCAGCAATCCTTACCAGTAGATGAAACGCCAGAAACAACAGAAGGAAAAGCGGGATTCTTTCATTTGGCTCATTTCTTAGGAGGGATAGAAAAAACTGAGATACATTATTTAATAAGGGATTTTGATATTTCTGGTTTCCGGCAACGCAAGCAATTTCTTAAGGAATTAGTTAACCAGTTTAATATTAAGAAAAAACTAAAACAGAAAGTGGAAATTAATATTGAGGATAGTTATCGGAATATGTATGAATGCATAAAAAATGTACCTCAATCTATTTTATTAGCTGATCAAGCAATGAAAAATTGTGGTATTCAGCCAATTCATAAGCCAATTCGAGGTGGAACTGACGGAGCTTGGTTAGCCGAACGAGGGGTTGCTTGTCCGAATATTTTTACCGGAGGGTATAATTTTCATAGTAAACACGAAATTATTTCTCTTGAAGGAATGCTACAAGCGGTTGAAGTTATTATAGAAATTTTAAAATGTAAAGAAATGTCAGTTTTGTAAGTTTTTATTCTTGCTATTGTAAGCGAATAGGTTTATAATGACCTCGTTTTATTGAGATTCTTTAATAAAGCTAAACTTTAGAGATTTTATTCATAAATTCCTTTTTACCCCCTACTTGTTAGGGGTTTTTTTATTTGTCGGACTGGGTTGTAAATTTAAAGGAAATAAATACGGGCTATTGCTAGCCCGTTGGTTATTCTTGTTTTATCTATTATTTAACCAATAACTTGGGGTAAATAACCAGCTTCAATAATAAAAGGTATAGCAGTAATAACTATGCCAAGAACCAATACGATAAACAGCATTAAATTGCCTCCCCACACTTGATATTTTAATTTTGGATAGCGGCGACGGGCCTGCCAAACTAATACTACTGGTAATACTACTGCATAAAAGGCAAACATTTGACCTGCATATCTTAAAGCAAGAATAAATCCTTCTGGATAAAAAAGGGCAAAGCTGATTGGTGGTAAAAAGGTTAACAAACCTAAGGATACTCGTCCCAGATTTAAGCTAAATGAACGTTTGAGTAAATCATCAATACATTCAAGTAATCCGATTGCGACCCCTAAGAATGAAGTTATTAAAGCCAAAACTGAAAAGATTTTGACCGCACCTGCCATCAATGAGCTACCAGTAATTTGAAATGTAGCATTAACCAATCCGTCTAATGTTGGATTTAGCTGTAATAATTGTAAGAATGTATTTTGGTTTAGTACACCATGGGTAGATAGTTGCCACAAAATATAACCGCTAAGAGTGATAAGAGAGCCAGTTAAAATAGAAATGCGCAATGCTTTAACATTGCCATCAAGATATTTATTTAGGCTAGGAATCGAACCGTGAAAACCGAATGCGGTAAAAAATACCGGGCTCGCAGAAATAATAAGAGCACTATCAATTGGTGTAGCCATTAAATTGTCAACTTTTATTTCCGGCAACATCAGACTTAGAACAAATACTAAGGCTAGAATCATTGCTAAAAAGAGTAAGCGGTTAATTTTATCAACACTTTTCGTACCAATTGTTACAAAAAAACCAAAAAATACTGTAAATGTTAGCGTTGATAGATTAAAAAGTGTCGTTTTATCCGTAAACTCAGGTAACGAGCCGGCTAAAATATTGCCTCCTCCAGTGATGTATGCGGCGATGAGAGCATATAGAAAGACAATTAATATTAACGTTGCAATAAGTCTCCCGATTCTACCAAAATATTGAGCAGCTAAGGTGCCTATTCCTGCATCACTTTCTGCAGTTTGGTAAAGCTCGACGAATAAAAGAGCAGTAAAAGTAAGTAGCCCCCACAAAGAAAGAAGTAACAAAAAAGTTAATCCAAAGCCGATACCTGCAGAAGTCAATGGCATAGCTAGCATTCCGGCACCAATCATAGTACCTGAAACTAATAATGTGCTTCCAAATGTTTTATTCATAAATAAATCCGTGTGTATAATAAATTGAACAGGAATGTATCATATTCATTACACTAAAGAAAGCTTAATTTTATGAAATCAGAGATATGTTTGGTGAGATATAATATATAAGAAATAGAAGCACAATCTGAAATTGTGCTTCTCGTGAGCTTTTCGTTGATGTTTATTAACTTATTTTGTTGATAAAGCTCCATTGTTCCAGTTTGGGGAATCGGTAGGTTTTTTTATTTGTAACAAGAACCTCTGATTGCTCGTTGCCGGAGGCTGAATAACTTTACCTGATGGAGTAGAAAACGAGATCCCACCTTTTAAAAGCTGTTGAACGGTCCCCGTATTAAATTCTGCACCCCGCCACCCTAAATTAAAATCATAACCAGAGGCGATCCAAAATTCGGAATTTTTACGAACTAAATGACGATGTTTTGAGTCGATAGTGATATAGATTAACACTCTATCGCCAAGAGTATTTAAGTCTAGTTTGCGAATGGTTCCTACCTCAACACCACGGTAAAGTACCGGAGAGCCTTCGGTTAGATTCATCGCATCATTAGTTTCTAAGAGGAAAGATACGCCATTGCTATATTTTGTTCTGGAAGATGATAATTGGGCTAAATTAAATTGTGTTTTAGTCTTTCCATTTCCGATTTCTACATCAATATAAGGCTCTAACAAGCTGTCTAAATTTTCGATCCCTCCAGCAGAGATTTGCGGGGAAATGATCTTAAATTGGGAACCTTCTTTCGCTATTTTATGCATGTAGTTTGGGTTGATCAGCGCTTGTGCAATAATTCGATTAGATTTGTTATCTAGCTCAATTTTGTCAATTTCACCAATCGTTAAGCCAAGATAGCGTAAGCTCATGCCTTTAGTTAGGTTAGTGGCATCTTCGGCATTAAGCGTGATTAATTGTCCAGCAGATTTCGCTTTTAATTCATTGGCATAAAGCGTTTTCGTATTTCCTAAACCGCTATTATCAAAACTTATTGCACCTTTTAGAGAACGGGCAACAGGTGTTGCCTGAATTCTGATACCTTTAGGCGTAATATCAATTTGAGCCGCACTTTCGACCCAAAATAGACTTTTTTCCGTCAATAAATGGCGGTGTTTTGGGTAGATAAACACATCGATCTCAAAATATTGTTTTGTTGGGCGAATATCTAAAATTTTGCCAACTTCATATTGGTGATAAAGTACTAAAGAGCCTTTATTTATACTCGGTAAAGTTTTTGCCGTCAGCGTAATGGTTGTTTGTAAATCTTGTTCTGTTACGCCTGTTTCTGCTGCACTTAAATCTTTATAAAGCGGATAGGAAGGCAATGCGTTACCTTGGGGATTTCCTTTATTTATAACACGGATACCACCTTGTAACCATTTTTCCGGTGTGGCTGTTTCAAAACGCAACCCCTCTAAACCGAGGCTGATATCAAAATTTGATGCGGCAATAAATTGTGTATTCTGATGAATTAAATGACGATATTTCTGTGCAATTGCTACATTAAAGCTGACCCCAGTAATATCAATATTTTGATCGACAATTTCACCAATCTTAATGTTGTTATAATAAACGCCTTGTCCTTCTGTTATTCCATAAGTTTGTGGAGCAGTGAGTGTGAAAACTAGAGTATTCGGCATTTTTAACAGTAATTCGTTTTCTTTAATTACGTCAAATTGCCGTTTCGCCTCGCCTTCCCCAGGAATAATCTCAAAATAATCTCCACGGAGAAATTTTTGTGGATCGACGAGATCGCCTAAAGTCGGTTTTTTATCTTTTAAAATAATTAAACTATTTGTTTTTAACAAGGTAGCCATTGTTGGATCAATTAATAATGTTCCCTTCAGCATTTCATCGTTATTTTCGACCGCACTTAAGTGAGCCAAAATACCAATTTTATCGTCTTGATAATAAACATCGGTTTTACCAGCTTGTATTCCAGAAGAATTTGGAATATTGACTTCGACTTCAATGCCTCGTTTAGCAGCAAAAAGGTTGGCGTAGAGCGGGTAATTTGCATTGTTTTGTGCAGTTTCACTTTGGTCTGGCGAATCAAAGGCTATTGCACCTTGCACAACTGAGTTTAAACTGTCAACTTGTAGATTTAAACCAGCAGGACTAATATTGGCTTGAATTCCGCTAATATTCCAAAAGCGAGAATCTTTTTTTACAAATTTAGCGTAATTGCGTTCAATGACTACATCAATTTCAACTTTATTATCATTAGTTATTCGATAATCATAGATTTTACCAACCGGAATTTTTTTCAAATAAACTGAGGCGCCGATAGAAATTGACCCAAGATCGTTGGCAGTGAGATGAATTAATAAGTCCCCTTGATTTACCTGTGCAATAGGCCCTTCTTGTTCTGCAATAAATTCATCCTCGCGATCGCCGTCTCCGGGTTGTAACGTAATATAATTACCTGATACTAATGCATCTAATCCGGAGATTCCTGCCAAAGAAGCACTTGGACGAACTAGCCAAAATTTAGTGTTTGTACGAAGGACGTCCTGAGCTTCAGGATAGATGTTTGCCACAACCTGTACTTTTTGCATATTGTCAGTAAAATTAACTTTTTTTACTTCACCGATTTGTAAGCCTTGGTAACGTACTGATGTTTTATTTGCTACTAATCCTTCGCCACTTTCAAAAGTAATAGTAATACTTTTACCTTGCTCTTGTATGATTTGAAAAAATAAAATTGCACCGATACATAACGCAATAAAGGGTAATAGCCAGAATGGTGAAATTCGACGATTTTTGCGTAAAAGTGCGGTCATTTTTTCATAAGTTTTTTCAATCGAATCAGGATTGGGACTCGTGTTTTTTTCTGTCATAAATTTTCCATATTAGACGACTATCGAATTGAGATGCGGAAATCATTGTTAAAAATACGGCTGCGCCAAAATAAAATGCAGCAGGACCGACAGTAAAGTTAATAATTTGTCCTCGGGTTACTAATGACATCATTAATGCCAATACAAATAAATCCAACATCGACCAGCGTCCGACAAAATGAACGATATGCAACAAACGCATTTGAAGTTTGATCGAATGTTGCCATTTAAAGTGAATGCAAGCCAATAAATAGAGCATGATGATAATCTTACCGAGCGGTACAAAAATGCTGGCGAAAAATACCACAAAAGCTACAAAATAACTACCCATTTTAATAAAGGAAATAACCCCAGACATTAATGTGTCTTCTGACAATGAACCGGTTAAATATACCCCGGAAATAGGCAGTAAATTTGCAGGGAAAAGCATAATTATTCCGGCAATTAGTGTCGCCCAAGTACGTTGTAATTTGATATTTTCAGCCGTATCTAAGCGAGACGAACAACGAGGACAAAGAGAGTGATTGCTATAGTCCTTTATTTCTTGTCCCGCTAAAAAATTATATTGACAAGCCGTACAGAGACGAATGTCTTGCAAATTAATTGTCCCAGATTGTCTGAAAGGGACTAATTCAGGATAGAAATCTTGCCATAGTTCGTCAAGATTTAATTTAATAAAAAGTAGAGTACTGAGCAATGCAGTAAAAATAAAGGCGATAAGATAAATATCAACTTGCAATTCAGCATACTCGCGGACTTTAAACATAGTTACGCCAAGAGCAACTAAATAGACATCAAACATTACCCAAGGTTTGATATAGCCAAGAAATAGCAAAACATTGCGTGGTTTGAGACGAAAGAACCGGGCTAAACGTAGCATAATAACTAATATGGCAAACGAGATTGGCATTAACACTGCACATATAAAGATAAGAAATGCCGTGTAGGGGTATCCGGCTACAGCCATTTTCCAAATACCTTCCCATACAGATGCCGCTATTTTGGTTCCTAATAAATTAACGCTTAATAGAGGATAGGAAAGGGCGAAAGGCATTAATATGAGAATAGATAATGCAATCATGGAACAACGGTTTAAAGACCAACGTCCGCCAATACATAGCGTATTATGACAACGGGGGCATTCTGCGTATTCATCCGAACTTAAGGCGGATACGCCGACTATCGCATCACAATCTTTACAGCGCATTAATCTATCGTCGGCACGGGCTAAGTCAGGAGTGGTTGGCATTAATTTCTCTGTTGATCCTATTTTATGAAGAGAGGTTATTGTATTCATCCGTATTTGTTTTGCAAGAGGGTAAAAATAGAGAAAGAGCGGTCTGTTTTAGCTGAGATTTTAATACAGGGTAAAATTATGTCGATCCGTTGTCAAGCTAACCGAAAGTACGATAAAATGCATAAGTTTTTATTTTATTCTAGGAATATATAGAAGATGGTTGAACAGAAAATTGAAAGTCAAGCAACAGAAGAGGTTGTGGAGCAAGAAGCGAAAGGATTATCGACGACGCAGAAATTCATTAATAACAAAGTTATTATCGAGTATCTTGCAGAAAAATTTCCTCGTTGCTTTATTTTAGAAGGTGAAGCAAAACCACTGAAAATTGGACTTTTCCAAGATTTAGCTGAGATTTTAAAAGATGATGAAAAAGCAAGTAAAACACAGTTACGTCATGCATTAAGACAATATACGTCAAATTGGCGCTATTTAGCTGTTTGTCGAGAGGGTGCGGAGCGAGTCGATTTAGAGGGGAATGTTTCTGGCTTTGTTGATGCGGAACATGCTGCACACGCTGCGCAGCAATTAGCTGAATCAAAGGCTCGTTTTCATGAGAAGCGTAAAGCTATGTTGGCGGAGAAAAAGGCACATCGTAAACAGCCGAATAAACCGCATAACAAATTTAAAAAACCAAAATTTCACGGTATTGATTTATCAACCTTATCTGAGGGAGCAAATGTTAAGGTTAAAGTCGGTAATCGTGCCAAAAATGCAATCGTGCTTCAAGTATTGAAAGATTCTGCACGCGTTGAGCTTGATAATGGATTGGTCATCAACGTTACTGCCGATCGTTTAGTAAATTAAGATAATTTTAAGTAGGAAAGGTAATGAACTTGGTGAAAACGAAAACATTGGTTGCTGGCGTAATTTTGGGAGCTTTATTAGTGTCCTCTAATTTTGCGAATGCTGTTCAGCCTAAATTAAAGATAACGGATATTACGATGCCTTCAGCTACAGAGGAGAATCAGTTAGCGACAAAGCGTGCGGCAACTCGTTTAACACAGTCTCATTATCGTAAGTTCCAATTGGACGATGCTTTTTCCGAAAAGATTTTTGATCGTTATATTAAAAGTTTGGATTATAGCCGTAATACTTTTTTACAGTCTGACATTGATGAATTGCGTACAAAATACGGTACGGTACTTGATGATCAACTTAATCAGGGTGATCTCTCCGCTGCTTTTGCAATTTATGAATTAATGACGAAACGTCGTTACGAACGTTATGTTTATGCTTTGTCTCTGTTAGATAGGGAACCTGATTTAAAAGGTCAGGAGCAAATTGAAATTGATCGCGAGAAAGCTGCTTTTCCTAAAACACAGCAAGAAATTGATAAGCTTTGGGAACAGCGTGTAAAAAATGATGTTATTAGCTTAAAACTTAAAGATAAAAAATGGTCTGAAATTAAAGCAAAATTGACTAAGCGTTATAATTTAGCAATTCGCCGTTTAACTCAGACTAAAGCTGATGATGTATTACAAACCTATTTAAATGCGTTTGCTCGTGAAATTGATCCACATACCAGTTATTTAGCTCCTCGTACTGCAAAGAGTTTTAATGAAAGTATGAATCTTTCTTTAGAAGGAATAGGTGCCACCTTACAATCGGAAGATGATGAAACGACCATTAAATCCCTAGTTCCGGGGGCGCCGGCCGATAAAAGTAAAAAATTGCAAGCTGGAGATAAAATTGTTGGTGTAGGGCAGGCGAAAGGGGAAATTGAAGATGTCGTCGGTTGGCGTTTAGAGGATATTGTCGATAAAATCAAAGGTAGAAAAGGCACGAAAGTACGCCTTGAAATTGAGCCTGCGAAAGGCGGAAAAACGCGGATTGTTACTTTGGTAAGAGATCGCATTCGCATAGAAGATCAAGCGGCTAAATTAACCGTAGATAAAGTTGAAGGAAAAAATATTGGTGTAATCAAGATCCCAAGTTTTTATATCGGTTTGACTGAAGATGTAAAAAAATTATTAGTTCAAATGAATAAAAAGAAAGTAGAGGGACTAATTGTTGATTTACGCGAAAATGGTGGTGGCGCTTTAACTGAAGCTGTCGGACTAAGCGGTCTATTCATTACGGACGGTCCGATAGTGCAGGTTAGAGATGCTTATCAACGTATTCGTATTCATGAAGATGATGATAGTGCCCAACAATATAAAGGGCCGCTTGTAGTGATGATTAACCGTTATAGCGCATCAGCATCCGAAATTTTTGCTGCGGCTATTCAAGACTATAACCGTGGCGTTATTGTCGGGCAAAATACATTTGGAAAAGGAACAGTTCAGCAAAGTAGAACGTTAAACTTTGTTTATGATCTGGATCAGACTCCGCTTGGCTTACTACAATATACGATACAGAAATTTTATCGTATCAATGGGGGAAGTACTCAATTAAAAGGCGTGGCTGCAGATATTAAGTTCCCTGAAATTATTGATGCAAAAGAATATGGAGAAGAGAAAGAGGATAATGCGCTTCCTTGGGATAAGATTCCTGCTAGTAATTATTCAGAAGTTGGAAATGCGCGGGAGGCGGTTTCAGTAATGACTGAAAAACATTTAGCTAGAATTGCCAAGGATCCAGAATTTATTGCGTTAAACGAAGAGTTGAAAATTCGTGATGAAAGACGAGAACGAAAATTTTTGTCGTTGAATTACGCTAAGCGTAAGCTTGAGAATGATCAGGATGATGCAAGGCGTTTAAAAGACATCAATGAACGTTTTAAACGAGAAGGTAAAAAAGCGCTAAAAGATATTGATGATTTACCAAAAGACTATGAAGCGCCTGATTTCTTCTTAAAAGAAGCAGAAAAGATGACAGTAGATTTAGTGTTATTCGAACAAAATAAAGTAAATCAATCTAAGCCTCAAACTCAAACAGCTCAGTAAATTTTTTGACCGCACGATAAAATTTAAAGTGCGGTCTATTTATTATTATTTTTAAAGGAATGGGAATGTTGAAAAACACAGTTAAGCTTACCTCAATATCGGCATCTATTATTGCCTCTTTATTATTGTCCGGTTGTGCTTTGGCAGATTTAACCGGCGATAAGAGGTCATTATTGGAGCAACATATTGACTGGTCTAAATATACTCCGGAAGAGCGAGCCAGATTGGAGCAAGAAATTAAGGCTGATCAAACTCGTTTGGCAGCAGAAAAACAGGCTATGTTAGAGATGTCTTTGACTCACGAAATCGGTGAGCAAAATTTACAATTTAAGTCGCTTTTGGCAAAGCTTTATGCAGAAAATAAATATGAATTAATTTGGCAAGATGATTTGGCTAAAAGACAATTCTTACGGGAGTATGCCGCAATAGTTGCTAGTGGTATTTCAAAACGCTCGGCACAATCTTTAGAAATAATCAGTAAAGCGGAAAATGTAGGTGGTTTGGTTTATGATGTCTTGATAACAGATGCTTTTCTAGACTACTTTTATTATGCTAAAAATGTTAATGAATTTGCTCAAAATTGGCTTTATAGTCATAGCTATAAAGCCAAGCAACCAAGTGAGTCTGATATTCGTCAATGGCTAAGTGCGGTTAAAAATAATGAACTTTTAAACTTTATTAACTCGTTATCAACGGAAAACAAATTATATAAACAAACGATTGAAGTATTAGCCCAGCAGATTTCTTCCTCGGGCTTAACAAATACCGGATATAAATTGGCGATTAATGCACAACGTCTACGGGTTATTCCTGATTTTCAAAATGGGATTTTTGTTAATATTCCAAGCTATCGTCTGGAATATTATCGCGATGGGCAATTAATGTTAGATTCAAGAGTTATTGTCGGTAAAGATTCGCGGCGTACTCCAGTCATGTATAGTAAATTAAGCAATGTTGTGGTTAACCCACCATGGAATCCGACTCGACGCTTAATTAACGAAGATATTGTTCCGAAGATGCGGAATAATCCAAGCTATGCGGCTTCTCATAATTATACAATTATAGATAGTAAAGGTCGCGCTGTTGATCCGTATTCTATAGATTGGAACAATATTGGAAAAAACTTTCCTTACCATATTCGTCAGGCAGCAGGAGATAGCGCTTTAGGCAACTATAAATTTAATATGCCTAGCTCTGATGCGATTTACTTACATGATACACCGAGTAGGGGATTATTTAGTCGTAAAGATCGAGCGCTTAGTTCCGGTTGTGTCAGGGTGGAAAAATCAGATCAGCTTGCTTCTGTATTACTTAAAGAGGCAGGTTGGTCGGATGAGCGAAAACGTTTGGTACTTGAAAGTAAAAAAACGACTTCGGCACAGATTCGTTCGGATAATCCAGTGTTTCTATATTATGTAACAGCCTGGGTAGATAACGGAAAAATAAATACGTTACCGGATATTTATAAATATGATAGACTGCCAGACTTAAATTATATTAATTGGTTTACAGTGAAAAAATATCTTTAATATGAGAACCTATATAAAGTTTATTAGTCAGATATTTTAATGTTCAATAACCTGAGGTTAGGTAATGAATCAAATTGATAATAATCGTCGTAAATATTTGGGCTTCGCAGGTATATTGTGCGGTACAGCCTTGTTACCCGATATATCACTTGCCTTTTGTTCGTTAGAGCTTGAGGGATTAGAGTCTCAAGCTCCTCACTTTTCAGAGATATCGGTTTCAGTGTCATCAGTAAAGCAAGATTATATTATGCGCGATCTATATCGCTATGAGAGAGCGCCACACTTGATTAGAATAGTGTAAATTTTATAAATTAGAGAATAATGTTATGAGTAAGATGGATTATAGCCGCAGAAAATGGCTTTCTTTAGGAGGCGCAATACTAGGGGCTAGCCTATTGCCAAATTCGGTTTTAGCAATGGTTTCTACACCGAAACCAAGAATATTAAGTTTTCGTAATATTAATACTGGTGAAAGATTAAGTGCAGAATTTTCACCAAATAAAGGTTTTTCGGCAAATATATTGAGACAATTAGATCATTTTATGCGGGATAAGAGAACTAACCAAGTTCATAGAATGGATCCGAAATTGTTCCTTCAACTTTATCGTATTCAATCCTCTCTGGGGATGCGCAATACTGAAATTCAAATTATTTGTGGTTACCGCTCGCCAGCAACCAATGCGATGCGCAGTCGACAAAGCCGGGGAGTGGCTAAGAATAGCTTACATATGAAAGGGCAGGCTATAGATTTTCGTATTGAAGCGTCGCCATTAACTAAAGTTAAGCGAGCAGCGGAAGGATTACATGCTGGCGGAGTTGGTTTTTACCCTCGTAGTAATTTTATACATATTGATACGGGTAGTGTTCGTACTTGGTTAGGCAGTTAAAGAAATAGGCTATCTGTGTAACATTTGCACAGATACCAAATATACCAATATTTTTGACCGCACTTTCTTTGTGCGGTTTTGTTTGAATTAAGGATTATAAATCATGATGAATATTGAAATTATTCCAGTAACGGCATTTCAACAAAATTGCTCATTAATCTGGGATGATAAAAAGAATGCTGCAATTATTGATCCAGGTGGGGATGCCGAGAAACTGATTGCTCGAGTTAAAGAATTAGGATTGAATTTAACTCATATTTTGTTGACTCATGGACATTTAGATCATGTTGGCGCGGCAACCGAGGTGAAACGAGCATTTAATGTAGAGATTTGGGGATCTCAACCGGAAGATCTTTTTTTATTTGAAAGTCTGCCGTTACAGTCTCAGCGATTTGGGTTAGCACATATTGATGCATTTACTCCGGATCACTGGTTTGAAAAAGAGGGAGATAGTTTGACAATAGGTGATTTGAATTTCGAAATTTTGCATCTACCCGGACATACGCCGGGACACATTGGTTTTATTGAACATAGTAAGAAAATTGCGTTTACTGGCGATGTTTTATTTCAAGGTGGTATTGGTAGAACGGATTTTCCTCGGGGGGATTATCAAACGTTAATATCCTCGATTCGTGATAAGTTATTCAAGTTAAATAATGATATTGTCGTTGTTGCAGGGCATGGTCCCTACACGACTATAGGACGCGAAAAACAGACTAACCCTTTTCTTAACATATAAAGGTAAAACTAGGTCAATATAAGTTGCCAAATGCTCATTTTCTGAAAGAGTGCTTAATATTAAAGTCCTATATGCTTACTAAATGAAAGAAAAACTTTTAAATATCTCGAACTTTTATCATCAATATTGTAAAGCATAGTTGAGTAATAAGATTGGTCAAGACTTTTTTATAAAAATTTAATCAATACCCGAATGTGCTTTCGTACTAATTCACCGTCAATTTTAGTCATGAATATAAATAAGGAAGTATGCTGAAGAAAAATATTGATAGAAAATGAGAAAGTGCGGTAAAAATTTCAGGTGGTTTTATCAGATTCAAAAACATCAAAGAAATCAACCGCACTTTTGTTTATCGACTAATACGATGATTGACATTCGTAGAAATAATGATTTGGCTAAATGATGAAAATAGCGATCGGCATGAAAAATATGTGAATTGTTATTTTTGTAATATTTTTATGAACTAGATCACAAATTTGTAACAATATTATAGGATTGAAACAATTAACGTATGATTGTTGGTAATATCTGGTGATATAATATGCGTAAGGATTTTATAGGCCCATAGTGAAATCAGGTGGTAAATATGCAACAAAAAAGCGCTTTTGATGAATGGCTTTCTTCATCTGCTCTAGGCGGATCAAATCAATCCTATATTGAAGAATTATATGAAAGCTACTTATCTGATCCCCTTTCTGTCGATGAAAGTTGGCAACAAATTTTTAATTCCTTTCCAAAAACGACCGCACTTGAGCAACCTCATTCTCCTATAAAAGATTATTTCCGACGTTTGGCACGAGAGGCTGGTAATGAAGCGATTACAGTGATCGATCCTGAGGCTAGTGCAAAATTAGTTAAAATTTTACAATTTATCAACGCTTACCGATTTCGAGGACATCTTGAGGCGAAGCTAGATCCGATTAATTATTATCGTTGGAAAACTTCCACTGTACCGGAATTAGATTATCGCTATCATGGTTTTAATGAGCAAGATCTTGATGAAACATTTAATATTAATCACTATGTTTATCAGCGGGATACGATAAAGCTTGGCGAATTAGATCAAATGTTGAAAAAAACATACTGTGGATCTATCGGTCTTGAATTTATGCATATTCAAGATATGGAACAGAAAACATGGTTGCAAAATAAAATTGAGAGCGTATTAAATCAGCCATTATTTTTTCCTCAAGAAAGAATCAATTTTTTACAAGAACTTACTGCTGCAGACGGCTTAGAGCGCTATTTAGGAGCGAAATTCCCGGGAGCAAAACGTTTTTCACTAGAGGGAAGTGATGCTTTTATTCCGTTGATGAAAGAAATTATCCGACATGCCAGCCGGCAGGGAATGTCTGATGTCGTAATGGGAATGGCGCACAGAGGACGCCTAAATATGTTAATTAACGTATTAGGAAAGAAACCAGAGGATCTATTTGATGAATTTGCTGGTAAACATATTGGAGATCGTACAGGCGATGTGAAATATCACCAAGGTTTTTCTTCGGATTTCGCTGTTGATGATCGTCATATTCACCTTACTTTAGCATTTAATCCTTCTCACCTAGAAATTGTCAGTCCAGTGGTGATCGGTTCGGTTAGAGCCAGACAAGCTCGCATTAATGATAAAGAACACGATAAAGTACTTGCAGTAACTGTTCATGGTGATTCCGCCGTAGCGGGGCAAGGGGTCGTTCAGGAAACATTAAATATGTCGAATGCGAGAGGCTATCGTGTAGGCGGTTCTATTCGTATTGTGATTAATAATCAAATTGGTTTCACTACATCTAATCCGAATGATACCCGTTCTACAGAATATTGCACAGATATTGCGAAGATGATTCAAGCGCCAATTATTCACGTTAATGGCGACGATCCGGAAGCTGTCGCTTTTGCCGCTAGAATGGCCGTGGAGTACCGCTCATTATTTAAGCGGGATATTTTTATTGATCTAATCTCTTATCGTCGCCACGGGCATAATGAAGCAGATGAGCCTTTAGCGACCCAACCGATGATGTACAGTATCATCAAAAAACACCCGACGCCTCGTAAAGTTTATGCCGATCGCTTGATTTCTGAAGGCGTAGTGAGTGAAGAACAAGTAACCGAAATGATTAATCTATATCGTGATGCTTTGGATAACGGCGAGCGCGTTGTTGCAGAGTGGCGTGAAATGGATTCCGCTAAAATGGATTGGTTACAATATTTAAATTATGACTGGACTTCGCCTTATGAAAGCCAATTTCCGCAAGAGCGATTTTTGACATTAGCTCATCGAATCAGTGATTATCCCGAAAGTTTAAAGGCTCATTCTCGAGTAGAGAAAATTTATAAAGATCGTAAGTTGATGAGTAACGGTGAGAAATTGCTTGATTGGGGGATGGCTGAAACAATGGCTTATGCGACATTGTTAGACGAAGGCTACCATGTCCGTCTTTCAGGAGAAGATGCCGGGCGTGGAACTTTCTTCCATCGTCATGCTGTAGTGCATAATCAAAATGATGGAACAGGCTATGTGCCGCTTACTCATTTACATGCTAACCAAGGACGTTTTGAAGTATGGGATTCGGTATTGTCAGAAGAGGCTGTGTTAGCATTTGAATACGGATATGCGACGACAGATCCTAAAACATTAACAATTTGGGAAGCGCAATTTGGCGATTTTGCAAATGGTGCGCAAATTGTTATTGATCAATTTATTAGTTCTGGTGAGCAAAAATGGGGAAGAATGTGTGGCTTAGTCATGTTACTCCCACATGGCTACGAAGGCCAGGGCCCAGAACATTCCTCTGCTCGTTTAGAACGTTATTTGCAGCTTTGTGCTGAGCAAAATATGCAAGTTTGTATCCCTTCTACGCCTGCGCAGGTTTATCATATGCTGCGCCGTCAAGCCTTGAGAAAAATGCGTCGTCCGCTTATTGCAATTTCGCCTAAATCTTTATTGAGACATCCTCTTGCTGTTTCTTCATTAGAAGAATTGGTTAATGGAAAATTTCAAAACGTTATAGGAGAAATCGATGATTTAGAACCGAAAAATGTTAAAAGAGTGGTGCTTTGTTCAGGTAAAGTATATTACGATTTATTAGAACAACGCCGAGCGAATAAGCAAACGGATGTTGCTATTATCAGAATTGAACAGCTTTATCCTTATCCGCACGATGATGTGAAAATTGCACTCGAGCCTTATGCTCATGTAACCGATTATGTATGGTGTCAGGAAGAACCGTTAAACCAGGGAGCTTGGTATAGCAGCAAGCATAATTTTGAGGCTTCAATTCCCGAAACTGTAAAATTGAAGTATGCTGGCAGACAGGCATCTGCATCGCCAGCTGTAGGTTATATGTCTTTGCATATTAAGCAGCAAAAACAACTGGTTGAAGATGCATTAATGCTATAAAAAGTGCGGTCATTTTTTAGAGAGTTTTACAAACAAATTTTTTCAATGGTTACATTAAAAAGGAAAATATATGACAACTGAGATTCTTGTTCCGGATTTACCTGAGTCTGTTGCGGATGCAACGGTCGCAACTTGGCATAAAAAAGTAGGGGATTCGGTAAAACGCGATGATGTTTTAGTCGAAATTGAAACGGATAAAGTTGTATTAGAGGTACCGGCAAGTTGTGATGGTATTTTGACTGAAATTTTGCAATCTGAAGGTGAAACCGTATTAAGTAAACAAATTTTAGGTAAAATTTCTGCCCCGCAGAACGGGGATATCAGTTCGCCTGAATTACCTAAAAATGAAGACACGGCGGAAGATGGAAAAAATGCAATAATTGTAAATACTCATCAGCACGCAGAAGATCAAGGACCTGCGATTCGCCGTTTACTTGCTGAGCATGATTTAAATGTGGAAAATATTGAGGGGTCCGGTGTTGGTGGACGTTTAACCCGAGAAGATGTTTTACGCGAAGTTGAGAAAAAGAAAATTCAGCAAACTCGTGAATCGCTGGCAACAGAACAAAATACGATCAGTACCGTAGCCTATCATTCTCGTGCTGAAAAACGAGTACCTATGACACGCCTGCGCAAGCGGATTGCAGAGCGGTTATTAGAAGCAAAAAATAGCACAGCGATGTTGACTACATTTAATGAAGTAGATATGCAGCCAATTATGAATTTGCGTAAACAGTATGGCGAGAAATTTGAAAAACAACATGGTGTTCGTTTGGGATTTATGTCTTTTTATATTAAGGCAGTTGTTGAAGCTTTGAAACGTTATCCTGAGGTTAATGCTTCAATTGATGGTGAAGATATTATTTACCACAATTATTTTGATATTAGTATCGCTGTTTCGACACCACGAGGGCTAGTAACACCTGTGTTACGTCATTGCGATAAATTCGGAATGGCGGAGATTGAGAAGCAAATCAAAGTGCTGGCTGAAAAAGGACGAGACGGAAAATTAACAGTAGAAGATTTAACCGGTGGTAATTTTACTATTACTAACGGCGGTGTATTCGGTTCATTAATGTCTACCCCAATAATCAATCCGCCACAAAGTGCGATTTTAGGAATGCACGCGATTAAAGAGCGTCCAATTGCTGTCAATGGGCAAGTCGTTATTCGTCCGATGATGTATCTTGCGTTATCTTATGATCACCGCTTAATTGATGGTAGAGAGTCTGTCGGTTTTCTTGTCGCGATTAAAGAGCTATTAGAAGATCCGACAAGATTATTGTTGGAAATTTAATATCGTCTTGTTAAATTAAATAAAGTGCGGTCAAAATTTTCATTATTTATAGAGAATATACAAAGTAAGATTGACTTAATTTATAAGGATGCACTAGGTTGTATCCTTATCTTATTTTTGCTCAAGAGCGGAAATATCACTAAGTTTAAGCATTCTTTATCCCTCTAAATGTTAAAAATGTAATTTAATTTTTGTTTAAAGATTACAATTTAGCCATTTAATTTTAAAAGTGTGATAAATTTCACAAAATAGTAACATTTTCCTTTTTTTATCATATTAATTTCTCTAGAATCAGGTGCGGATTTATTTTAGTTATTTTAATGGGGGGCTTATGGCTCTATTTCTTAGTATCTTTCCTATTGTGTTACTGATTTATTTAATGGTAAAACGCAATGCTCTTCCTTCTTATTTAGCTTTACCTTGGATCGCCGTAGTCGTTTTAATTATCCAATTAATATTTTTCGGTACAGATATTCAAGTTGTGAGTGCAAATATTGCTTCAGCACTCATTGCTGTCCAGACTCCTATTACTGTCATTTTCGGAGCAATTTTATTCAATCGTTTTTCTGAAGTGTCGGGTGCAACGGATACATTACGCAAATGGCTAGGTAATATTAACTCTAATCCTGTTGCTCAAATTATGATTATCGGCTGGGCATTTGCTTTTATGATTGAAGGTGCGAGTGGTTTTGGTACTCCGGCTGCAATTGCGGCACCTATTTTAGTCGGGTTAGGTTTTCCAGCGTTGAGAGTCGCGATGTTGGCTTTGGTAATGAATTCTGTTCCTGTTTCATTTGGTGCGGTGGGGACGCCGACTTGGTTTGGTTTTGGACCGTTGAAACTAGCTGAAAGTCAAATTCTTGAAATTGGTTCAATGACGGCCTTTATCCATACATTTGCTGCATTGATTATTCCTTTGATGGCATTAAGCCTCATTGTTAGCTGGAATGAGATCCGTAAAAACTTGATTTTCATTTATATTAGTATTTTTGCTTGTGTCGTTCCATATTTCCTACTAGCTCAAGTCAATTATGAATTCCCATCTTTAGTTGGTGGGGCAATCGGTTTATTCGTATCAGTATTGGTTGCCAATCGAGGAATTGGATTAGAGAAAGTAAAAAATACATTAGATGCCTCTGCTGTATCCAGTACTCAAGTGGTTAAGGCTCTTTTTCCAACGGGGTTGCTAATTTTAATTTTAATTGTAACGCGAATTCAACAGCTACCGTTTAAGGCAATGATGAATGATGCAACTTCTTGGTTTAGCGTACAATTGGGATCATTAGGTCTATTTGATATTAGTTATGGTTTGATTTTTAGTCTGAAAAATATTTTTGGGACGTCAATTACTTCTAGCTATAAATTACTTTATGTACCAGCATTAATTCCTTTTGTTGTTACTGTATTAATTGCTGCTCCAGTATTTGCATTATCAATATCAAAAACTAAAAATATCTTTGTAGCTAGCCTAAAGCAGTCTAAGAATCCATTTTTTGCATTAGTTGGCGCATTAATTATGGTGAACTTAATGCTTGTCGGCGGTGATAATTCAATGGTTAAGATTATCGGTCAGAGTTTTGCTCGAGCTACTGGTGAATATTGGACATTATTTGCTTCTTACCTTGGTGCGGTAGGGGCTTTTTTCTCAGGTTCAAATACCGTTTCCAACTTGACCTTTGGTAGTGTTCAATTATCGACGGCAGAATTAACAGGTCTTTCTGCGAGTTTGATTTTAGCTTTACAATCTGTAGGCGGCTCAATGGGGAATATGGTTTGTATCAATAATATCGTTGCGGTGAGTTCAGTATTGAATATTGATAAACAGGAAGGGACGATTATTAAGAAAACTGTCGTTCCAATGACTGTTTACGGTATTATTGCTGCTTTAGTAGCACTATTTATTGTCCCGATCTTTTATGCGGTATAATACGGACTACTAAGTATTATCAAACAAGCGGTATTGTGTCGTTAGAAGAATACCGCTTGTTTGTTATTTTTTATTTTATTTTGTTGTATTTGTGTGGAGTGATTATGAACGTTAATTTTTATGTAACCTGCATTGCTGATATAGTCAAGGCAGGTGTTGCTAAAAATACAGTTTTACTATTGGAGAAACTAGGTTGTGAAGTAACTTTTCTGGAACAACAAAGTTGTTGTGGTCAGCCAGCATTAAATAGCGGTTATACAAAACAAGCGTTGGAAGGAATGAAAAATTTAGTCAAAACTTTTGAAGTTAATGATTATCCGATCGTTGCCCCTGCTGGTTCTTGTGTTTCAGCTATTAAGCATTATGAAGAATATTTTAATCAGTTTGGGGAATCCCAATGGGCGGAACGAGCGCGAAAAGTGGCGGCTCGCTTTCATGATTTAACGGATTTTATTGTCAATATCTTAAAAATTACTGATGTAGGTGCGAGTTTACCAGGGAAAGCTGTATACCACCCGTCTTGTAGCCTTTTTCGTAAACTAGGTATTGTAAATGAGCCTATTACTTTATTAAATAATGTAAAGGGGCTTGAATTATTACCTATTGCAAATCAGCAAACTTGCTGTGGTTTTGGCGGCACCTTCTCGGTAAAAATGGCTGAAATTTCTGGGGAAATGGTAACAGAAAAAGCTGAGCATATTGTTGAAGTAGAACCTGATTATTTAATTGGCGCTGATGTGAGCTGTCTATTAAATATCGGAGGGCGTTTAAGTCGTGAAGGAAAAAATATTAAAGTAATGCATATTGCCGAAGTTTTGATGCAGGGGGGAAGATAGTATGTCATTAAAGACGAGTAACCTTGCTTTCAAGAAGAGAGTTGATAATCAAATTCATAACGAAATAATGCGTAAAGCAGTAGTTAAGGCGCAGGAAACTATTGGCGCTAACCGTCAAAAAATGGTCGATGAATTAGGACATTGGGAAGAATGGAGAGATCTTTCCAAGCAAATTCGTAATCATGTGCTGGCAAATTTAGATGCTTATTTATACCAATTAAGCGGAAAAGTTCAGCAAAATGGGGGTAAAGTTTATTTTGCTGAAACAGCGGAAGAAGCAACTGCTTATATTCGCCGAATTGCATTGGAGAAAAATGCAAAAAAAATTGTTAAATCGAAATCTATGGTAACTGAAGAGATCGGTTTAAATGAAGTGCTTGAGAAAGAAGGCATGAAGGTTGTGGAGACTGATTTAGGCGAATATTTATTACAAATTGTCGGAGATAAACCTTCACATATTGTGGTTCCTGCAATTCATAAAGATCGCCATAAAATTCGTCAAGAATTACATGAGCAACTTGGCTATAATGGTTCGGAAACACCAGAGGAAATGACCGCATTTATTCGTAATGTCATTCGTAAAGATTTTCTAGAAGCCGATATTGGTATTAGCGGCTGTAATTTTGCTGTTGCAGAGACAGGTTCTGTTTGCTTAGTAACGAATGAAGGAAATTTACGTTTAGCTACGACAGTACCCAAGACACATATTGCCGTAATGGGAATGGAACGCTTAGCTCCAACTTTCAAAGAAGTTGATGTATTAATTACCATGTTGGCGCGTAGTGCGGTAGGGGCTAAATTAACTGCTTATAATACTTGGTTGACAGGGCCACGACTAGAAGGTGAAACAGATGGACCGGAGGAGTTTCATCTTGTTATTGTGGATAATGGGCGTTCTAAAATCTTAGAAAGTGAATTTAAAGAAGTATTGCGTTGTATTCGTTGTGGTGCTTGTCTTAATACTTGTCCTGCTTATCGGCAAATCGGTGGGCATGGATATGGCTCTATTTATCCGGGACCAATAGGTTCAGTGATTTCTCCATTGTTAGGTGGTTATGAAGAATTTAAAGAATTGCCTTATGCTTGTTCACTGTGTACTGCTTGTAATTCAGTGTGTCCGGTAAAAATTCCGCTTGCTCAGCTGATTTTAAAACATCGGGAGCATATGGCTCAAACGGGGATGACTCCCGCAACAGAGCGATTATCTATTTTTGGATTTACTTTTGCAAATTCGCATCCGAGTCTATGGAAAGTTGGCGTTAATATAGGGGCTAAAGTTGCTGGTAAATTAATTAAAGAGGGGAAAGCACCAGTTCAAATAGGCGCTTTAGCAGAATGGACAAAATCGCGTGATCTTCCCGCTGCAGAAGGGCAAAGTTTCCGCGAATGGTTTAAAAATAGGGGATAAGAGGGATGGATTTACAAAATCGTGAGCAATTTTTAAATAAGTTAGCCAAAAGGATGGGGAAATCCAAATTTCAGACTATTCCTGAACCAATGCCACAACTTGTTAATGATTATCCGATGACTAGGTTAACGGATCGTAACCAAATGCAACTTTGTGATGAATTTATTGATTTTGCAAAGGTGATGATGGCTGATGTGGTTGTAACTAAAGAATCTGATGCTGCACAGACCATTATTACTATTTGCGATAAATATGGCGGCGGCAGTGTTGTTATAAATAATGATCAACGCCTTGTAGAATTAGGCATTATGAGTGCGGTACAAGCTAGATATGATTCGTATGTTTGGTCGTCTGAAAATGCTGAATTTAATATTGAAAGGTCGGAAAAAGCCAATATCGGTATTGTTTATGGCGAATATGGTTTAGCTGAGTCTGGTGGCGTAGTATTATTTTCAGATAAACAATTTGGACGCGCTGTCAGTTTGTTGCCGGAAAAATCAATTGTTATCTTGCGTAAGAGTAAAATCTTACCTCGAGTAGCACAATTAGCAAAAATATTGGATGAAAAGGCTCGGCAAGGTGAAAGAATGCCATCTTGTGTTAATATTATTTCAGGGCCTAGCGCGACAGCCGATATAGAATTAATTAAAGTGGTTGGCGTACACGGACCGGTATCAAAAATCTATTTGGTTATTGACGATCTTTAGTTTTAAAAGGCTTACTAATAAGTAAGCCTTTTTTATTATAATGTCATTTTCCTAAGAAAAGACGATATATTCCACACACCAGTATATGAAAGGGGGCAAGATGAATTTGCACGAATATCAAGCGAAGCAGCTATTTAAACAATACCAATTACCAGTTAATTACGGTGTAGTATGTCATTCTATTGCGGATATCTCTTCAGCATTTGGAGGTTTAAAGGGTAAAAGCAAGGTAATAAAATGCCAAGTTCATGCCGGTGGGAGAGGTAAAGCCGGAGGCGTTAAAGTTATTCACTCTGAACAAGAAGCTGTGGGATTTGCAGAAAAGTGGCTGGGAAACAATCTTGTAACTGCTCAAACTGATGCAAACGGGCAGCCGGTTAACGCCATTTATATTGAAGAATCTGCTGATATTGTTCAAGAGCTCTATTTGGGGGCGGTAATTGATCGTTCGACACAACAAATTATTTTTATGGCATCTCAAATCGGTGGTGTGGACATAGAAAAAGTCGCTCAAAATCAACCGCACTTTTTGCACAAAATTGCTATTGATCCTCTATTTGGAGGAATGCCTTACCAAGGGAGAGAGCTGGCCTTTAAGTTGGGACTAAATGGGGAACAAAACCGCCAGTTTACCCATATTTTTATGCAATTAGCTAAATTGTTTCTCGAGAAAGATTTGTCTTTGCTGGAAGTGAATCCGTTAGTGATTACTAAAGAAGGTTGTCTGCTTTGCCTTGATGCCAAAGTGAGTATTGATAATAATGCCTTGTATCGTCAAAAAGAGTTAGCGGATTTACAGGATTTTAGCCAAACAGATTTGAGAGAAGCTGAAGCAGAGAAACATCAATTGAATTATGTCGCTCTTGAAGGCAATATCGGTTGTATGGTAAATGGAGCGGGACTGGCAATGGGAACGATGGATATTGTTAAATTGTATGGTGGTAGGCCAGCAAATTTTCTTGACGTTGGAGGCGGCGCCACTAAAGAACGAGTGGCGAAAGCTTTTAAGATTATTTTAACGGATAACGCTGTTAAGGCCATTTTAGTGAATATTTTTGGCGGAATTGTTCGCTGTGATTTAATTGCTGAAGGTGTGATTGCCGCAGTTAATGAGGTTGGGGTTAAAGTTCCAGTCGTTGTTCGATTGGAAGGAACTAATGCAGAATTAGGACGTAAAATTTTAGCAGCAAGTCAGGTTAATATTGTTACTGCCGAGACATTACAGCAAGCTGCCGAGCTTGTTGTGAGAGCGGCAAAGGAGGAAGCATAATGTCAATTCTAATTAATCAGCATACGAAAGTTATTTGCCAGGGGTTTACCGGTAGTCAAGGAACTTTTCATTCCGAACAGGCATTGGCTTATGGTACGCAGTTAGTTGGTGGAATCTCTCCAAATAAAGGCGGAACGAAACATTTAGGCTTACCTGTGTTTAATACTGTACGTGAAGCTGTAGAAAATACGGGAGCAATGGCGACAATGATTTATGTCCCTGCACCTTTTTGTAAAGATGCTGTTTTAGAAGCAATCGATGCTGGAGTTGAATTAATTGTTTGTATTACGGAAGGTATTCCTACATTAGATATGCTATTGATTAAACAAAAGCTCAAAAATTCAAATTCGATAATGATTGGACCTAATTGTCCCGGGATCATTACGCCGGATGAGTGTAAAATCGGCATTATGCCTGGGAATATTCATAAGAAAGGGACTATTGGTATTGTTTCTCGTTCGGGTACACTTACTTATGAAGCGGTGAAACAAACTACGGATAAAGGCTTTGGTCAATCAACTTGTGTCGGGATCGGGGGGGATCCGATACCGGGCTCAAGCTTTATTGATATATTAAAATTGTTTCAAAAAGATCCAGAAACCGAAGCTGTGGTGATGATTGGTGAAATTGGTGGAACAGCGGAAGAAGAAGCCGCAGAATTTATTAAATCTCAATTCACTAAACCGATTGTCAGTTATATTGCTGGAGTTACGGCACCAAAAGGAAAGCGAATGGGACATGCAGGTGCAATTATTAGTGGAGGAAAAGGTAGTGCAGAGGATAAAATTTCTGCTTTACAGGAAGCGGGTGTTATCACTGTTAATAATTTAGCGGAGATTGGCAATAGATTACAACAGATATTGAAATAGATTAGTAGATGTTCGTAGGAATTTTCCAAAGGATATAATGATAAATTTTTTGCAAAAAATGAGTTCAATTTTGACCGCACTTTTATTGTCAGCCTGCGCTAATCAACAGATAAAGGCAGGCGATACCCCCTCTTCCGAAGCTGGTAGAACCATTGATATTCAGGTTATGCCTTATTATTCCGCTTATCATGGGAAAGTAGAACGTATTAATGTACATCGGGAATTGGATCCTCTGTTAATAACAAATCGACTGCCTGATTACCAAAAAGCGGTTAACATAGCAGGCGAAAGCGCTCAGTTAATGACACCGATGACGATGTTTGTTCTTGCAGCACGTAGTTATGATTTTGGTTTACGGGATGAGGCGGTAAAATGGTTTTATCGCGGTCAAAATCGTCTGATTACAGCATTATATGTTCTAGATTTGCCTAAAAGAAGTATTGCTGAATACACAGGATTTTCTCAATTAGTCGGGCGATTTATTAATTCCTATGCTTTTTGTAATTTATTAAATCAACGTAAATTGGCAGAAGAGGCAATAGAATGGACTAAGGCGCATCCCTATCAAGCAATATTTTTAGCAGAAATACTTTCCAAACATAAGGATCGTAAAAAAGCGTTGAAGGAAGCGGAGGCTGTATTAGATAAACGTCTAGCCGAGCAGGATGCTTATTTTTCTAACCAGCAAAATAAGCGGAAATTTGAAATCCAGAGACAGGAAAATCAAGTTACAGAACTGTTTTGTCGATAAAGCCTATAAAACGTTAATACTTATTAACGCTGTAAAATGCTAATTTTTAATTATTAAAAAATACCGTTTCATAAAAATTTAAGAAACGGTATTTTTGTATAGCAAATTTTTTGCCTTGAGGAATATTATTCAAATAAAGCATTATGTAGTGCTGATACAACAGTATCGGCAGATGGACTTGGAACCAACATACAAATATTATTAGTACTGGCACCGTAGCTGATTAAGCGTATATTATAAGGTTCTAATGTCTCAAAAATATGTTTTGCGACACCTGAGGTAATATGCAAATCATTCCCGATTAGGGCGACAAGGGATAAATCTGTGTCTGTTTTAACCGTGCAATATTGGCTTAACTCATCAAATAGCGACTGAGACAGTAAATTACTTCCTGACGCAGATGAACCAGTTTTATCAAGCGTTAATGAAATACTGACTTCAGAAGTAGTAACAATATCTACTGAAATTCTATGATTAGCTAATATATTAAATACTTTTGCCAAAAAACCTTGTGCGTGTAGCATATTTAGGCTGGATAACGTCAGTAAAGTTTGATCTCGCCGTAATGCGATGGCTCGAAAAGTCGGGCGAGAGTGTGGAACGCGTGTTACCCAAGTGCCACCTGCTTGTGGCGTTTTGCTTGAACCGACATAAACCGGAATATTGCTACGAACAGCAGGTAGTAAAGTGGCGGGGTGTAAAACTTTTGCTCCAAAAGTTGCCATTTCTGCTGCTTCGGCAAAACTTATTGTATCAATACGTTTGGCTTGGTGAACAATACGGGGATCCGTAGTATAAATACCCGCAACATCCGTCCAGATTTGAACTTCTTTAGCATTGAGTATTTCCGCTAGTAATGCCGCAGAATAATCGCTCCCTCCTCGCCCAAGCGTTGTTGTTTTACCGTTATGTTCTCGTCCGATAAAACCTTGAGTGATGACTAATTCTCCGCGTTCTATTAGAGGCTTTAAACTCCTATCACTGTTGATTTGGGTTTGCTCATCGTTAGGAACGGCCTTACCGAAATTATCATTCGTTGAGATGATGTTTCTTACATCTAGCCAAGTCGCCTGGATATTTAATTCACGCAAAACTTGAATAAAAATTTGTGTTGACATCATTTCTCCGTGGCTGATTAATTCATCGCTTAGGGCATTTGATGTCGCTAATGACGCGGCTTCTGCCAGATATTCAATATTTTCAATATATTTTTCAATAATTGGACGAACAAGCTGATCATTTTGTAATTCACATAAAATATTTTCTTGGATTTCACGTACTTTAGCTATGGTTTGACAACGCTGTTTCGTATCTATGCCATTGGCCAGTTCTACTAATAAATTAGTTATGCCGGCAGAGGCAGAAAGAACAACGACTCGAATATTAGGATTATTAATCACAATATTTGCACAAGCGAGCATAGCTGAATGATTAGCAACGGAAGTTCCGCCAAATTTAGCGATAGACAAGTGAGACATAATAGCTTCCTTCATAAGTATAAATGTTGTATTTGGTATTTAATTAATTTCTACATTGGCAAAGGTTCGGGCATCCCTAAAAAGTGCGGTTTTACGCCAAAAATCACATCGATTAGTGCCTTTACTCGCGCGAATATTTCTCTAATACGGGTAGAGAGATAAGTATCTGGTTGTTGTGCAGCGAAGCAAATTGCATCAATATTGTTCCATTTGGCGATAAATAGTGCACGCTCACAATGAAATTGTTGACTAACGATAATCATGGGCTGTATTTGAAAAATTTTATCGGCTCGAATGACTGAATCAAGTGTTCTAAACCCGGCGAAGTCATAAAACATTTTATTTTCAGGCACACCCATTTTTCGTAAGTCGCGAAACATCATTCTAGGTTCATTATATTGAAGTGTACGGTTATCGCCACTGAGTAAAAGATAATCAGTTTTTTGTTCGTCGATCAACGCTTTAGCGGCTTCTAAACGATAGCGGTAATATTGATTAGGACGACCGTTGATGAAATATTTTGATGTTCCTAATACCATAGAGTAAGGACGATGAGGTATATCGTTAATGTAGCGGTACACTTTTTCTTGAACGGAATAACTGATCAGTTGATCAATGAAAACGCAAGATACAATGGCAATAGCGATTAAACCTGTTAAATATTTCAGATATTTTTTTACTAATATCTCTTTTAAGCGGGGCAAAAGTGCGGTCATTTTTTTATTATTTTCACTTCATTCAGGTTCTTTAAAATAATTAAAAACAAATTGAAGTTCAAGCGATTTTCTATAAGAATTTCTAAATTTACGTCTAGATGTTTAGATGGCTAAATTTTCTTGACAATGATCTTCTTTCTTTGTACTTTTAAATTCAATTCGGTTTTTATTATTTAGGGCAATAATTTTAATGGCTGTACAAAAAATCGTACTTTTTCAGCAGGATCCTCTTCAGCTTACTTTAGGGGGAAACCTTTCATCAGTTGATGTGGCATATCAGACTTATGGTAGATTAAATAGTGATAAAAGTAATGTGGTGTTGATTTGTCATGCATTGACAGGAGATGCCGAACCGTATTCAACTCAGCCTGATCAGCAAGGTTGGTGGCAGAATTTTATGGGTAGGGGATTTGCGTTAGATACTGAGCGCTATTTTTTTATTTGTTCTAATGTGTTGGGGGGATGTAAAGGGACAATGGGACCCTCTTCAATGAATATGAAAACGGGTAAACCCTATGGTAGCCAATTCCCTTCAATTGTTGTACAAGATATTGTTAGAGTACAAAAAGCCTTATTAGAGCATTTAGGCATTTTTCACTTACACGCGATTATTGGCGGATCTTTTGGTGGAATGCAGGCGAATCAATGGGCGATAGATTATCCGGATTTTGTTGATAATGTAATAAACCTTTGTTCATCTTTATTGTTTAGTGCAGAAGCTATTGGTTTTAATCACGTTATGCGACAAGCAATTATCAATGACCCTAATTTTAATGGCGGTGATTATTATGAGGGACAACCTCCTCATAATGGGCTATCTATTGCCCGGATGTTGGGAATGCTGACTTATCGAACGGATGTGCAATTAGCGAAAGCTTTCGGACGAGCAACAAAAACCGAAGGACAGATTTTTGGGGACTATTTTCAAGTCGAATCTTACTTAAGCTATCAAGGACAAAAGTTTTTATCGAGGTTTGATGCTAACAGCTATTTGCATTTATTGCGAGCTTTGGATATGTATGATCCGAGTTTAGGTTATGGTGATTTAAAAACTGCACTTTCTCGTATTAAAGCAAAGTATACTTTGGTCGCGGTTACTTCTGACCAATTATTTAAAACTGTTGATTTGCATAAAAGTAAGCAGTTATTAGAGCAAAACGGCGTAAATTTAACATTTTATGAATTGCATTCTGATTATGGACATGATGCATTTTTAGTAGATTATGAAAAATTTGAACATAAGATCAAAAGTGGCTTAGGTAGAATTTAGTTTTGTTGATAACCTATATCCTCTAATGTTGGGTTTTCTGCCCCTTGTTTTGCCAATTTATCACAAATTTCATTTTCTCTATGTCCGGCATGCCCTTTAACCCAACACCAATCAATGTCATGCCTTTGTACAGCCTGATCCAATCGTATCCATAAATCTTGGTTCTTTATTGCTTTTCCTGTGCTAGATTTCCAATTATTTTTTTTCCAATTAAAAATCCATTGAGTAATACCATTTTTCATATATTGGCTATCGCTATATAGCCGAATACTGCAAGATTCTTTTAAATTGTTTAAGGCTTCTATTACTGCTCTTAGTTCCATACGGTTATTAGTGGTTTGAAGATAACCCTTAGAAATTTGTTTCTCGTGTTGTTTATAACGTAATAAAATGCCAATACCACCGGTACCAGGATTTCCTAAGCAAGATCCGTCAGTGAATATTTCAATTTGTTTTTTGTCGATTTGCGTTGACATAAGGTTCCTTGCAGATTAAAAACGGTCGTGTAGAATAACGTGGTTATTGTAATAAAAAGGGATGAATAGAACAATGATAAATCCAAACCGCCAAATTGTGTTGGATACTGAAACAACAGGAATGAATCAAATCGGAAAACATTATGAAGGGCATTGTATTATTGAAATAGGTGCAGTAGAAATGATTAATCGTCGTTATACTGGTAATAATTTTCATATTTATATTAAACCAGATCGCCCGGTTGATCCTGAAGCAATAAAAGTTCACGGTATTACTGATGAGATGTTGGCTGATAAGGCATCATTTCAGCAGATAGCTAAACAATTTATTGATTATATTCAGGGAGCCGAATTACTGATTCATAATGCTCCCTTCGATGTGGGATTTATGGACTACGAATTTGCTAAACATCATTTAAATGTGAAAACACAAGATATTTGCGTTGTTACGGATACCTTGCAAATGGCGCGCCAGATGTATCCGGGTAAACGTAATAGTTTGGACGCGCTTTGTGATCGATTGGGAATTGATAACAGCAAACGGACCTTACATGGAGCGTTACTTGATGCAGAGATTTTAGCTGACGTGTACTTATCAATGACGGGAGGACAAACTAGTTTATTTGATGAAACGGAACCCGAAGTTACCCCGACAATGGCTACAAAGGTGATACAAACTATCGAAGCGGAAACAGTAGTCGAAAGTGCGGTCAATTTTCAGTACGATTTTAAACTCATTGCCCCAAATGAAGAAGAATTAAATGCTCATTTTGAATTGATCAAAACGATAAATAAAAAGAGTGGGAATAATTGTTTTTGGGAGAAATGCCTAAAGGAATCAACTCATTAATCGGTCATAGATTAGGCAGATAGAAGAAAAGTCAAAAAAAAAGATTGACGATGTTTCACTTGAACATTATCATACGCCCGACTTTTACGGAGTGGTAGTTCAGCTGGTTAGAATACCTGCCTGTCACGCAGGGGGTCGCGGGTTCGAGTCCCGTCCATTCCGCCAATTAGTTTTTCATTTAACTCCTTATTATTACGGAGCGGTAGTTCAGCTGGTTAGAATACCTGCCTGTCACGCAGGGGGTCGCGGGTTCGAGTCCCGTCCGTTCCGCCACATTTATATAGCACCGTTAGGTGCTTTTTTTATACTCATTTTACCGAGTCTAGGACTTTCGTTATAATGGCGCAATTAAGTTTATAGCTAAAGAGAAATTTTTATGACTATGCCAGTCGTTGCCCTGGTAGGGCGCCCGAATGTAGGGAAATCTACATTATTTAATCGTTTAACTCGAACCAGAGATGCTTTAGTTGCTGATTTCCCTGGCTTAACAAGGGATCGCAAATATGGTCAGGCAAATATTGCTGGTTATGATTTTATTGTGATTGATACCGGAGGTATCGATGGCACGGAAGAAGGCGTAGAAGAAAAAATGGCAGAGCAATCTCTTTTAGCTATTGAAGAGGCTGATGTCGTATTGTTTCTAGTTGATGCGAGAGCCGGTTTAACTACGGCGGATATTGGTATTGCCAATTATTTGCGCCAACGCCAAAATAAAACGACCATAGTGGTCGCGAATAAAACCGATGGAATTGATGCAGATTCTCATTGTGCTGAATTTTACCAGTTAGGATTGGGAGAAATTGAACAAATAGCTGCTGCACAGGGGCGTGGTGTAACGCAATTGATGGAACATATCTTGACACCGCTAGTACAAAGTATTCATCAGAATAGCGATGAAATTGACCGCACTTTATCTGAAAATGAATATGAAAAAGATGAATGGGAACAGGAATTTGATTTCTATTCCGAAGAAGATGCTGAATTATTAGATGAGGCCTTAGCGGAAACAGAACTACCTGAAAATGATAATATAAAAATTGCAATTGTAGGCCGTCCTAATGTTGGAAAATCAACACTAATCAATCGTATTCTAGGTGAAGATCGGGTTGTCGTATACGATATGCCGGGAACAACGCGTGATAGTATTTATATTCCTATGGAGCGAGATGGACAACAATATACGCTTATTGATACTGCTGGCGTTCGTAAACGTGGTAAAGTACATTTAGTGGTAGAAAAATTTTCTGTTATTAAAACATTGCAAGCCATTCAAGATGCAAATGTTGTGTTATTAACTATTGATGGCAGGGAAAATATTTCTGACCAAGATCTCTCTTTACTCGGTTTTATTTTAAATGCAGGGCGCGCACTCGTTATTGTCGTCAATAAATGGGATGGTTTGGAACAAGAAGCTAAAGATAGAGTAAAATCTGAATTAGATAGACGTTTAGATTTTATTGATTTTGCTCGTGTTCATTTTATTTCTGCATTACATGGTAGCGGAGTAGGAAATTTATTTGAGTCAGTTCAAGAAGCTTATGCTTGTGCAACGCAAAAAATGACGACATCGCTATTAACACGTATTCTACAAATGGCAACTGATGAGCATCAACCGCCAATGGCAAGCGGTCGGCGCATTAAATTAAAATATGCGCATCCTGGCGGCTATAACCCTCCGATTATTGTTGTCCACGGTAACCAAATGGATAAATTACCAGACTCATATAAACGCTATTTATCTAATTATTACCGTAAAAGTTTAAAAATTATCGGCTCGCCAATTCGATTATTATTCCAAGAAGGAAATAACCCTTTTGCTGGAAAGAGAAATAAACTGACGCCAAATCAGCTGCGTAAGCGTAAGCGTTTGATGAAATTTATTAAAAAATCAAAAAAATAGACTAAAAAAGGGGGAATATAATTCCCCCCTTGAATCTTGAAAAATAAATATTTTTTGACCGCACTTTTTCTCTTCTTATTCTTCTAACACGACTTTACCGATATAGCCTAAATTACGATGACGCTGGGCATAATCAATACCATAACCAACGACAAACTCATCGGGAATTTCAAACCCAACCCATTTCACGGGCACTTGTACTTCACGGCGTGATGGCTTATCTAGCAAGGTACAAATAGTCAGGCTTTTGGGGTCGCGTAAGTTTAATATCTCACGTACTTTTTGTAAGGTATATCCGGTATCAATAATGTCTTCCACGATTAATACATCTTCCCCTTTAATATCACCATCCAAATCTTTGGTAATTTTGACATCATGATTCGTTGTCATACCGCTTCCATAGCTAGCTGTTGTCATAAATTCAATTTCTACTGGTAATTTAATTTCACGAACTAAATCCGCCATAAACATAAAAGAACCGCGTAATAGCCCGACAACAATTAGTTTATTCGTTTGTTTCTGCTTATAGAAATGAGTGATTTCTATAGCGAGTTGTTGAATACGAGTACGGACTTCATTTTCTGAAATAAGTACGTCAACGTGGTGTTTTTTCATTCGAAAATCCTTATGCAATTAAATGTTAATATTTTACATAAAAAACTCTGTAATCTCCAATGCACTGTAATGTGTGGTGAACTAATTTTCCAAAAACTTTATAGATAGGAGAATTAAAATATTTTTCAGAAAATACCTGAAGAAATTGATAGTACTATAGAAATAGTTGTTATGATTTTTCTAAACTATCTATGTGGCAGAGGTCCAACAAATCTTCTTTCGATAAATCCTTGTATTTCTAAGCTACCTATGCGGTAGTGAGGGCGTTATTGTCTGAAGCATTTTACTTAAGCGATTTCTAAGCTGCCTATGCGGCAGTGAGGTTCGACCAAATCGCCCCCGAATTTGCCGAGATTTTCTAAGCTGCCTATGCGGCAGTGAGGGGGCAATAATCCCTTTTTACAAATGGTGGATTTTTCTAAGCTGCCTATGCGGCAGTGAGGCTATAATTGCTTTCCAGCGTGCTGTTAAAGACTTTCTAAGCTGCCTATGCGGCAGTGAGGTTGTCCTGTCTGATTTTCCATTTCTTCATAGATTTCTAAGCTGCCTATGCGGCAGTGAGGTATAACATAGGCAGTCTGCAAATTTCATTTTTGTTTCTAAGTTGCCTATGCGGCAGTGAGGTTTTGTCAAGATACGCTACGTAAAATCTGACATTTCTAAGCTGCCTATGCGGCAGTGAGGTAGGTATTTTATTTGAAAATAGTTGATATTCCAAGAGGTTAAGATATTTTGGAGTTAAATACCCTTTTTTACAAACGTTTTATAACATGTTGTTTTTAAATGGGAATTTTTAACTTGAAATAAGAGGGTCGTATAAGAAGGAGAAGAGGATTCTAGTTTAAAATTAAAGAGACTAAGCTATATTATTGGACTCAGTTATATCTATTAAGGCTCCAGCATAGTAATGATAGCTTAATTTAATAATAAAAATTCCGCTATGGATTTGTTTATGGGATATTATTAATTGCTTCTGTTATGTTGATATTTAATACAGTGGCACTATTACCTATTATCGAGAAAGTGTTAGTTCAACACATCAATGCCTAAAAATGTAGTGTTCTTTTATGCCTATGGCACTAAAATTAATTTTGATAAATTTAGTAATGTAATGAACTATTCTGTTCCCTATATTGGGAAAGCTAAAGTTATTGCTTCCTTCTAAATAAGTTTTTCGCAGTGTTTGCTGTTATTTCAGAGTAACTTTTCTGTTTTTTATTTGTTGTACTCTGAATAAACAAATAAAATTTAAAAAATGAAGGGCTCTTAAGGTTTTCTTATCAAGAGATGTTAAGTAAGATTTGTTTTTTGTTTTTAAATCAATCATCTACGCATAATATCTCATTATGTGTGTTCCGAAATAATACAATGTGTTCCGAAACTATGAGCGGGTAGGGTCAACAACTTTATTTTTTCGGATGTAACGTTTTGTCATTTGAATTGATGTATGACCTAATTGTTTACGTGCTTCATCTTCGTTTGTCGATAGTGATTTATCTGTGCCTGCTTTTGCTCTCAAATCTCGAAGTTGAAATTCAGATAACTCCTTTTCTAACTCTGGGTAGGTTCGAATTGCAAGTTTTCTTAGTTTTGCAAATTTAGCTGTGATTGCTTGTCGTGTGAATTTATTCCCATTTCTATTTAAGAATATATAGCCACCAGTCGCTCTTCTTGCAAGAATTTCTTTTAGTTTCCCTTTAAGCGCAATTCTGACTTTCTCTTTTGTTTTTTGTTGGACGATATTCAATACGTCATCAATAATGTGATTTGTATGCATATTCATCACATCAATCGGTCTTTGTCCAGATAAATAAGCAATATCCATTATATCTTTCATCATTGGATCACATAAAGAATATACTTTCTGATAGATATGATCTTCAATATAAACATCTCTCTTTTTAAGCTTGTGTTTTTCTACACCTTCGCTTGGACAGGCTTTATCTGTATACCCCCAAGCTCTCGCTTTATTCCAAATGTGATGAAAGATACTTATTTCTATATTAGCAGCAGTGGGCTTATCACTTCGCCAGTCAAGATACATTCTGATATGCAGTGGCTTGATTTCAGATAATGAAACTGGTGGGTTGCAGAAAAACTCTTTGAGTTTTTTGAGCATATACTTGTATTGTATTTGGGTATTTTTCGATTTTTTTGGTAGCTCTTCTAATTCATATCGAGCAAAGACCATGGGAGTAGTAGCAATATTTGCTGATGAATATTGATTTAGATTTAATCTAGCCGCTTCAAGAATTGCGGTATGTTTATCTGTACCGAGGCTTTTTTCTTTTCCATTAGCCATTACATAGTAATAATATTCAACTACTTTTCCATTTGCCCGTGTACGAGAACGGCAAAGAAGGTTTTGGGGTAATCCCTGATTTTTACGTTTACGAGGTCTGGCCATTGTACATACTCCTATGTTTTTAATACTGTCGGCATCCATTCAGTTGATTTTTTGCCTTGTTGTTTTTTAGCAGAATGATTGTAATCTCTTCGAACAATAGGGTAGCCATTAGCATTAAGTTTAAAAGGGATCCCCATAATGTTTAGTTGTTTTATAATTGACGATTTCAGCTTTCTTCCAGTTAAAAACTCAATTTCAGGTTTGGAAAGAAAGTCTTCATAGATATTAATTTCCATATTTCCTCCAATAAAAAACCTAGCTTTCGCTAGGCTGTATGATTTGTTGTTGAATCATTCTTCCGTCATAATCGTTACCGAGTTCTAAATACCACGCAAGCCCGATAAACACGAAGGCGAGCAGGGCGATTTTTATTCTTTTAATGCTCATTTTCTGTTCCTTTTGCTGAATTTAGGGTGAGATAAACCGCCACGCTTTACTGTGAAGTGAGCTTTGAAATTTACTTCAGAGTTAAAGTGCGGTCGGTTTTGGTTAAGGTTTTATTTGATTATTTGCGAATACAGCATATCCGTTGCTCTTTGAATATCCTGCGTGATGTTGTTGCGAAAGATGAATAAATAACCGTCATCGCCCACAATATCCGAGAAGAAGAACTCAATTTGTCGTCTTTGTTCTTCACCTCGTTTCGTACAGATTGCACGTTGGAATTGCTCGTATTGGCGGGCGTAGTTTAAGATTTTAATCATCGCCTGTTGAAATTCTCGATCTACCGTTGGCTCAGGCAAGGCGAGCTGTTTTGGCTCTAACTGATATTTCCCTGTTTTGCGAATTTGCGGTAGAACTTCTTCAAATACCCACGCTTCAAAAGGTTCGGCTTCGGGCTTTCTGCTTTTGATGATTAAGCGGTATAGGTTTGGTTCGTTGATGAAGATCATTTCTTGATCTCCGCTTTGGGTAGGGGTGTATCGTTTCGATACACCCCCTTGTTTGCAATGTTTCTGAATAGTTGTACGAGAGTTTTCGTAGCCAAGAATGTTACAAACATCAACACCGCAGAACCAAAATTCTTGATTTGGATCTGTAATAACTCTAACTGAATTTGAATTAAAATTGAAAGACTGGAATTGAATTTGAGTTGTCATAATTTGTACCTTGTGTTTTTTAGTAAATGCCACTTAGTAGGTGGCGGGCTTCAACTACCAAACACAAGATCGGCGGAGCTTATTTCCCTTTCGGGTGTTATATTAGGCTCTCTCGACCCGCCATAGTTTTAGGGCATTTCCTAAATTTTGGGTACAAAAAAACCGCATTCTGTCGGGGCGGATAACCGCTTGTGTTTTGATAGTGCGGTTATCTTAATCCGAAAGGTGGGCAGTGTCAATGTGGTTTTTTAACGAGAACCACTAAACTCGCCTTACTTGTCACCACAACGCATAAGGATTATAATTTGTACAACCACAACGTATAAATTAGGATTTTTTATGTCTAATCAAAAGCCAACACAGCCGAAACCACAACCGGCTCCCTCTAAACCTCAACCTACAACTTACAGAAAGCCTGAGCCTGTATTTATTGGAGAGAGCGCAGATAAACCTAAACCAAAAGGTAAGCCCATTTTAGGCTGATATTCCAATAATTGATACTGCTGCAACAGGTACGCTAAACGATATCATTATTGCCTTATCCGTGTAGTGTCGGTATTCATTATTGAGTCTAAGCAAATGAACAATATACTGGTTAGTATTATGTAGTTCATATCGTCTCAATATTCCCAGTTTATTGTTTTCTTGGCTTGATTTGAATGAATCGTTATAGAGATTTTGTGGCATATTTGTTGTCAGTGGTCTTTTTTTGCTTAGAATGACATAGTGCAATAATATAACTGCAGAAATAGACCAGCCAGTAATACAAATGATACTCCCTAAAATAAAGAAAAAATGTAGTTTTTCAATGTGATTAAGTAATACTAATGTTACCCCGCCTATGCCTGCTACGAGATAGTTTAGTAAACGATAGGCTTTTTCTCGGTTTTGTTCATTTGATTTCTGTATTTCTGCAATGCTTTGTTTGGCTTGATTTTCCAAATACTCAAGCATTTCATCATCAGTGTCTAAAAAATAATCATCGGGTAAATTCATTTTTTTCTCCTTGAGTTACTGTTTTTTGGTCATTTTAGAGTAGTTTCTGGGTATAAAAAAGCCCACCTGTTACAGTGGGCAAACGGAGTGAGACAAGGTCTCTATGTCATGAAAAACCGCTCTCGGTTGATTTCAAGAAGATTGGGCGAATTGCTTCGCACAGGTTTTGAGAGCGGTTTTTGATGGCGCCTTTTTTACAGAAAGGCTAACTGGGTTTATGAGCTTTTCCTTGCAAATATCGGCTTAAAGCACGCAGTATCTCCGATTCCAAGTAGTGACAGTACCTGAATCTGCTTTAGTTTATAGCTTACCTTAGCTTTTTATCTATAAACCATAGAGGCGTTATCGTATCTCTATCAAATGCTAAGGGTTACGGCTGATTTTGATGTTCAGCAACATTTGCCTTTCTTTACGCTTGTAAGGCTCAAGCAAAAGTTAGTTATATGCGGTTAATATTAATTCAGGGAACACGACAATTTCATTTATTAATTTGCTAATCGTTGTTAGCTTTTTAATACCTGTTTCACTATCAGTTACAGTCATTTTAAGACTTAAATCAACTGAGCCATAACACCCCTCACTTAAGATTTCCTCTCGCTCTTTTTCATCAAAGAGCTCAATAAGGATTTTTTGAATAGTGCACCCAGCATAGATTTCGCTTTCTTCTCCAATCCAGAAAGCTTTTTGCATTTCTTGAATATCTTCAATTGCTTTATCAATGCATTCAATTCCTTTTCCATACCGTAATGTTTCAATAATTCCATTTTCGTGTACAGTAACTGAATATTCTCCGGTATCTATATCTTGAGCAATTGTAGGGCGGTAATGTTCAATGAATTTCATTCGCTTAGATTGTCGGATTAGCTCGTCATATTCCGACTTTGAAATTGTGATTGTTTCCATTTGTGGTTTCCTCTTTTAAACTCTCACCAACTCCCGACAACCCATTTGTCGGCGTTCTTTGGCTCGGACTTGACCAGATTTGATTTTGCCTTTTACGCAGTGGTAATTTGCGACATCAATCAGCTTTTTCTCTCTGCTGGCAAGGTTAATCGCACTATCAACTTTGCTTGATTTAGCCACAGCCTTTTCCCAAAGTGCGGTAATTTTTCGGGATTTTTCAAACATTCTTGAAAGCCGTCCTTTTTTGCCGGTATGGCGTATTTCAGGACTATCACTGTACTTGTTTGCACTGCGTAAAATTGTGACTTTTGTCATTTCTGGCTCCCTTTCTCTCTTTTCCATTGTTTACCGCACTTAATGTGATAATCCGCTTAATCCGTCAAATTGCATTACGTTGTAATGGTCGAATCAGTTTCAGCCAAATTAAAAGAAAATGCGGTAAACAATGAAAAACATTGTGCTTGTTACCTCAGCCACCCACGCCTAGCTTGCGTACCCGTTAGGGCTAAAGAGTGTTATTCAATCTGTTAAAGAGCAATCCCTTTCGGGTTCCCACCATCTCTGCTTGCTTTCGCTCTCAGCCATCAGGCTTGCTAGGTGGGTGTTTTGTTTTGATGTGGGTATAATACATTGTGTATTTTATTTGTAAATACCAAATGTATTATTTTTTATGATTTATTTATACAAAAAGTATTATTTGGTTGATTTTCAAGGAAATAAATTTTCGATAGAATAGTTTGATTGCTTGTTTTTTAAGCAAAAGATAAGCAAAAAGAGAAAAGTGCGGTTGATTTTTCGATTGTTTTCGTGGTGGTGTATGATGTTACCGACATTGATGTCGGGGAGATAAAAGAAAACCGCACTAATTTTAGTGCGGTCTGGATATTAAGCCACTAATTGAAGTCTTGGTAGCCATTTATCCATTAGATGAGAGGGGTAAACTTGAGCCGTATTGTTAAACAATAGCGTAAGCTGATTGAGTTTATCCTGTATGCTATCACTATTTGCGATCACAATTTTCTGATCAAGTCCTAGTGAATTCTGATATTGTGTAATATCAGATAATTTGCCAAGGATAGTGTAAGCTTCAATCCAACTTCCTTCTGCTTTAACATCAGCTGTAAACATTATTTTACTGTCATTTGCACTGACGAGTGTGATTGGAACAGTAATTTCGTGTCCACTTAACCCTTCAATCTTTTGTTTTAATTGAATTTGATAAGGCAGTTCCGCTTGACGTAAACATTGAATTATACGTTGTTCAAACTTATCTTTTGGCAAAGGTTTATACCAGTCAATCCCCATTGTTGTTGCAATAATTCCACCACGAATCACTTTTTGTAATGTATCTGTTAGCGTATTTTCAGTTGCATAAGCAACAATTTCAGCTTGTGGTGTTAATTCAATACCTTGACGTTTTAGTGCATTTTGCATTTGTTGAAAACGTGTTCGGGTAATGTTGATTCCTCGATTTTCCATATTAAAAAGTGCAGAGGCATCATCAGTAATGCGAAATCGATTATTGTCTAAACTTTGGATAAACGCCCCTACAACCTGACCATCATCTACATAAGTAAATGGGCTTGATATATAGCTTAATGTTTCGCTTAAGGCTTGGCATTCAAAGCCTAAATTGCGCATAGCTAATTGGCAAATTGTCATAGTAGATTATCCTCGTTTATACGTTGATATGGGTGTGGCATTTCTCCCGTTGTTTGAAAATGGAAGCGTATTAAAAATTCGTTTAAGTAAAAATTGAATTCATTTTGAACTTTATCAGGGCATTTTTCAAGTGGATACCCCGTCTCCATTTGATATTTTTCGTGATGAATATGATAATGCGCCCCTGTTACTTTTGCATAGATTGGCTGAGGTCGTAACGATTTATCTTCCCAATAGCGATTATGATGAATTAATCCTGCGCCTGCATCAATGCCAAAGATACGAGTATTTTTATAAATACCGACAAATGACATTTTTGCCGGAATATTTTGTTCCAATGCAGGTCTATACCGCATTTCGATATTAAAATGAGAAATAGCAAGCATTTCTTGATCGTATACCGGTAAATAAATGTAGAGCCAAGCTGGGTCTTTTGCTAAGGGAGATTTTTTACGCCAGTTAATATCTGATATAACCAACGTTTTAGGTATCTCAATGAGCCTATCAATATCAAATTGAGAAACTCGATTTAGTTCAACCATTATTAATTTTACCCCTTTTATTTTGAATTATTGCTACAACGCTTTTTCTCATCTATAACTTCCGCCACAACGCTCTATTCGTTCTTTTGATGTCTATAAGTCAAGGCACTTTAACCAATAAAATTTAATCTCTGGCTTTTTGGTGTACTATTGTTACAACCCTTGTCTATGCTCAACGGCTACGCCATAAAGCTATAAATATTCTACTCTCTGCACGGCGACACCAATAATACGTATATGTTGGAGTTTTGTGCTTAGTGTTGGGAATAATGGGTTTAACGGAACAAGCTCAAAATGTGGATTGCCATATTCAGAGTATTCCCCTAATTCTTTATACTGTTTGAAGGTTGCCTCGCCATCACCATTTACCGCAGCCACGTAGTCACCAGGGTTGGGTTGTAAGCCGGTGTCAATTAAGATCATATCTCCTTCACTAAATTTTGGTTCCATAGACTGACCTTTAACCTCTAAAAAGAATCCTTCACCTTTTGTTTCGATAATAGATTCTAAAAATTCATAACCTGTAGAACAGGAGTAGTCGAAAGTTTCTGAAAATGTTCCGGCTTGGATACTACTGAGAATCGGGTATGAATGAGTTTGTTTGATATTGACCGGAGTGACATTGTTATCAAAATCCTCAACAGTACCATCATTATTTAAAATAACTTTATCTCCACCTACAATTTTAATGAGTTCCGCCACTTCATTAATATTTGGTGTTCTTCTTCCGGTCAGCCAGTGTCCAATAGCACCTTGGGTTTTTTTTAATCTCTCAGCAATTTCTTCTTGTGTCATCTTGTTTTGTTGCATTTTCTCGCGAACGTATGTGTTCCATTGCTTTTTCATAGCTATTTCCCTCAGTAAATTTAACAAATTATTACACATCGTATTTTTATATCAAAATACACAAAGTATTTATTACTTGAGATTTAAAAATACTTTATGTATTATTGGCTTTATTTTATGGAGTTAAGTATGAATAGAATTTCAGAGTTTAGAAAAGCAACAAACTTAACTCAGTTGGAATTTGCTCGTTTATTAAATCTGACGCAAGGGGCATTAGGTCACTACGAAGTCGGTAAGCGAACTCCATCACTTGATACAGCAAGAAAAATTGTCTTGTTGCTAAATCAGAAAGGTGTTGTTTGTACGCTTGACGATGTTTTTCCAACTGAGAATTAATCTACCCGATTTCCCCCAAATGAAAACCATAAAAACAAGGCAAAAATTATGGCGATGAAGAAAATGATTATTGAGATGATCGAGAAAGTACCGGGCGGTAAAGGTGCAGTCGCAGGCTTTCTTGGTTTTTCAGAAAGTGAGCTGAACAATCGGCTCTATCAGACGAAAGGGCAGCGATTTAAGACGGAAGAGTTAATCGCTATTCAACAGGAGTACGGCTTAACGGATTTTACCGATGAGATTTGTCGTTTATCGGGTGGTCGGTTTGTGCCAAACGTTGAGTGCGAGGCTCTTGATAACACGGAAATTTCAACGCTGCAATTTCAGGAGCTATCGGCTCGTGGAGTGCTGTATGCCGTATTAGAACAGGCTTTGCAAGACGGTGAGATTACGTCCGATGAAGAAGACAAAATCCGCCGACTTCTCAACAAACATTTAACTGCAACACAGCTTTCGATTGAGAGCGTGATTTTGTTGAATAAACGGCAATAAAAAACCACGGTAGCAGCCGTGGCAATTTTCTCTATGGAGATGTATTTAATGAGTGGATTATTACCAATAATTAACGAAAATGCAAGCACTTTGACAATGAGCAGTCGGGAGATTGCAGAGCTCACTCACAAAGAGCATAAAAATGTGATGCGAGTGATCCGTGATTTGATTGAACAAAATTTAGTCGCTCAAATTGAGCCACTAAAATTTGAATATAGAAATCAATGGTTTGATTACTATGAGTTAAATAAGCGGGATACGCTAGTTGTAGTTGCTAGACTTTCTCCTGAATTTACCGCAGCGGTGATTGACCGTTGGCAAGAACTCGAAAATCAACAAAAAACGACTGCAAAAATTCCTCAATCGTTTTCTGAAGCCTTGCTCTTAGCGGCTGAATTACAAGCTGAAAAAGAACGTAATGCGCCTAAAGTAGCTTTTGTGGATCACTATGTTGAAGTCGGAACAAGTAAATCACTTCGTGAAACGGCTAAGATTTTGAATATGCCGGAAAAGGCGATGATCAACCGTTTACTGGAGGATAAATTACTTTATCGTCAATCCGGTAATTTGTTGCCGTATCAATCAGCCCATTCAAAAGAACTTTTTACTGTAAAAACAGGCACAGCCGAACACGGTCACAATTTCACACAAACACGAGTGACAAGCAAAGGCATTGAATTTATTGCGTCACGTTACGCTTCGGAGTTGATGTCATGAGATATTCAACTTATATCAATAATCAAAAATGCCTCGAATGGGGCTTAAACGTCAATCAAGGCGCACTTTTCGATCTGTTAAATCAAGCATCGTCTTGGGCGACAGAAATTATCGTTGATGGCGTGGTTTATTACTGGGTATCTCGTCATAAAGTAATCGAGGAATTGCCTTTGTTTTATAAAACAGCTGATACCGTTTATCGACATTTTGCAGAACTTAATGATAAAGGTCTGATTGTTTACTTAAAACAAGGTAAGCACGGTGATAAAGATCTCATTCGGCTAACTGAGAAAGGCAAAACTTGGAATGAATTTAAGTCAGATTTAAGCCGAGATAACTCGGAAATAAATCCGAGTTTATCACGCGAACTCGGAAATAAATCCGAGATAACTCGGAAACAGATCCGAGATAACTCGGAAATAAATCCGACAGATAATAATATAACTAATAAAAATACAACAGATCATAATATTAAAAAAACTACGCAAAAAAGCGAGGATGAAATTTTGCTTGAGCAGTTTGGCGTAACCGGTCAGCTTGCCAAAGATTTTATTGTTCTCCGCAAAGCGAAAAAAGCACCTATCACCGAGACGGCATTGAAACTATTCAACAGCCAAGCACGCAAGGTGAACCTGTCAATGCTTGAGGCAGTACAAGTCGCAATCAGTCGAAATTGGGCAGGATTTCGTGAGGATTGGTATCTTAAATCACTGCAACAAAATAAATCTAGCCCTAACTCTGCAAAACCAAGCGCACACAACGATTTTAATCACCGTGATTATGGCGAACAGATTATGCCTGATTGGGCGATGGAGGATGGCGCATGAAATCAAAATCAGACTTAATCCAAGAATTGAAAATGTTAAAAACAGGACTTAGTAATGCGATAAACGGCTTGCAAGTTATAGATGATTTGCCAGAACCTAAATCAGAAACCGCAATTTGTGAGAAACATGGCAAATTCGAGAAATGGTCAAGAAAAGTACCTTTGTCAAGAAAAACGAGCAAAGAATTCGTTACTCGTTGTCCTGATTGTTTGCGTGAAGAAATAAAAAAACTTGAATTAGAAATCAATAAATTTGATGACGAAGAACGCCAAAAGCGTATTCAGACGCTAAAAGAGCAATCAAATATCCCATTGAGATTTACTCAAGCGAGATTTGAAAATTACCAAGAAAACGCTAAAAACAAATTCGCAAAAACTGTTTGCCAACGCTATGCCGAAAAATGGAAAGAACGCTTTCAAGAAGGTGGTGGATTGGTTTTTTGTGGAAAACCCGGAACTGGTAAAAATCATTTGGCTTGTGCGATTGCTAATAGTGTGATTGAACATCATCAATCCGATGTTCTCCTCACTACGGCCATGAGAATTATCCGAAAAGTGAAATCAACTTGGGATAAGAACGCAGAGATGACGGAAGATGATGTGATTCGAATCTATTGCAAAAAAGATTTATTGATTATTGATGAAGTGGGTGTGCAGTTCGGTACCGATGCAGAAAAAATCATTTTGTTTGAAATTATCAATGAACGTTATGAGCAAATGCGACCGACTATCATCATCAGTAACTTAACTGAAACGGAATTAAATAATTATGTTGGGGAGCGAATTATCGACAGAATGAGAGAAGGAAAAGGGGCGGTAATTAAATTTGATTGGGAGAGCTATCGGAAATGACGGAATTTAACAAAGACCACTATCGCACGCCGAAGTATTTTTTTAACTGGCTTAATTTACGATTCCGTTTCAATGTGGACGGTTGCGCCAATAGTCGCAATGCATTGTGTTCATATTTTGTTACTGAATCTATGAATTTTCTTGAATTTAATTGTTACACAGCAAATAGCCGAATCTTCGTCAATCCGCCATATAGCGACCCAATGCCTTTTGTAAAACGTGCGGCGGAATTGAAACAAGCAGGCTATTTGGTGGTGATGTTGTTACCGGCAGATAAAAGCACCAAGTGGTACAAAGTGATTCAGGATAATGCCACAGAGGTGATCGACATCATCGGCGGTCGAATCAATTTCCTTCATCCGGTTACGGGCGAGGAAGTCAAAGGCAACAACAAAGGCTCAATGGTGGCGGTGTTCGATCCGTTTATTCAGGGCTTTGTAACACGACAGGTTGAATTGGATTTTGTGAAAAAGTGGGGTGAGTATGGAAAATAAGAATATTGAATTAGTTAAAAAGCTATTAATCAAGAGAGGTTTCGATATTCATCCAATGACAGAAGGCGTGATGGTTTGCGCTTATCAAGATAAGAGGATAAACCGAAATTCATTTGTTTGTAGCTGGCTTGGCAATAATTTAACTGTGTCAATATCGATTAATGGAAAAGCAGATTCAAAGAAAAGCACCAAGCTAATTAAGGATGTTTTTGGTAAGCATTTTTCGATTAAGCATTTGAATGATTGTCCTTTTGAAGGGAGACAAGCAAATTACTTCTCACTTCAGTTTTTGCATTAATTTGAGGTGCAGCTAAATGCCTAAATTTCAAATGATGAAGTTACCGGGCGGCGTTTTCTCACCGGCAAATGAAACGGAAGCCGAAGCCTTGCAGAAATTCCGTAACGGCGAGCAGTACGAAATTGAGATTAAACAAGCAAGAAACCCACAATTTCACCGCAAAGTTTTTGCCTTTTTTAATTTCTGTTTTGAGCATTGGGCCGCAGATAAAACCGAATGGCAATACTTTGATGAACGTAAACAGTTCGACACGTTTCGCAAAAATTTGACCGTGCTTGCCGGTTATAAAGAGGTGACTTACACCTTAGACGGCAGCCTACGGGTAGAAGCCCAAAGCCTAAGTTACGGCAATATGGAACAAGACGAATTTGAGAAATGTTATTCCGCATTAATCAATGCAGCACTCAAAAATATTTTCGGCAACACTACAGATGAAAATGTGATTAATCAGCTTTATGCGTTTTTTTAGCGAGGAAAGATGAGAACTAAATCACTCAAACCAAAGAAATGCAAAGTGTGCGGTAAAGAATTTACTCCTCATAATTCACTGCAAAAAGTCTGCTCGCCCAAATGTGCCATAGAACTAGCCCGAAATAACGCACAGAAAGCCCGAGAGAAAGCGGAGAAGCAAAAGCTAAAGGAACGTAAGGTTAAATTAAAAAGTCGCTCAGAATGGTTAAAAGAGGCGCAATCAATATTTAATAAATTCATTCGTTTACGAGATAAAGACGAACCTTGTATCAGTTGCGGTCGCTATCATCAAGGTCAATGGCATGCAGGGCATTATCGAAGTGTGGGGGCTTGCCCTGAATTGCGGTTTTGTGAGTTGAATGTCCATAAACAATGCCAACCGTGCAATAACCATAAAAGCGGAAATGTGATTGAGTATCGCATTAATTTGATAAGAAAAATCGGTGTGGATAAAGTGGAATGGTTAGAACGCCAAGACCACGATTTTAAGAAATACACGATCGAAGATTGCAAGGAAATTATTAAGTATTACAAAGAGAAAATTAAAACGTTAGAGGGCTTAAAATGAGTAGTATTAATATTGATAGAGTAGCAGTGCAGTGGGGGTATTGGGCGACACCTCGTTACGGCACGGAATTTCCTCGCATATCAGCCGGATTTGCTCAGGTTAAGCCTAATGCCGAATATGCTTACAAACCGCATTTAGATCCGATTTCTGATGATTTAGGTATGCAGATTAACGAATGTATGTTGATTATGTATAAAGTGAATCCTGAACTTTATGATGTGTTTATGCTGACTTATGTCAATCGGTGGCAAATCAGTGATATTTATCGTTGTCTTAATATTTCTAGGGCTGAATACTTTAGCCGCCTAAAAACAGCAAAAACATCACTCAAATTAATGTTGCATACAGGGAAAGCGGTATTTATGGCGTAAATAAAAGAGCCTGCACTAAGCAGGCTTTTTTGTTTATGCACTCATCGTTTTAGGCGTAACAGACACATTTAAGCCTAGCGCATTGATGATTTTCATAATACTGTCAAAGCGTGGTTTCTCGCTTGATAAAGTTTTATAAAGGCTTTCTCGCCCAATACCTGTTTTTTCAGCTAACTCGGTCATTCCTTTTGCACGGGCAACGGTATTGAGTGCCTGAATAAATTCTTCAGTTGAACCGTCTTCAAGAACGGTTGCTAAATAAGCTGCCATCATTTTTTCATTTTTTAAATAACGTGCAGCATCAAATTCTTGAATTTTAATGGTCATTTTTAAGCTCCTGTTTGAGTTCAGCCCATATTGCTTTAGCTTGTAAAATATCTTTATCTTGTGTTGATTTATCCCCACCACAAAGTAAAAGATAAGTAATTTCGCCTTTGCGTGCATAATACAGCCGATAGCCTTTTCCTTTTGTGATGCGCATTTCAAATACGCCATCACCAACGGATTTATGATCGCCGAAATTGCCTAGCTTGGCACGTTCAATACGGGCAACAATATTAACTATCGCCAGTTCATCGGTTAGATTTTCTAACCAGTTGGAAAATATATCGGTTTCTTCAATGATATACATAATCGCCTCTTTTATTTAGTTGTATTGTATAGTTTTGGATACACAAAGGCAAGCCGAATTTATTTTGAGAGAATTTGACAGAGTGAAAATTAAAGGGTAGTATTTGTCTCAAGGCGTCGAAACCTTGAATCAGAAGCGGAAGTCCGCACCCGATAGCATAGCGGTTTTTTTATGCGTAAAATTCGTGATCTCTTTTCTCTCTTCCTACGAGTTTTGATAATGCATACCTAAAATTTATCTATGTCGAGAGGGCGGAGAATACAATACCCATTGGGGAATAATCCCGACCGACTTCTGACGGTTTTCGAACCTCTCGGCACCCTAATTTAGGGTAATCCTCAAACTTCGAAAAAAATCAGGAGAAGACTTATGTCTAATCAAATCTCAACTCAAACTCTTTCTTTTTACGGTTCTGATCTCATTACTTTAAAACTTGATGATGTAATCTATACAGCAGTTCGTCCACTTGTTGAAGCTATTGGGCTGGATTGGAGTGGACAACATAAGAAACTTGCAAATCAGATAGATAAATTCAGTTGTAGACATATCTCCACAACTGGATCTGATGGCAAAACTTATGAAATGCTCTGTATGCCACTTAAAAAGCTCAACGGCTGGTTATTTAGTATTAACCCTGAAAAAGTGCGGTCAGATTTAAAAGAGAAAGTGATCCGCTACCAAGAAGAATGTTTTGAGGCACTTTATAACTACTGGCATTTTGGTAAAGCCGAACGTAAAACAACAACAGACGAAAGAACAGGATTAAGACAAGCAGTAAGTCAATTAGTCAGCAAAAAAGGTTTAATTTATTCAGACGCTTATTCGCTCATTCATCAGCGTTTTAATGTTGAACACATTGACGAACTCACACCGGAGCAGATTGGAATGGCGGTGGAATATGTGCATAAAATCGCCCTTGAAGGGGAATGGATTACAGAAGAACCAAAATCTCACACGGTAGAAATTCCGCACGCAGGACGTTGGCTTGTTATTGTCGATAAATACGACCCTCGCAGAAATCGCATTAAAGATATGTCAGGGTGTAACTTTGTAGATACTAAATTAGCCCGTCAGTTGCTTGGGGAAACACATCAAATGGCAGATTTACTTTTGGAGCTTTCTAAACGAATGAGATTAATTGACGGTTACTATGAAGATAACTTCAATACACCATTAATGGAAACAAAAGTCAGAACGATTATTTAATTTAAAACTTAATTAAAACCGACCGCACTTTATTGAAAAAATACTTGCAAAGTCTAGACTGAAAGTATATGATTCTAAGTACAGTGCGGTTTTTTGCATGTAAGCAACGCACAAATGAATTTTAACAGCCCTGATTGGTTTCCAATTGGGGCTTTTTTGTTGACTGAAAAAAGGAGACTAGTATGTCAAATGATACAATAATGCTTGACCCGATCATTGTAACACCAAATGATAATCCACCACCAATTACGATAGGTGGAAAACCTTATTATCCTGGACCTTCTTTTGGCGTTTTTCCTGATTTACCCCCCCATATTGTTATTAAACCTTTAAATCTAAAATTAGGACAAGCCGGTTTAGTTAACCTTGCTGAATTTGCTATTAAAATTCGTGATGTGGACGGAACAATTAACCGTTATAACGCACAACTTTCTAGGGCAGAAATTAGTCAAGCGATTCTAGAGGCTAGAAAATGGCTTGATGAATATGCGTTAGATTTTGAAAATAGTAGAGAGATTGAAGTTTATATTGAAGCATTGGAAAGTGCATTAAAAATACTAGAAAATGCTGAAAAAAATATTATAAATTTACAGAAGGAAGCGGATAGAAAATTTGATGAATTATTGAATAATAATATTGTTAAATTATCTAATTTCAAAAAGTTTAAAGATAGTCAACCAGAAATAATTTCTGCTGTATATGAATCAAATATTGCTTATTTTAATAGACCTCACATAACAAAGAAATATATTGAATTGTGGAAAGATAATGTGGAACTACCCCAAGCTAATATTTTGCTTGAAAAAAAGAAAATAGAAGCTGGCTTACATAGTTTAATTGAAGTTAATAAAAGTTTAAGTGACTCTTTAGAAAAATTAAAGACAAAATATAAAGGTAATGAAATTCAAACAAATGTAGAATATATCTCTAGTTTTTTTGAGCATATTACCGAAAAATATGGGAATTTAGCAAGTATTGAGGCAAGAAAACTTGCTGAAACAGTAAAAGGGAAAAAAATAAGAAGTGTTGAGGAAGCATTAAAAGCATTTGATAAATATAAAGGTAGTATTAATAAAAAAATTAACACTAAGGATCGTGAAGCTATATCTAAAGCATTACAATCTTTGGATATGAAGTCAATTAGTAACGACCTTTATAAATTTAATAAGGCATTTAAATATGGAGGGAAGGCGCTTACAGTGGGGTCTTTAGCAACGGCTTTATCGACAGCCATTAATTCTGGAGATTGGAAACCATTTTATTTAGAGTTGGAAAAATTAGCGGTTGATAAAATAGCGACATCTGTTGCAGCTGTTACATTGACTTTTTTAGCCGGAAGTTCGATTGGTATTATTGGTTATGCCGTATTAATGGTTGCAGTCAGTGCATTAATTAGTGATGAATTAATAGAAAAAATGCATAATGCATTATTCAAATAATAGAAATATAACCAGTGATCTTTATGGTTGCTGGTTATTTTTTATTGTTTTGTAAATTAAAAAGCATATCGCTATTGGGATGGCTAAGAAAAAGCTGATAGTAAAAGAAAAATATTCGATCGGTCTAAGGAGAGCTTGTCTATAATCTAGGGATATACTTTCCATTTTTTTGCGAATAGTGTGATGATATATTCTTTCAAGGGAATATTTTGCAATAGGAAATAAGAGAGCATTTAAACAAAAAAATGTTATAAAAGCATAATTTGCTCCATTGTAAATAGGAAATATTATAACTAAAAAAATAGCAAAGAAATTTTTAAAATAATACTTCTTATTCATTCCTATCCTCCTATCCCAATACATTGTGCTTTTTTTTGATCTCTTTTTCAAGCAAATTTTGCCTCAATAAAGGGGGCGGAGCATGAACAGAATGAAAGATACATTAAAAGATATTCCGATTGAATCTCAAATTTATGGTTGGCTTACCTCATTTTTTGGTGTGTTGACTTTAAGTGAATGGGCAATCTTAATCGGTATTGTTGTGACTATTTGCGGTTATATTCGCGAATCACGTCATAAAAAGCGAATGATAGAGTTAGAAGAAATTCGGATTGGTATTCGTGATAAGAAGGGGAAGTTAATTGAATGAAACATAAAAAGAAAATCATTGCTATTTGTTCAATACCCGCAATCATTGGATTGGTCCAATTATATCACCCTGACTTACGCACAAGCCAAGCCGGAATGGAGATTGTCGGTGATGCGGAAGGTTGCCGACGTGATCCATATCAATGCCCTTCTGATGTGTTAACTGTCGGCATTGGCTCGACAGAATACGGCGGGGAGAAAATTAATCCGAATAAACGCTATACCGATAAGGAAATTGCTGATCGCTGGGCGAATGATTTGCGTATTGCAGAGCGATGTGTCAATAAATATGCCAACGGCGATGCGCTACCGCAAAGTGTATTTGATGCAATAACCTCTGTTACGTTTAATGTTGGCTGTGGTGCAATGCGTAAATCAACGATGTTCCGTAAAGCCAATGCGGTCGATTATGTTGGCGCTTGTAATGAATTTCCGAAATGGATTTATGCCGGTGGTAAAAAATTGCGTGGGTTGGAAATTAGACGAGAGAAAGAGCGGCAACTATGCCTAACGGAGTTGAAATGAGATATTTACCAAGTACCTGTTTATTTATTGCGGCAGGTTTTCTTGCTTTTCATGGTATTACCGGTTGGGGTTGGTTTCTCTTTTTAGGACTACTTACATTCTAGGAGTCGAAATGCTAAACATCTTTACGAGATTTGAAAGTGCGATAAAACTGACCGCACTTTTTCTTATTTTGGGTTTGTGCTTTTGGTTATGGGTTCAGCACAACACCATCTCTAACTTAAGAGCCGACAATCAGGCACAAGCCCAAACTATCACAAAGCAAAGTGTGGTTATTTCTCAGCTTAAATCGGCGGAGGAAGAAAACCAACGTCTGACACTTGAGTTAAGTAAAGCAGAGTCAGAGGCAAGGAGTAAATCAGATGAAGTCATTAAATCTATTTCAACACAAGAAAAAAGTAGTGATGCTTACCATAGCAACGCTCCTCGCGCTGTCGTTGAGTTCTTGCGTAAAGACTGAGCCTATCGCTTGTCCTACACTTCCCGCAGCCTTTATCGCTCACTTAGATAGAACACCCTTTAACGGTCACACCTATGGTGATGTAACACAGTATGCAGTCATATTAAAACGTGAGCGAGATATTTGCTTAAACCGGATAGATAAAATCAGGGAATGGCAAACAGAAGATTTAAACAAATAAGGGGTAAGTATGATGGGCGGTGATGATAACTGGGTTGATGTTGGCTTTGGATTGTACGTGATACATCAAAGCGATTAAGAATATAAGGTGGACAATGCTCGCCTTTTTATTTTTAAAAGGTACTCCCGAGGGGATACCCCATTCCACGGGGTTGCGGCATCGCGGTTTTCGGCAGTTTTTTGGGATTTAGGGTCATCATCATCTTATTATTTTTTGAGCAATTTTTGTGAGTGATTATGGAAAATTTATTTGATTTAAAATTAAACATTAATCAGATCGCAGAAGTAGCCGGAATGCACCGCCAAACCGCGTCAAATAGGCTTTCTCGCTTTACTCCGGCTAGTGGTAGTAACGCAAAAAACAAGCTCTATTTTGTGCGAGATTTGATAATTGCTGCGCTCGAAGAGCAACCCGAAAAGATGTCGAAAGATGTTGATGAACTTCCACCTATGGAAAGGCGAGCTTGGTTTCAGTCCGAAAATGAGCGTTTACGTTTTGAACAAGCTATTGGCGAATTGGTACAGGCGTTTGAAGTCGCACAAGAAATGAGTGCTTTAGCGAAATACGTTGTTCAGAAATTAGAAACTTTACCGGATATTTTAGAACGAGATTGTGGGTTACCGCCAAATACGTTAATTAGAGTTCAGCAAGAAATTGACGATTTACGTGATCAAATGGCTTTGCATATCCAAGAAGAGGATAACTAATGTTTGCTAGTGCTAAAGACATACGCCGAGATATTGCCAATCTTATAAAAGCCCCCCGCCGAATGAAAGTTTCAGAAGCGGTGGCGGAATATATGCGGGTGCCGGTAGGCGGTGGAAATTCTGTTAAATGGGACAAACACACCGCAGCCTATATGCTTGAACCAATGGATTGTCTCAACTCCCGTGAATATGATGCGGTGATTTTTGTAGGGCCGGCTCGAACGGGGAAAACTATTGGCTTGATTGACGGTTGGATCACTTATTCCATTATCTGTGATCCATCTGATTTCTTACTCGTACAATTAACCCAAGAAAAAGCCAGTGAACATAGCCGGAAAAGATTAGACCGCACTTTCCGTTGTTCACCTGAAATCGCCAAGCGACTGAGTCCACGCAAAAACGATAACAATGTTCACGATAAATATTTTCGTGCCGGCAATCTCCTAAAAATTGGTTGGCCGTCAATTAATGTCCTGTCCTCTTCCGATTATAAATACGTTGCATTAACAGATTACGACCGTTGGCCGGAAGATATTGACGGTGAAGGGGACGGCTTTTCCCTCGCCTCAAAACGAACAACCACGTTTATGTCGGCAGGAATGACATTAGTGGAAAGTTCCCCCGGTAAAGATATTGCCGACATCAAATATACCCCCAAAAGCACACACGAAGCTCCGCCAACGACAGGGATTTTAAGTTTATATAATCGGGGTGATCGCCGCCGCTTCTACTGGCAATGCCCCGAGTGTCAAGAATACTTTGAGCCGAGTATGGCGAATATGATCGGTTTTCGTGATGATGAGGATTATGTCAAAGCCAGTGAAAACGCCAGATTACAATGTCCGCATTGCCAAACCTTAATTGCCCCCGAATTAAAACGGCAGCTCAATATCAACGGCAAATGGCTGAAAGAAGGGCAAACAATTGACCGAAACGGCGTGATTCACGGCGAAGGACGAAAATCCCGCATTGCTTCATTTTGGTTAGAAGGCCCGGCAGCCGCTTATCAAACTTGGGCGCAATTAACCTATAAATTGCTTAATGCCGAACAAGAATACGAGATGACCGGCAGTGAAGAAACTCTCAAAGCAGTAACCAATACCGACTGGGGATTGCCTTATTTGCCTCGTTCCGCTCTTGAACAGCGACGGGCAGACGAACTGATGGCACGCCGAGAAAAAACACCTGAAAAAACCGTACCGACACAATGCCGATTCTTAGTGGCGGCGGTGGACGTACAAGGCGGTAAAAATCGCCGTTTCGTCGTGCAAATTGTCGGTTATGGTGAGAGTGGCGAACGTTGGCTGATTGACCGATACAATATCGCCCATACCTTGCCCGATGAAGACGGCGTTATCGAAAAAATCGATCCGCGTATTCCTGATGATTGGCAAATTCTCGTTTCCGACGTACTCAACAAACAATATCCATTGACAGATAACGAACTCCATCTAATGCCGATATTGGCAATGGCAGTCGATAGCGGCGGCGAAGAAGGGGTAACAGATAACGCCTACCATTTTTGGCGACAATGTCGCCGAGATGGTTTAGCAAAACGGGTTTATCTGGTCAAAGGCGATAGTACAAAGCGGCAAAAACTGATTACCCGCACTTATCCGGATAATACCGCACGTTCAGATCGCCATTCTTCCGCACGAGGCGATGTACCGCTTTATCTGTTACAAACAGATCATCTTAAAGATCGCATTAGTAACGCCCTTGCCCGTCAAACGGCAGGGGCGAATTACATCCACTTCCCTGACTGGATCGGCGAATGGTTCTTTAATGAATTAGTGTATGAAGAGCGCGGTGCAGACGGAAAGTGGGTTAAGCCCGGCAAGGGCAACAACGAAGCCTTTGACTTATTTTGTTATGCCCACGCCGTCGCCATTTTACGGGGCTATGAACGGATTAAATGGGGCGATGAAAACGATGTGCCAAGTTGGGCGAAATTGCCTGATGTGAATCCGAATATTATCCGAAATTCGACCGCACTTTCATCATCTGAGAGTGTAGAGCCTACGCCAAAACAACATTCACCTACAATTTCAATGAAAACACAGAATAACTGGTTAGGTGAACAACGTAAAACAAGAGGTTGGCTATGAGCCAAAGAGAAAAACTCGAAGAAATGATCGAAGCTTGTGACCAAGCGATTCTTGATGTGTTGTCCGGCAAAACCGTGACATTTAACGGACGCAGCATTTCCCGTGAATCATTATCTGAAATCAGAGCAACACGCCAAGCACTCAGAGAAGAACTTGCTATGCTCGGTAAAAATGAAATGGGACGGCGACATAGTATCCGATACGCTAATTTAAACACGAGGTTTTAATGAATTTTCTCGAAAAAACCATTGCCGCTCTTTCGCCCGGCTGGGCGGCGAAACGCTCTCACAGCCGATATGTGTTAAATGCCTATGAAGCCGCCTTACCGAGCCGCACCCATAAAGCTGCGCGAGAAAACAAAGCGGCAAATACGGCAGTACAACAAAGTGCGGTCAGCCTACGTGAACAAGCCAGAGCATTAGATCAAAATCACGACATCGTAATCGGGATTTTAGACAAACTGGAAGAGCGGGTCATCGGTTCAAAAGGTATTCATATTGAACCGCAACCACTCACCCGAAGCGGCGATGTTCACGAAGCGCTTGCCGACCAAATTCGCAAGCTCTGGGCGGAATGGTCGATTAAGCCGGAGGTGACCGGGCTTTATACCCGACCGTTACTTGAAAGAATGCTGTTGCGTACTTGGCTACGGGACGGCGAAGTCTTTATTCAGTTGGTAAAAGGCAAAGTAGCAGGCTTACAACATCATTCGCCTGTAGCCTTTTCTCTTGAAGCGCTAGAGCCTGATTTTGTGCCAATGCAAACGGATATTCAGGAAAACGGCTTAGTGCAAGGGATTTACCTCAATGCATGGCGTAAGCCTGTCGGCTATCAAGTGTATCTTGAAAATCCACAAGAAAGTGACCGCACTTACGGCAAAATTAAAACCGTACCGGCGGAAAATATGCTACATCTCGCTTTTCGTAAACGGCTGCACCAAATCCGTGGGGTCAGTATGTTACATGGTGTGATTGTGCGTCTTGCCGATTTAAAAGATTACGAAGAAAGCGAACGGGTTGCCGCCCGCATTGCGGCGGCAATGACAATGTTTATCAAAAAAGGCGACGCGGCCACCTATGGAGAAGGTATAGACGACCACCAAAACGAACAACGTACCTTTGACATCGCGCCCGGTGCCGTGATTGACGATTTAAAACCCGGCGAAGACATCGGATTAATTAACTCCAATCGACCTAATACGAATCTTGAGCATTTCCGCAATGGTCAATTGCGGGCTACGGCAGCCGGTACACGCTCCAGTTATTCGAGTATTGCCCGAGATTATAACGGTACTTACTCCGCTCAACGGCAAGAACTGGTAGAAAGTTTTGAGGGCTATGCCGTGTTGCAAGATTGCTTTGTTGCTGCCATCTCTCGTCCGATTTATCGGGAATGGCTGAAAATGGCGATTGCCTCACAAGCGATCGCCATTCCGCCTGAAGTCGATCCCGATTCGCTTTTTAATGCGGTCTATTCCGGCCCGGTGATGCCGTGGATTGATCCGGTAAAAGAAGCCAATGCGTGGGCTGTGCGTATTCGGGGCGGATTAGCAACCGAAAGCCAAGCAGTTCGGGCAAGCGGATTTAACCCGGCTGAGGTCAAACGCCGCCGTATTGTCGAGGTGGAAGAAAACCGACAGGCAGGATTGAAGTTTGATACGGATCTAACCAATACACAAGGATTAACCAATGAAAAAACAAATGATTCTATCGCCAAAAGCAATGACGATGAAAACCAAGACGAATAATCAATCTTGGTTTTCCATTAAAGCCGCTGCCAAGGATACGGCCGACATCTCAATCTATGATGAAATCGGTTTTTGGGGCGTAACAGCACAACAATTTTCTAAGGAATTAAAAGCCTTAGGCAATAACCTGAAACAAATTAATCTGCATATCCATTCGCCCGGTGGTGATGTGTTTGACGGCATTGCCATTTACAACTTACTGAAAAATCATCCCGCTAATAAGACCGTCTATATTGACGGTCTTGCTGCCTCTATGGCAAGTGTGATTGCAATGGTCGGTGACGAAATCATTATGCCGGAAAACGCAATGATGATGATTCATAAACCTTGGGGGATTCAAGGTGGCGATGCAGAAGATATGCGTAAATATGCCGATTTATTGGATAAGGTTGAAAATACGTTAATTCCGGCTTATGCCGAAAAAACAGGCAAAACGCCTGAAGAACTTGCCGAAATGCTTTCCGCAGAAACTTGGTTAACCGCCAAAGAATGTGTTGAACAAGGTTTTGCAGACAAACTCGCCGAGCCACTTGTGGCAATGGCTTCCATTCAATCAAAAAAACTAGAGGATTACTCAAATATGCCAAAAGCAATGAAAGATATGTTGTTTAAGCCACAAGGCAACGCCAATATCCAATCTGTGGCAAAACCCGACGAGCCGAAACAACCGCAAGCACAAGTTGAGAAACAGGCTGCTGCTGTCGATAATGCGGCACAGGTACAAGCGGCAATGGCACAACGCAACCAAACCATTCAAGCAGTATTTGCCCCATTTAACGGACAATTTAACGATTTATTGGTGGAATGTTTGGGCGATGTCAATATCACCGCCGAACAAGCCAAAGATAAATTACTGGCGAAACTCGGTGAAGGCACCACGCCAAGCGTACCGCAAAGCCATATCCACGTTACTAACGGAAACCTTGTGGGCGACAGTGTCAAAGCCTCATTACTTGCCCGTGCGGGGATAGAAGAAACCCAAAAAGACAACGCATACAATGCAATGACCTTGCGTGAGCTTGCCCGTGCATCATTGGTCGATCGTGGTGTGAGCGTACTCAATTACAACCCAATGCAAATCGTCGGCATGGCGTTTACCCACTCCACGTCTGATTTCGGACAAATCTTAATTGATGTTGCCCATAAATCCGTGTTGAAAGGTTGGGCGGAAAGCACTGAAAACTTTGAGCAATGGACACACAAAGGCACCTTAACCGACTTCCGTCCGGCTTATCGTGTGGGCTTAGGGGGCTTTGATAGCTTGCCAATGGTGCGTGAAGGGGCAGAATATACTTACGTGACCTTGGGTGATACCGGTATGCACGTTTCCCTTGCCACTTACGGTGGATTGTTCAGCATTACCCGTCAGACCATCATCAATGACGATATGAATATGCTGACCGCTATTCCGTATAAACTCGGACAAGCGGCACGCGCGACTATTGCCGATTTGGTGTTTGCCCAATTAACCGGTGATCCGGTAATGACTTACGACAACAAGAAATTGTATGACGCTGCCCATAAAAATACCTTAACGGGCGGCAAAATTGATATTGCCACCATTGATAGTGCAATCCAGTTAATGAATGCGCAAAAATCCTTTGACGGCAAACAACTTGCCATTGAACCGGATTTATTGCTGACACCGACCGCACTTTACACCAAAACAAAACAGGTATTGGGTTCAAGTTCGGTGGAAGGGGCTGATGTCAATGCCGGTATTATCAATCCGTTACAAAATATTGTCCCGGTGGTGAAATCCCAACGTTTACAAGCGGAAAACGCCAAAATTTGGTATCTCATCAACAAACAAGCCATTGAAGTGAGTTATTTAAATGGTGTAGAGACGCCGTTTATTGATCAACAAACCGGCTTTACGGTGGACGGTGTGACGACCAAAGTGCGTATTGATGCCGGCGTCAATGTCCTTGACCACCGTGGCATTGTGCGTGTAACCAACCAATAATCATAAAATAATAAACCCCACGTTATTTGAGGTAACGTGGGGTTTTGTTTTAACCCTTATCAGACAAGGATTAAACGTGTTTAAGTATAACCCAAAACATCAAATAAAGATAGGTGGGAAAATGAGTGAAAAAGGTGCAGATAGAGCAGGTAATAAATTAGCCAATGCGGCAATTATTGCTTCAATTGGTATTTTATTAGTTGGCTTATCTTTTGTATTAAAAGTATTTATTTTCTAAATGAGGAAAACATTATGGCTAAGAATTTTATTCAAAACGGCGACACCTTAGATTTTGTCGCCACCAAAGCAGTAAAAAGTGGTGATGTGGTCGTACTGAACGATTTAATCGCTATTGCGGTAACGGATATTGACAACAAAGCAACCGGTACAGGCATTGTCGGCGGGGTATGGCGTGTGAAAGCCAAACAAGCGGATGATATTAAACAAGGTGCAGTGCTGTATTGGTCGGATGCCGACGGTGCAACGCTTACCGCAGGCAGTAACAAACGCCTAGGCATTGCGTGGGCGAATTCCGACACGACTTCAGCGGAAGTGGATGTGAAGATCAATGCCTAGCCCGTTTGATAATGCCCTAACAAAGGCGGATAGCGTGATAACGGAGGTTATGCTGTCCGTTTTTTTGATTAATGGCAAACGCTATAAAGCGGTATTGGACGAATCACCTAACCTAATGGGCGATAGTTATCGTGACGATCACCTGATAAATGGTACAACCCGCACACTGACGCTTTTTAAAAGAGCGGGTTACAAGCCGAGATTGGGCGATGTGGTAACACAGCGAGAGCAAAGTTACATTGTGCGTGGTTTTAGTTTTGTGGACGATTTGATTGTGCTGCAATTGGAGTAATGCAATGCGTGTGAATATCTCAGGACTGGAAGAAATTAAAGCCAATGCCGAAAAACTGGCAAAGAAAAAACTCCCTAAAGCGGCAGTCAAAGCCTTGAATACCATTGCGAAAAATGCCCGAAATCAGGCATTAAAAAGCGTGGCGTTAGACATCGGCGTGCCGGTAAAAACGATCCGTGGGCGGGTTCAAACGCAAAAAGCCAAAAACAAGCCGGAAGTCAAAATGCGGGTAAATCGGCTTAATATGCCGTTAATTCGTGTTTTGGAAAAACCGTCCAATACATTATGGGAAGGGCAAGGCGGTATTTTGGTCGGGAAATATGCGGTAAAACGCGGTTTTAAACAACGGCTTAAAAATGGTCGGGTGCATATTATGCAACGTGCCGGAAAAGCCCGTTATCCCATTGATGTCGTCAAGGTGCCGATAGGCAAACCGTTGACGGATGCCTTTAGTAAAGCCCTAAAAGATTACCCGGCCCAACTTCAAGCGGAATTAAGCCGACAATTAATTTCATCATTGAGGAAATGATATGCAAATCCATCAAAAAATTCGCCAAAAAGTGACCGCACTTTTAAACGGCAACATTGATAACGTCAACCACTTTTATGCAAGCCGTCCGATTTTTATCGATATTGACCAAGAAAAATCCGCTATTGCCGTTTTTCTTGATGAGATTGAAGCGGACGAAATTTCCCTCTGTCATCATCAATGGCAGGCAACACTGAATATCGCCATCTATCTTAAAACCGCGACCGGTGAAGCGGAATTGGATGAGATTGCCGAACAAATTCAAACCTTAATGGCGGAAGCCATTAATACGGATGGGTTAGCCGATTTGATGAGTGAAATTCATTTATCCGGCTACCACTACGAACAAGATTCCACTAACCGCACTTGGTTTGTCGCCAATGTGCGTTATCAAATTACTTATGAGGATTAATTATGGCAACACAAACTACCCCCTTTCAGGGAACAAAATTTTATCTTGGTGTAGGGCTTACCGAAGAAAAAGCGATTACCGCTTGTACGGTAAAACCCAATGCAACCATTACCGCCGCCGGTCACGGGGCGAAAACAGGGGATTTTATCAAAATCACCCATTTAGGCTCACTTGACGGCTATTATCCGGTGAAATCAACCACCGCAGACAAAATCACGCTTGCCGATGAAGTCGATTGGAGTGGTAACGATCAACCCACTGATTTCACGACGGCAAAAGTGGCGATTGTGAGATGGTCGTCTAATTTCTGTGCCATTAAAAATATTGAAGGTGATGGCGATACCTTAACGGAAGAAGACATAACCACAATGTGTTCCGAAGGCACAGAAACCGAAGCGGGCGAAATTGAATATGGTTCCATTAAACTCACCTTCTTCTACGCACCGGCAACGGCAATGCAGGCGGATTTGCGTAAGAAATTCTACGCTAAAGAAACCTTCCCGTGGATGATGGTGTTAAAAAACAACCAAGGTTCCTTATACGGCACCGGTTTTATTCAAACCTCACCAAACTGGAGTGGTGAAGTCAAAGGCAAATTTGAATCTGGCGTAACGATTAAAAAATCGAAACGGGATTATTTATTGCCGGTGAATGCCTAACATAAAAGTGCGGTTAAATTTGACCGCATTTTTTAAATACATCTTTTATTAAATTAACAAAGGTAAATTTAAATGACACTTGGCACTCGTGAATCTCTTTTGAGAGAAAATAAACCAAAACTTAAAAAAGTGATGCTTGGCGAAAAAGAATATTTTATTCGTGAAATGACCGTTGGTGAAGTCAATCAACATCTTTATGGTTATCAAGCATTACTTTGTCAGCTTGCAGAAGAACAAGGAATTACCCTTGATTACAATGATCCTGAAGAATTAGGGAAACAATTAAGCCGCATTTATGATCCGTATCGTACTGCCCGTCAATTGGCGATTCGACTTTGTGACGAAAATGGGGTGAATCTCTTCGATCCTGAAAATAAAGAAGATTTGGAAGCATTATCACATCTTGATAAATCAGTGAGTGAAACACTCAGCAAAGTTTTATTGGAGGAAGAGCCAAAAAACTTGATGACCGACGCAAGTTCCAAATAACACTTTCTCTTGCGTTGGGTAAAACACTGATAGAAATAGAATCAATGCCTGAAAGACACTTGATGGAATATCAACTCTTCTATCAAGAGCAACCTTTTGGGCTTTGGCGTGATGATTACCGTACTGCGCAAATTTCACATTTGTTGGCATCAATTCATCGTGATCCAAAACAAAAAGCAACGACACTTGGGGAGTTAATGCCATTTTTTGCAGAAAAAGGTCCCATTGAAAATAATGAAGATGATGGTTCGGAAGTCTATTTAGCAAATCGATAAATATTTATTGCTGAACTACTTTGTAGATAATATAATCAGGTTAAGGTTTATTAGGCAAGAGGAATAAGATATGCGTGATTTTATTGAATTTTCCGCAAAATTATTTTTTAGAACGTTCATTCTTTTAGGGACATTAATCCTCTTGTTTGTCGTTGATTTTTCCTACATTCTTGCATTCATTGGTGTGTTTTTGATGCTTTTTATCGGTGGTGTTATTATTGCTTGGGTTCAAGTCCAGAAGCATAGTAATGAACTGAAAAGGATCGAACAAGAAAAAGCAAAAGTGAAATACGTCATCATTGAATAATTCATCATAAATATCTTGAAGCCCGCAATATGCGGGCTTTTTTATTGGGGGAAATATGGCTTCTCTTGGCAACTTACATATCAACTTGAACTTGGAAACCGTTCAGTTTCAGCAAGGGTTAAGCAAATCAGCCTATCAATCACAAAAATTCACAAAACAGTTTGAGGCAAATTTTACTGCCGCGCAAAATAGAGCAAGACAGTTTTCTGAACGTACGACTCAATATCTAAATAATATTGAGCGAGCGGCAATCGCAATTAATAAAACGACTAGCAAAACTTTTCTTACAGGTATTGTCGGGTTTGCAGCAAGCCATCTTCAATCTGCAGTATCACAAACACTGCGGTACGCGGATAGTTATACTGAATTACGAAATCAAATTCGAGGTGTTGTCGATAGTCAATCAGAAGTCGTATCAGCAACTGAAAATGTTTTTGAAATATCTTTACGAACAAGTCAATCTATTAGTGCAACATCAGAAGTTTATAAGAGCTTCTCTCAAAATGCAGAAGCGTTAAAGATAAGTCAGCAAGACGTTGCTGAAATCACGGAAACGGTATCAAAATCAGTCGCGCTATCCGGGGCGAGCTCTGCAACTGCCTCAAATGCTTTGGTACAATTTAGCCAGTCTTTATTGATGGGAAAAATGAAGGCTCAGGAATTCAATTCATTGATCACTCAAACGCCAACGATTATTCAAAACATTGCTCGTGGGTTAGGATTAACAACAGCAGAATTTAAAGCGATGGTTGATAAGGGCGAAATGACTGCTGAAAAAATGGTTGAAGGACTAAAAAAAGCGAAAGAGCAAGTTGATTCAGATTTCAGTAATAATCTTAAAACGTTATCGGGGTCATTCACTAATTTAGAAACCTCAATGATTAAATTTGTTGGCGAAGTTAATAATTCATTTGGTGCAACCCAAAAACTTGCTGAGGGAGTGGAATTTGTCACTGATCATCTTGAAGAATTAATTACTACGGTAGGTGTATTTAGTGGTGCACTTATAATTGGACAACTTAGCAAATATTCTGCTGCACTTTTGAAAACCGGTTACACCAGTGCCAAAAATGCATTAGCACATCGCAATGAAGCCAAAGCATTACTTGAGAAAGCAACCGCACTTCGGGTTGCAGCCCAAGCTGAAATGGCGAGCCTAAGTGCAGAATTAAAACTTGCCCAATCTGAGCAAACACGGAATGCACTGCGTGAACGTATGAAAGTGCAATCGGCTCAAATTATTGCACTTGCTCAAGCAGAAGCAACCGCAAAACGTAATCTTGCAACAGCAACAAACCTGGCGACATTAGCAGCTAAAGGTTTACAAAGTGTGATGGCGTTACTTGGTGGGCCTGCCGGTGTCATCGGAATTGCAGCAACTTCACTAATTTTCTTTAGCGCACAGGCAGAGCAAGCTAGACAATGGGCTCTTGATACAACGATCGCAAACCAAGGGCTGGCTGATAGCTACGATAAAATAAGTGAGGCATCATTATCTTTGAAAGTTACTGAACAACTCGATAACATCAAAAAATATTATGCAGAAATTGAAAAAATCAAAGCCGGTATTGCCACTAAACAAATTGGAACTGATTTTGACGGTTTTCAAGTTGGCGGAGGAATAGATGAACGTGAGCTTGAAAATTTACAGAATAAAATCAAAGCTATTCAAGAAAACGTCGAAACAGCCAGACAAGTACTCGAAAAAATGCTTTCTCCACTTGGAGAGAAGATGTTGCGTTCCGGTAAAAACCTTGATGATGTTCGCCAAAAACTAAAACTACTTGGGGTTGATGCAAATACAGTCGAAAATATCATCACAAATTTGCCAAAAAGTTTTGATGAGACGGCAGACAGTGCAAAAAACGCCGCTGATAAGACATTAGATTTAAAAGAGGCAATGGAAAAGCTAAATGAAAAATCGACAAGTCTTGCACAAAAACTGGAAGTGGCGAAACTTAAACAGCAAGGGCAAGCCAAATCAGCCTATGTATTAGCCGGACTTTATGAGCTACTCGGCAAAGAAGGCGCAGAATACAATGAAGTGCTAATTGGCATTGCCACCGGTACTATTACTGCTGCTAATGCAGCAGATAAAGCTGTAGGAATTTCTGTCGAAACGTTAAACAAGATTTTGGAAGGCAAAGCAACATTAGAAAAAATGTTTGCTAACGAAACCCAAGTGACAACAATTGAAACGCAGATCAAGGAAAAAAATAAAAAAACGAAGAGTTCAAAAGCCGATGAAAATGCTCGTGATAGTTGGCTTTCTTTTTACGATGAAATCCGTAAAAAAAGCAGTTCAAGCCTTGCTGAAATCGATCTTGAGCAAACACGAATGTTTCGTCGTCTTGAAGAACACAACAAAAAAGGCGTGGTTTCTCACGAAGAATATGAAACGGCTAAATTAGCTATTACACAACGATTTGCAAAAGAACGCTTAGAACTTGCCGGAAAATATGCGCCTGAAAAATTGTTACTATCCAATCTAAAAGATGATTTATCCGCTATTGAAGAACTGAAAAAAGCCGGACAGCTCTCAAAGGAAGAAGCGCTAACTGCTGAATATCAGTTGAAATTTGACTATGCGCAGAATAAAGCCCACAAGGCGGTCAATCCCCTTGATCAAATGCGCGCACTTTACGATCCGCAACAAGAACTTGCTAACCAACAAACGCAAGAACTTGCGCAACTCCAAGCCTTCAATGATCAAAAATTGATGACGGAGGAAGAGTTCCAACAACGTAAGAAACAAATCATTGAAAAGTATAAAAACAACCAATTTCAACAAGAAATGGGGCAATATGCTACCGGCTTAAATGATTTAGGGGGGGCATTTGGTAATTTGGCTTCAGTTGTTGAGCAATCGGCAGGAAAACAATCCGCCGCTTATAAAGCAATGTTTGCCATTTCAAAAGGCTTTGCGATTGCCGAAGCTACCGTGAAACTTTCTCAAGCCATAGCACAAGCAATGGCATCACCGGAAGCGATGACGCCTGCACAAAAATTTGCCAATATGGCTGCGGTAGCGGCGGCAGGTGCAAATGTTATTTCACAGATTTCCGCTATTGGTTTTGCGAGTGGCGGTTACACCGGCGATGGGGGCAAGTATCAGCCCGCAGGTATTGTTCACCGCGGAGAATATGTCATCACAAAAGAAGCCACTGCCCGATTGGGTCGTGGCTTTTTAGATCAGTTAAATTATGGTGCGGTTCGTCGTGGATTTGCAAACGGTGGGGGAGTAAGCATTCCTAGTTTACCTCAGGTCAATTACGAGGCGGGACGTTCTTCCGGTAATATCTCGGTGAAAGTGATTAATAACGGTGAGCCAGCAGATGCTAATGTTAGCCGTCGGCAAAATGGAGATGATATTGAAATTACTGTGGAATTGATGAAGCAAATAGATAAAATAGCGGATCAACGTTATCGCCAAAATCAACTTAGTGATTTAAGAGCTGGTGGAACGTTAAATTCTCGTTATTGATAAATAGGAGATAAAATGGATAAAACATTTTTTGCCCAAACGCTTAATAATCGAAGTATCCTGACAATTCTATTTTCTGTTCTAACAGAACAACAAAGAAAAGAGGTATTGCTAAGGCTATCTAATGTATTAGATAAAATAGATGATATTGATGGCTCATTAGGATCGGAAGAACTAACCTCTCTTGTTAGAGAGGATTTGAAAAATTTTATTGATGACTTCAATGAAAGACAGTAAAGAAATAGCTCGCTCCGGCGGGCTTTTTTATTGCTGAAAACTCCTTTCTTTGAAGATGGTTTTGTAAGATAAGGGAGAAAAAATGGAAACATTCAAATGGTGTATTCGTCCTCATTACAGTATTGATAATGAACCGGATATTAGCGAGATTGCCTTTGGTGATGGCTATACTCAACGCCGATTAAACGGCATCAACTCTCTACTCAAGACTTATTCGGTCTCTATCAAAGTGAAGAATAAAAGTGCGGTCGAAATTCAACGATTTTTTGAAAAACACAAAGGGATTACGCCGTTTTATTTTGTTGAACCGCTCACCAAACAACGTAAGAAAGTGATTTGTAAAAAATGGCCGATGAAAGTCGGTCAAACTTACACTGAATTTAGTTGTGATTTTAACGAGGAACCCTAATGCCAACCCTTATCAGTAACCAATTTAAACTTGACCTTGCTAAACTTGAGCAAAACGCCCTGATCGAACTCTTTGAGGTAGATCTACGCGGATTAAAAGATTCAGATGGGATGAATGGTGAACTGTATCGCTTTTATGCCGGCAGAAACGAACACTCACAGCCGATAGTGTGGCAGGGGAATACTTACGATCCGTTTGGTGTAAAAGCGGAAGGATTTGAAATGTCGGGGCAAGGACCGAGCAACCGCCCAACCCTCACCCTTGCCAATATTAACGGATTTTTGACCGCACTTTGTAATCGGTTTGATCAATGTTTGGGGGCGATTGTACGCAGACGTTTAGTGTATATGCATTATCTTGATGCGGTAAACTTTACGGACGGCAACAAACAAGCCGACCCCACACAAGAGGCATTAAGCTATTTTGTGATTGAACAGCTCTCATCGCTTAAACGTGATATTGCACAATTTACTTTAGCATTGCCCAGTGAAACGGATAATGCGCTCATTGGCGCACGAATGATTACCACGACTTGTTGTTGGGTCTATCGTGGTGTGGAATGCGGTTATACGGGGGAGGCAGTGGCAGATGAAAAAGATCAGCCCACCATAGATTTAAAGAAAGACAAATGTAGTGGATTGCTGACCGGCTGCAAACTTCGCAATAACACACATAATTACGGTGGCTTTGTTAGTGTAAATAAATTGGGGTAATTCACATATTAATTGTGTATAATTACTACGATTTATTCATTCCATAGGTAAAAATAATGAGGATTCATAAATTTATTGTTAAATGCTTGAGTTTACTGAGTTTAGTTGCTTGTACTTCGCGACCTATTACAAATGATTATGGTGAATATCCTAGTAATTATGAGGAAATAGCTAGACAATTTTATCAAGGGAAAAAAGATATTAAGCCAATTGATTATATTGCCGCTTTCCCACCTACTAAGTATGAGCAAACAGTAAATGACAATGGTTTTGTTATGCCTCATAACCCTAAAATTTGGTTAAATGGCACGATGCGTAGTGGTCAATCAATCAAGGGTTATCTTGTTTGTGCGCTTGAAACAAACCATAAAGATGGCTATAAAATTGATGCTTTATTGATTAACAATGGAAAAGTACTCTCGGTTATTTACAATGTTCGGAGAGCGAACATTAATGGCGTGAGAAATAAACTTTGTTATCAAGAAGATAATTGGCTATTAGGACATTTGGAGAAAATAACCAGAGAGAATTCTCTGAGATACATTGATAACTTTATCAAACAATTAAAATAAAAGTAGCAATACTTTTTAGAAAAAAATAACAAACCGCTTGTAACGATATAAGCGGTTTTTTTCTATCTGAAATTGAGGATTCTTTATGATAGAAGGGCAGTTAGAATCAAAAATTATCTCTTATACAAAAAAACAAGAACCGCACGAAATGTGCGGTTTTGTTGTTTTAAAACAAGGTGAAAATCAACCGCACTTTTTCCCTTGTGAAAATATGGCGGAAGACAAAGAGAACCACTTTGAAATTTCACCGAATGATTATCTCAAGGCGGAATCAATGGGTGAAATATTGGCATTGGTGCATTCTCACCCGAATGGCAAGCCCGAACTATCGGCAGCTGATTTACAAACGCAGCTTTATAGCCAACTGGATTTTTGGCTTGTGTGTGATGGGCAGATTCACGTTTTCCCGAAAATTCCGCTCTTAATCGGGCGTGAGTTTGAACACGGAAAAATGGATTGCTACACGCTCTATCGGGATTTCTATCGTCTTGCCGGTTATGAAATGGCGCAATATGAACGTGATGATTACTGGTGGGAAGATGGCTTTAATCTTTATCTCGATAATATCGAAAAGGAAGGATTTGAGCGAATCACCGACCAACAAGAATTACAAATCGGTGATGTGATTTTAATTCAAGTGGGCGCAGATGTACCGAATCATGCCGCGATTTATATTGGCGATCAAATGGTCTTGCACCACGCCCCGAAACGCCTCTCAAAACGTGATCTTTATGATGGTTATTGGTTTAAACATACGCATAGTATGTGGCGACATAAACTCGCTGATAGTCTTAATTTTGAAGCGGTTCTAATGAGTTTGTTTTAGCCAAGCCATTTTCTTTAAAGTACTTTAAAAGAAATTCTGGGACTAAATTGTGAAAATACTTCTCACAACGTGATGGTGTGGAACTCCTTCCTCTCTTCACACAAAATCAACGTTGCAATAATAAAGCAACGTAATCGGAAAAAACAAAACCCGATTGCGACCAACAATCGGGTTTTTCTTTACCCCTTATTCCTAGTTAAGCAACATAAGGAGCAATTTTGATTAAGTATACACCAAAACATCAAATAAAGGTAGGTGGAAAAATGAGTACAGAAGGTGCGAATACTGTTGGCAAAATGTTAGCTATTGCAGCGATTATTGCAGCTCTTGGATTTGCCATTGGTGCAGCTTGCTTTGGAATTAGTTTTATTCTCTGAATAGAATATGTGATCTAAATCACAGCCCAAAATATCTAGATCTTGTAGAATGTAGCACTTTTACTTTATGGAGATCTTAAAATGAAAAAATTATTGTTAACTGGATTAGCTTGTGCTCTGTTAGTTGGATGTATGTCTGCAAGTAAAATGACTAAAATTAATTCAAACGTTCAGGGTTTAGCATATAATTCAGTTGCTACTAATTATACACCGATGCTTACAAGAGCCTCATTGCTTGATTTTGATGATGGTTCACAGGCTTTAAACTATAAAATAGATTCTTACAAACGCGATAATTACGGTAATAAACAGACTGTTAATTTTTCTATTCCGAACAATTCTGCAGATCAACATTTAAGGTTGCTCAATAAATTTATTGAGTGGGATACAAAAGCTAAGGCTCGCTCAGAACAATTAGACAAAGAGATAGGAAGAGTTAAAACAGTTAACGGCTATTCGGTATATACATTTCACTCAGGAAGCAAGTACTCTAACTTTCTGGATATATGTTTTGTGATAACTGAAAATAGTCCTTGTGTCATTGATAGCGCTACATTTGATGTATCTAATGTAAAAGAACTTATTCAAGATATCAATAAATTTAAAAATAATAAATTTCAACATATAGATACTTCAATATATAAATAATTTACTAAGCCTGTTTACAAAGCAGGCTTTTTTTATTATTATCCTCTTCAAGGTCTCAAAAGCCTTATAAAGCACGGTTATTCACCCCGTCAGCGTGATTTTTTTGTATCTAAAATTTGTGATCTCTTTCTCCTTACCACAGAATTAATGGTACAAAAAACAATAATCTAAACCGATGGTCGAGAGTGCGAGGAATAAAATACCGAAAGGGAATAACTCCGCTCGATGCTTTACGAGTTTTGAGCTCTCGACCGCCCGAATTATCGGGGTTTCTCTCAAAAGGAAATAAAGCAATGACAAACTTATCTATTTTAAATCAATCAATTCGTACTTTAGACAATCTCTATTCCTTAAATGATCTTCACTTGGCAAGCGGAAATGATCCAAAGCATCGTCCAAGTTTATTTGCTCGTAATGAACAAACCAAAGAATTAGCAAAAGAGATTGAAAATGAGCGAAGCACAAAAACGCTCTTCGCTATTAAAACTATTCGTGGTGGCAAAGATATTTCTATTCAAGGAACTTGGGCTTGCGAAGAACTTGTCTTAAGCTACGCAATGTGGATTAGCCCGAAATTTCATTTAGTTGTGTTACGGGCATTTTTAGCAATGCACCGCAATGAACCGAAACAGCTTGCTTTGCCGGAAACAACCACTGACGACCGTAAAGGTTTGCGTGATGCGATTACTACACTTGTCAATAAAAAAGGCTTAATATATTCCGAAGTGTACAGCCTCGTACATCAACAATTTAACGTTTCTCATATCGACGAGCTGACAAAAATACAAATATCACAAGCAGTACAATATATTCATTTTCTTACACTTAATCTTGATACCCTTTTTCAAAAAGGCGAAGAAATCAATATTTCAGCCTATATTTTTGACGCAATAATGAAACATGCAAAACTCGCACAAAAGTTGGCAGAAAAAGTCATTAACTATCAAGAAAAACAATTTGCCTTACTTGGTATAGAAAACCACTTTCGCCATAATGAACTGACGGCGAGTGCAAACAGCTTACTAGGTGAATTCAAATATTTTCTACGGGAAGGTGAAACACTTCTTGCCAAACACAGCGAAAATCCACAGCTCACTCAGCAAGTAAAATTAAGTAAATTGGATTTCTAAAATTTAACCAAAACCGACCGCACTTTTCCCCGTGAAAATCGTGCGGCGGTTTGTTACACCCTGAATAACCCTGAGAAATCAGTTTCTCGGGGTTTTTTATTATCCAACATCTAATAGGAGAATATTATGCAACTTGCTAACCCTGAACATAGCCAGTTAATAGAATTATTAGAAATATCGGAAACTGCTAATAAGTCATTTGATCATCTTATTGACTGTATCGCTGATGCAGTAGAAAAATGCTCTGTTATTAGAGCAACTAATATTTTGGGGGACAATGATTTTAATGTACTTCAGGCTAAAAACGCTCTTCAAATAATGATATTGGCAAGTGGAAATGATAAACGAGTTGTCAATATGGCTAAAATACTACTAAATAATTCTGGTATTTCATCAACAGAAATGAAAATTCTAAATAATGGTGAGATTGTTAAAAGGCAAATCTACTTTGTTCAACGTTCTGATGGAGCTATAAAGATAGGTTCATCACTAGATGTTCAAAAGAGAATGAAAGATATATCTGCTCAGGTAGGAGATTTAAAATTGCTATGTGTAATTGATGGCACTATCCAAATTGAAAAATCTCTTCATAAGAGATTTGCTAATGATCATATTCATAATGAATGGTTTACTCAGGATAACATTAATAATTTTATTAGAGAGCTAAATACTGTGAGTCACAAACTACAAGTTGAATTACCACTATTAAATTGACCGCATTTTATATGCGGTTTTTTATGGAGAGAAAAAATGGTCAAAGTTAGATTTTACGGTGCCCTTAAACAGTTTGGCACTGAGTTTAATTTAGAGGTAAATAACACGGCAGAAATTATCCGTGCTTTAACCAGTCAGATTCCGAATTTACGCCAATTTTTACAGCAAGGGTTATTCAAAGTTCGTATCGGCAAAGATTATCTCGATAACCGTTATTTGGAAAAAGGGATGTTTTATCAGCTCAAAGAGAAAATGACGGTGTGTTTTACACCAGTGTTAAAAGGCTCGAAAAAAGCGGGATTATTTCAAACCATCGTTGGCGCAGTGATGGTTGTTGTGGGTGTGGCGGCTACAGTCTTCTCTTGGGGATCGCTCGCTCCATACAGTGGTCAATTGATTGCCGGAGGGATTGCAATGATGGCGGGTGGTGTTGCCCAAATGCTCACTAAAATGCCTTCCATGTCGGGTATAGGAAACGAACAGGAAAAGAAAAATTCAACATCATTTTCTAATCTATCCAATATGGTGGCACAGGGAAAACCTATGCCACTCGCTTATGGACGTATTAGAACAGGTTCATTGATTATTTCACAAGGTATTGAAACGATGGATGTTGATGTGGCAACACCGGAACAAAATAGCGGCAGACGCAGATTTAGAAGATAGGCGGAAAAAACTTAACTCAATATAAAACAAACCCCGAAAGCGGCAAACTTTCGGGGTTTTTCATATCCACTTACTTACCCTAAGAGGACATAAACTTTGGATAATTCTACAACAATCATTCCTTTTATCAAGGAGTTTATAATGGAATATGGTTTCTTACAAACAATTCTCGGTATTGCTTTTCTTATTTTTATTTGGCGTTTGCCGAATATTCTTGCTGTGATTAAAGATTGGAAAAAGTAGGAGTTAATTATGGGAAAAGGCGGCGGTGGCGGACATACACCGGTTGAAGCAAAAGAAAGCGGTCGCAGTAAACAGCTTGTCAAAATCGTTGAAATTATTTCAGAAGGGGAAATTGAAGGCTTAGCAGACGGGATGAAATCCGTCTATCTTGATAATACACCGATTCAAAATCAGGATGATTCTTACAATTTTAGCAATGTTCAACTTGAAGGGCGGGTCGGTTCACAGGTTCAGGATATTATCGCCGGTTTCAATACGTCAGAAAAAGAAATCTCGGTGGGGACACAAGTGCGGAAAACCACACCGATTACCCGCACGATAACCGATAGCAAAGTCTCCCGTTTGCGTTTAACCCTTGGTGTTCAATCACTATTTCACCAAAACGATCAGGGGGATACGAACGGTGCAAGTGTAAGCTTAACGGTGTATATCGGCAATCAGCACTATCCAGTAACGATTAGTGGCAAATACAGTTCACAGTATTTACAGCAACATACCTTTTCCGGTTTGCCTGCGGTGCCGTTTACGATTCGTGTTGAACGAAACTCAGAGGATAGCAAATCACAGCGATTGCAAAATAACACGGTATGGGCGAGTTACACGGAAATTATCGATACGGAATTTACTTATCCGAACACGGCGTTAATCGGGGTGAAATTTGATTCGGAATATTTCTCGAATATCCCGAATCGCACTTATGATGTCAAAGGGATTAAGGTCAAAGTACCGTCAAATTACGATCCGAAAACCCGACAATATCGCGGTATGTGGGACGGCACGTTTAAACTGGCGTGGTCGGATAATCCGGCTTGGGTGTTGTACGATGTAGTCACAAACAAGCGTTATGGTTTAGGCGACCGTTTGGGGGAGTTTGGTGCGGATAAATGGGCATTGTATCAAGTAGCGCAATATTGCGATCAGTTGGTTCCCGATGGTTTTGGCGGTAAAGAGCCTCGTTTTACCTGTAATGCGTGGCTGACCGACCAACGGGCGGCTTATGATGTGATCAATGATATTTGTTCGATTTTCCGTGCAATGCCGGTATGGAATGGGCGAGAACTGACGGTCGTAATGGATCGTCCGTCTGATCCGGTGTGGACTTATACCAACGCCAATGTGGAAAATGGCGAGTTTACTTACACCTTCTCAGCCAAAAAAGCTCGTCATAATGCGATCCAAGTGGAATATGCGGATAAAGACAATGCTTATGAAAAAACCATTGAATATGTTTCCGATGATGAGGCAATCCGAAAAAACGGCTTAAACGTGAAGAAAATCACCGCATTTGGCTGCACCTCCCGTGGCCAAGCACATCGCACCGGTTTATGGTTATTACAGACTGAAAAACTGGAAACCAAAACCGTGACGTTTACTGTCGGTACGGAAGGGTTAATGCACATACCGGGCGATATTATCAAGGTGGCGGATATTGATTATGCCGGCACAAATATCGGTGGACGAGTGTTAAGCATTGACGGCAGGAACGTGACGTTAGATCGTGAAATCGATATCACGGCAAATAGTTACTTTACCTACATCAACGCCCAAGCCAAACACCAAGATATTAAAATTTTGTCGGTGAATGGGGCGGAAATCACCCTCGATACTGAACCGACAGGCTTGATGGAATATGGGGTTTGGTCGCTCACCACGCAACGAATCAATACGCAATTATTCCGTGCCTTAAGTGTGAAAGAGCAAGACAAAGGCAAATATACCATTGTTGCTTTACAACACGAGCCACAGAAAGAAGCCATCGTTGATAACGGGGCGGTTTTTGAACCGAAAGCGACCAGTATCCTTGTCGTGCCGAAAGTCAATGATATTCAAATCCTCACCAATCCGGACGGTAGCATTAACATTAATGCGGATGTCAGCGGCGGCAATGGCTTGGTGAAATACGATATTTTAATCTACAAAGGGACGGCGCTATTTGATGTACGTTTAGGATTAACCTCACCGGAACTGGATTTAAGCAATCTTGAAAACGGCGAATATACTGTGGTCATTCGTGCGAAAAATGAGAAAGGGCAACTGCTTAACGAACGCACGCAAAGCTTTACCATCGACCGCCCTCCCGCCCCAACCGGCGTACGGGTGACTGGTGGCTTAGGCAATATCACGCTTGAGTGGGATTGGATAAATGACGCGACAGCCACAGAGATTTTTGCAGCAGAAACGGACGATATTCAAGCTGCAAAACGTATTGCAAAAGTCACCGCTCGAATGTACACCCACGAAGTGGGCGCAAAACAAGTGCGTTACTATTGGTTACGTCATACCCGTGGCATTAATGTCGGCCCGTTTTATCAACAATCCGGCTTAAGGGCGGAAAGTGCGGTCGATATTGACGAAGAATTAGCGTTACTCAACGAAAAACTGTCACAAAATATCGTCAATGAGGTGATTGATACGGCATTGCCGGCACGCAATCTTGAGCTAATCAAAACGGTGACGGGACTTAACGTCAATGAGTTTGCAGGCTATAACCAGGTCCATAACACTACTGACGGTAAGTTATACACCTGGAATGGTACAAAATACGTTGATAATAGTGTGGACGTTGGAAGACTACAAATCCCCACTAAACAGCTTACCGGCACAATCAGCGCAAATCAAATCGGTGCTAATGTTATCGGCACTCAGCACTTAGGCGCAAATGTGGTAACGGCTGACAAAATGGCGGCTAATTCCGTTAGCGCCGCCGTATTACAAGCCGGTGCGGTTCACACTGACCATCTAGCCGCAGGTCAAGTATCGGCGGATAAATTGGCGATTGGGTTGGGTGGGAATTTGTTAGTTAATCCAATATTTGCCAATGATGCACATAATTGGGTTTACTCGACTTATTCGGCAAGATTGGTTAGGAGAGCTGTAAATCAAAATCCATTACCAAGCTGGGTAACACGGCAAACCTATCTTCCGAATGAGAATATGTACTTTCTAGAAATTGATGCCGCATCGTCATCTATCAGTAATGGTGCAAGAATAGGCTATATTGGCCAACTTAATATTCCCGTGATACCGGGTAAAACCTACATATTCTCTGCGTATGTGGCGGCACATCGGTGTAAAGCTAAATTATTAGTTGATTTGCGAGATACTAATAACGGTTACCCCGGTCATACAGCACCGCTTAACTCGGGTTATGCCACATCAGGATTTAGAGATTCAATTGAAGGAGCTAGCCGGATATTCTACCGATTCACGGTACCAACAGGACGGAATATTAATCGAGTGGAGTTATATATTCTAGCGGAAAAAGACGGAGATTATAATAACGCCATGGTCTTTGCTATGCGCCCAATGCTCGAAGAATGTACCGAACACGCCCGAGAGCCCAGCCCGTGGCAAAATGCAGGCGTAACGGCAATTCATGGTGGGTCGATTGTAACAAACACCATCACCACCGAACAACTCGCCGCCGGTGCAGTAACCGCAAATGAAATTGCGGCGGGAGTGATTGGTGCAAGACACATAGCTGCCAAATCCCTGAATGCCAATCATATCGTCTCAAAATCATTGACGTCAGACTTGATTAACGTCTCAAATTTGGCGGCGATAAGTGCGAATTTAGGACGGGTAACAGCGGGTACAATCACCGGGACAACGATTACCGGTAATACTATTAGTGGTGGAACGGTTACTGGTACAACTATATCAGGGTCAACGATTGAGGGTGGAATAATAAGAGGGGCAAGAATCGAGGGTGTAACAGGTGAATTTTCCGCAACCCTGAAAGTAACACAATTAATCGGCGGGGGGATTATCGAACACATCTATGGTAAATGCAAAGATAAAGGATCTTACCGCTATCATTATAAACAGTATAATGATAGCGGTAGTTTTAAGACTAGAACGGTTTACGGGAGGTTGTACGGTTGCACGATCCATATTGAACCAAAACCTTTTAAGCGATATGTTGTTATTCATGGAGAACAATCTTTTGTTCTTAATAGCAACGAAAGAAAATCGATTGAAATCAAAAGATACCAAACTGTTGATGAGAACGGCGGCTTGCATACTCCAAAAGACTTGTCCGTCATGGTAGTCGCATATATGCTGACTGAAAATAATAGTATCACTGTTTCTTAATACTTTACTAACCTCAATGGTGAAAACTATTGTGGTTTTTTTTATCTAAAACGAGGAGTTTTTTATGACAACATTCAACAAAATCTTAAACCCAATGTACTCAGCAATTGCGAGTTACAGCTCGCAAGAGGACGGTTCAATCAATGCGAAATACGTTATCGGCACCGGCACAGATAATGACGGCGTAGTCACGGATTTCACACCGATTATCAGTGAATATAAATGGATTGATGCCGAAGCGGCAAAAGCGATTAACGAAGCACCTTTCACTAAAGAAGACATCGGTAAAACACCGACTCAAATTATGCTTGCACGAATCTACAATCATTTGAAAGAAACGCAGCAAATTTACGTTTAATCACAGCCCTCAAGCGAGGGCTTTTTTATTGGAGTGAAAATGGAACACATTGACTTAGAGATGATCCGTGGAGACGATGAAAATTTTACGTTTGAAGTAGTAGAAGAGAATGAGCAGGAAAGTGCGGTCAATTTTGACCGCACTTGCGGTAAGGCTTACGACTGGTGGGGGGCGTTAGATGTGGTACTGGGTATTAAGCAAAAACGCAGCAAATATTTTTGTAGCGAATGGTGTTTTAACGCCATTAAAAACAGCGATAAAGGATGGAGGTTTAGCCCGAATGACTTAGCAATTATTTTCAAAAAATGAAGACTGCGACATTTATTTTATCCGGTTTAAGTTGATTTGAACGAAAAAAATGTAGTATATATGCTACTTTAAATTTTAGGATAAATCTAAGGAGATACAATGAAAAGATTTTTACCTAGTCTTTTATTGTTGGGTTTAGTAGCTTGTTCGTCAAATCAACAGATGTGTGACTGTTCTCAGTCTGAATCTCAATCTGATTTGGCACCTAAACCTCCGGCACAATTACAATTTCAACCCCTATTATCAAATGCGCCTTCAATGCCATTGAATTTATTCTCTTCACCTAGCTCAGATGAGCAGCAAAAAGAGAAAACTCCCGAGCCCATATTATTGAGCGGATTAACTGTACCAACATCTGGCGTTGAAAGCATTAATGAACAGATATCTCCATCCGATCCATCAAACTTTATGACTTTAATGGGGCAAAGCGGATCGCTACTGACCGTCTGGGCATTGGCAAAACGCAATTGGTTATGGGGTTATGCCAATATTCATTCTCAGAATTTTGGCTCAATCCGTAATTGGAAAATGGAACGCAGCAAACACCGCGAACATTTTCGTTTTATGAATCAATCTTTAGGAACCTGTATTGAGGCTTACCGTAACGGTTTAATTCACGATACTTGTAATTTGAACAAATTAGAGCAAGCGTTTGAGTTATTGCCTACGAATAGTGGCGCGGTTGTCATTAAAAGTGTGGCACAGGGGCGTTGTGTTACTTATAACCCGGTAAAAACAACCTATTACTCAACCATTACATTATCAACTTGTGATGGAGCAACAGATCCGTTACGCGATCAAACATGGTATCTCGCTCCCCCTGTATTAGAAGCTACGGCTGTCAATTAAATTAAGGAGTTAATATGCAACGGATAAAACAATTAGGTGCGGTTTTCTGTGCAATGTTATTCAGCTTATCAAGTTATGCTGACTTGAGTGATTTCAAGGTAGCGACTTGGAATTTGCAAGGCTCTTCAGCAGCAAATGAAAGTAAATGGAATATTAATGTGCGCCAGTTATTATCGGGAGAACAGGGGGCGGATATTTTGATGGTGCAGGAAGCTGGCTCTTTACCGACTTCAGCGGTAAGAACCTCACGGGTGATTCAACATGGAGGAACGCCGGTTGAGGAATATACCTGGAATTTAGGTACTCAATCCCGTCCGGATATAGTCTATATTTATTATTCTCGTTTAGATGTTGGAGCAAATCGAGTGAACCTGGCTATCGTGTCGCGCCGTCAGGCAAATGAAGCTTTTGTCGTACATTCTGATTCTTCAGTGCTTCAATCCCGCCCAGCAATAGGTATCCGCATTGGTACTGATGTCTTTTTTACAGTGCATGCTTTGGCTACAGGCGGTTCCGATGCGGTAAGTTTGATTCGTAATATCTTTACTGCGTTTAACTTATCAGCGGAACGACGAGGATATAGCTGGATGGTTGTCGGCGATTTCAATCGTGCGCCTGTCAACTTAGAAGCAGCATTAAGACAGGAACCTGCTGTGAGTGAAAATACTATTATTGTAGCGCCGACAGAGCCGACGCATCGCTCCGGTAATATTCTGGATTATGCGATTTTACATGATGCGCATTTACCCCGTCGGGAGCAGGCACGTGAACGTATTGGTGCGAGTTTAATGTTAAATCAGTTGCGTTCACAAATTACATCCGATCATTTTCCTGTTAGTTTTGTTCGTGATCGCTAAGGAGGATACAATGAAAAAATATTTATTGGGCTTTTTATTAAGTATGATGCTGGTGAATCATGCAAAATCAAATCCTGATCCGACTACTTATCCTGATGTAGAGTTATCGCCTCCTCCACGTATTACTTTGCGCAGTTTGTTTACGGGTGAGCCGGTTAAGAATGACCATTATGATTCACATAATTACTTAAGTACACATTGGGAATTAATTGATTACCCAGGAAAAGAGTATGAAAAGATGCGTGATGGCGGTTCCTTGGTTCAGTTTAAAGTAGTCGGAGCAACAAAATGCTTTGCCTTTCTAGGTCAAGGCACCACTGAATGTCGATCGACTGATCATACTGTGTTTAGTCTTATTCCAACTAATACGGGCGCGTTTTTGATTAAAGATGTCGTAGTCGGGTTTTGTGTAACGAGTCATAACTTTGGTGATTTGAAGCTTGAACCTTGTGGAGCTTCAGTGAGTGGGCAAACTTTTTCGCTACCGTATCAATGGGGATTATTGCCTCCTTTTGGACCAAGTAAAATTTTAGTACCGCAAGTGAAGAAATAAAGGCAGCTAATATTTTACATATGATTTAAAAAGATCACATAACGTGAGAAAAATCATAAAAGCAATTTCTCATTTTATGTGATCATGTTTCTCAGGTTTCTAGATCGGCTACAATGCCATTAGAAACAGCGAAGAAGGCTGGCGATTTAGCTCTAACCAACTAGCAGCAATGTGTCAATCGAAGTAAATGATGAGAAAAGCGCGGTAGTTTTATCGTGCTTTTTAACCAGGTAACGTTGCTTAAAATGTTAAATTTACCTCAAAAAACGTTCCGAAATGAAATTATTTGACATTGATTTATAAAGGAAAATTTGTGATAGAATCACAATAATTTCGGAACAGAAAAGAAAGATAAACTCTTTTAGAAAAAGAATCGCTTTCTTAAGGTTTTCTTAAGATTTATTGTGTTTAATACAAGCCAACAAAGCTCATGGTGAAATTGACTATAATGCAATGAAGTTTTGTTGGTATTTTTGATTAACCATTTATTTCGGAGAACATTATGGCGAAAAAATTGACGTTAGCGTTACTTTTAGGATTAAGCACAACAGTGGCATTTGCAGGATTCCAAGGTAATAGTAATCACTCTCGTAAAGGCGGTTTTACTCAGAGAATTACCATTAAACAGGCATTATCAGAAAAAGATGATACAATGGTAACCTTAGTCGGTAATATCAGCCGTCAAGTTGATAAAGACAAGTATATTTTCACTGATGGTACGGATGAAATTAAAATTGAAGTTGATCGTAAAGTTTGGGGCGGTTTAAATGTTGGTCCTCAGGATAAAATCCGCATTTTAGGTAAATTGGACAATGAGGTTTTAGAGAAAGCGGATATTGATGTTATTCGGATTGAAAAAGCGAATTAATTAATGTAATAGGGAAGGTGGGCATAATAGCCCACCCTTTTTCATTTAAAAGTGCGGTCAAAATTATGCGAGTTTTATTAATTGAAGATGATACATTAATCGGTAACGGTATTCAGATAGGGCTGACTAAATATGGTTTTGTCGTGGATTGGTTTACTGATGGGAAAACAGGATTGGTCGCAGTAAAAACTGCACCTTATGATTCGGTAATATTAGATTTAACTTTACCAAAAATGGATGGGTTAGATGTTTTGCTACAATGGCGAAAAGAAAATGAAGACGTGCCGGTCTTGATTCTTACTGCGAGAGATACTTTGGATGAACGGGTTAAAGGTTTACAAAGTGGGGCGGATGATTATCTCTGTAAACCCTTTGCTTTAGCGGAACTGGTTGCTCGCTTACAAGCTTTAATTCGTCGTCGATACGGACAGGCTAATGTAATATTGATTCATAGCTCGGTCAAGCTTGATCAGAATTTACATAAAGTGTTTTTGCATGAGCAAGAAGTTGGGCTGACAACTAGAGAATATAAATTGTTGGAGTTGTTGATGTTGAATAAAACTCGCGTACTTTCCCGCTCGACGATTGAAGAGAAATTGTCTAGTTGGGAAGACGAAGTTAGTCGTAATGCATTAGATGTTCATATTTATAATCTGCGACAAAAATTAGGTAAACAATTTATTCGTACTGTACATGGGGTCGGTTATACATTGGGAAATAATAATGAAATTATCGACTAAAAGTTTACGTTTGCGTTTAATATTTATCTTGTCTGTCTCTGCTTTATTTATTTGGTCTATTTCTACTGTGGTCGCGTGGTTTCAGGTGCGTAAAGAGATTAATAAAATGTTTGATGCTCAACAAATTCTATTTGCTCAACGCCTGGCGTTTTCTGATTTACGCTTTCTTTTACATGTGCCATCTCGTTCTAGAACGATGAATCAACATAGACTGAATAAACAAGCTAAATTTGATGATGATGCTTTGGCATTTGCGGTTTTTAATTCTAAGGGGGAAATGCTATTAAGCGATGGATTGAATGGTGAAAATTTTATTTTTACTCCTAAAACAGGCTTTTCTACTGCAGAGATTCGGGGAGATGAGGATAAATGGCGCATATTTTGGCAACCAGCAAAAGATGGACGGTTGATTATTGCTGTCGGGCAAGAATTGGAATATCGGGAGGAATTGATTAATGACATGGTATTTGGGCAAATGTGGATTTGGTTTGCCAGCTTGCCATTATTGTTGGCTGTATTAATTTTTGGAATAAACAAAGAATTAAGTATATTGCGCCGAATCAGTAGACAAGTGCAACAGCGTGTACCCGATGATGACTCATTATTCGTTGCTCACAATATACCTACGGAAATCTTACCGCTAATTGAAAATTTAAATGCATTTTTTGACCGTACTTCAAGTCTTTTATCACGAGAACGCCGTTTTACTGCTGATGCTGCTCACGAATTACGCAGTCCGTTGGCTGCATTACGTATCCAGGCAGAAGTTGCACAAATTGTTAGTGATGATGAAAAAGTTCGTGAGCAAGCATTGGCTAATTTAACTGTTGGTATTGATCGAGCGAGCCAGCTTATTGAACAGTTATTAACGCTTTCCCGCTTGGACAATTTAAAGGAACTATCTCAATTAGAAGAGATTAATTGGACAAAGCTCATTCCTTCACAAATCGGTGAGTTGTATTTCAGTGCACAAAAACGGCAAATTAACTTGAGTTTTGAACAACAAGATATTCCTTGTCCGCAGAGAGGACAGCCTTTATTGCTTGCACTAATGTTACGCAATTTAATTGATAATGCGGTGAAATATTGTCCGCAAGGTAGTAGAGTGGTCATTTATCTTACTGCAACAGCAATTCGTATCGAAGATAATGGTGGCGGTGTGGCAGACGAATATCTAGATAAATTAGCGCAACGCTTTTTTCGTCCTCCGGGACAAAATGAAAAGGGGAGTGGATTGGGATTATCCATTGTGCGACGTATTGCAGAATTACATCATTACCGTTTTGAGCTAGAAAATATTAAGATCGCTGGAAAAATAGTTGGATTACGAGCAAATATTTTTTTCCGTTAATTTTAAAGTTACAAATATTCTGAGGTCAATAATGCTCCTCAAATGGGAGCATTATTTATATTTATTGATTTTCTTGCTTAGCTTTTTGCAATTTTTCGTAAGCAGCGAGTAGGTTTTGGTGTTCAAGGAAATTAGCAAGTTTTTCATCACTTGGCGGTAATTGATAAAACGGATTTGCTTTATCCGCAACAATAGCCCATGCCGATTTGACACTTTCTTTACCATACATTTTTTCAAAGGCTGTGTAATATAGGCTTGGTTGGCGGCTTTGATCCAGATGTAATTCTAGTATATTAATTAACGCACGATAGTAATTTGTTCGTTCTGGGGTAAAGACAGAGCCATTCATATTTAGCGTCCAATTTGCCCAATCTAACGCATTTTCTAAATCACCTATGGCTAAATAGAGCATTGATTTTAATTCGCCAATACGCAAAGTCGTCCAACCGCTGTTTTTGGGTGCGACAATACCGATAAATTCTCTTATACGAATTGCATCATCAATACCTTGTTGATCTAATTCTTCCAATAATTCTTGGTATGTTTCTTGATCATGATGATAATTCGGTAAATCCAATAAGATCTCACGCCAATTCATTCCCATATTATTATTGGCATAAATGAGATCGTCTGGTGGATAAATATCAGACATACCCGGTACGATAATACGGCAAGCATAAACACCTAAATGCTGATAATCCATAATATAGACTTCTTTATTATCTTGTTGGAAGATTGTCATTAAATTGTCATATTCTAGTTGTGTTGTGCCGGAGAAATCCCAATGGACAAATTCATAATCTGGTTTTGAACGAAATAGATCCCAAGAGATAAGGCCGCTAGAATCAATAAAGTGCGTTTCTAAATTAGCTTGATCGGCAACATCTTCATTATTAAAGGACGGTGGGGCAAAAACATCTAAGTCTTTTAAACTACGTCCTTGTAATAATTCAGTAACTGTACGCTCTAAAGCAACTTGGAAATTAGGGTGTGCGCCAAAGGATGCAAAACAAGTACCGTTATTCGGATTAAGCAATACGACACAAATAACTGGATATTTCCCTCCTAGAGAAGCATCAAAAGCATAAATAGGAAAACCTTCTTGTTCTAATTTAGCTATTGAAGCTTGAATAGACGGATAATAGGCCATAATATCTGCAGGAATTTCAGGTAAGCTAATCGCTTCTGCAATAATTTTATTTTTTACATAACGCTCGAAAACTTCGGAAAGTCCTTGAACTCGTGCTTCATTTTGCGTATTGCCTGCAGACATCCCGTTAGAAACGTAAAGATTGGCGATAATACTTTGTGGAATATAAACAGTTTGTTGGTCTGACTGGCGTATATAAGGCATCGTAACAATCCCTCGCTCAAGGTTTCCAGATTGTAGGTCTACTAATAATTCTGGTGTTAATTCGTCATTCGGATCAAAATAATGAAATAAATGATCGTCTAAAATACCTGATGGAATTAGGTTTTCGTCTTCAATGGCAAACCACTTTTCTTGTGGATAATGGACAAAATCGCCATTGGCGATGTGTTTGCCTAAGTAGAAATCAGCAAAGAAATAATTAGTTGAAAGACGTTCGAAGTATTCTCCTAATGCTGAGGCAAGGGCTGCTTTTTGTGTGGCACCTTTCCCGTTAGAAAAACATTGTGGGCAATTCTTATCACGGATATGTACAGACCAAACATTGGGTACTGGATTGAGCCAAGAGGCTTGTTCAATGTCAAATCCAAGTGCGGTCAGTTTTTGTTGGAATTTTTCGATACTTTCTTCAAGTGCGGCATCTTTGCCCAAAATAAAAGTTTGTTCTGTCATAATTTGTTCCTAATTAAAATCAGCCTCGCATAATAGGAAAATTTCTAAAGTGGAACAAGTAAAATATTTGGCTTATTTTATTTAATCCGATGAGATTTTTGTGAAAGCACCGATAGGATCTAAGACTGAGGTTATCGGAGTATTTTCTTTTGCAGGATTAAAAATGAGAGGATAAGTTCGTTTTTGTGCGACAAATAAGGTTAAAGGAGAGAAAAGAGAAGAATTGTTTGGTTTTATCGGTAAATTTTGTTGCTCAAGAAGATCAAAGTTCAGTAGCGATAACCAGTCGCTAATACGATAGGGTAGATATTGACGGAAAGGATATTGTCCTAGTCTCCGTTTAAATATAAGCGGGCTTATAGGGTTAAACAGAGTGAGAAATAGATAGCCGTCTTGGCTGAGTACGCGCTGCGTTTCTCGCAGAAGTTGATGAGGGTCATGGCTGAAATTGAGGGTGTTGATAAGTAAACAGGCATTAATTTCTCCTTCAACAAAAGGATATTGAGTAAGTTTAGCTTGCACGATACTTTGATTTTGTTGATAAAGTGGGCTTAAGTTCGATGGTTGTTTTTCTATTAGCGCAATTTGATGACCTAGAGCTAATTTACATTGGATCTCTCCGCTTAATGCACCAACTTTTAGCCATTGATCGCCTAAAATTTGTGATAGCCAAGGTGCGATATAAGAGCTAATTGAGTTACAATAATGTTTTCCATTAGGCAATTCTAGCCAACTTGTGGGTTGTTCAAAGTGGGTTGAATGTTTGGCGGTTTGGTTTATCATTGTTACCTATATTCGGTTGAGGAACATTATGTTAACTGCGATTCCTGCATTAGACGATAATTATATTTGGGTTTATGCTCGGGAGCATTATCCCGTGTTGATTATTGATATTCCCGAAACCCCGGCTTTATTTGCGTTTCTAAAAAGACAGCATTTATCTGTAGAAGCATTACTCATTACTCATAATCATTCTGATCATATACAAGGTATAGCCGAATTCAAGCGATGTTATCCGGATGTCCCTGTATATGCTTCGGCAGAATGCGTTGATAAGGGGGCAACTCATATTATCAATGAGGGCGAGATTAGCACGCCCCATTACTGTATTCAAGTCATTCCAACTGGTGGGCATACAGCCCAACATGTTAGTTTTTTGGTAGATAATCACTTATTTTGTGGAGATACATTATTTTCAGCTGGCTGCGGGCGAGTGTTTACTGGAAATTATCAGCAGATGTTTGATTCTTTACAAAGATTAAAACAATTGGATGATAAAACAGTGGTTTGTCCTGCTCATGAATACACGTTAGGCAATTTAGCCTTTGCCGAAACTGTATTGACGGATAAAAGTGCGGTTGAAAATCAGAAAGTTTTGGTGAGGCGTTTGAGAAAAGAAAATAAACCGAGTTTGCCGACTAATATGGAACGGGAACGTATAATTAATCCGTTTTTGCAAGCTAAAAATATAGAAGAGTTTATTCGTTTACGGCAAGCTAAAGATCGTTTTTAATTTATATCATCTATTAATTAATTTGGCTTATTCTATATAAATTTTGTATAGGATGTTTGCTCAAGCGGCGACAATTCATTAAAATATCCGCTAATTTTTTCCAAAAGGGAAATATTCCCTTAAATATTCAAATACTTGCAAATATGACCCTTCTAGTGCTCGGCATTAATCATAAAACGGCGTCAGTCGCTGTGCGTGAGAAAGTTGCTTTTTCTGATGAAAAGCGACTGATCGCCTTGCAACAAATCCAAGATTTTACTTTAGCGGATAGTGCCGTGATTTTATCCACTTGTAATCGGACAGAAATTTATTTTCACAATCGGAGTGTATCACCTGAAGAGGCTGAATGCTGGAAAAAAGATTGTGAAATTTGGTTTGCACGAATTCATCAACTTGAACTAGCTGATTTAGCTGCTTCGCTTTATTCTCATCAAAATCATACTGCGGCAGTGCATTTAATGCGAGTAGCTTGTGGCTTAGATTCTCTCATTTTAGGTGAGCCACAAATTTTAGGACAGGTAAAGCAGGCATTTCAAATTAGTCAACAATATTATCAAGAACGTGATCATTCGATTTCGAGTGAACTTTCCCGTTGCTTCCAAAAGACTTTCTCGACGGCAAAACGTGTGCGTAGCGAAACCCAAATTGGCGAGAGTGCTGTTTCGGTCGCCTATGCAGCTTGTAGTTTAGCCCGGCAAATTTTTGAATCGTTGCGTACGCTAAATATTTTGTTGGTTGGTGCGGGAGAAACGATTGAATTAGTAAGCCGCCATTTGTTGCGACACGGTGTTAAAAAATTGATGATTTCCAATCGCACTTTGTCCAAAGCTGAAGCATTAGTTAACCGTTTGGAAACTCAGCAAAAGATTGATATATTTTCGTTGAAAGAATTGCAACAAGGTTTAAATCAAGCAGATATTGTCATTAGTTCGACAGGAAGTTTAAACGTATTAATGACAAAAGCTATGGTTGAACAAGCACAAAAAATACGGCATTACAAGCCTCTATTAATGGTGGATATCGCTGTGCCGCGCGATATCGATGAGAATGTGGCTAAATTAGATAGCGTTTACCATTATACGGTAGATGACTTACAAAATATTATTCAACGTAATTTAACACTGCGAGAACAGGCTGCAACACAGGCTCAGCAAATTATTGAAGAGGAAGTCGATGCGTTTTTTGAATGGCTAAAAGTTCGTCAATTTTCAAATTTAATTCGTTATTATCGCCAAGATGCGGAACAACATCGTCAAATTTTGTTGGAAAAAGCGATACAAAGTTTGCACCAAGGAGAAAATGCCGAAGCGGTCTTATCGATGTTGAGTCATAAGCTCACAAATAAGTTGATTCATGCTCCTACTCAAGCAATGCAAGATATGATGAAGAAAGGGAATGCTGAGGGACTTCATTCATTTTCTTCGATCTTACCGCTTTGCATTTCTGAAAAAGAGATGAGTCAACTTGAGTCCTGTACAGAAAAATATTCAGAATGAAATTATTCGGAAAAATCAAATTAATAAAAATAATGTTTTTTTTGACCGCACTTTGCTTAATGTTGAGCAGTGCGGTTTCTTTTGCCAATTATCGCTATCTAGAAGATGGAAATATTACTTACGGTATTTATCAATCCCAACCTGAGAAAATTCATCTTCATTGGAAAGATGAAAATGGTGAAAACTATGGCTTCTTAACCACATTAAAAAAAGCATTGAAAGATACTTATCAAATAAAAATGCTGATGAATGGGGGGATTTATAGTAAGAATAATATGCCTGCCGGGTTATGGATTGAAAATGGGCGGCAATTAAATGGGTTGAATACTCGACGAGGAGTAGGTAACTTTCACGTTCAACCGAACGGCGTATTTGCTATTGTAGATAACCATCCTTATATATTAACGACGTCAGCTTATCAAAAAGCCGGGCTGAAACCGCGTATTGCGCTGCAATCTGGGCCAATGTTGATTATTAATGGAGTAATTAATCGGCAGTTTAAACCCACATTGGAGAGTTTTTATAAGCGAAATGCCGTTTGTTTGGATAAACAAAATAATGTGTTGTTTATTATGACGATAAAAGGAAAACCAAATCTTTATAACTTTAGTCGAGGCCTGTTGAAGATCGGTTGTTATCATGCATTGTATTTAGACGGTAATATTTCGGATTGGTATATCCCGGATTTGTTTAGTGGCTTACATTGGCGGCGATTTGTTGGTATGATTTCTGTGCTTGAACCGTATAAAAAATAACAAAACCGATTTATTTATAATCAAATGAAGAAAAAAATACTTTTCTGCTAAAAAAAAGATTGACGGACTAAGGCAAAATCCGCATAATACGCCCCGCAAAGCCGATATGGTGAACGCAAAAAGGCTATGTAGCTCAGTTGGTTAGAGCACAACACTCATAATGTTGGGGTCACAGGTTCGAATCCCGTCATAGCCACCATTGCGGGACTGGCGAAATTGGTAGACGCACCAGATTTAGGTTCTGGCGCCGCGAGGTGTGTGGGTTCAAGTCCCTCGTCCCGCACCATTATCAGCTTGCAGTCAAATAGTAGTTGGGGTATCGCCAAGCGGTAAGGCACCGGGTTTTGATCTCGGCATCCCTAGGTTCGAATCCTAGTACCCCAGCCATACTATCAAATAATAAATAATCTTTTCTTTTTTATAAAAACGTTTCTATTGGGGTATCGCCAAGCGGTAAGGCACCGGGTTTTGATCTCGGCATCCCTAGGTTCGAATCCTAGTACCCCAGCCATTTATATTTGTTTCCCTTATACTAAGAGTGAATAAACCCAGTAGTACATTTTGTTTAAATTGTAAACGGAAGTGATAAATGCAATTGTTTTGGCTCCCCGTATTTTAATCATCTACTGTTTTTAAAATTCACCGATATAGTTAACATGAAACACTTGTTGAGCGTATTTGCTTAAGTATTTACACTGTTTTTACTACCACTTTTTTCACCTTCTCTATCTGCCAAACTTAGCCAGCCGATAAATAATCTAGACGCTCAAGTCGAGCAGTGTCAATGACAGCAGAAAGAACAAAAAAACAGGCGATTTCAAGCATAATCCGATATTTGCTTCAACTTTAACAACGACCAAACGAGTACATTTTCCTATTACGAAACGCTTTGTTTTAACCTTTGATAAAATTACTTTACGAGACAATGAGGAGGATAATCAGCACCTGAGCTCAGTTAATTTTAATTAGTTCTAAATAAAACACTCAAGGAACTTCATTTAACTCTTCCGTTTTGTATAGGGTTGGAAGGTATAAATTATGTAGTTAAACAAATACAAAATCGTATTATTGGACAAGGTTATATTATAACTTACGTCGTTATTTTTGAGCAAAATCCGGGCAGTGGAGAATTAACCTTACTGGCTATACCGAGACATTACGCCGGAATTTAACCGTTTACAGAGTTAGACGGCGTTCCGTGACTTTCTCAATGTTAGGGATGAAAAGCCTTGAAATTTCAAACGGATTCTGACCGCGGATAGCAATATAGAAATCATTCCTGGCGAAGCACAAGATGTGGAGATAGGCGAGATTTAAAAATTAGTTACGCTCAAGCGTTTCCTTTTCAGCCCAATCTCGGTTTAGACGACAAGTGAAAAGGCTTTTTTATTATCTATATGGAAATGCCAACGATTGAAATAACATTCATTTTTATAGAGGAGTCAGCGTTTTCTATGGATATATTTTTTAATTCAGTGAAATTATAAAAACATAAGTATAACAGTGATAAAACCGCAGAAAAATATCTAATTTAATTTATAATTCAAGTACATAGTCTAACGTTGATAGAACAAAACTTTGTGGAGCAATAAAATTTCAATATGAGAAAAGTTTGCATTTAAGGGACTATATTGTCCCAGGTACAACAGAAATGAAGGCATCTGAATAGCTTACAAAACGCTATAGAAGGGGCAGTTCCAAAAATTTAGTCTAAGCACAATAGCACGCTATATTATATAGCGCGCTATGTTTTTAAATTGAGTTAGCCAAATATTGGGATAGATCGAAGTGCGGTCATTTTTGGGAACGTTTTAGACATTAAAACGGAAATGCATGACATCGCCGTCTTGGACTATATAGTCTTTTCCCTCTAAACGCCATTTTCCTGCTTCTTTTGCCCCGTTTTCTCCTTTAAATTGGATAAAGTCTTCATAAGCAACTACTTCCGCACGAATAAAGCCTTTTTCAAAATCAGTATGAATAACGGAAGCCGCTTTAGGAGCGCTAGCTCCTACTGGAATTGTCCAAGCTCGAACTTCTTTCACGCCAGCAGTGAAGTAAGTTTGTAGGTTTAATAAAGCATATCCGGCGCGGATTACTCTGTTTAAACCGGGTTCTTCTATGCCTAAATCTTGTAAAAATTCTGTTTTTTCATCGTCGTCTAATTCGGCAATTTCCGATTCAATAGCGGCACAGACAGGTACGACTACCGCATTTTCTTTTTCTGCAACTTCACGCACTCGGTCGAGATAAGGATTATTTTCAAAGCCGTCTTCATTGACATTAGCAATGTACATTGTCGGTTTCAATGTTAAAAAATTGTAACCTTTTATAGCGTGAAGTTCGTCTTTATCTAGTTCAATAGAGCGGATCATTCCGGCATTTTCTAGAACCGGTAGAATTTTTTCCATAATAGAAAGTTCAAATTTAGCTTCTTTATCGCCACCTTTTGCACGTTTTTGTAGGCGCTGAATTGCACGTTCACAACTGTCAAGATCTGCTAAGGCTAGTTCGGTATTGATAGTTTCAATATCATCAAGGGGATCAATTTTACCAGCAACATGAACGATATCGTCATTCTCAAAACAACGTACAACGTGTCCGATAGCATCAGTTTCACGAATGTTTGCTAAGAATTTATTTCCTAAACCTTCACCTTTACTCGCTCCTGCAACAAGTCCTGCGATATCGACAAATTCCATTGTAGTTGGCAACACTCGCTCCGGTTTTACAATTTCAGCCAATGCCTCAAGGCGCGGATCCGGCATTGGGACAACGCCGGTATTTGGTTCAATAGTGCAAAACGGATAGTTTGCAGCTTCGATACCAGCTTTGGTTAAGGCATTGAATAGGGTTGATTTTCCTACGTTTGGTAACCCGACAATTCCACATTTAAATCCCATAATTTTTTCCTATTTAAATAAAATTTGATAGATGAGTAATTAATTACATTTTTTTAATGGTACTAATTCCCCGAGTATTGCTTTAGTCTGAGATGAAGATTTATCGATAGAAATGAGCTCATTGATAATAATTTGGCAAAAAGAGCCGTTTACTATATAGCTAAATTCATAATCCTTGCCTGCCTTAGGCAAGAATTCTGCTCCTAAGTTACATATTGTTTGTAAATGACCTATGTCGCTAAAATAGCTACTTCTCGCTAAAGCTAGTTTATTTGCTTCAATGACATATTCTTCAAATGAATCCGTGTCAAAGAAACTAGATCTTTTTAGTGCATTTTCTGCTCTTTCAGTCATTGGCATACCGATAGATATATTTTTTAGGGTTCGTTTAGCTAAACCATTATGTATGTTTTCTCGGTTAAATGGATTTTTGCTGCGAGCTTTGGCTGGGATATTTTTCTGATCTTGGCAACTTGTATCGCTAAGTATTCTATTCGTTTTGTTTCCATTTGTTTGATATACACGGATGCGAGCCTCTGTTGTTGGATCGTAATCCACTTTCTTGTTGACTAATATTGCTCTAGCAGAACAACCGGAAATGATCAAAGTAAGTAAACTTAGAAAAATTAATTTTCTCATTTTTATATTTTCCTTTTTTATTATGCTTTAAAACCATTTAAGCGATTAGTTGCTTTTACAATGCCGTCTTTAAATAATAAATCGATACAAAGTCTTGCTTCATCAATTACCCTATCAATTAGTGATTTATCTGAAGGGGATGGCTTATTTAGCACATAGGCCGGGACGAGATCTTTATGTCCGGGATGACCTATGCCAATCCGTATACGGTAGAAGTTATTACGGTTGCCAAGAGAGGAGATAATATCTTTTAAACCATTATGTCCGCCATGTCCTCCACCTTGTTTTATTTTAGCTACTCCAGGCGGTAAATCTAATTCGTCGTGGGCTACAAGGATTTCCTCCGGTTGGATTCGGTAGAAATTTGCCAATGTACCAACAGCTTTACCACTTAAATTCATAAATGTTGTTGGTACCAGTAACCGCACTTCTCCCCGTGATGTGTTGATTTTAGCGGTTTTTCCAAAATATTTTGCTTCGTCTTTCAGGCTAATATTATATTGATGGGCAACTTCATTAATTAACCATTCGCCGGCATTATGTCTTGTGCCTTCGTATTTTGCGCCAGGATTAGAAAGCCCGACAATTAATTTGATTTCAGACATTTTGTATTGGTTAAGTCAAACGGTGGCGTATTGTAACGAATTCGTAAGGTTGACTCAATCAAACAAGTGAAACAATCAATTTATAGTCATATTTTAATATCTTTTTTGCTCTTGTTTTTTTATTTCCTTTTTTAGCCAATTTATCGCAGAATCCAATGGGAAATCTTGAGTATCGTTTGAATTACCGGGTGTTCTACTGATAATTCGCAAATGCGATACATTTGCAGCGATAAGAGGTTGCCAAGTACCAAGGTTTGGTTGGCTATCGGCAAAGAAACTGAGTAGCGGTTTCTTGAATGCGCAACTTAGGTGCAATGAGCCTCCATCAACAGCAATGATGATATACGCACTTTTTATTAACGCTAAATATCCACTTAGTGTCGTTTTCGGTGAACATTTAATCTGTAGCTGTGGACAAAGTGCGGTTAATTTTTGACAGTATTTTTCTGCTAGCTTCGTGTAGCCTAAGATTAATTCAATCTGAGTAGAAGGGGGGATACTATGGTTTAATAATTCGGCTAATTCGTCTTCCGGAATTTGACGTTTGCTGCCTTGAGGGCAAAGTAAAAGTCTTATTTTATTCGGTTGCCAGAAACAACTAATTTTATGTTGATCCTCAGCGTGAATATGTAACACGGAATAAGGTTGGGGCAGATTAAATAGCGTAGCCAATGAGGAATTGCTGAGATAATGGCTAAGTGGTGTATTATCTTGTTGTGGATAATGTAGATCATAATTTTTTACTCTATTAAAATTGTAATGTTTTTTGTTGTACTTACGGAAAATAATGATGCTATTCGGTATGAGAATCCGATCCATAAACAAAGAAGCTGAATTGAAGTTATTTTCAAAATCTAGCAGCCAGTCCCATTTTTTATGGTTTTTTATATAGGAAAGAAGATTTCGCTCTACATAGCAATCAACTAATCGGCAATGTTCAAATATGGCTCGATTTTGTGGAGTAACAATAACGCCGATTTTAGCTTCTGGAAATGCGGTTCGAAGCTGCTGAATGTGAGCGGTATGGACTGTAGCATCGCCAATAGCATTACCAAGAGGACGAATAAGGATAGAATGTGGAGGAATGAAAGAGAACGGCTTTTTCGGTTTTGTTTGTCTATTCTGTAAACACAGCAAAAATAATTTTTTTATATTCATATTGGGCTCTATTCGGGAGATTTAGAGACTTAAAATTAATACGCCGACAAAAATTAGAGTGGCACCAAGAATCAGTTTCAAGCTAATCGGCTCACCGAGTAGCGTTATACCTAAAATAATCGCAATAACAACACTTAGTTTATCTATTGGTGCAACCCAAGATGCAGGAGCAAGTTGTAAGGCACGATAGTAACATAGCCAAGAGAAACCGGTAGCAATGCCGGATAAAATTAAAAAGATCAAGGGTTTTGTTGCGATATGTTGCGGAAATTGCCATTCATTGCGTAACGTGATGATTCCCCCAGAGACAGCTAGTACTACAAGGGTACGAATGAAGGTTGCAAGATTGCTATTCATCCCCTCTACGCCTAATTTTCCCAAGATCGCCGTAAGACCAGCAAAGAAGGCAGAACCTATTGCAAATCCTAGCCAATTCATATTCTTCCCTTAATTCTGAGGATATTTTTACGTTATAATACACCAAATATTTTAATAAAATAATTATTATGGACCAAATTAAAATTGAAATCGCCTACGCATTGCCCGAACATTACTATTTAAAGTCTTTTAAGGTTGATAAAGGGACAATGGTGCAAACGGCAATTTTACAATCCGGTATTTTACAGCAATTCACTGAAATAGATTTGCGTGAAAATAAAGTGGGGGTATTTAGCCGTCTGGTAAAATTAACCGAGCAATTAAAAGACGGCGACCGTATTGAAATTTACCGTCCGCTATTGGCTGATCCAAAAGAAATTCGTCGGCAACGGGCGGAACAACAAGCGAAAAAGAATAAAAGATAGGAGTAAAAATGACCGCACTTTGCCTACCTGAAACTATGACAGCAGAGATCTTTTTGCGTGATTATTGGCAGAAAAAGCCGCTACTAATCCGCAATGGTTTACCTGAAATTGTAGGACAATTTGAGCCTCAAGATATTATTGAATTAGCACAAGCAGAAGAGGTTACCGCTCGCTTAGTTAAAACCTATTCCGATGATGATTGGAGGGTCTCTTTTAGTCCCTTATCCGAAGCCGATTTTGAGAACTTACCGTCGAAATGGTCAGTGTTAGTGCAAAATATGGAGCAGTGGTCGCCAGAGTTAGGAAAATTATGGCACCGTTTTGGTTTTATTCCGCAATGGCAACGAGACGATATTATGGTGTCTTATGCACCGAAAGGCGGTTCGGTTGGTAAACATTATGACGAATATGATGTCTTTTTAGTGCAAGGCTACGGACATCGTCGTTGGCAATTAGGTAAGTGGTGTGATCCGAGTACAGAGTTTAAGCCGAATCAACCGATTCGTATTTTTGATGATATGGGAGATTTGGTACTGGACGAAGTAATAAATCCGGGAGATATTTTATATATTCCTTCTCGTATGGCGCATTATGGCGTAGCAGAAGACGATTGCTTGACATTCTCTTTTGGATTACGTTACCCGAATACGGCCGATTTAATCGAAAATATTGCTAAATCGTTTTGTTATCAGGATCCCGATTTAAATTTGAGCGAGTTTCAATTACCTTTGCGATTAGCGCAATCGGCACAAAAAACAGGTAAATTAACAGATGAAAATATTCAGGCAATGAAGCGTTATTTGATCGCGCAGTTGGAAGATTCGCCGACTTTTGATCGTCTATTTAAGCAAGCCGTAGCAAGTACGGTTAGCTCTCGCCGCTACGAATTGCTTGTTTCTGGTGAAATGAGTGAGTCGGATAAAATCCGGGGATTATTAAGCTCGGGTAATGTTCGTTTATCACAAGATAATAACTGTAAATTGGTTTATACGGAATGTCCCTTGCGTATCTATGCCAATGGTGAATGGTTAGATGAGCTTAATGAAGTAGAGAGTACCGTATTGCAATGTTTGGCTGATGGGCAAGTACTAAATTGGGCATTTTTGGAAAATTTGGCAGCACAAACAGATGATATGGAAACAACCTTAACATTATTGTTGGATTCGATTTGTAATTGGTTAGATGACGGTTGGGTTCTATTAGATGAGTGAGCATATTTATTCGGTTTCACAACTCAATCAGCAAGCACGCAGTTTACTTGAGAATCGCTTTTCACAAATTTGGTTGAGTGGTGAGATTTCTAATTTTACCCAACCGGTATCGGGGCATTGGTATTTAACCTTAAAAGATGAAAATGCTCAGGTACGTTGTGCGATGTTTAGAATGAGAAATTTGCGGGTTGCGTTTCGACCACAGAACGGAATGCAGGTGTTAGTAAGAGCCAGTGTAAGTTTGTATGAAGCTCGAGGTGATTATCAGTTAATTATTGAAGCTATGCATTCTGCTGGGGAAGGGGTTTTGCAGCAGCAATTTGAAACCTTAAAAATGGTATTAGCGGCCGAGGGGTTGTTTGCACAAAATCTCAAAAAAAACTTACCGCACTTTCCTAAAAAGATTGGCATTGTTACATCACCAACTGGAGCCGCATTGCAAGATATTTTACAGATCTTGCAGCGTAGAGATCCGAGTTTAAACATTGTCATTTATCCGGCTGCTGTTCAAGGCAAAGAGGCCGCGGCAGAAATCGTACGGATGATTGAATTAGCAAATCAGCGTCAAGAGGCTGACGTATTAATTGTCGGGCGCGGTGGTGGATCGTTAGAAGATCTATGGTGTTTCAACGAAGAATGTGTTGCTAGGGCAATTTTTCAATCACTAATTCCAATTATTAGTGCAGTTGGACACGAAACTGATATTACAATTGCAGATTTTGTAGCGGATGTGCGAGCACCGACACCTTCTGCAGCGGCAGAATTAGTGAGCCGGGATCAAGATGAATTGCAGCAACAATTAGTACATCGTCGACAGCGTTTGGAAATGGCACTTGATCGTTTTTTTACGTTACAAATTCAACGCTTGAAACAGCTAGAATTACGCTTGCAGCATCAACATCCGCAAACTCAACTGAATATTCAGAGAAACAAAATTCAGCAGATTAATCACCGCCTAATATTGGCAATTTCTCGCCATTTTGATAAAAATTTGCAAAAAATGACCGCACTTTTCGAACGTCTGCATAAAAATCCTTTACCCTATCATATTCAGTATCGATATCAATATATTGAGCGTTTAAAAGCAAGGTTAGATTTTAGCATAAATCAGTCATCTTCTACTTCCAAGCATCGATTTGTAAATTTATGTGGCAAATTGGACGGGTTAAGTCCGTTGAAAGTATTGGCTCGTGGTTACTCCATTGCTGAAAATAGACAGGGACAGGTCTTAACATCCGTGCGACAAGTTAAAATCGGTGATGAATTAAAAACAACATTTTCCGATGGAAAAGTGATTAGTCAGGTTATTCAAAAATAAATGAAATTAGAAAACTGCTGTGGGTATGAAATAGGCAGCAGCTTTTATTTTTTGTGATACAGTTCAAATATTCAGTAAAAAATCCTCATCTTCTATTTTTTTTATCACTAATTCAGCGTATTCTATCCGCCGTTATAATGGAGTTCAGTAAGAAATAATGTCGAATTTTCAGCAGTTTACTCAAAATGATATTGAAATTTTGAATGAAAAGGTAGTTTATCAAGGCTTTTTTAAATTAAAACAAGTTCTGTTTAAACATAAACTTTTTGCCGGTGGTATGAGCGGTATTGTAAGCAGAGAGCTTTTGGTTAAAGGCGCAGCTTCCGCCGTTATCGCATACGATCCAGATAAAGATACGGTCATTTTAGTTGAACAAGTGAGAATCGGTGCTTATAACCCGACATCTTCCCAATCTCCTTGGCTAATTGAATTAATTGCCGGTATAGTGGAAGAAGGGGAACAGCCACGGGATGTTGCTTTGCGTGAAAGTGAAGAAGAAGCAGGTGTTAAAGTGGAAAATTTAATACACTGTCTAAGTGTATGGGATAGTCCTGGTGGCGTGGTTGAACGAATTCATTTATTTGCAGGGAAGGTAGATAGTACAAAAGCAGAGGGTATTCACGGACTTGCGGAAGAAAACGAGGATATTCGAGTGCATGTGATAAAACGTGAACAGGCATATCAATGGGTTTGTGAAGGAAAAATTGATAATGGTATTGCTGTAATGGGATTACAGTGGCTACAACTTAATTATCAATCTTTACAACAAACATGGCGATAGTCTGAGTAATGATATAGGGGGCGCTGTGCTGAGTACATTTGTTTATCAAACTGAACAAGAAGTAATAAAAATATTACAAATTACTGATCCTCATCTTTTCAAAGAAGCTGATAGCGAATTATTAGGGATAAATACTTGTGATAGTTTTTCGCAGGTAGTGCAGGAAGTAAGAAATAGTTGCTTTGATTACGATTTAGTTTTGGCAACAGGCGATTTGGTTCAAGATAATTCGGATGAAGGCTACCAACGTTTCTATGATATGGTGCAACCTTTACAGAGAAATGTGTTTTGGATTCCTGGTAACCATGATTTTCAGCCAAAAATGTTTGAAATTTTGAATAAAGGTACAGTGAAGGCTGTAAAGCATTTGTTGATTGGTGATTATTGGCAAATTTTATTGCTGGACAGTCAGGTTTTTGGAGCCCCACACGGGCAATTAGGGCAATATCAAATTGATTGGTTACGGGCAAAATTAAAAGATTATCCGGAACGTTATTCTTTAGTTGTATTGCATCATCATATTTTACCAACTAATTCTGCTTGGCTTGATCAGCATAATTTGCGTAATGCTCATGATTTATTTTATACGATTTCGCCATTTCGCAATGTGAAAGCAATTTTGTACGGACATATTCATCAACAGGTTGACAGCGATTGGAATGGCTATCAAGTGATGGCGACCCCTTCGACCTGTATTCAATTTAAACCGGATAATAATCATTTTATGTTAGATGATTTACAACCTGGGTGGAGAGAGTTAGAGTTACATGCCAACGGAACAATTACAACTCAAGTGAAACGGATTCAACAAAAGGTATTTTTACCGAATATGCGTGAAGACGGATATTAGTTAATTAATCGAAACTTTTTAGTACTGTTATAAATACAAATTGAAATTCTTAATATCAGCACAGGAGTGATGTTTAGCCCCTATTTGATAATCCATTGAAATAGTTATTTTTGTTTGTTACAAGGAATATAGTGATTGGTATTTGATCAAAAATGCTGGTTTGTGAAATTGATACATTATACTGAATTTTTGAAATAAAAAGAGCGGTCAAATTGACCGCTCTTTTTATGGATAATGAAATCTCAAGGGAGATTAATGAAAGACTGCTTTCAGTATATAGAAAATTATAATTGCAAAGAATGCTCCTGCCGGTAGGGTAACGATCCAAGAGGCAACGATATTTCGGATAACTGTTAAGTTCAGTGCTGCAATGCCTCGAGCGAAGCCAATCCCTAAAATTGCACCAACTAGAGTTTGTGTTGTTGAAATGGGTAAACCTGTACCAGAAGCCAGTACAACAGTAACTGCCGTAGCAAATTGTGCGGCAAAGCCACGGCTTGGAGTAAGATCTGTAATTCCTGTGCCAATAGTTGCCATTACTTTGTATCCCATTACTATTAAACCAACGGCAATACCGGCGGCACCTAGTGGTAAAATCCACCAAGTTAATGGTGTTTTTGCCAGAATTTCACCGTGATGTTCGACAATAGTTACAACTGCAGATAGAGGACCAATAGCATTCGCTACATCGTTAGAACCGTGTGCAAATGCCATTGCGCAAGCGGTTAATAACATTAATATGCTAAATATTTTTTCTACGGAGCCGAAAGTTCCGGTGGAAACTTTCTGGATAAATGTCGTACTGCGGAAATAAAAGTAGCTAGCTACGATAGCAATCGCACTAATTCCTAAAGAAATGATTGTAGTTTCTAGTCCGCTTAAATGTAATCCAACATGTTTTAAACCTTTTGTCATGGTAACGATCGACAGAATTAGAATCGTTATCCCCATATAATAAGGTCCGAATCTTTGTGCATTCTCAAGAGGATGTTCCGTATCAAAGATAAGTTTTTGTGTACTAAAGAAAATTGCATAGGCTATAATCCCTGCCAATACTGGTGTTATAAACCAACTTCCTACAATATTTCGCATAGCACTCCAATCTACTGCATGAGCGCCGACAGTTACACAGGCAAAGCCGACGATGGCTCCGATAATGGTGTGAGTAGTGGAAACCGGCCAACCCATTTTAGATGCTATTAGTAGCCAAAGCCCGGAAGAAAATAGGGCCGACATCATACCTAAAACGAGAATTTCAGGTGTTTCAATGAACTGAGTTGGGTCAATGACGCCACTTTTTATTGTTTCAGTAACTTCTCCGCCAGCAAGATATGCGCCGGCTGATTCAAAAATCATTGCAATGATAATTGCTTGTTTTGCAGTAATTGTTCCGGAACCAACGGATGTTCCCATTGCATTAGAAACATCGTTGGCACCCACTCCAAAGGCCATAAAAAAGCCGAAAACGGCTGTAATAATAATCAGCAAGGTTCCATAATTGTGAATAATTTCCATAGTATTTTCCTATGTTATTTTAAATCGTTGTTATGAACGGGCGAGCATTAATTCAATTCGAGAGCCGACACGTTGAGCTTGATCTGCTAACACACCGACCCATTCAAGAATTGTGTATAAGAACATAATATCTATCGGGTTATAGTGCTCTTCTACCTGGCGTAACATCATCCTTAGTTGGATTTGCATATGATCGGTATCATCTTCAATGGAATCCAATTCCGTAATCATATGATTGACAAAAGTTAATTCTCTCCCTTTAAAACCTGTCTCGAGTAATTCATCCATTTCATCAATGACTTTATGAGCTTGTACTGCAGCATCAATACTACGGGAAACATATTGCATAAATTTCTGTTTCATTTCCTGAGGGAATGGGAATTCGCGTCCAATCATTCTCCCTGCCACATCTTTAGCATAGTTTGCCAATTTGTCTTGCTGTGTGACTAATTCCAATAAGTCAGTACGATCAATCGGCATAAATAAACCGCGTGGCAGTTTTAAACGGATTTCTCGTTTTAATGTATCTGCTTGACGTTCCGCTTCGGAAATTTGTTGGCGTAATTTTTCTGCACTATCCCAATCGCCGGCAAAGGTACTTTCAAAGAAAGGTAATAGAAAATTACAACATTCCGTTACTTTATCGGAATGGCGTTGCAACGGTTTTAACGGCGAATGTGCAAATAACCCTAAGATATTATTTACAGCCATAGATAACTCCTCATAAATGGGGTTGATAGTAAATTCGCGTGCATATTACATTATATGAGGTAAAAATTCACGATTTTGATTGAAAAAATACTGGGGATAAATCAATAAAATAAATTTTGTCTTGTTATTCTTCCCTATTATTTTTTGTCCTTACTTGACATATCTCGGGATTGCTTTAAATACTCATCAAAATAAGTTGGGTAGAGCGTCATTTTTTTCTGGTGCTCAAAAGTGATTCTTGATAGACTCCGTAAGATTTTATTTCTTGTTTATATTTCTTTTATTAAATTAATTTATGATTAAAAATAGCTTGATAGTTTTCAGTTTATCGGTATTTATTTCTGCTTGTAGTAATAGTATGAAATTACAACCGTATGCACAAAACGATTTGGGCGGAGAGAGTCAAGGCATTCAATTTTCAACAGACGAAGGCTATCATAAGATAAAAACAAACCGCCCGACAAAAGTGGTAACAGATCAAGTATTGGCAAATATTTATCGTAAATGGAGCGGAACCCGTTACCGTATGGGTGGTACGACAAAAAGAGGTATTGACTGTTCTGCATTTATGCAAGCAATTTTTCTTGAAGCTTATGGGATAAACTTGCCTCGCTCTACCTCAGAGCAGCGTTTTTTAGGTAAAAAAATTGCAAAATATACTCTACAGAAAGGTGATTTAGTTTTTTTTCGTAAAAACCACCATGTAGGTGTATATATTGGTAATAATCAATTTATGCATGCTAGTTCAAGTCAAGGCGTAACAATCAGTTCGTTAGATGAAGCGTATTGGCTCAGGACTTACACACAATCTCGTCGGATTATGTGATTTCTCACTAAAAGTGCGGTTTAAAATCTTAGCAATTTTGTTCATTCAAACAAACAGATAAAATGCTCATTGTGATGGAATAAAATGAGTAATAAAAGTTTTTTATAACGAGTATTGTATTCAATTAAAATAAGTGATGAATGATAGAGAGAAAATTGAGTATTTATCGTTTATTATGCTTTTTTATTTTCTCCCTCTTTTTTGTATATCGTAAGGTATATTTTATTAGCTTCACTTCTGATTGTTTTTAATCCGTTTTATTATTACATCAAATTTTTTATTTTTACCCCAGATTACTTATAGATTTCCACATTAAAAATGAGTATTCTAGCGATCGTCAATTTTCCCCTTTTGTAAAAGGGAAATTTAGCCTTTGATTGAAATGTTGTTTTTATCAATCAAATTTTCTACAACAAATCTACTACTATCGACATATCAATAGTTTTCTATTGGAAGGAGTGTATATGCAGGTCTCCAGAAGAAAATTCTTCAAGATCTGTGCAGGTGGTATGGCGGGAACATCAGCGGCAATGCTGGGCTTTGCTCCAGCAAGTGCATTAGCCGCTCCTCGCGAATATAAATTGTTGCGTGCAAAAGAAACACGCAACACTTGCACATATTGTGCCGTCGGCTGCGGTATGCTGTTATACAGTATGGGTTACGGCGCACAAACCAATTCAAAAGGTAAACTTTTTCATATTGAAGGGGATCCAGATCATCCTGTTAGCCGTGGTGCACTATGCCCTAAAGGTGCTGGTGCATTAGATTACGTTAATAGCCCTCGTCGCGTAAAATATCCGGAATATCGTGCACCGGGCGCCACAGAATGGAAGCGAATTTCTTGGCATGAAGCAATTCAACGTATTGCCCGTCTATTGAAAGAAGATCGTGATGCCAATTTCATTGAGAAAAACGAACAAGGTGTAACCGTTAATCGTTGGATGACTACGGGGCTATTGGCAGCTTCGGCTGCCAGCAACGAAACTGGTTTATTGACACAAAAATGGGTTCGTTCTCTCGGTATGATTTATACCGATAATCAAGCAAGTATCTGACACGGACCAACGGTAGCAAGTCTTGCTCCATCATTTGGTCGCGGTGCGATGACCAACCATTGGGTTGATATTAAAAATGCTGATTTAGTAATTGTTATGGGCGGTAACGCCGCAGAGGCTCATCCGGTTGGTTTCCGTTGGGCGATTGAAGCGAAAAAACAAAATGGCGCGAAGTTAATGGTCGTTGATCCTCGCTTTAACCGTACTGCATCAGTCGCTGATATCTATATGCCTATTCGCTCGGGGACAGATATAGCATTTTTATCCGGGGTTATTCGTTATTTATTAGGTAATGATAAGATCCAACACGAGTATGTTAGACACTATACTAATGCAACATTTCTGGTTAATGAAGGTTTTAATTTTGAAGACGGTTTATTTAGTGGGTATGACGAAGCGAAACGCCAATATGATAAATCGACTTGGTCCTATCAATTAGATGAACAGGGACAGCCTAGACGTGATATGAGTATGCAGGATCCACGTTGTGTGATTAATATGTTAAAAGCACACGTTGAACGTTATACGCCAGAAATGGTAGAACGCATTTGTGGAACTAAGCAAAAAGATTTTCAACTTTTCTGTGAAGAAATTGCAAAAACCTCAGCGCCAGATAAAGCGGCAAGTTTCTTATATGCATTAGGCTGGACCCAGCACAGTATTGGTTCTCAGAATATTCGTACAATGGCAATGATTCAATTGTTATTGGGGAATATTGGTGTATCGGGTGGTGGTGTAAATGCCTTACGTGGGCACTCGAATGTACAAGGTATTACCGATCTTGGACTATTTCCGAATATGCTGCCAGGTTATTTACCTCTACCAACTGAAAACGATACAAGTTTAGCGGCATTTTTAGAGCGTATTACGCCAAAAACAATGGCAGACGGACAAATTAATTATTGGCAAAATACTCCGAAATTTGTCGTTAGTTTGCTTAAAGCGTTTTATGGTGATAAAGCAACCAAAGATAATGAATTTGGCTACCATTTTTTACCTAAACAGGAAAAAATACGGTTAGATCATATGCGCTTTATCGATAGAATGTATGAAGGTAAAGTGAACGGTTATATGTGTCAGGGCTTTAATCCTATCGCTTCTTATCCAAATACAGGAAAAATTATCAAAGCACTGAGTAAATTAAAATTTTTAGTGATTTTCGATCCGTTAGTTACCGATACTTCTGAGTTTTGGAAAAATTTTGGCGAATATAATGATGTTAAAAGTGAAGATATTCAAACAGAAGTATTTCGTCTACCGACAACTTGCTTTGTAGAAGAGGACGGTTCTATTGCTAACTCAGGACGTTGGTTACAATGGCACTGGAAAGGTGCAGACCAACCGGGAGAGGCTAAGCCTGACGTTGATATCCTATCGGAAATTCGTGAAGAATTATTACATCTTTATCATCAAGATAAAGAGAGTGCGAAAGGTTTGGAATCTTTCGAGGCGATGGCATGGAATTATACGAATCCACTTGAACCTAAATCTGATGAATTAGCAAAAGAAAATAACGGCTATGCTTTAGCTGATCTATTAGATGCCAATGGTAATGTCGTTGTGAAGAAAGGTGAGTTATTATCCAGTTTTGCACAACTGCGTGATGATGGAACGACTTCGTCAGCTTGTTGGATTTACACTGGACAATGGACACCTAGAGGTAACCAAATGGCAAACCGTGATAATTCCGATCCTTCAGGATTAGGTAATACCTTAGGTTGGGCGTTTGCATGGCCTCTAAATCGTAGGATTATTTATAATCGAGCAAGTGCAGATTTGGCGGGTAATCCTTGGAATCCGAAACGTCAATTAGTGAAGTGGAACGGTAAAAACTGGAACTATGTAGATGTTGCAGATTACGGTACCGCACCGCCAAATAGCAAAGTAATGCCATTTATTATGCAAGCTGAAGGGGTCAGTCGTTTATTTGCTTTAGATAAAATGGCAGAGGGGCCTTTCCCTGAACATTATGAACCAATTGAATCTCCGATTGGGACTAACCCATTACATCCTAATGTTGTCTCAAATCCGGTTGCTCGAATTCTTGATAACGATAGGGTACAAATGGGAACTGCAAAAGATTTCCCTTACGTGGGGACGACTTACCGTTTAACGGAGCACTTCCATTTTTGGACGAAAAACGCATTACTTAATGTTATTGCACAGCCTGAACAGTTTGTTGAAATTAGTGAACAATTAGCTGCTGAAAAAGGCATTAGTAACGGGGATCATGTCAAAGTTACGTCAAAACGAGGCTATATTAAGGCCGTTGCGGTAGTAACAAAACGAGTTCGTTCTCTTGAAGTAAATGGACAAATGGTACATACCGTTGGTATTCCTATTCACTGGGGATTCTCTGGTGTTGGGAAGAAAGGTTTCTTTGCTAATAATTTGACTCCAAGGGTCGGTGATGGTAATACGCAAACGCCGGAATTCAAAACTTTCTTAGTGAATATTGAAAAAACGGAGGCTATATAATGGGCGTACAAACTCAAGATATTATTAATGTTTCTGCGACTTCTGGTTTGACGCCTGCCCCTCATGCCCGTGATCATAAATTTGAAGTTGCCAAACTAATTGATGTAACCACTTGTATTGGTTGTAAAGCTTGCCAAGTGGCTTGTTCGGAATGGAATGATTTGCGGGCAGAATCGGAAAAATGTATTGGCAGTTATGATAATCCGGTTGATCTCAATGCTAAAGCTTGGACCGTGATGAAATTCAATGAAGTGGAGGAAAATGACCGCTTAGAATGGCTTATTCGTAAAGACGGCTGTATGCATTGTAGCGAACCGGGTTGTTTAAAAGCTTGCCCTTCACCGGGTGCAATTATTCAATATAAAAACGGAATCGTTGATTTTCAATCGGATAAATGTATTGGTTGTGGTTATTGTATTGCCGGTTGTCCTTTTAATATTCCTCGTATGAATCAAGAAGATAACCGAGTTTATAAATGTACCCTTTGTGTAGACCGGGTATCTGTCGGACAAGAGCCGGCTTGTGTTAAAACTTGCCCTACCGGGGCGATTCATTTTGGTAGTAAAGAAGCGATGAAGGAATATGCAGAAACGCGTATTGCCGATCTTAAATCGCGTGGTTACCAAAATGCTGGATTATATGATCCAGATGGCGTTGGCGGAACCCACGTTATGTATGTGTTGCACCATGCTGATAAGCCAGAACTTTATTCCGGATTACCAAAAGATCCTGAAATAGACTTAAGTATTACGCTATGGAAAGACGTATTAAAACCGGTGGCTGCTGTAGCTATGGGAGGGTTGGCATTAAGTGCATTGACTCACTATGTTGCAATAGGACCTAATACGGAATATCTAGATGAACACGAAGATACGCCAGAGGAGGAAAAAGATGAGTAAATTTAAGATCAGTGATGATCACAAAATCATTCGCCACAAATTTCCAGCGCGTATTAGTCATTGGATATTGGTTATTGCGTTTTTCAGCACTGCATTAACTGGGATAGCTTTTTTCTTCCCTGATTTTTCTTGGTTAACGGAAATTTTAGGAACGCCTCAATTAGCAAGAGCAATACATCCTTTTACAGGAATTGTTATGTTTATTGCTTTTCTTATTTTGGCGAAGATTTATGCTTATCGTAATGTACCAGAAAAAAATGACTGGGTATGGTTGAAAAATGTTGATGAAGTCCTAAAAGGGAACGAGCATGCCGTTGCGGATAACGGAAAATATAATCTTGGCCAGAAAATGTTATTTTGGACATTAAATTTGGCAATGGTTACTTTGCTTGTTACGGGCATTATTATGTGGCGACAATATTTTTCCCATAATTTCTCTATTCCTGTCATTCGTATTGCAATTTTACTTCATTCAGCGAGTGCCTTTATGCTATTTACCGGTATTATTGTGCATATGTATATGGCTTTCTGGGTAAAAGGTTCTATTCGCAGTATGATTGAAGGATGGGTAACTGTACGTTGGGCGAAAAAACACCACCCTCGTTGGTATCGTGAGGAAGTGTTACCGGAGCTTGAAAAAGAAATGGCAGAGCAAGCTAAAAGGGCAGAAAAAAGACATAAATCATAATGTTACTGCCGTACTAACAGTATGACATTATGCAGGTATAAAAAACTGATATTCTCAATAATCTAGGAACGTTACTTTGGTAATTGCGCTATGTAATAGAGTAGGGAGCGGGAGTATTATATTCCTGATTGGCAATGAGTAATGTGAGTTGATTTCTCATATGGAAGCCTAGTAAAGTTTCTACAGTTTATCGGGTATCTGTTTTTTTAAATTACTATGTAATGTCGGAAAGCTATAAAAGTGCGGTCAAAACTGACCGCACTTTTTTTGAAAAATTATGTAATCGAAATAAATATTATGAGTATAAAAATTCTTCCTGAATCGGAAATCAAACAAGTTGCCCATTCTTTTCAGCAGCCTGCAATTTTGTTTTCTAACCCTAAAAATCTATATCAACGTCGAGCTGCGCGTTTAAGAGAATTGGCTGTGGATCATCCGTTTGCAGATTATTTACATTTTGCTGCCGATATTGTCGAGAGCCAAGCGAAAGTCTTGGAAAATACTCCTGTTGAGAGTAATGAAACATTAGTTCATTTGAAAGGGATATTGCCGTTGGAGGCAAAAAATTTTCCGAGAGAGCGAGTTTGGTTAAATTTACTAAAATCGTTATTAAAAGAAGTTAAACCTAAAACTCAAGAGCCGATCAGTAGCACCATAGAATGGTTGGAAAAAGCTTCGGACAGTGAATTGGAGCAATTAGCAGATTATCTACTTAAGCAAGAGTTTAATTTAGTAAGCTCAGATAAAGCCGTATTTATTTGGGCAGCATTATCGTTATATTGGTTACAGTTGGTTCAACATATTCCTCATTCCAGCCAAGCAGAGAGTACTGATAATTTATATCTTTGCCCTGTTTGTGGTGCTATGCCCGTTGCCAGTATTGTCCATTTTGGTGATACGCAAGGGTTACGTTATTTACATTGCTCATTATGTGAAAGTGAATGGAATTTAGTTCGTGCGCAATGTACTAACTGTAATCAAAGTGGAAAACTAGACTATTGGTCGTTTAATGAAGAATTGGCATTAATTCGAGCAGAAAGCTGCGGCGACTGTGAGAGTTATTTGAAAATCATGTTTCAAGATAAAGATCCTCAAGTTGAAGCTGTTGCGGATGATCTTGCCTCCCTCTTTTTAGATATGGAGATGGAGGAAAAAGGGTTTTCTCGTAGTGGTATTAATCCATTTCTGTTTCCTGCATCTGAACACTAATGCTGAAAACTCAAAATTGGGACTGCTTTTTATTAAGTAGTCCTTTTTATTTTTCGGTTTGAACTAAAAATTTGTGAATTGAATCACGGAAATTTTTTTTATCTTGAATTAAGATTAAAGTGTTCGTTTTGCTTAATGAGGATAATTTATGAAATTTAATCCAATTTCTCTTTCAGTTTCAACTGCACTTTTAGCGACAGCATTACTAACCTCCTCTATTGCCTCTGCTAAAGGTCGATTAGTCGTTTATTGTAGTGCAACTAATGCAATGTGCGAGGCAGAAACGCAGGCCTTTGCAGAAAAATATGATGTAAAAACTGCATTTATTCGTAATGGTTCTGGTGCCACATTGGCAAAAGTGGAATCGGAAAAGGGTAACCCTCAAGCGGATGTATGGTATGGTGGTACTTTAGATCCGCAATCGCAGGCTGGTGAATTAGGGTTATTGGAGCCATATCGTTCACAAAATATTGAACAAATTGTGCCTCGTTTTCAAGATCCTGCAAAATTAAAAGGAAATTTTACCTCCGCTGTATACATGGGGATCTTAGGGTTTGGCGTAAATACGGAGCGTTTGAAAAAGCTTGGTATAACAGATATTCCAAAATGCTGGAAAGATTTAACGGATTCTAGGTTAAAAGGTGAAATTCAAATAGCTGATCCGCAAAGTTCGGGTACAGCCTATACAGCAATAGCCACTTTTACCCAATTATGGGGAGAAGATGTAGCATTTGATTACTTTCGTCAACTTCATCCTAATGTCTCTCAATACACTAAATCAGGGATAGCCCCTTCGCGTAATGCTGCACGCGGTGAAACCACTATTGGTATCGGTTTTTTACACGATTATGCGGTTGAAAAACAAAACGGTGCGCCATTGGAACTTATTGTTCCTTGTGAAGGAACAGGTTATGAATTAGGTGGTGTCAGTATTATAAAGGGAGCACGCAACATAGATAACGCAAAATTGTTTGTTGATTGGGTTCTTTCAAAAGAGGGTCAGGAATTAGCTTGGAAAAAAGGACAAGCCCATCAAATATTGACAAATACAACAGCTGAACAATCACCAACTAGCTTTGATCCACTAAAACTTAATTTAATCAACTATGATTTTGAGAAATATGGTTCCTCTGATGAACGTAAGCGCTTAATTACAAAATGGGTAGAAGAAGTTAAATTGGCAAAATAGGATATAAATATAATGAAAAGAACAAAAATCACATTTGTAATTTCGTTACTTCTTTTAATGAGACAGCGTATTTCAGAAGTAAAAGTACCTAGGTAGTATTGTGTCTCGGAGATAGTATGAAAACACAAGTAATTTTTTTTAGCCGTAACCTATTTTGGATTTTATTGGCGTTTTTAGGATTTATCTGCTTGCCTTCAATGGCATTATATTATGGTTTACAGGAGTCAACCGCAGATGAAATTTATTCTGCAATGGGGTGGAGCAGTTTCAATATCAGTTGGTGCTGGTTTATCTCATTATTGATTGTACCGAGTGTTTCACTATTATTTAAAAATAAAGACGAAATTTCTCAGGGAAAAGCAGAGTTTACTACGGTTGTCTGCCTTTTTTTATTTATTTTTATTGCAGCTATTCTGCAAAAATTTAGTTTAGGCTATGCAATTTTTGTTTTAGTTCTTTCACTTATTGCATTAGCTACTAATGCACTGGCTAAAATGAAAGTGATGCAAAGTGATAAATTTATTATTGCTTCGTTACTCAGTATTATTTTGCTGATTTTCTTTTTTATTGTCTATCCGATACTTGCCGTTTTTATTTCAATGTTTTATGACGGTAGCCAATTTGTGCCGGGACAAGTGATTGATATTTTAGTAAAACCTTATATTTTGCGAATCATTGGCAATTCATTAAGTGTGGCGGTAACTGTTGGTATTTTAACAACTTTTTTCGGACTAATTTTTGCTTTATATACTACTCGCATTGCTAAACGTACCGCAGCTATCGGAAAAATATTTTCTATTTTACCTATTGTTACACCGCCATTCGTCGTCGGTTTAGGTGTAACTTTAATGCTAGGACGTTCCGGCTATGTAACTGCTTTTTTAGTTGAATATTTAGGATTTAACAGTAATTGGCTGTATGGTTTTACTGGGATTGTTATTGCCCATACCCTTGCATTAACACCAATGTCTTTTATGATTTTAGAAGGCGCATTAAAATCTATTCATCCTTCTATTGAGGAAGCTGCTTATACATTGCGCTCCAATCGTTATCAGGCTTTTTTTAATATTGTTTTTCCTTTATTGAAACCAGCATTAGCAAATTCATTCCTTGTGGTTGCTATTCAATCTTTGGCTGATTTTAGTACGCCTTTAGTTTTAGGCGGTAGTTTTGATGTTATTTCATCACAGATTTATTTCTATATTGCCGGATCTCAGCTTGACTATGCCTCAGCCAGTACATTGGGCATGATTTTATTAGTTTTCTCGCTCACTATTTTTATTATTCAATATTTATGGATAGGCAAGCGCTCTTACGTTACTGTATCGGGTAAGTCTTATCGAGGAGATGTACAGGAGTTACCTCATACAATGAAGTATATCATTATTGTGATTCTTGGTATTTGGGTTGTATTTAATGCGGTGCTTTACGGTAGTATTTTCTACGGTAGCTTTACCGTAAACTGGGGAGTGGATTACACCTTAACATTAAAACATTATATTGCGTTATTTGGGCATGGATTTACTGATGGTGCTTGGCCTTCATTGATTCAAACCGTTTTGTTTGCCGCAACAGCAGCACCGATTACGGCTATTTTCGGGTTATTAATTGCCTACCTCACGGTTCGTCGTGATTTTAAAGGTAAAAAAACATTGGAGTTTTTAACTTTATTGTGTTTTGCCGTACCGGGAACGGTCGCGGGGGTATCTTATATTTTGGCTTTCAATGATGCGCCAATTTATATAACAGGAACGGGGATTATTATTGTCATTTCTATGGTAATGCGCAATATGCCGGTCGGGATGCGGGCTGCAGTTGCAGGTTTGGGACAACTGGATAAATCACTTGACGAAGCTTCTTTATCTTTAAAGGGAAGCTCCTTTAAAACTATCTGGTATATTGTCTTCCCTTTATTAAAACCAGCATTATTATCCGCTTTAGTGACGAGCTTTGTTCGTGCTATGACAACTGTTAGTGCTATTGTTTTCTTAGTAACTGCAGATACCCGAGTTGCAACTTCTTATATATTAAATCGTGTTGAAGATGGAGAGTATGGTATTGCGATTGCCTACGGTTCAATTTTGATTGTAGTAATGATGGCGATTATTTTATTCTTTGACTGGATTGTCGGGGATTCTCGAATCAGTCGTTCAAAAGCTAAAAAGATGTAAGGAAAAACAATGAATAACGATTTTTTAGTGTTAAAAAATATCACAAAATCATTTGGGCAAAGTACTGTTATTGATAACCTTAATTTGACTATTAAAAGAGGCACAATGGTTACTTTGCTGGGACCTTCTGGTTGTGGCAAAACTACGGTATTACGGTTAGTGGCCGGTTTAGAAAATCCAACTTCAGGACAAATCTTTATCGATGGTGAAGATGTAACGAAATCATCAGTGCAATATCGTGATATTTGTATTGTTTTCCAGTCTTATGCATTATTTCCTCATATGTCTATTGGCGATAATGTCGGCTATGGTTTAAAAATGCAAGGAATTAGCAAAGAAGAACGAAAACAACGGATAAAAGAAGCACTTGAATTAGTGGATCTAGTTGGCTTTGAAGATCGTTTTGTGGATCAAATTTCAGGGGGACAACAACAGCGCGTAGCCCTTGCTAGAGCCTTAATATTAAAGCCAAAGGTATTATTATTTGATGAACCGCTGAGTAATTTAGATGCCAATCTACGTCGCTCAATGCGAGAAAAAATTAGGGAATTACAGCAACGTTTAGGTATTACTTCCCTTTATGTTACTCATGATCAAACGGAAGCTTTTGCTGTTTCTGATGAAGTTATTGTGATGAATAAAGGTAAAATTATGCAGAAAGCACCAGCGAAAGAGTTGTATCAACGCCCTAATTCCTTATTTTTAGCAAATTTTATGGGAGAATCTAGTATTTTTACTGGTAACCTAAAACAAAGTGCGGTCGAAATTAACGGAGTTTCTTTTCCTTTACCGAATGCACAGCAGTTCCAAATTAAAGAGGGCAACTGTTTAGTTGGGATTCGTCCAGAATCGGTGCATTTAATGACAGAGGGACAACAAGAACAACGTTGCACGATAAAAAGTGCAGTCTATATGGGGAACCACTGGGAAATTATTGCAAATTGGGGAGGGCAGGAACTGTTAATTAATGCAAAACCTGAAGATTTTGAACCAAATTTAACGGAAGCTTATATCCAGTTGTCGGAGCAGGGGGTATTTTTACTTAAACCCGAGTAAATCCTCTCTTTTTGGTGTATTATGGACTTCATCTTATTTTGAAAAATAATGAATCATTTTAATGAAGCCAATATTTTTAGAATTGCGCCATTTAAAAACGCTACTTGCTTTAAAACAAACAGGTAGCGTTTCTCTTGCTGCCAAACAAGTTTATTTGACTCAATCTGCGCTTTCTCATCAACTCAAATTAATTGAAGAACAGTTCCAATTATCTCTTTTTGAACGGAAAAGCAGTCCGCTGCGTTTTACTCCAGCAGGAGAGCGTTTGATCCGCTTAGCTAATGAGATTATACCGAAAGTTCTTGATGCCGAGCGAGATCTTGCTCGAGTAAAACAGGGGGAAGCCGGAGAATTACGCATTGCGGTAGAATGTCATACTTGCTTTGATTGGTTAATGCCTGCAATGGACGAGTTTCGGCGAAATTGGAGCTTAGTCGAATTAGATATCGTATCAGGCTTTCATACGGATCCGGTAGGTTTATTGCTTTCTCATCGAGCTGATTGGGCAATTGTTTCTGAGTTGGAAAATAATGATGACATTATTTTTAAACCGCTCTTCTCTTATGAAATGGTTGGAATTTGCTCAAAGGATCACGCCCTTGCTCAAAAGGACATTTGGTTTGCCGAAGATTTTGCTGAAGAAACTTGGATTACCTATCCCGTGCCTGACGATATGTTGGATTTATTGCGAAAAGTACTTAAGCCTAATGGGATCAATCCTGTTCGCCGAACAACCGAATTAACTATAGCAATGATTCAACTGGTTGCTAGCCGAAGAGGAATTGCCACCGTACCTTATTGGGCCGCATTGCCTTATTTAGAAAAAGGTTATGTTGTTGCACGGAAAATTACCAGCGAGGGCTTATACAGCAATCTCTATGCTGCAATCCGACAGGAAGATGCACGCCTTGCGTACCTTGAGGATTTTTATCAAACTGTCAAGAACCAAAGTTTTTCGACTTTGCCTGGGTTATCTGTATTGGAGAGTTAATCGTGTCAAATATGTTGTCTTATAACCCGATCAAAGTCGCGGCAAAAGCTGCATTTCCTTACAGTGCGCCAATGGTTGCTGGTTTTTTATTTCTCAGTATCTCTTACGGCTTATATATGAAATCATTGGGATTCTCCGTATGGTTTCCGCTTTTTATGACAATGCTGATTTATGCAGGCTCGGTTGAATTTATCATTGCAGGATCGTTATTAACCGGGTTTTCTCCGCTTAATACGCTACTAATTACTTTAGTTATTAGTGCAAGACAGATTTTTTACGGCATCTCTATGCTTAAAAAGTACTCTCCTAATTTAGGTAAAAAGCGGAAATATTTGATTAGTTCGTTGGTCGATGAATCCTTTTCACTAAATTATATGGCAAGTATTCCGCCTCATTTAGATAAAGGCTGGTATATGTTTTTTGTCAGCCTGTATTTACACATTTATTGGACGCTCGGTGCGGTAATTGGTAATGTTTTTGGAGAATATTTACCTTTTTCTTTGAAAGGTATCGAATTTTCTATGACTGCGCTTTTCTTAGTGATTTTTGCTGAGAATTGGATGAAAGAAAAATCACATGAAAGCTCATTATTGGGATTAGGGATTGCGATTACAGCACTACTCATTTTCGGCAAGGAATATTTTTTACTTCCAACACTTATTGGAATTTGGTTTTTTCTCAGCTTATGGCGTCCTAAATTATCGGTTAAATTGGAGAGTCTAAAATGACGTTGACAGAACAAATAATCACTATCGGTATTGCTATTTTAGGCGTACAGTTTACCCGTTGGCTGCCTTTTTGGATTTTTTCTACTAAACGTCCGATCCCCCAATACGTTCATTATTTGGGAACCGTATTGCCTGCCGCCGTATTTGGAATGTTGGTGATATATTGCTATAAAAATGTAGATATCACATCGGGGCATTTTGGTTTACCGGATTTCATTGCTGGTGCAGTCGTCCTAATTTTGCATTTTTGGAAAAAAAATATGTTTCTTTCAATGGCTGTTGGTACGGGTTTGTATATGATACTGGTTCAATTCGTTTGGTATTAACAGCAAAGTGCGGTCAAAAATCTGAGTAAATTCGATATATACAAAATAATATTTATAATTGTAAATAACCATGAAAACGCAATCCACATCTCTTGCTAGCGGAATTAATTCTCTTAGCGCTACTTAAAACGGGTCAAAAAGGATAAAGAATGAGAAGCCCACAAACTGCTGCTGCATATCTCTCAGAGGCAGCAATAGGTGAGCCAGTACTTTGTTTGCCCAAAATCCTCCGATTTATCTAGTCCGTTATTAGTTTAATAAAAGCTTCCTTAGACAAAGCAACAGGTAAAGCACTTGTACTACTGACAGGGATAGATAACCCGAACTACGAACTGCGCCGTTTGCAGCAAGGTTATTTTTAATTTACTCACATCTTGATTTATCCAAAGAATGGTTATTTAAAGTCTATGCTGTTATTAATATTGCCAAAGAAGGGGTACTCGAAATCACATACAAATCTTTTATGTTGTACTTGTACCTGCAACTCTTAGCATGATTTATTCGCACAACGAGGTTTGTAGAATTCCATTTATCTGCAATTCAGTTTATGGTCGAATAAAGGCGGTGGGTACAAAATTACTAAAATAATTTCGACAACATATTAATGATGGATAGATTTTTTATTGATTGCTGTATCATTAAAGCTCACTTCAAATTAGTTTGAAAATTTCAAAAAATTTATTGTAACGTTGGTACAAATTTGGATAAGGCTTTTATTTCTTCTTCACTTAAACGCTGCTTTGCCGGATTGCCAGCACCGATAATATTTCCCTTTTTGCGATCAAAAAGCGCGGTTGAAATTTCTTCTGTTTTTAATTGATTAATGATTTTAGATTTACCTATCGCCGATCTTTCGCCTTTTTTTCCATGGCAAGTGGCGCAGGAGCGTTTATAAACTTTTTCTGCTTTAATGAAATCAGGATCGTTAGGTATCTCTGCTTGAGCAAAAAAAGAAATGCAGAGTAGGCTAGTGAGAAATAAGTAAAACGGTTTCATTGAGAATCCTTAACAGTTTATTTTTTGAATAATTTATCTAATTCTTCCTGAGGAATTTTACCTTCAAATTTAGCCTGAATATAGCCGTTAGTATCAATGATAAAAGAAGTTGGCGTACCCACTAATTGATACCTCTCAGCTGTGATTTTCATTTGATCTTTAATTACTGATTGGGTGAGTTGGTGTTTAGCGACGACCGCTTTGGTATCCATATTTTCACTATCAACATTAATGGCAATGAGCTGAACTTTATTTGGATAGGCTTCATCAAGTTGCTCAAACGTTTTTAATTCTGCCATACAATGACCACAGGTTTCTGACCAAAAAGTGAGTAATCGAGTACCTTGCCAATTCTTTAGGCTAACTTGTTTACCTTGTAAATCATAGGCAGCAATTTCCGGAGCAATGCTGCCGATAGTTGCCGTTTCTTCTTTGCAGGAAACAGTGGTGAAAATGACCGCACTTAGGCAGAGTGATTTAAGTAAAAGTTTAATAGGCATTTCGTTCCTCTCGTAAAAACTTACCATGTTGAAGATAAATGGTTCGATCAGTGAGCTCTCCCAGTTCTGGATTGTGGGTTACCATGACAATGGTTCTGCCTTGACGGTTTAATTCTTGCAGTAAATCCAATATTAATGCCTCATTTTTTTCATCTAAATTACCGGTCGGTTCATCGGCAAAAATAACGGGAGGCTGATTGACAAGCGCTCGAGCAATACAAACACGCTGTTGTTCTCCACCAGAAAGTTGGCTTGGTCGGTGATCAATACGATGTCCTAGTCCTACTTGTTCCAATACGGATTTAGCAGTCGCTTCATCAATGACGCTGTGATAATGTTGTGCAAGCATCACATTTTCAAGTGCAGTTAAATAGGGTATTAAATGGAATTGTTGGAATACCAAGCCAATTTTTTCTGCACGGAAACGTTGGCGACCGATTTCGTCTAATTGAGCGGCATCAATACCATCTAAAATGACTTTTCCTTCACTGGCGGTATCTAGACCAGTTAGAATGTTCATTAATGTGGTTTTACCGGAACCTGATGCTCCCATAATAGCAACAAATTCCCCCTGTTTAATTTGAATATTGATGTCTTCAAGCGCGCTAACTTGACCGAAGCGTTTGTATAAATGTTCTGTTTCTATAACAAATTGGGTCATATCTTTCTCTTTTATTTTGTCAGAAGTTTTTTCTAAATCATTCCTTTAATATTTATTCACCTTTTAGCACATTCGCCGTTTGAATGCTTAATGCACGGCGGGTTGGGATAATGACAGCGATAAATGCGACAAGCAACGAGAGTACAATGGTAATCGGGAAGACCGGTAAACGCATATCAATGTAAGATTTAAAGACGGTTAAACCTAAAACTTGTGCAAGTAAATAGCCAAGGATTAATCCAACTAAAATAGCACAGATTGCGATAATGAAAATTTCTGTACAGATTTGTTTAATAATATCCGATTGTTTTGCCCCTAATGCTTTTTGTAGGGCAAATTCTTTGGCACGTTCGCCGACAATCGCGATCAAGGTGGTGTTCACACAAAGTGTAGCCAACACTAAAATCACTAAAGATATGAGTCCCATTAGCCCTTTGATTTTATCTAAAATTTGCCCTTCCGAGGCGGAAACTTTACGGATCGGGCGGGCAGTGAGATCTTGATATTGTTGCATAATATTTTCTGCAAACTGATCGACCTGACCCAGTTCATTTCTGACATTGAGTAGCGCATTGTTAGCAAGCCCTTCTTTTTCCAACCAATTCTGCGCAAAATCAAGATTGACGATGAGCATATTATCTGTGGCGTCACCGGCTTCTACAATAGCTTTAATGGTAAATTGATGTTTTTCCACCGCATTTTTTGAAAGTTGCAATTTGTCGCCTATTTTTAAATGGAGCCGATCAGCAAGATTTTTACCAATCATGGCATTGCGATCATCGAAATTTACATTAATTGCTGAACCACTAATTTGCCAATAAGGGGCTAAAACCCGCATATCTTCAAAACGAACCCCCATAATGACGATTTTTTCCAATTCGCTACGTGTAACACCATAAAGATAGGGGCTGGCAGCAGTGATTAATTTCTGTGGGGTTTGTTGTAAAATCTCATCAATTTGGTTTACGGAAATCATTTCGCCCTTTGTGGAACCAATATAGAAATTGGCACCAAAAGTACGAAGTTCTTGGCTCATTTTGGTGTTAATGTCGAAATAGACAGCTGCCATGGCGGTAACAATGCCAGCTCCTACTGTTAACGCTGTGAAAATAATCATCACCCGTTGTAAACGCAGACGAAGTGCACGGAAAATTAATCGCCAAAACATACTTTTATTGTCTGCCATAAAGCACCTCAACGGGATAAAGTTTGGCGATACGATGAGCAGGGAACCAGGTCCCAATAAGCGCAATTAATACTGAAAGTACGAGTACACAAGGGATAACGATCCAAGCAAAACTTAGTGGTACACCAAAAAGAGTCATTCCAATAAGCTTTGCTAAGCCCCAGCCTGCTAAACATCCCAGTGCTCCTCCAATTAATGCGCTTAATATCGCTTCACAGTAGAACAATAGGACTATTTGCCATTGGTAAGCTCCCAAGGCTTTCATTAAACCAATTTCTTTGCTCCGTTCAATGATGCTAGCACTCATCAGCGAAGCAATCCCCATTGCTGCTGCAATTAATGCTGCAAGTGTTACTACCGAGAGTAGTAACTGAATTTTACTGATCACTACACCTTCGGAGGCGGCAACCTGCCAAATAGGGCGCACAATCGCACCGGAAATAGCTTCTTCTAGTTGATGAGATATTGAAGAGACATAAGCGCTACAGTACCAACGGTCATATTCTTCCGCATCGAGGGAATCGGTATTGGCTCGAGCTTTACGGGAGAGGGCATTTTCGGGTACCGTGAGGGCTGATACTTTCACAGATTGAACTTTGCCTTCCAAACCAAGCAAGGCTTGGGCTATGCTTAAGGGCATAACAATCTGATTATCTTCTGTGCCGCCAGTGGTTAAAATACCTTGTATTTTGACTGCTCTTTGGGAGGAAAAATCTTTTTCTTGGTAGCTTAGAGTAAGTGAATCACCTATTTTCCAATCATAATGTTTAGCAAGTTGAGTACCGATAAGCACGGGAATCTCCTCTCCCCAATTTTCTTCTTTATCGTCTACCCAGTTACCTTGTATCTGCCAATAAGGGCTGATAATACGTTGTCCGGTGTGATAATCTTCCTCATCAGGAATAGTAATGTTATGATCGAAAAAAGTTCCTAGAATTGAAACAGATTTCAAAAGTGCGGTCGATTTTTCCGGTGTTTTTATCACATTAACGTTTGCCGTTAATTGAGGGGCAAAGCCGACAATATTGTTACGCCAGAAAATATCTTTGATATTGGGTAGCTCTTTTTCATCAATAAAATCTTGACTGGAAAGGGCAATATTCGTATTGAGTTCATCCGGTAACGCCGCATTACTTGCCGGTTCAATCAAAATATTGGCACCATAAGATTTCAGTTCTTTTGCCATTTTATCACCAATATCAATAGAAACCGCAAGCAAGGCAGAGACCAAACCGGCAGCCAAGAAAAGAGTAACAATGGCTAATAATTTACGCTTAATACCAAAACGCCAAGATTGAAATAACATTCTTGCTAACATTGTTATTCCTCTTGTCCGCTTTCGTTGCCAAGGTATTTTTCAGGGCTATTGCGGAATTGTTCAAGGTTTTTTTCATTTTCAAAAAAGTAAGTACGGTTTGCGTAGCTATATTTATGTTCCGTTTGAGTGTTTTTCAATTTTTTACCACTAATCGGATCCTGCACGTCGATTTCGACGATAGTACTGAATAAGTTTAGCCCTTCTTCCAACGAAGTACGGTGAATAATGATCTCGTTTTCTGTTTGTTGCCAATCTTCGATAGGTACGGGGTTACATCCTCCCGGTTTGCCAATAGACGGAATGAACATATGTACACCACACCCCACACAGACCACTTGATTACCCTGCATCACATAGCCTTGATCTCCACATAATAAGCAGGCATCAAAGACGGCTGCGAGGCTGAGTTTATTCGGCTGACGATTAATAATAAAAAAGCGCACGGCTTTACCGTCATCAGCAATCCATACAAAGCGGTGAAGTTTGCCGTCTTTTACTTGTTCAATAGGAATGTGTATTTGTTGTGCTTGATCAAGGGTTACGGGTATAGCTTCAGAAAGCTGTGGAGGGCGCGAAGCAACTTGATCCCAATAAAGTTGACTTGCCCCAATAAAAGTTATTGCCAATACTCCCCAATTAATCAGGCGTTTTGAGACTTGCACCAATGCTAATTTTTTGCGTTTTTCAATGGGGTCTTGCTCAATTTTTGCTTGCAAAGTTCGTTTAAAGTGCGTTTGGAAGATGAAAACCCCTAAGTTTATGAATATTATAATGAGGCAGATTACATTGAGCCAAATGGTAATAGCGCCTGATTTTGCCACAAAGCTTAACCGTACTTTAGTAAGGTCAATTAGTTGTAATTTCATCAAAATGAGCAATAATTCTCCCACCTGTGGTATCACTAAGACGAACCAAAGCATAAAACTCAGTGCAAAAAGTACGGTGGATTTTCCTTTTGTTTTTTGTTGTTGTTTCAGTAGAAAGTAAATCCACGCTGAGATCGATAAGCATAAAATGACCCCCAAAATGACCGCACTTAGGTTCAAAATAAAATCAGTATTAATAATATCCGTATTCGTAAGGGCGGTGATATTAGGATCTTTCGCCCAAGTCGCACCTGCAATCAGCATTAAGATAAATTGCCAACACAGGGCTAATTTAGCCGAGGCTATCCATTGAGTGAGGGCAAAAAGTAAAAATGCACTTAGAAAAGTTGTGGTAAGGATAAGATTTACCACTTGGCTATTTGGCAAGATGAGACGCAACGTAATGCCGCTTATCAAACCGAAAAGACTTAGCCAAATGATCGTTTTTGCCGACGATATACTTGGTTTTATTGCCCACGATGTGCCGAGTAAAATTGAAATAGCTAAGAGAGATTGAAGCAGAAAAACAAAAAAGTAAGTCATAAGTTAAGAAATATCATCGTAATAAAATCTGTTTGCGCAAAAATGTTGTTTTGTTAAATGTCTGTGGTACGCAAATTAAACTTGTGCGTGAATATAAGTGATTCACGCACGTTGTAAAGGATTATTTAATTCCTGTGAATTTAAATTCATAGTTTACATCAAAAGGTTTCCACCAGCGACCCACGCCAGTTTCTCCGTCTGTATGGCGATGCATACCTGCTTTTGATGGAGGATCGATATGATAGGTTAATTTGTAATTACCTACACCCATCATTTTCACGTTTGCGCCATAATGTGGGCCATCACCAGCTACCATTGGCATAAATGTTCCCTCTTGTTTTTCACCAGTATCGGTATTGACTAAGGTATAATTAATGGTGAGGTAAGGCATCCATTCGCCATCACCAAATCCATTTTTATTGCCTTTTACTGCGTGAATATCTGCTTCTAAGTGAATGTCAGATTTTGCTGCTGATAAGCCCATACCGCGAGGTTCCATATCAATTGGTTTCAGATAAACGGCGGCGATTTCCATATCATTCATTGTTACGGCTTCGCCAATAGGGTATTCGGTAAATGCTTGTGCGCTTGCTGCAAATAAGCCGACACTGAGTGCAGTTGCGATAAGTGCTTTTTTCATATTAGTCTCTCCTAAGATTTAAGATTATGCTGATTTTTTACTTTGGTATTTCATTACAACTAAAGCAAAAAGGGCAGCGATGATTAAAATGCCTTGTGGAACGAGTGTTTCCAGATAAGGGTAAACCCCCAGCCACGAAATTTCCGGTATGCCGTTAATTAAAGTTGGCTCAAATAATTTTCCTTCAATAAGTTCTAAGACTGATTTTCCGGCAAATACAAATGCCATGACATACATAAATGTGCCAGTGAACATAAAAAACGGTTTAAGAGGAAGTTTCACAACGGTATAGCGCATGATGAAGTAACAAATCGCTAGTAGAAATACACCGACGAGGAAACCTGCAAAAAGATAAGCTAAACCGATCGCACTTTTTGCATCGCTTGCGAGTGCATAATAGAACAAGACAGTTTCCGCCCCTTCACGATAAACCGCTAAAAAGCTAGTGAGCCATAACCCTGCTAAAGAGCCTGCGCTTAATGCCGTAGAAAGCTTACCTTCTAAATAACGTTTCCAATTTTGTGCTTCAACTTTGGAAAGGAGCCAATAACTCATCATAAAAAGCATGACAACGGCAATCATCATTGTGAACCCTTCTAACAACTCTCGGTTTTGACCGGAATTTTCAAAAATAAGTTGGAAAATAAAGGCAGTGATGACACTTGCCCCTAAGGCAACATAAACGGATTGACGAATGGTCGGCAATTTATCTTGATGATTATTTTTGACTAAGTACGCCACAATGGCGGCGACAATGAGTAATGCCTCCAAACCTTCTCGCAGAATGATGAGCAGACTGTATAAGAACAGCGACCAATCACTTTGCTCTCCGCCCTGTAACATATTGACGGCTTTGGATAAATTTTGAGCTAATCCCTCTGCTTGTGGCTGTAATTTATCCCCTTGCTTGGCTTTCATCAGACTCACCATTCGTGTGAAATAGCCCTCAATTTCTGCCTTGAAGTTACTATCACGAGAGCCGATTCTATTTTCCATACCACTGTTTTCAAACACATCAAAATAGGTATCTTGCACGGCAAGCATGGCTTTTTTCTGTTCGCCTTTCTTATAAAGTGAAATAGCTTGTTGAATACCTTGATTAACTTGATCGGCAATTTTTTGCCAATCTTGTTGTTCATTTTCTGCTGATAGTGTCGTATTATCTTGTTGATTCTGTTCCTCTCGAGTGGTTGGTAACGCTGGTAATAATTCTTCAATATCTTGTAGAAGATTGGTACTTTGATAGGCGATTTCGGTCATTTGATCCGCTTGTTCACTTAAACGAATCAGATTATAAAATTGTTGATTAATCGCGGCAGATTGTTCAGAAGAACGGTGAGTACGCACTGCCATTTCCATTTCTGAATTTTTATAGCCATCATATTGTGCTTGTTGGAATGATTGTTTAGCTTTAGTGAAATTCCCTTGCTCATAAGATTCAATCGCTTGTGCGACCAAATCATCAATAGTTTTAAAGCTTTGTTGCCAGTAAGGCAAAATCTGAGCATTTTGATATACGCTATGTTGTCCGTCAGCATTGAGTTGATGACCTTCTGCTAAGGAGGGTAATACTTCTTGCAACGCCAGTTTTAAGCCATTAATTTTGGCTTGAATTTCATCAAGAGGCTTGCCTTCTCCAATCATTTTACGAATTTCACCAAAAGTCGCTTCCATTTGATAACTTTTTTGTGCTGAAAAATTAATGCGGATAGGACCTTCTAAATTCTCAAAAACTTCAAAATATGCCATTTGTACTTCAGTACGCGCATCATCAGGATTATTTTGTTGAAGAAATTCGGTGGTTTTATTTAACCGTAAAGTAATATCATCCACCCATTGTTGATAGTTATTTTGCGCTAAAGCAAACTGGGAAAGGAAAAATATGAATAGCGTCGCAGCATAACGTATAATATGCGACATTGAATCCTCCAAATGAAACTAATTCTTATTTTTAGATATTACTGCTAATAAGAAAAAATCTCAATATGATTTTTTCGTTTTGTGATGTAGGTCAAGTTTAGGAAGAAGAGATAAAAATACAAAAAGTGGGTGAAAAAACACAATATTTTCTAACCGCACTTTTTATTAGGGGGGATTTTCGGTATAAAAAGTCGCTTTATTAGCATTAACTTACTGTATTTGTTGGACGAGTTGATATTTAGTTAGTATTTATATGCAAGAAATCAACTCTCCCTAGAATTTATAATAGATAGTGTGTGTTCCACGATAAAACCTTTGGAAAAATGGCCGCACTTTGCTCTTTTAGTTATAGCATACAACTATACTTGACCGCGTATTTATTGATTATAACAATAGCTATTGAGAAAATTTATACTTTAGATAACCGTAATGATTGAATAACAATATAATGTGAAGACGATATTGCGTGATATCAAACAACGAGGTAATGGTGTGATGAAATCAGTTATTAGATAGTCTCTTTGTAGAGTGGCTAAGCCACTCTATTATGTTTAATCAGTTACGATGGCGTCGATGATCGCAAGAAGTTAAACCGATTTAACTTTCAGCATAAATCCTAAGCTGAGGATAATTAGTACAAGAGAAACATAAAATACAGAATGATAATTCCAGATTTGTGCGATAATCCCTGCAATAGGGCCTCCTATGACCCAACTACTTTTAGCAGCATTAGTAAATAAAGTTGTAGCATTCCCCATTTGTGTTGGCATTAAATCTTGGAAATATAACATTCCTGTCGTCGCCAGAATACCGATAAAAATGGCATTGCAAAACTGTAAGCAAACGAGTATCCAAGTTTGTTGGGCAAACAGCATGCCAAAATAGAAGATAAATCCGGCTAAAATAGCAATAATCATAAGTTGTTTCTTACTAAGGTATTTTGTTAGGTAACCGGCAAACAGCATTATCGGGATTTCAAGCCCCGCAGCTATCCCCATTAGTAATCCAGCAATTTCCTTGTTTAATAATAGCTCATTGCTAATAAATAAGGGCATATTAATCAGATACATACTGTTACAAGTAAACAGGAGAAGGTTATTAACAAATAAAAAAATAACACTTTTGCGTGGCGGTTGGTTTGGTAAAGTAGAGTTATTTTTGACCGCACTTTTACCGCTAATTTTCGGTAGAAGCATGTAGGTAACAAAAGCACAGAGCATAAATGCAAGTGCTGCTATTACATACATATAGCTGAATCCCCAATTTAAGGCGATAAAAAATGCTAATGGTGGTCCAACAATCCAAGCCAGGGATATTTGGGTACGCATAATTGTGGTAAACATTACGGCTTCCCGTTGAGTGTTTTCTGCATATTCACGCGCAAGGGCAAAGGATTGAGGATTAGCGGAGGAACCTAAACCGAGTAAAGTTGTGCCAAGTAAAATCAAGATATAATAATTGCGGCTGTATGCGAAAATAAGACAGCCTAATGCCGCGATAATACAGCAGAAAATAATAATTTGTCGACGATCTTCCCGAATATCGGAATATTTTGCCAATAGTTGACTTAAAATGATTCCGATAGCGGCATTCACCGAATAGAATAGTCCGACTAAGAATGGGGATACATTGAGTTCTTGCGACAAAAATAAACTTAATGTCGGTAATTGGAAAGCAGAAGTAATACCTGTTAAAAAAGCGATCAATAAAAAGCTGAATGCGATGACATTAGCTGGTTTGGGTTGATGTGTTTGGGGTGTAAACATAGTAAATAGTTAGTTAGTTCGTTGATGTTAAAAGGGGGAGATGTCCCGAACTTATTTTTTTATTCAATTATTTTAGGATAGGCTATATCCAATTGAATTGAGCGATCGGCAGTAATGATATGTTCTCGATCTTTAATAAAAAAGCGAGAGGTCATTGTTTTTTGCCCTTTATTGATAAAAATTTCGATAATAGAGCGATCAAAGAAAATTTCTATTTCATTGAGTGTATCAATTTCACAGTAACGTCGTCCGCCGAAATTTTCCATTAGTTCGGTTTGTTCTGTTTTACGGCGATCCAGACAAAGTACTTTTCCATCATAAGATAAAATAAGTTGTTGTCCTTTCTCATTATTAAAAAAGTTTAAATTAAAAGGCTCATTATTATTTTCAAAATGAATATAAGCACGATCAAGGTTATTGATATTAGTTTGTTGTGCTAATGTGATATTGTGCCAACCTTCCATTGAAGCATAAATTTTAGCAATTGGCCTTTGTTTTAGGCATTCTTCTTCAATTCGCAGTGAACGGGGCATGGTGAGGGCAGAATGCCATTTATATTGGTCTGTCGGGTAGGTTAAGTCCGGTAAACCGATCCAACCGAACATTATGGTTTCTGATTGATGATTTAAGCCAGAAAAGGTTTGTGGTGCATAAAAATCAAATCCTTGATCTAGTTCGGCAAAATGCTGAGTATTGAAAGTGAGTTCTGATAATGTTCCAATCGCATAAACAGCGTGATAATTATTTTGAAATTGAAATGTTTCTTGAGGTTTTCCTTGTGGAGACCAGATAAAAATATCTTTGTTGCCAAGGCGGAATAGATCCGGGCATTCCCACATAAATACACTTTGGTTATCGAAATTCGATATAGAGAGTTCACCTATTAGGCGAGGATCACTGTCTAAGTTATCCATTTCAAAGACAATAGCGGTACCGGTTAAATTTTTACGTTGTGCTCCGCAAACAAACCGGATTTTTCCTTCTGGGGTGAGGTAGGGTTTTGGATCTCGAGTATGTTCCGTATAGCCTTCGGGAGCTTGTTTAATTAACGGACGTTTAGATAAAAGTTTGCCGTTTAAATCGAAAAGAGCTAAATTTTGATAAGGGATTCGCTGATGATCTTCAGCACGGCGTGTATTACCTGTATAAAAAATAGCGAGTTTTTTACCAATTTTAATGGCACCACCGGAATAGCAACCGTGAGATTCAAATAATTCATTTGGGATAAGATCGTCTGCTGATTTGTAAGTAAGAAAATCTTTTGTTGTAAAGTGTTTCCAATGTTTCATCCCGTGAATAGCATCGAAAGGAAACCATTGATAAAACAAGTGATATTTTTCTCCGTCAAAAACTAATCCGTTCGGATCATTTAATAGCCCGGTTGGTGGCGCTAAATGATAAACCGGACGAAAATTTTCATCCGTTTCTACTATTTTTTGTATCGCTTCCAACTCACCTGTTTGGGCTGCTAGAATACTCTTATATTTTCCTTGATTAAAAATCAGCATTTTTTATCCCTCTAAAAAAGCGTTTAATTGCATTTTATTCGGTAATGCAGACATTGCTCCCTTAGCTGTTGTGGCAAGTGCACCGCACGCATTTGCTTGGCGAATAATATGGGCTAGTGTTTCATTGTTCTGTTTCCAGTCGGGATATTCGGATAATCCTGTGAGTAACCCTCCAACAAACGCATCTCCTGCACCAGTGGTATCAACAGGTTGTAAGGCTTTACCTGCAATAATGCCTTGCTGACCACTAAAATGGTAAAGAGCGCCAGCTTTACCAAGTGTAACAATGATCAATTTATTAGGATAAAGTGCGGTCATTTTTTCAAAAGCGTTTTCTAGGCTGCAGATATTGGTTAGTAAAGTGAGTTCTTCTTCTGAAAATTTAAGCACATCGGCTAGCGCAATAGCATCTAATACAATGCTTTTCATTTCCTCTGCGCTTGACCAAAGTGATTCTCTTAGATTTGGGTCAAAAGAAAAAAATCCGTTAGCCGTTTTAATTCTATGAATAGCCTCAAAGGTTGTTTGTCGAGAAGGATTGTTAATTAATGCGATTGAGCAGCAATGCAGCCATTCCCCCGATTGGAAATTCGGCAAATCAGAGTTTTGTAAAAATTGATCTGCACTCGGATTTACCATAAAGGTAAAACTACGCTCTCCCTTGTCTAGCCCGACAATAACAGTTGAAGTTCGTTGTTGGGGATCTAAGATCATATGAGTTGTATCGACGTTTTCTGCATTTAAAGTGTCTTGCATAAATTGTCCAAGTGGATCTTTACCAACTCGTCCAATAAACGCGGATTGACCTCCTAATCTTGCTACGCCTACGGCAACATTTGCAGGTGCGCCTCCAGCGCAACGTAAATAATGATTATCTCCGTCCGGAATAAGATCAACAACCGCATCACCTGTAACCCAAATTTTCTGACTCATTTTGCTTTCCTTGAAAAAATTAAATAAAAAACGCAATATTGTTCAGCAGATGTATAAAATATTTAATAATATATTGAAATAATTGAGTTTAATTTTGGAAGCTAAGCCTAAGCACTGTATTTCTATGATTTGCTTAAACGCGACCCATATACAATTATTACATAATGCTGAAAATCAATTATAAAAATAACCGCACTTTAGGAATATAAGTGCGGTTAATATTTGATCAATTTATCGAAACTCTCGCAAATTTCCGTTTTCCAACTTGATAAATATGTATTCCCTTCGGTGCGTTTTGTTTCATATCTTCGATTTTTTCTCCGTCAATTTTTACCCCCCCTTGTTTTGCATTACGAATAGCTTCGGAGGTGGACTCGACTAAGCCGATTTCTTTTAGGAGGTTCGCTAGGGCTATTTCACCATTTAATTGAAATTCTGGCATTTCATCAGGTATTGCACCTTTTTGGAAACGGTTGATAAAAGTTTGCTCGGCGGCATTCGCATCTATTTCTGAGTGGAAGCGAGCGACTAATTCTTTGGCAAGCAAAATTTTTACATCTCGAGGGTTTTTGCCGTTTTCCACTTCTTGTTTTAATTGAGCAATTTCTTCTAGTGGTTTGAATGAAAGGAGATTGTACCAATCCCACATTAATTCATCGGAAATTGACATGACTTTACCGAACATTTCATTAGGTTCATCGGTTACGCCAATGTAATTTCCCAGAGATTTTGACATTTTTTTCTCACCATCCAAGCCAACGAGAAGAGGCATAGTAATAGCGACTTGAGATTTCAGACCTGCTGATTTTTGTAATTCTCTACCAATGAGTAAATTAAAGGTTTGGTCTGTTCCTCCAAGTTCGATATCCGCTTTCAGGTGGACTGAGTCATAACCTTGCAATAAAGGATAGATAAATTCGTGAATAGCGATAGGTTGGTTGCTAGAGAAACGTTTTTTGAAATCATCACGTTCTAACATTCTGGCGACCGTATAATTGGAGGCTAAACGGATCATTCCTTCCGTACCAAGTTGACCCAACCACTCTGAATTAAATACAATTTGAGTTTTTTGTGGATCAAGAATTTTAAAAATTTGTTCTTTATAGGTTTCTGCGTTGCGCAGTACGTCTTCACGAGTTAATGGTGGGCGGGTGGCATTTTTACCGGATGGATCGCCAACCATGCCGGTAAAATCGCCGATAAGAAATAACACTTCGTGACCGAGTTCTTGGAATTGACGTAATTTGTTGAGAACGACAGTATGCCCTAAATGAATGTCCGGTGCAGTTGGATCTGCTCCCAATTTCACTTTTAACGGACGATTTTCTTTTAATTTTTCAATAAGATCAGATTCCGAAAAAATCGCATCAGTACCACGCTTTAGTTCCGCAAGAACGGCATTAATGTCAGTCATTATTATTTCCTAGATTGCTAAATATGATAAAACTTCACATTATAGCCACTCATCATAAAATATAAAGTCGGAGATGAAATTTTAATGAAAAAAAACGTCTCTTCGTGGGGAAAGAGACGCCAAAGTTGGAGTGATTATCTGTTTTATTATTGGAATACGCAGATGATAATTATTATCAAATGACTTGTCAATAATAAAATGAAAATAATTCTCAAAATATTATTCTAAATAGGGGACTGCTTGCGTCAGAAAAAGTGCGGTCGGTTTTCCGTCTAGAATGTCAAATTTGCCACCGTAAGCATAGGCTTCCACTCCGTTGTGTATGGCTTGCTTAAGGAGTTTGTCATAATCAGGATCAATATATTCGGCGATTTTAAATCGATCAAAACCATTATGTAGTCCCGCAAATAATACAACAGAACGATATCCTTGCTTTTTCATTACGGATAGTTCTCGTAGATGTTTTTGTCCCCGTGTTGTAACGGCATCGGGAAACATACCGAGATGACCTTTTACTAAGGTAATAGATTTGACTTCTACATAACAATCTGGAAGGTTTTGTCCTTTTAGTAGGAAATCAATACGGCTGTTTTCCTCTCCGTATTTTACTTCAGGGAAAATTTCATCATACATTGCTAATTCTTTGATTTGTTTATTTTGTAGTGCTTCAAATACGAGTTGATTAGAACGGTGTGTATTAATACAAACCAAGTTTCCATTAGCAAGTTGTGTTAATTCCCAAGAATGTGGATATTTACGGGTTTGACTATCAGAGTGAGAATACCAAATGGTATCACCTTTTTCACCACAGCCTGTCATTGCGCCTGTATTGGCACAATGAATAGTGATTATTTCACCGTTTGGTAATTCAATATCCGCTAAAAAGCGTTTATAACGACGAATTAATTTAGCAGGTTGAAGAGAGGGGAATTGCATAGTTGCTCCTTACAATACAAAGCGAGGGATTAGAGAGGAAAAATGGAGGCGCAGTATAACGAAAATGGAAATAAACCACAATTTTGAGCAATTTATAGATAAGACCACTTATCCGGCGTTTCAATAATTTAGCATTTTAAATATTGCGAAACATTGGACTATTATATATATTGATCAAACCATTCAATATAATGGCTAAACGCTTGTAGCTAAAGATAATAAAGAGCAAAGCGAAGCTAATTAAAAGTTTAATATTTATGTCTAAATTGATTGAAACTCACCCTTTTCCAGCCATTCTCCCAGCAAACGCAACGGTAATGATGATGGGAAGCTTTCCTCCAAAAGATGAAAAACGTTGTATGCAATTTCACTATCCTAATTTTCAAAATGATATGTGGCGAATTTATGGTATGGTATTTTTCGGTGATGTGGAATATTTTCAGATTAAAGGTGAGAAACGTTTTGATCCTGAACGAATTAAGGCATTTTTGTATGAAAAAGGGATTGCGCTTTGCCCAACTGTTCGTAAAGCAATTCGGGAGAAAGATAACGCTGCTGATAAGTTTCTAACGATTGTTGAAGCTGTTGATTTAGCTAAGGTATTGCCCCTAGTACCAAATTGTCGTTGGTTGTTTACGACTGGTGGAAAAGCAACAGAAATTTTGCTTGATTTACTGCCAGAGAAAATAAAATCGCCGAAAACGAATGAATATATTGTTTATCCTTATCCAAATTCGACTCTTTATTTATATCGTTTACCTTCTACTTCAAGAGCGTACCCGTTAGGTTTTATGAAAAAAGTGGAAGCTTACCGGACTTTTTTTAGTAAAGCCGGATTGATTGAATAACAATTAAAATTTAGATTATTCACGATTTTTTGTTGCTTTTTATTTTTCTTTGAACTAAATTGTTTGTAATCTTTTTATTACACTTTGTGTAATTTATTTTTTACATTTTATGTGAGGGAACCAATAATGAATAAAGACAGCATTCATAACGTTAATATTCGAGATGAAAAGATTTTAATCACCCCGTCAGAATTAAAAGCTAAATTGCCGCTACCTTCAGTACTCCGTACTCAAATAGAAAATTCTCGTCGAGAAATTGCCGATATTATTCATAAACGAGATAAACGTTTATTAATAGTGATAGGTCCTTGTTCTATTCATGATCCTTTAGCCGCAATTGACTATGCTAAGCGTTTAAAGCAACTTTCCGAGGAATTAAACCAACACCTTTATATTGTAATGAGGGTTTATTTTGAAAAACCTCGAACAACGGTCGGTTGGAAAGGATTAATTAATGATCCGCATTTAGATGGAAGTTTTGATGTTGAACAAGGATTACTGATTTCCCGTGAACTTTTATTGGAATTAGCTAAATTAGGATTGCCCTTAGCAACTGAAGCACTTGATCCTATTATTCCGCAATATTTAGCAGATCTATTTAGCTGGTCAGCTATTGGTGCCCGCACAACAGAATCACAAACACATCGTGAATTAGCTTCGGGGTTATCTATGCCGGTAGGGTTTAAAAATGGTACGGACGGCAGTCTATCGACGGCAATTAATGCGATGAAAGCTGCCTCAGTCGGACATAGCTTCATCGGCATTAATCAGCAAGGACAAGTGAATTTATTGCATACATCAGGGAACCCTAACGGGCATGTTATTTTACGCGGTGGTAAGATACCGAATTACGAAAGCCGTTTTATTAATGAATGTGAAATTGAGCTGATAAATGCCGGATTAGAGACAGCAATTATGGTTGATTGTAGTCATGGTAATTCTAATAAAGATTATCGCCGTCAACCAATTGTGGCCGAGGATGCAATACAACAAGTTGTGGCGGGTAATCAGTCTATTATTGGTTTAATGTTAGAAAGCCATATTAATGCAGGTAATCAGGCAGCTGATCTGCCTCCTTCGGAAATGAAATATGGCGTATCAATTACGGATGCTTGTATTGATTGGGAGACTACCGAACAGTTACTACGTAAAATTTCTACTGATTTGAGTAAAATAAAAAGTAAGATTAACTAACCTTAGAAGGTAAAAAAGTACTGGTTTTTTGACCGCACTTTTGTTTCATAGGGATAGAATTGAAGGAGAGATTTGTGAAATCACTAGCTGAATTAAGAACTGAAATTGATCAAGTGGATAAACAGTTACTTCAATTAATTAAAAAACGTCTTGAATTAGTTTCTCAAGTAGGAGAAGTGAAACATCAGCAAGGGTTGCCTATTTATGTGCCAGAACGAGAAGCTGAAATGTTACAGGGACGTCGCCAAGATGCCAAGCAATTAGGTGTTTCGCCAGATTTAATTGAAAATATTTTGCGTCGTTTGATGAGAGAATCTTATCATAATGAAAACCAACAAGGTTTTAAAACCCTCAATCAGAAGATTAACAAAGTGGTTATTGTTGGAGGAAAAGGAAAGTTAGGCGGGTTGTTTGTACGTTATTTGCGAGCCTCAGGCTATGGGGTATCTATTTTAGAGCGTGAAGATTGGGAAAATGCCCATTCAATTTTGGCTAGTGCCGATGTGATTATTATTTCTGTCCCGATCACGAAAACGGTCGAAACCATTGAGCGTTTGAAACCTTTTCTAACGGAAAATATGCTACTAGCTGATTTAACTTCTGTAAAAAAACAACCGCTAAATAAAATGTTAGAAGTACATTCTGGTGCGGTAGTCGGATTGCATCCAATGTTTGGACCGGATATTTCGAGTATGGCAAAGCAATTAATTGTTTGTTGTCATGGGCGATTTTCTGAACGCTATCAATGGTTATTGGAACAGATGCAAATGTGGGGAGCAAAGATTTATCAAACAACGGCACAAGAACATGATAAAAATATGACTTATATTCAGGCATTACGTCATTTTGCGACCTTTTCCAGTGGTTTACATTTATCCAAACAGCCGATCAAATTAGCAAATTTACTTGCGTTATCTTCACCTATCTACCGTTTAGAATTAGCCATGATAGGGCGGCTTTTTGCCCAGAATGCGGAACTTTATGCTGATATTATTTTGGATAAACCGGAAAATTTAGTTGTTATTAAAAGTCTAAAACAGAGTTATGAAGAAGCATTAGCCCTTTTTGAACAGCAAGATAAGAAAGAATTTATTCGCTGCTTTACAGAGATAAAAGAATGGTTTGGCGAATATTCTGAACAGTTTTTACGGGAAAGTCGACAGTTATTAGAACAGATGAATGATTTCCGTTAGGAATATCCTATTTTATTGAAACCCGGTAGAGATTTTATAAGTTTTATTGTTAAGCTTTTATTTAATACAAAAAGTGTTTATTATTAGCACGATATTATTTTTTTAATATTCTTATATTAATATGGTCCGCATCAAATTTGCGGTTTTTTATTGTGCATTATGCACTCATTTTATATATTACTTTAGTTTGATGCTAAAATTAGATATTTACCTAAGGAATCTTGTGATGGCGAAAATAAAAATAGATGATCCCAGTTTTGCGGAACGTATGAAATTTATTGTTGAAACTAGATTTAAAAATAATAATAGTGAACTTGCACGGGCTGTTGGTGTTGCGGTTACTTCACTGAATCGTTGGTTAAGCGGAGAGGCTGATCCGTCAAGAAGTAATTTAGTGAAAATAGCAAAAGTTGCGAATGTCAGTCTGGAATGGCTGGCGACAGGTAACATTATTGATGCTAATCAAACAAAACCGTCCTCTTTTACTTATCTTGATAAATTGCGTTACTCTATTTCACTACTGAATGAATTACTTGAATCAGAAGAAATGTTAGCTTTGACATTATCAGAAGAGAAAGTATTGAATTCGACAGAATTAACATTAATTCAAAATTATCGAAATTGTTCTGAAGAAGTTCAATTGACTATTAGTACAACGGCTAGCACTATGGCAAAAAAGTCTTATATTTAAGAAAGATTACTATTATTCTGATTCAAATCAGTGGCGAGTATTTTACTCGCCTTTTTTATATAACAAATATTTCACAATTAACGTCATAAAATTTATAAACTAATAAGAATTTATTTTATTAGTTTTTCTTTCATTTATTTTCTTGACATATCAAAAAAAACAACTTAACCTTTAAGTTAGTTTGTTTTTTTAAAGGTTTTGTTTTTAAGGGGGAAAAATGACAAAAGTTAAAAAGCCGAAAAAACCGCAAAATTGGCATAGGGCAGATATTATTGCCGCATTAAAAAAACAAAATTGGTCGTTACGCTCTTTAGCGAAGAATAATGGTATTAATTATAGTACGTTAAAATCAGCTTTAGATAAACCTTATCCTAAAATGGAGAGAATTATTGCTGAAGCAATAGGTGTTCCGGCAGAAAAAATTTGGGCTGAACGCTTTTCGCAAAGAAGGTTGCGTTTAAGTTTAAAGGATTCTTGAGGTATACCTTATTTCCTGTAGTTAATTCTTACGATAAGAAGATCGATAGTCGGATTCGAAAATAATATAACAGGAATTATGATTGTGGGTCGTTAGAATCAACTCCCTATCGGGTTCTGTCATATTAGGTTATCGAGCAAATTTTGTTTGGTAAGATATAGTTAGATTTGGGTAAAATGTAACGAATAGCGGATTAGAGTATCGTTGTGATAAATAGAAGGTGATTTCAAACATGAAATTACGTCGAGTTATAGCGCTAGTAATAGAAAGGAGGGTGTTACTTTATAAAAGATTTATCCTACTAGCTATTATCTGGAATTTAGGTTCACCTTATCCTATTAGTAGGGAAAGAATATCCAATATTAAAATATTGTGCAGGACATAAATTCCAATGGAATCAAAGATGTAGTTAATGATTTACAGTTATATTTAATTTAATATTTCTAATATCATAAATTTGGACTTAAAGTTATTTGACACTGAAATATAGTAGATTCAGATAAAATTTCAGCTATAGAAATATTAGATTTTATTAATTATTTTTTTATTTAGAGAGTTTCCTGGTTGAAAACGCATTCTTCAGGAAACTCTCTATTTTATTAAGTTAAGAGAACTACATCTTCTCAACTGTTTTGATACCTAATAAATTTAAACCTTGTTTTAAGGTTTTCTCCGTTAATAAGGCGAGTTTTAATCGACTACATTTTATGTTGTTATCTTCTGCATTGAGGATTGGACAATGTTCATAAAATGAAGAAAAACTACCTGCTAATTCATAGAGATAGGTACAGAGAATATGTGGTGAGCCTTCTTTTGCAACTTGTTGTACGGCTTCTTCGAATTGTAGAAGTTTTATCGCTAATACACGTTCTTTTTCATCTTCTAGTTCGGTTTTTGTTTCTAAAAGTGCGGTCAAATTTATCTCTGTTTTATTGAAAATAGAACGGATACGCGTATATGCATATTGCATATAAGGAGCAGTATTCCCCTCAAAGCTGAGCATATTATCCCAATCAAAAATATAATCTGTTGTGCGGTTTTTAGAGAGATCTGAATATTTTACAGCACCAATTCCTACCGCTTCAATAGCAGCAGATTTTTCATGTTCGGACAATGTTGAGCTTTTTTCTTGAATTAGAAGGGTGGCTCGTTCAATGGCTTCATCAAGTAAATCAGCCAATTTAACTGTACCGCCAGTGCGGGTTTTGAACGGTTTACCGTCTTTTCCTAACATCATTCCAAAATTTTTGTGTTCTAATGAAAAATTATCTGGAACATAACCTGCTTTGCGGGTAATAAGCCAAGCCTGTTGCATATGCTGGCTTTGACGTGTATCAGAAAAAACTAACGCGCGATCGGCTTTTAATGTTTCATAACGGTATTTTGCTGCTGCGATATCTGTTGTCGTGTACAGAAAACCGCCGTCTTTTTTCTGTACAATGACACCCATTGAATCGCCTTCTTTATTTTTAAACTCATCAAGATAAACGACTAGTGCACCTTGATCTTCTACTGCTAAACCTTGTTTTTGTAAGTCGTCCACAATGCCCGGTAACATTGGATTATACAAGCTTTCGCCCATTACATCTCGTTCGGTTAATGTTACATTTAGGCGATCATAGTTGCGTTGATTCTGTTGCATTGTAATGTCAACGAGTTTACGCCACATCGCTAGGCAGTATTCATTGCCACTTTGTAATTTCACTACATAATTTCTGGCTTTTTCAGCAAAATGTTCATCTTCGTCATAATGTTTTTTGGCTTCACGATAGAATGCTTCTAAATCTTGCAGTTTCATTTCATCGGCGTGTTCATCTTCCATTTTTTCAAGGTAGGCAATCAGCATACCGAATTGTGTTCCCCAATCGCCGACATGATTTGCCCTAATGACATTATGTCCTAGAAATTCTAAGGTCCTGACTACTGCATCGCCGATAATAGTAGAGCGCAAATGTCCGACATGCATTTCTTTTGCTACATTAGGCGAAGAATAATCTACTACAATAGTTTGTTTTTCCTCTGTACTGATTCCTAAATTATTTTGTTTTAAGGTTTCGGAAAGTTTTTTGGTCAACCAATCAGACTTTAGAAAAATATTAATAAAGCCGGGACCTGCTATTTCTGTCTTTTCTGCAATATCATCCAGATTTGCTTGGTCAAGTACGGCTTGGGCAAATTCACGCGGGTTTTTTCCTAATTTTTTAGCCACTGGCATGATACCGTTAGCTTGATAATCGCCAAACTGAGGTTTTCCTGATTGTCGAATTAGGGCATCGACATTATTATCCGCTCCAGCAAGTTTCATTGCCGTTTTGATTTTCTCGGAAAGAATAGATTGAATATTCACGGTTTGTCCTATGAAAATAGAATAGTAAAAAATAATCCGCTATGATACCGTTGTTTACCTATTTCGCAAAGGCAATGAGAGCATAATATAAAAATTTTATTAAGAAGTAGAGCAAAGTGCGGTCAATTTTTGGTTGAAATTTCCTGATTAGGAAGAATTACTACTTCCTATAATTTACCAATATTTATTGTGCAATACCGAAAAATTTTGTAGGGTTGCTCGTACTTTCTTAAGCGCTCTTCTTAAAACTTCCACTCAAAATTCAGCTGTATTTCGCTTTGTTTGTAACTATAAACATAATCCGCATTGCTCTTGTTACGAGTGTGTTTCAGCACTAAATTAGGGGTGATGCCTTTGAAATTCCAACTCGGTATCTTTAATATGGCTAAATAAATTTGTTGTTTGTCCTTACGCTTCAGTTCAAGCGCCGCATGATAGCCTTGATAATTATAATTCCGCCATAATGCGAGAACCGTAGTATTTAAACCAAAATCAAACTGATGATTAAAACCCAAACGGGCACCCAATATACGATAGGATTGGGTATCGTCCGGCGTGTGGCGATACGACAAATCAGCGCCGGCAAATAAGGTTGTTTGCGGTGCGAGTAGATAATACCAAGTACCGAACAAGGTACTGACATCGGCTTTGTCGAATGCGCTGTAATGTTGGCTGTAACGCAGTTTTTTATATTCAAATTGGGTATTCCAACTGTGGCGTGGCGAAATGTTTTGCGTCCACTCAAGATGAGCCCCCCAACCGTGATAATAACGATGATTGCCAAAAGAACCGTACTCTAGCAACGGCGCAGCCGTGATCTCTGTATTGGCATTGCGAAAGCTGTATCCCCCGTAAAGTTTAACGGTGTTTTCATTATAGTCGTGATGACGAGGATAAAATTGCCCGTAACCGTTAAGATAAAATTCCAAACCGTGATTATTGCGTAAAGAAATACGTCGTTGGGTACTGAAATCATAACGCCAACCATGAGCATTTACGGCATCAGGCGAACGGCGGTTAATCAAACATTGCCCCTCTTTTTCCAATAAGCATAGTTGTCGTTGCGAAGATTGATTCAAATTTTTATGATACAAATAACCTAAAGTGAGCGAACTATTCCAGCTTTCCCGTTCTTGAAGTGCTTGTTGGTAATCCTGAATGGTTAATAATACGCCGTCCGGTAGGGGCTGATGTGAAAGTTGGCGAAAAAGTACGGTCGATTCTGTGTTCTTTTTGTCTTCAAATAAAATTCGAGCTAAGTCTAATTGACCACGCAAAAAATCCGGTTCGCTTTGTAATAATTTGCGGTAATAATGTTCCGCTTCGGGTAAATCGCCTTGTTCTCTGGCTAATGCGCCTTTGGCAAACCAAACTAATTGGGGTTGGCGATCGGGAAATTTTTCATATTGTGCCAAAAATTGTTCGGCATATTGCCAAAGTTGTTGGCTCAATGCGATATAGAGTGCCTGTCCTACGGCTTCCACGTTGTTTTCAACCTGAAAAGATTCGCCCTCTAGGGTGATTTCGTTTGTCCGTTGCTCACTATCAATATTTTGTTCCTGCCGTTGTTGGGCGGATTGCTGGCTATGCTGTCGCCATAATCTGAGCGCGTCCTGTTCTTGTGTATTGGCACTTGCCAACACGCTTGAACTGCCTACACAAAATAATATTCCCGCCAAGATAGAATGATATTTTTTCATAAAAACCCGCTTTAACTAAAAGAAAAGGGGAGAGTATTCTCCCCTAAAATCATCACAACTATTTTTTGGTACCGCCGAAAGCCGTATCAAATTGGTTGTTGCCGTTAAATTTGGCATAACCGGCTAAAGCAGCGGCATCTTTGCCAAAGAAATGTCCTTTGGTGTTTCCGCTAACTTTACCATTAGCAAAGGCATCCCCGGAGAAACTGGCATCTTTTTTATCAATACCTGCATCAACCTTAACGGTTAATCCCGTTTTACTGATTGAACCGTTCAGTTTATTGCTATTAAAATCAGCCTTGAATTGACCTTTTAACTGCTCTTGATTTAGTTCGGTATTTTTATTGATACCGGTTACCTCATAAACGGCGATACCACCGGTAGGCATTTTTTCGGTTTTATTGTTTCCGGCGTAATACACTACACGGTCTTTGTTGATATTGCCGTCTCTTGCCAACCATTCACCATAATATAGCTCTTCCGCCCCCACTTTTTTGAAAGCGAAATTACCTAATTGATTATGGAAGCCCGGCACCCATTTTGGCATATTGTTCATTTTCAGTACCACTACGCCGTTTTTATCCACGCCGCCAAAGGTTTTTAACCATTGAGTGTTTTTCGTGATTTTTGTCAAGGATTGAAAGCTGGTGACTTTTGTACTTACCCCTTTAACATCGACACCCGGTAATCCACCCGGATCTTTATGGAACCAACCATCGTGTTTTGCCGAACCTTTTTTAGGCAAGCTCAATTTTGTATTATCTTGACTCACGGCTGAAGTAACAACTGCATTAGCAGAGGTTGCAACAAAAGCAAATGCCGCTAAAAGTGCGGTAGATAAAATAGATTTTTTCATGCTAAAATCTCCGATTTTTATGGGGATATTCCCCGTTTGTTAATGTTCTCCCCTTCTTTAAAATTGATGAAAGGGGACGTTTAAGCGGTAAAACGGTTGTTTGGTCGCAAGGTTTTACCGCTTTTTTTAGAAGACGAGAAACCTCTCACCCTCTAAAATCTTGCCGTTAACCCTAATTTAAGGGTTCTCCCAGGTGCCGGGATCATAGAACGGGTCATCGGGTCTAAATAGTAACGATCCGTTAAATTCGTGCCGGTTAATTCCATGCTCAGGTTCGGCGAAAACTTGTATTTAATATAAGCGTCTAAAGTGAGTACCGGCTGCCAGGACATTGGGCGGTTCCAAATGCCACCATCCAACACTTTTAATTCCCATAAACGATCTTCGTCTTTATTTTTTGCCTTACTGTGATATAACCAGCGGGTACCGATTTCTAATTTATTATCTAAGAAACGCGCACCTAGGTTAGAAGTGATGGAATATTTCGGTTGGAGTTGGGTGCGTAAATAACCCCAAGCAAAGCCTCCTGTCATACAGGTTGGTACACGAAGCTGTACGGGATCCATTTCCACAGCGGTATTGGCATCACAAACCTTGTTTTTCAAATGATATTCGATGCCTAAATCGGCAAAATAATCGCCGTTATCATAACGGGCTTGTAATTCAATACCTTCAAGTAAGCGTTTATCAAGCTGAACAAAACGGAACTCCGTATCACGATCTATCACGTTTTTGGTTACATTGTGGTAATAGCTGAGTTTAATATCCGCTTTAGTTGGCGAATCGAAAATATGGCTAAAATCATAGACATAGCCCACTTCAATATTCTGTGCTTTTTCCGGTTTCAATTTTGCATCTTTAAAACGTGCGGAAATATTCGGGCTTGCTGAGAAACCCACGGTGGTTTCAAAAATACTCGGCATTCTGGCATATTGGGTATAGCGCAAATAGACACGGGAATGATCGTTTAAAAATGCCGTGGCGGAAAACGCCGGAGAAAAGGCATGTCCTCTTCTTTTTTCTACTTTTTTGATTTTATCGCTTTCGGTTAACGTCTCGTAAAAAGGACCGCTACTTGAATTTTGTTGATACTTATCTTCTATTTCACCACTAACCGGATGTTTGACTTTCTCATTTTTTAATGTGCCGTTATAAAAAGGATTATCTTCCCGATGTGATCTTCCATCAGAGTGATAATATTGTCTTACGTCCTTATCATGGTAACGATAACCGTCTTGAATACTATCTTTACCCTCTATCTCTCTCCACTCATCCAACAACTTTTCTCTTTCTATACTACATTCTTCCGTTTCACATATTTCTGCATCAGGCCCAAATAGTTTAGTGTAAACTTCATCATAGCGATCCCATTCCTTTTGGCTCATCACTTCTTTATAACTAAACGCTTGCCCAACATTAACCAAATCGCCATCAGGATCATAGAGTTGATTCGTTTTTATCAAATGATCTAAATAATCATCAAAAGACCAATATTCATTATAACGTGCACCGGCGGTCAGCATTAGCCAATTAGTCGGGCGGTAATTAAAATTAAATGCAATATCCCATTCCTGACGGCGACCGGCACGAGGCGGGCTTTCATAAGTGCTGCTTGGATTTGGTTTGGCGTTAAAATGGCTGCTGGTTAAACGTTCTTTCTGAAATGCACCAGAGATGGTGAGATCCAATTTATCCGTTAAATTCATTGTATTGCTTAAATTAAAGCCACGTCGGGTGTTATAAGCATTCACTTGCGCCGCATTCACATAACTGTATTTGCCGTCAATATTCGGATTGGCTTTCACTAACGGACCGCCGATTCGAGCTAAGCACTCATGATCAGGCATAATAAATTCATGAGGATTTGTAGCATCAGGATTTACAATGACACAGTCAGTGGTTGCCAATGTCCAATCAACATCCATGGATTTCGCCTCACGAGGGTTTCCGCCGGAAGTGTTGGTATCACTCACTGTGCGGGTGTACCAAACGCTGGCATTGAAATTAATCCAAGGGTTATCAGGGTTATAGGCATAATCCAAATTAAATGCTTGTTGTTTCACAGTGGCTAACGGCCATTGCGGGATATAACCGTGAAACTCCCCAAAGTCAAGGCGGGAAGGCATAATCTCACCATAAGTGATTTTTGTGTGGCGATAACCCATTTTTAAAGTTTGTTTATCCGTTAAACGAATGGTATTTTTCAACAAATAGGATTCCATTGCGCTGGAAGTATTTGGGATTTCCGTATGCGGCCGATAAATGGAAGCGGCGAAAGGCAGATTCGGTTCAATTTGTTTTAAACTCCGTCCTGATCTTTCATCGACAACGCCTTCATATTTATGCGCACCACCTTTACCCGCCAAATAGTTTCCTTTACTGCGATAACTATATGCGGCGAGCAAATCGAATTTGTCTTCTTTTACTCCCACTGCCAAACGCATTGCATTATCTTTAAAATATTTGCCCTTGGTTTTCGGTTTCACTAAAGTAACCGGAGAAAAATCGCCCGGCGTACCATCGCCCACGACACGATAATCCTGACCCCATTTAAAATCCGGAATACGTTCTTTCACCGAGTTATTACTGGTTTCTAATTTTAGTTCTACGCCGACACGCTGACCGGGATTGACAATATCATCAGCATCAATCGTACGCATTTTTACCGCACCGCCGATACCCGAGTTATTACCCGATGCCAGCTCCGGTCCTTTTTCTACCGTAATACTGCCGATCAAATTCGGGTCAAGATAGTTGCGGTTATTCGCCCCGTTATAGCCCCGCCAAGTGGTGAGTGCCTGCTCCGTGCCGTCAATAGTAACCGGAATCCGCCCTTGACCCTGCACGCCACGAATATTTGGGTCAACCGCTCCACTATTACGGGCATCGCCGCTATACACACCGTTAAACTCTTGGAATAAATCTGCTGGAGAAGAGCCTTTGTAACGCTCCACCGTTTCTTTACCCGCATACATATTGGTGATGTTACGTTGGTAAACTTCATCTTTACCCTGTTCGTCTTTTTGCTCTGCCTTTGCGTTTACATTAATGACGTCTAATTGTTCTGTGTTTGATGCTTGAACAAAAGAGACTGATGTCAAGCCATATGCCCCCAGCAGTAATTTTCGATAAATATTTTTGTTTTTCATTTTAGGTTCCTATTTTGAGTGTTTGAAATCTATGTTAATGATAATTGTTTTCATTAAATTTGGAGCAAAGATGTTACTTAATTATCAATATGACTTCAATAAGTAATCTTGAAAAATTTCACATTTACTGTATCTATGTCATTAGCTGATTTGCTTCTAATATTTCTCTGGTTATTCTTGAATTAGAGGGTGAGGTAGAGAGTGAAATATAGCGCAATATAGTTTTGTATAAATCAATCAATAAATACATAAAGCCCAAATAGTTTTGGTTATGGGGGGGAGATTGATTTTAGTGTTTTAGGCAGAAAATCAAATAATAGATTGAAATTTAGTGTAGAATTAGCGAATTAATTTCTAATGAAAGAGAGTAGAGAGTGACGGACAAAAAAGTGAAGGCGCTTGATGCCATTGATATTAAAATTCTAAATGAATTGCAACGTAACGGTAAAATTTCTAATATTGACCTTTCGAAAAAAATCGGATTATCGCCAACACCTTGTCTAGAACGAGTAAAACGCCTTGAAAAACAAGGGGTTATAATGGGGTATAGGGCATTGTTAAACCCTGAATTGCTTGATTCCGCCTTATTAGTTATTGTAGAAATTACCTTGGTGAGGGGAAAACCGGACGTTTTTGAAGAATTTAACAAAGCGGTCCAACAGCTGGATGAAATTCAAGAATGTCATTTAGTATCTGGTGATTTCGATTATTTGTTGAAAACTCGGGTAGCGGATATGGCGGCATATCGTAAATTGTTAGGTACAACTTTATTGCGTTTGCCCGGTGTGAATGACACCCGAACCTATGTTGTAATGGAAGAAGTTAAACAAACCAATTATCTTGTTTTAAAATAAAATGATTAGACGTATTACAGAACGCTTTACCCCTAAACAATATTTTGCAGAGCTGATTCTCGGGTTTATTGCGTTATTCGGGCTTTATTTAATTCTCGGTTGGTCTAGCTATACAGCTTTGGACAATTCTTGGTCAACGGCGGGCTTTCAAACGGAAAGTATTAACAAAGGCGGAGCATTAGCTGCTTGGTTAATTGATTTTTTATTTGTTTTTCTAGGATATACAGGTAATTTAATACCATTTTTAACTTTCTTTGTACCGCTTTATTTATTACGAACAAAGGCTGTTCGTACGTTAAGTTCTATCCGTATTTTGCTTAGAGGGACGGGATTTATTATGTTGTTGATAGGTTTGACCTTAATGGCGACATTACTATTATCTAATACTCATTATTACGCCAGCGGCGGGGTATTAGGAGGACTTCTCACTATTAAGTTATATCCTCTATTAGGTAAATTCGGTTGTGTTTTACTTGGTTTTATTTTGACAATATGCGGTTTTATTCTCTGTTCAGGCGCTTCATTGATCCGGCTCTTAGTTCGTTTTTATTATTGGTTGACGATGAAAAATACCGATCTAGAATCTACTCAACCTATTGTTTCTGTGGATGAATTAGAGCCGATTGTGATTGATAAATCAATAAATCACACATCGGTTGAAAATATCGAGCAGGCGATCTCAGAGACATTTGTGCCTAGCGCTATTCACTCGCAGGCTTCGATCAATATTGAAGGGTTATCGGAATTACCTTTAAATAATCATTCTGTTACTCAGCAAGAGGCTATCACCGTTCAAACTACTGATATTCTTGGCAAGCAAAAAGCCGAACAGGAAGGCATGGAAGAAAAATTTAATGGTTTTCGCTTGGAGTCAGAACCCCTACCTCAGGTTACTATTTCTGTTCCCCTTTCCGATTCTCAAAGTGCGGTCGATTTTAACGCAGTTTCTTCATATTATGCATCTACGGATGAAATTATGCCGAAAGTGTCTTTATCTCCTAGCGAGACAACAGATAGTGAGCCCTTTCGGGTTAAGGATAATGATGAATTAGAACAATCGGATTTAACTCGTCAATTTGAACTATTGGAACAACAACGTCTAGCAGAAATGGAAAAACGAGCTAAGGAACTCAATGCTGAAGAGGCCTTAAAAGTTATTTTAGCAGACACCAAAATACCGGAGCAGAAAACCGATGGGGAAAAAGCAGAGCAATCCCTTAAATCAGTAACTTATGGTTCTTACGGAGATACTCTTATTCATCCGGCATTCCAACAAAAAACAGTAAAAGCGGAAAAACCGACAACGCCTTTACCAAGCTTGGAATTATTAGAATATCGTCCGACTAAAGCGCAAGAAATTACTCGAGAAGAAATTATTGAAACTTCACAACGAATCGAACAACAATTGCGCAATTTTAATGTCAAAGCGAGCGTTCAAGACGTTTTAGTCGGTCCAGTGGTAACTCGTTACGAATTAGAATTACAACCGGGTATTAAAGCTTCAAAAGTAACGAGTATTGACACGGATCTAGCGCGAGCGCTGATGTTTAGATCTATTCGAGTAGCAGAAGTTATTCCGGGTAAACCTTATATAGGTATTGAAACACCGAATGTTCATCGCCAAACAGTCCCTTTGCGAGATGTTTTGGATAGTGAAGCATTTCGACAATCAACATCTTTATTATCAATGGCATTGGGGAAAGATATTAGTGGAAAGCCAGTCGTTGTGGATTTGGCTAAAATGCCGCATTTATTAGTGGCGGGCTCAACCGGTTCTGGTAAGTCCGTAGGGGTGAATACAATGATTTTAAGCCTATTATTCCGTGTGAAACCGGAACAAGTTAAATTCATTATGATTGACCCGAAAGTCGTGGAGCTATCTATTTATAATGGTATTCCACATTTGTTAACCGAAGTGGTTACCGATATGAAGAAAGCAGCCAATGCATTACGTTGGTGTGTGGATGAAATGGAACGTCGTTATCAGCTTTTATCTGCATTACGAGTGCGTAATATCGAAGGCTTTAATGACAAAATTGACGAATATAATTCAATGGGAATGCCTATTCCAAATCCAATTTGGAGACCGGGAGATACAATGGATACGATGCCTCCTCCATTGGAAAAACTCAGCTACATCGTGGTTATTGTTGATGAGTTTGCAGATTTAATGATGGTCGCCGGAAAGCAAATTGAAGAATTGATTGCTCGCTTAGCACAAAAGGCTCGTGCTATCGGTATTCATTTAATTTTAGCAACACAAAGACCGTCCGTTGATGTCATTACCGGTTTAATTAAAGCTAATATTCCAAGTCGGATTGCATTTACTGTCGCCAGTAAAATTGATTCTCGTACTATTTTGGATCAAACTGGGGCTGAAGCTTTACTTGGTCGGGGGGATATGCTGTATTCGGGGCAAGGCTCTTCCGAGCTAATACGGGTACATGGTGCTTTTATGAGTGATGATGAAGTGGCAAGAGTGGCTGATGATTGGCGTGCCAGAGGAAAACCGAATTATATTGACGGTATTTTAGATAGTACTGAAGAGGACGAAAGTGATTCGGGGAGAGCTTTTGACGCGAATGATGAACTCGATGATTTGTTTGACGAAGTCATGGAATTTGTGATTAATACTGGCACGACTTCAGCCTCTTCTATCCAACGAAAATTTAAAGTCGGATTCAACCGAGCTGCTCGAATCATGGATCAGCTGGAAGAACAAGGTATTGTTTCTCCATTACAAAATGGCAAACGGGAGATTCTGGCAAGACGCCCTGATTATTAAGATTTATATTTTAGAGGAAGTAAAATGACAAAAATTATCGGAAAAATGACCGCTCTTTTGGTGCTAGGAATTAGTTCATTCGCATTTGCAGACAGTACAACAGAATTACAAAGCCGTTTAGCCAAAGTGAATTCGCTAAGTGCAGACTACTCACAAAAAGTTAGTGATCCGAATGGGAAAGAAGTACAACAGGGAAGTGGTAAGCTTCAAATCAAGCGCCCAAATCTTTTTAGAATGGATAATCAATCCCCGCAGGAGACACAAATTATTGCTGATGGAAAAACGCTGTGGTTTTATGATCCCTTTGTTGAGCAAGTAACCGCTCAGTGGGTAAAAGATGCGGTAAATAATACACCTTTTGTTCTTTTAACTAGTGATGATAAAAATCATTGGCAGCAGTATAGTGTAGAGCAACAAGCTGATACTTTTGTGCTTAAACCAAAAGATAAAAAAAGTAATATCAAGCAGTTTTCTATTCGAATAGAGTCGGATGGTGTACTGAAAAATTTTAGTACGGTGGAAAAAGACGGACAAACTAATCTTTATGTATTACGCAATATTACTAGTCAAGAATTGCCGAATACATTGTTTAGTTTTAGTTTGCCAAAAGGGGCGGAATTCGACGACCAACGCAAGAAATAATGAAAATTTATAGCGAATTTCGTTTTAAAGCAGCGATAGATTAATATGACGAACCTGAATTTAGACTTTGCTGAGAATGATTTCCGCCCGCTTGCGGCTAGAATGCGTCCTCAAAATTTACAGCAGTATCATGGGCAATCACATATTCTTGAACAAGGTAAACCACTATACAAAGTTATAGAAAGTGGGCATATTCATTCTATGATTTTTTGGGGACCACCGGGTACAGGAAAAACAACCTTGGCTGAAATTATAGCAAATCGCATTAATGCAGAGGTTGAGCGTATTTCAGCTGTCATGGGGGGGATAAAAGAAATTCGGGAAGCGATTGAAAAAGCTAAACAAAATCGATTATCCGGTCGGCAGACAATTTTATTTGTAGATGAAGTCCATCGATTTAATAAAAGCCAGCAGGATGCTTTCCTTCCTCATATTGAAGATGGCACAATTATCTTTATTGGTGCAACTACTGAAAATCCTTCTTTTGAACTGAATAACGCCTTATTATCGCGAGCAAGAGTATATATTCTTAAACCGTTAACTGTACTTGAAGTTAGTCGAGTTTTACAGCAAGCCATTGATGACAGTGAAAGAGGGCTGGGAAAAGAGCGGTTGATTTTTGAACCGAATTTATTAATGTATTTGGCTGAATATGTTAATGGCGATGCTCGATTGGCACTGAATTGCCTAGAATTAATGGTCGATATGGCGGAAGAGGGAAAAAATGGAAAAAAAATTGACCGCACTTTATTGACGAATGTGTTAGGACAGCGACAAGCAAGGTTTGATAAACAAGGAGATCGCTACTATGATTTGATTTCTGCTTTGCACAAATCTATTCGAGGTTCAGCACCTGACGCAGCGTTGTACTGGTTTGCACGCATTATTACTGCAGGTGGCGATCCTTTGTATGTGGCAAGACGGTTATTAGCGATCGCTTCCGAAGATATAGGTAATGCAGACCCGAGGGCAATGCAAATAGCCCTAGCTGCTTGGGATTGCTTTACACGAGTAGGTGCGACAGAGGGAGAGCGAGCAATCGCTCAAGCGATTGTTTATCTAGCGATTGCCCCGAAAAGTAATGCAGTTTATAACGCATTTAAGGCCGCCAAAAAATTAGCATTAGAAACGGCTGATTTTGATGTACCAGAACATTTACGTAATGCACCTACTCAATTAATGAAAAGTTTAGGCTATGGTGCGGAATATCGTTATGCACATGATGAAAACAATGCTTATGCGGCTGGAGAAAATTATTTTCCAGAGCAATTAAAAGATAGCGCTTTTTATTTTCCGAATCCTAGGGGCGCAGAAATTCAAATAGCCGAAAAATTAGCAAAATTGAAAGAGCTTGATCAACAAAGCCAGAATATTCGCTATAAAACGAAGTAAAGTGCGGTCTTAATCGGTTTATTTTTATAATCCGATCTAATAAAATGCCGTAATCATTTCCAATTTATATAAAACAGGTAATAAAATAATATGATTGATTCAAACCTACTGCGCAACAATCTTGCCGAAACAGCAGAAAAATTAAAAGTTAAGCGAGGCTTTATATTAAATATAGAGCAGATTGCAAAATTAGAAGAAGAGCGCAAAGCACTACAAATAAAAACTGAAACTTTACAAGCTGAACGAAATACTCGCTCAAAAGCTATTGGTGCGGCTAAGGCTAGAGGCGAAAATATCGAACCTTTATTGGCAGAAGTGGACAATATTGGTGTTGAATTAAGTATAGCAAAAGCAAAGTTAGACGGTGTACAGACAGAACTTAATCAAATTGCTTTAACGATTCCGAATATTCCTTTGGATGAAGTACCTTTAGGTAAAGATGACAGTGAAAATTTAGAAATTTTACGCTGGGGCGAACCAAGACAATTTGATTTTGAGATTAAAGATCATGTGAGTTTGGGTGAGAATCTAAACGGTTTGGATTTCGCCGCAGGGGTGAAATTAAGTGGTGCGCGTTTTGTCGTAATGAAAGGACAAATTGCCAAAATGCATCGAGCGTTAGCTCAATTTATGTTGGATCTGCATACGGAACAACATGGTTATATTGAGGCTTATGTCCCTTATTTAGTGAATCATGCAACGCTTTATGGCACGGGACAGTTACCAAAGTTCGGAGAAGATTTATTCCATACTAATCCGCTGGAAAATGAGCAACCTTATGCATTAATTCCGACGGCAGAAGTGCCTGTTACTAATTTAGTACGCGATGAAATTTTAGATGAAGCTGATTTACCGATAAAAATGACGGCACATACACCTTGTTTTCGCTCTGAAGCCGGTTCCTACGGGCGTGATACTCGAGGTTTAATTCGTATGCATCAGTTTGACAAAGTAGAATTAGTACAAATTGTTGCACCGGAAAAATCAATGGAAGCGCTAGAGGAATTAACCTCTCAAGCGGAGAAGGTTTTACAATTACTTGGCTTGCCTTATCGTAAAGTATTACTTTGTACCGGTGATATGGGCTTCGGCTCTTGTAAAACCTATGACTTAGAAGTTTGGGTGCCTGCACAAAATACTTATCGTGAAATTTCTTCTTGCTCAAATATGTGGGATTTCCAAGCTCGCCGTATGCAAGCCCGTTGCCGAGCCAAAGGGGATAAGAAAACCCGCTTAGTGCATACATTGAACGGCTCAGGACTTGCAGTTGGTCGTACATTGGTTGCAATATTGGAAAACTATCAGAACCAAGACGGAAGTATTACTGTTCCTGAAGTATTACGTCCGTATATGGGCGGTTTAGAACTGATCGAGTGATAATTATCTATCTTTTATGAAATAGAAACAGTGGCATAGTGAGAATAATAATTAGAACACTATGCCATTTTTTGTACTTCACACAATATAAAATATAGGAAGGTTTGTCGCTTATTTCAAATAAGATTATCAGTAGGTAAGAGTGTAGAATATTATAGTTCAACTTTGTAGCTTAAAAATTTCTCCATAAACTGAAGGATTTCAGGAGTGAAATAATGGCGTACTTGATTTTGTAATGAGCGTGAAAATTTCAAATATTGATAGCGGTAAGCAATACTGTAACTGACGGCAATTGTTCTTAAAATATCCATTCTGACTTGAGATAAGCGAGAAAGTAGAGATTCATCATTAGACGTTTGTTTAATATTTTCAATTAATTGCTCAATTTTGTTAAAACGCTGCATTAATAGCTGACAGATCGTAAAAATATCAATGAATAAAGTTGGACGCTCCACAGTTGTTATAATGCTATTTTCTCGTTGTCGGTAAGCGTAAAATTCACGGCTAATCTCAATGACTCTAACATCCGGTTTTGCAATATAAACATCAACTGTAAAGAGGGCGTCTTCTGATGTAAGTCCTTCCGCAAAATAAATGAGATTCTCTCTTAAAAATTCAGTTCTAAAAATACTATAATGAACGCCGGGGGCCCAATCTCTACTTAACATTCTGTGAAAATGTGTGTATCCATCGGTTAGTTCCCATTTATTCGGTTCAGTAAGGTTTGGCGACTCGGCAGGTCGAGTATAGAAAGTTTGGTCTGATTCATACAAATACTTACGTAACCCATTAAGTACATCAACATTATGCTGATCGGCTAAATCAAGTAATAATTCAAAATTTTGTTCAATGACATAGTCGTCTGAATCGATAAAATAAATATATCGACCTCGAGCTATTTTTAATCCAATATTACGAGAGGCAGAAAGACCTTGATTATGTTGATTAATTAAGGTAATGAAAGGATAGAGGGTAAAGTATTGCTCCGCAATAGCTAAACTATTATCTGTTGAACCGTCATTGATGATAATAATTTCTTTACTGATAGATTGATGAACTAAGCTTTCCAGACATTCGACTAAGTATTTTTCAACGTTGTAAACTGGAACGATGAAACTTATACTGACTGACTGACTGACTGACTGACTGACTGACTGACTGACTGACTGACTGACTGACTGACTGACTGAATGTCTTATTTATT
>MLAA01000034.1 GCA_001998905.1 Rodentibacter caecimuris | reverse complement strand
CTGATTTTGACCGCACTTTAAGTTGAATATTCAACGAGTTAGATTAATTTACCGAACGAGTAGTCGTTTTGGAATTTGTTTTACGACGCGTAGTTTGGAATACTGGTTCGTGCTTCACAAATTCAATGCCTTCCGGAGGATTTTCTAATGCGATACTTAATACTTCATCGATAGTTTCAACCGCATGAATCGTTAAGTTACTTTTCGCGTTCTCTGGGATCTCCTCAAGATCTTTTACATTTTCCTTTGGAATAATCACTGTTTTAATTCCGCCACGGTGTGCTGCCAACAATTTTTCCTTCAATCCACCAATCGGTAACACTTTACCACGTAAACTAATTTCCCCCGTCATTGCAACATCAGCACGCACAGGATTCCCTGTGAGACAAGAAACTAATGCAGTACACATAGCAATACCGGCACTCGGTCCATCTTTTGGCGTTGCTCCGTCAGGAACATGAATATGAATATCCCGTTTTTCGTGAAATTCATTATTAATGCCTAATTTTTCCGCTCTAGAACGAACAACCGTCATTGCCGCTTGAATAGATTCCTTCATAACATCACCCAACGATCCGGTATATGTCAACTTGCCCTTACCTAAGACTGAAGCTGTTTCAATTGTTAATAAATCGCCGCCAACCTCTGTCCAAGCTAAGCCGGTCACTTCACCGACTCGATTTTGAGAATCGGCTTTGCCAAATTCAAAACGTCTTACGCCAAGATAATCTGACAAATTTTGTGAGTTAACCTTAATTGATTTGAGCCCTTTGTCTAATAGTAAGTTTTTTACTGCTTTACGACAAATTTTAGAGATCTCACGTTCAAGCCCCCGAACTCCTGCTTCACGGGTGTAATAACGGATAATGTCTAAAATAGCATCTTCTTCAATCTTTAACTCGTCTGCTTTTAGTCCGTTTCGTTCAATTTGTTTTGTTAATAAATGGCGAATCGCGATATTCAGTTTTTCATCTTCCGTATAACCAGAAAGACGTATCACTTCCATTCGGTCCAATAATGGACCCGGAATATTCATTGAATTTGATGTCGCCACAAACATTACATCGGAAAGATCGTAATCGACTTCTAAATAATGATCATTAAAGTGCGTATTTTGCTCAGGATCTAAGACTTCCAATAAAGCAGAAGCCGGATCTCCTCTCATATCCGATGCCATTTTATCGATCTCATCAAGCAAAAATAACGGATTTTTTACGCCGACTTTAGCCATTTTTTGGATCAATTTACCCGGTAAAGAGCCAATATAAGTCTTACGATGTCCGCGAATCTCCGCTTCATCTCTAACACCTCCTAATGCCATACGAACATATTTTCGCCCAGTTGCGTTAGCAATAGATTGTCCAAGGGAGGTTTTCCCCACTCCAGGAGGACCGACTAAACATAAAATAGGACCTCTAATTTGATTTAACCTAGATTGCACTGCAAGATATTCTAAAATACGTTCTTTTACTCGTTCTAAACCGTAATGATCAGCATCTAAAATTTCTTGCGCTTTCACAATATCCTTTTTGACTTTTGTTCGTTTGTGCCAAGGTACTTGAATCATCCATTCAATATAACCTCTAACAACGGTTGCTTCTGCAGACATTGCCGACATCATTTTTAATTTTTGTAATTCAGATTCTACTTTATCGCGCGCTTCTGCCGGCATTCTGACCGCTTCCACTTTTTGACGCAACTGGTCCACTTCGTCAATCGTATCTTCATTCTCGCCTTCGTCCATTTCTTTACGAATAGCTTTAATTTGTTCGCTCAGATAATAGTTTCTCTGGCTTTTTTCCATTTGTTTTTTAACACGCCCACGAATCCGCTTCTCCACTTGTAAAATATCCGCTTCAGATAGCATCATCCCTAATAAATATTCTAATCGTTCCTGCACATTAGGAATTTCCAAAATATTTTGTTTATGTTGAACAGTGACTGGGATATGTGCCGCCATGGTATCGGCTAAACGATCAGGATCTTCAATGCGTTGCAATGCATTTAATACATCAGTGGGGATCTTTTTATTCAGAGTTACATAATTTTCAAACTCTGTCATGACCAAATCTTTCGTTACTTTTAATTCGTTTTCATTACCAAATAAGGTTTCTATCGGGGTAATTTCCGCACAAAAATGCTCATTACTGTCTTCTAGACTATGAATTTGAGCACGTTGTTGACCTTCCACTAATACTTTTACCGTGCCATCCGGTAGTTTTAATAACTGAATAATCGTTGCAATAGTGCCTATTTCAAAAATATCGTCAATATTCGGTTCTTCTAATTCAGCTTGCTTTTGAGAAACCAATAATAATTGTTTTCCCTCTTCCATTGCCGCTTCAAGCGCATTAATTGATTTTGTCCGTCCGACAAAAAGCGGCATAACCATATAAGGAAATACCACGACATCACGCAATGGCAACACGGGTATTTTACGTTGTTGAGTTTTTTTAGCGCTCATAATTGTCTCTCTATCTCATCCTTTAATACAAACATTCTGCCGATGTGGGGGCAAAAATACTAACTTCAAGAGAAAAACTAAAAAAGTGCGGTCGATTTTCCTGCTTTTTTCAAACACTATCTAGTTACAAAAATACCACGGTGATGTAACTGCCGAATCTGAAATGAATATTTAGGGAGGCTGAGAACACTCATATAAATAAAATACTGATATCAGTATCTTAATTAGGAACAAAATGTTTTAGCGCCTAATTCAATATATTAAGAATCCTAACCTTCTCAATCGATTCACTACGAATTTTAATTTTTGTGTATTTACTACATAATATTAGTACTTTTTATTTCATAGTCGCTGAAAATTAATACATTATAAGATAAAATTCAAATCCAATTTTGATTTTGGAGAAAATATGGCTTTTACTTCACTTTTTACATTACTAGACGATATTGCATCAGTCCTAGACGATGTTGCTGTCATGACCAAAATAGCTGCGAAAAAAACCGTAGGCGTAGTCGGAGATGATTTAGCACTCAATGCAAATCAAGTTACTGGCGCTAGTGCAGAACGAGAACTACCAATAGTTTGGGCTGTAACTAAAGGTTCTTTAATTAATAAAGGAATTTTAATTCCAATTGCATTACTACTCTCTGCATTTTTACCCGCTTTAATCGAGCCTTTATTAATGTTAGGTGGTGCTTATTTATGTTTTGAAGGCGTTGAAAAATTACTGCACAGGCTATTTTATAAAGATCAAAGTACCGCCAATAACACTGAAGTTTTTGATGAGAAAGCCAAAATCAAAGGAGCAATTCGAACAGATTTTATTTTATCGGCGGAAATTATCATTATTGCTTTAGGCGAACTGACAAATTCTACATTAACTACACAGATTATTTCACTGCTTTTAATCGGTATAGGTATCACTATCTTCGTTTATGGTTTGGTCGCACTAATTGTAAAAACTGACGATTTTGGTTTATTTCTGATGAAAAAACCAATCACAGCCAATATTGGTAAAAGCATCTTATGGCTGATGCCTAAATTTATGCGTTTACTTAGCTTCGTTGGAACTATTGCAATGTTCTTAGTCGGTGGTGGTATCTTCGTCCATAATTGGGAAATCTTACATCACTTTTTAGCAAACTATCAGCTTTCCGAAGGTATTCTTGGCCATTTAGCAGTATTAGTGGTAGGTATTATTATTGGTACGATCTGCTGTACAATTATTTTGCCTGTAATGAAATTCATCGCTAAATCTCATTAATCACACCTAATTCAACGCAGCTATTAAATCAATAGCTGCGCATTAATAATCTATTTTTTTGAATAAAATCATTATTTTCCAAGCATATATTTCTATCTTCAAACACCTTCCAACATAATTCCTAATGAGAAAAAATTAAGAAGGTGATACAATCCGCCGCATTTAAAAATAAAGGATCTAGAATATGGCTCGTAAGAAAAAAACTCGCCGTCTTACTGATATTATGCCGGTACGAAAAACAGATAAAAAACCTGAATTGGCAAAAGGTAAAAAGCTTTCACGTTATGAATTAGATACGAAAGCCCGCGAAGAAAAAAGAAAACGTAAACATAAGGGGCTAGCTGCGGGTTCACGCCACAGCGCTGTAGATGAACAAGCAAAGAAAAAACAGCAAGAGATCAAAGATCCACGTATCGGTAGCCGTAAAAAGGTGCCGTTAATTGTGGAATTTGTCAATAAACCAGAAAAAGGGATAACTATTCCTCCACTAAAAGAAAGTAAAACGATTGATCCGACAGTAGAATTAGAACGCCTTGAAAATAATGAAATTCTAAATGAATTACTCGATGCGTTGGAAGAGGGAAAAATACTCAGTCAGAAAGATCAACTATTTGTTGACGAATGCTTAAACCGCATTGCCGAATTAATGCAAATTTTAGGTATTGAGCAAGAAGAAAGTGAGGATGATTTATACCGCGCTTTTGAAAAAATTGATATTAATCAGTTCAAATAATGATGATGCAATTTACTGCTTTAGCTCTTATCGCCTCCGCTATTATTATCCCATTGGGGATTTATGCTGTAAAACTTCTAAATAAAGTTAACACGCAGCGTAATATTGCCTTATCCGCGCGACAAAAACGTTTGGAGAATATTAAGGAAAGCCTAGACATTATCGCTAATGCAATGTTAAAAGGCGATTGCAATCATTCTGAAGGGGTCATTCGACTCGCAATGCTTCTTGCCCCATTAGGAACGGACTTAAGTCAATATTCGGAAATGGCTAAGCTTTACCAAACGGTAAAAGAAATGCCCACACATGAAGCCCGTCGAACTTTAACAAAAAAAGAGCGTATGCGGCTTGATTTAGAACGGGAAAGCACAGAAGCCGAACTTGAATCGGAAATTATAGCGGAACTTCCGCACTTTATTGAATACATAAAACAATTTGGAGTGAAATAATGTCTGAAATCGTGTGGGATTTAGATCTTATTCAAAAATACAATCAATCAGGCCCTCGTTATACGTCTTACCCGACTGCCTTAGAATTCAACGAAAATTACACTAACAATAATTTTATTACCGCCGCAAATCGGTATCCGGATAGACCTTTATCGCTATATGTACATATCCCGTTTTGCCACCAGCTTTGCTATTTCTGTGCCTGCAATAAAATTATTACCCGTCATCAACACAAAGCGGATATCTATATTGATTTTCTTGAAAAAGAGATTAAAACCCGTGCAACGTTATTTACTCAGCGTACGGTTACCCAAATCCATTGGGGGGGAGGGACTCCTACATACTTAAGTGAGAATCAATCCTCACGCCTAATGTCTCTACTCAAGCAGTATTTTAACATCGCGGACAGTGCAGAGATTTCAATCGAAATAGATCCACGAAAAATTGAGTTATCAATGTTGAAACATCTTCGAGATATCGGATTCAATCGTATTAGTATGGGAGTACAAGACTTCAATAAAGAAGTACAGAAGGCGATTAATCGAGAACAAGACGAAAATTTCATTCATGCTTTATTAACAAAAGCAAAAGTGCTAGGTTTTCAATCGACGAATTTAGATCTTATTTACGGGCTGCCCCTGCAAACCACAGAAAGCTTTATGTTTACATTGCAAAAAGTGATCGAGCTTAATCCTGATCGGCTAAGTATTTTTAATTATGCTCACCTGCCTAATCGTTTTGCAGGTCAAGCAAAAATTAAAGATGTGCAACTTCCTGCCCCCCATACAAAGTTGGAAATCCTGCAAAAAACAATCGAAACGTTAAATCAGGCAGGCTATCGTTTTATTGGAATGGATCACTTTGCGAAACCTAATGATGAACTAGCCATCGCTCAAGAAAAAGGTGTACTTCACCGTAATTTCCAAGGCTATACTACACAAGAAGAATGCGACTTGTTGGGTCTAGGTGTTTCTTCTATCAGTTTACTTGGTGATACTTACGCACAAAACCAAAAAGATTTAAAAACTTATTATAGTTGTATAGAACAAAGTGGCATTGCCCTCCATAAAGGATTAGTAATGTCAGAAGAAGATTGCTTACGGCGAGATGTTATTAAACAATTAATTTGTAATTTTAAATTAGACTTTAGCCTTATTGAGCAACAATATCACATTAATTTCAAACAATATTTTTCAGAAGATCTTGATTTACTTAAACCATTAATCGACGATCAATTAATCTCGATGAATGACGAGGGCTTACGGGTTTCACCAAAAGGGAGATTACTTATTCGCAATATTTGTTTGTGTTTCGATACTTACTCCCGAGCACAAGCTAAACGTCAGCAATTCTCACGGATTATTTAATAAAGTGCGGTCTGTTTTACAAGAAAAAAGATCGCAAACGATTGCTTAAACTGGTACAATCAGCATGAATTTTGTTTTCAACCAAATTAGGAAAATACTGTGAGTAAACCATCGTTAAGTTATAAAGACGCAGGTGTAGATATCAATGCAGGGAATGAACTAGTCGAACGGATTAAACCCCACGTAAAACGCACTACTCGTCCAGAAGTGATGGGCGGTTTAGGCGGTTTCGGAGCATTGTGTGCCATTCCGGGCAAATATAAAGAACCGATTTTAGTTTCGGGTACGGACGGAGTAGGTACAAAACTACGCTTAGCTATTGATTTAAAAAAGCATGATACTATTGGTATAGATTTAGTAGCAATGTGCGTCAACGACTTAGTGGTGCAAGGTGCCGAACCTTTGTTCTTCCTTGATTACTATGCTACCGGTAAACTAGATGTAGATGTTGCCTCTGATGTAATAAAAGGTATTGCAGAAGGTTGCGAGCAATCAGGTTGCGCTCTAGTCGGTGGAGAAACAGCAGAAATGCCAGGCATGTACCACACTGGAGACTATGACTTAGCAGGTTTTTGTGTCGGTGTAGTTGAAAAATCAGAAATCATCGACGGTAGTCGGGTAAAAGTCGGAGATGCATTAATTGCATTAAGTTCTAGTGGTCCTCATTCCAACGGTTATTCACTCATTCGTAAAGTCATTGAAGTAGCGGGAATTAATCCGGCAAATGAACAATTAGCAGGGAAATCTTTGAGCGAACAAGTGCTAGCGCCAACAAAAATTTACGTCAAATCCGTTCTACAACTCATTAAGCAAACTGACGTTCATGCTATTGCCCACCTAACCGGAGGTGGCTTTTGGGAAAACATTCCGCGTGTTTTACCAAAACACGTTAAAGCCGTAATTAATGAACAAAGTTGGGAATGGCAACCTATTTTCAAATGGTTACAAGAACAAGGCAATATCGATACTCACGAAATGTATCGTACGTTTAACTGTGGTGTCGGTATGATTATCGCACTGCCGCAAGAAGATGTAGAAACGGCACTCGGCTTGTTAAAACAAGCTGGTGAAAATGCCTGGCTGATAGGAAAAATAGAATCAGCTAAAGAAGATGAAAAACAAGTTGTTATTCAATGAGTTCAATGAGGGGCTTTATTAGCCCCTTTATTTATTAGGATATTATGAAAAGAATTGCAGTTCTTATTTCTGGCCAAGGTAATAATTTACAAGCACTTATTAACGCCTGTAAAACTGATTTTATCCACGCCAAAATTGTTACAGTTATCAGCGACAAAGAAAATGCTTTCGGACTCGAACGAGCCAGAAACACAGCGGTTCCGACTAAAGTATTTTTACGAAAACACTTTGCCGATAATCAGGAGATGGATCGCAATATCGGAGACTATTTACAAAATTTGGATATAGATTTAATCGTACTAGCCGGTTATATGAAAATTTTAACTCAGGAGTTTGTACAACGATTTGAAGGGAAAATTATCAATATTCATCCTTCCCTGTTACCCAAATATCCAGGAATAAATACTTATCAGCGAGCCATGGAATCAGGTGATAAAGAACACGGCACAACTATTCATTTTGTTAACGAAGAAGTAGACGGTGGCGCTGTGATACTTCAAGCTAAAGTACCAATTTTTCCTGAAGATACCATTGAAGATATCGAGTTGCGCACTAGAGAGCAAGAATACAAACTCTACCCTTTAGCTGTAAAGTGGTTTATTGAAGAGCGTCTAAAATTAATCGCTGGAAAAGCCTATTTAGATAATCAACTTTTGCCTCCACAAGGTTATGCGGATTAATTCCGAAGAATAAAAAATTATTAATCGTATAAAAAGCCACCTCCATAGAAAGTCGTTTTTAGTTAGCAATAAAAATCCCCGATAAAATTATCGGGGATTTCTGTATTATTCCGAAAATTAGAAACGATACGCTAGGCCAGTAAAGAATACAAACGGATCAAGTTTGACTTTTACTTCGTGATCTAGGCCTAATGCTGTAAATTTTGCTTTAGTTTTAATTTGAGTGTACCACATTGCAGTATTCCAATATAAATTATCGGTTAATTTAATATCAATACCAGCATTTACAACCGGAGCAAATGAATGTTTTTTAACACTTACATTTGTTACTTCAGGATTAATTGATTTCGCATTAAAGAAACGAGTATAGTTTAAACCTGCACCAATATAAGGGCGAGAACCCGCATCTTTATCTAAGAAATAGTATTGAACATAGAGACTAGGAGGTAACTGTTTAAGTTTTACTACATCACCTAAATTGCCTAATGCTTTATCTTCCGTATTTCCGCCTCTTAAATGAGCACTAGCTTTAATTTTGTGAGAGAACGGTGTAGCACCTAGCAATTCTAAACCGATATTATCAGTAAACATATAAGTCGCCGTTAAACCTAATTGTGCATTATCCCCCACTTTAAGATCTACATCGACATTCTTACCGTTTAGTGTGCCACGATTACTTAATGTATCGGACTGAGAATGTGCAGAAACAAAGACACCTCCAGTACGTAAAATAATATCTCCGGCTTGATGTGCACTGGCAACACCAGCAAATAACGTTGCAGCAATACCTAATGCTAATGTTGTTTTTTTCATAGTTTTCTTCCTCAAATTTGTTTTATATAACCTTAATAAAAATAAGTCTACTTAAGACGGCTTGCAATATACTCCTTTTAGGGCAAAAATTCTGTGATCATTGTCAAAATTTTCAACATTATCTAATTAAATACATAAAAATCAGCTCAATTTCGCTAAAATTAAGGAACTTCTTGAACTTGTTTTAAATCAAAAATGGGTCAAATTGACTATTCTTACACAATTAAACGTAAAACAGGTATAATCTGCCCATTTTAGATACCAAGAGAATTAGTATGATGTCTATCCACTTTGATCAAATTTTACAAGACAGTTGGAACTTTATTCGTAACCAACAAAAAATCGCTTTAACCTTTATTGCCATTCTATTTTGTTCACAAGTGTTATTTCTCTCTGTGATGCCAAATAGCGAAATGATCATTCCGAAAAATCTTTCACCAGCCCAACTTCAACAAATCTTACAAGAAGCATTTTCAGCTAATTCCATAACGCTTTCTTTAATCAATCAACTTTTTCTGCTTATCATTGCAGCGTGGGGGATAATGACTATACATCAAATCAGTCAAAATCAAGGGGCATCACTCACACAAAGTTTTAACCGCATATTACCTCGAATCATGGGCGTAGTTTGGATTAATATCCTCGTCATACTAACGATGACTATCGGAATGTCGCAACTTTTATTAGCCACCTTATCCGGCTCAGGCACATTACCGGGACTCATCATTCTTCTAATTGGTCTCTTTATCTATATTCGATTAGAGCTAGCCGCTCTTCATTATTTAATTCAACCAATAAGCACACCCATTGCACTACGACAAATTTGGCAGGCTGGGCTAACACGAAACCGTACTTTAGTCCTCTATTCCATTTTAACAAAGGCTGTACCAGTAATATTAGTTCTCCCACTAACATCGCTACCAGATAGCCAAATATTAACAATGGTAATCCAACTTATTTCTTCTTTTTTAGCTTTCTTTATTTACATTTTTACCTATCGTTTTTACACATTATTTATGGCAGGGCAACAATAATGAAACAACTTTTGGACTTTATTCCACTTATATTATTTTTTGCAGTTTATAAACTATTCGGTGTGCGCGAAGCATCGATCGTCTTGGTAATAGCTACCCTACTCCAAATGATCGTGCTCAAAATGTTATATGGAAAAATAGAGAAACAACAAAAAATTATTGCAAGTGCGGTCGTTTTTTTTGGTGTTTTAAGTGCTTACTTTAATGATTTAGAATATTTAAAATGGAAAGTTACCATTATCAATGGGTTATTTGCCTTAATATTACTAATTAGCCAATTTATTTTTCACACACCGCTGATTAAAAAATTGCTCGGCAAAGAACTTACTTTACCCGCTAATGTATGGAACAATCTGAATCTCGGTTGGGCATTCTTTTTTATCATCTGTATGATAGTAAATATCTATATAAGTCAATATATGTCCGAAAATGTTTGGGTTAATTTCAAATCTTTCGGTTTACTCGGTATGTCATTTATCGCAACGATCATCACCGGGATTTATATTTATCGCTATTTACCGAACAATGAAGGGAAAAACTAATGTCATCAAATTTTATTGATAAAAATGGGCGTCAATCTCAAGGCGTGTTATTATTACGTACACTGGCTATGCCCTCCGATACAAATGCAAACGGTGATATTTTCGGTGGTTGGATTATGTCTCAAATGGATATGGGGGGAGCCATTCTTGCCAAAGAAATTGCTCACGGAAAAGTTGTTACCGTTGCCGTGGAGAGTATGAATTTTATCAAACCAATTTCTGTCGGGGACGTAGTTTGTTGCTATGGACAGTGTCTCAAAATAGGACGTTCCTCGATTAAAATCAAAGTAGAAGTATGGGTAAAAAAAGTAGCAAGCGAACCTATTGGTGAGCGCTATTGTGTAACTGATGCAGTTTTTACTTTTGTCGCAGTTGATCAGTTAGGAAAATCTCGTGCGATTCCAAGAGAAAATAATGCAGAATTAGACAAAGCATTAGCTTCAATCCAATCAATTCACTCTTAATTGTTAATAAGGAGCCTTTATGTACTACGTTATTTTTGCTCAAGATAATCCCAATACTTTAGCCAAACGCCTTGCTGTGCGCGAAAAACATTTGGCTAGACTACAACAATTACAAGCTGAAAACCGCCTATTAACGGCCGGCCCTAACCCAGCAATTGACAATGAAAATCCGGGAGAGGCGGGCTTTACGGGGTCTACAGTTATCGCACAATTTGATAACTTAAATGCCGCACAACTTTGGGCATCACAAGATCCCTATGTAGAAGCTGGCGTATATGGTAATGTTATCGTTAAACCTTTTAAAAAAGTTTTCTAGATTTTTCAGGATGCATTCAATGCATCCTTTTCCTTAATAAAAACACTGAAAAATAACTGCACTTTGAGCATTTACAACCTAAAAGTTATGAAAAAAATTACGACTCTTATTTTCTCTCTGCTCGTATTAACCTGCTCGACACAAACGTTGTCCTCTTCGACAGTATCCTCTACAAAAACAACGTCAAAAAATCTTGTTTCCTCAAAAAAAATGCAGGAAAAGGCATCGATACTAGAAAAAAAAATGTGGGACAAAGAACAGCAAGATCGACATTTAACTCGCTTACAACAAAGAGAAACTTTTTTACAATTAGAAGGGCTACTTAAAACTGCCGTAAAAACGCAATCTTTATCGGCTCAAAATGAATCAATTATTCGGCACTTATTATCTCAATTACAGGACTACCCACTACAACAAGAAATTCAAGCCGCCTATTTAGAAGCAAAATTTAAAACAGCGGATTGGGAAAATAAAAGCTTTTTAGCAAATCTCGATCAAGAAATTGTTGATTTTATTCAGCGCAATCCTACCCATTTTCAACGCTCAAAATTAGAACAATTTCGTTTCTCACTATTGATCGCACAAAATAAGCTGCAAACCGCATGGCAACTATCTAAAACTGTCCAACCAAAAGGATTAGATACTCAATCTGCTTTACTTAATGCACAGTATCAAAAAGAAATACAAACGCATTTATCTCAATCGAAAACACAAAGTTCGGAAATACAACAAATTCTTCAAGAATTTGAGAAATTATGGCTAGAAAATACCCCTCTCCCCGACTCATTGAAAGAAATTCAAATGGTGTGGGAAAAAAAACTTGGAAAAACTACGCAAAAAATTCAACAAAAATATCTACGATTACTTACTAAGAATGATATTCAAGGTTTGTCATCACTCATGAATGAAGTAGCAGATGAAGAAACTAAAAAACATATCTCTGAACTACAAAAATTATTAAAAAACCCAGCATCACTACCCCAATATATTAATAACTCAGGCAATAATATTAATACAGAAGAAAAATTAGCCGTTTTCCAAACTTTCTCTCGCTATTTACGCACACAGCCTGAGCAAATCAGTAATCCAGATTTTTCTCGTTATCAACAATGGATAGCACATTATCAACTCAACGAAAATGAAATTAGAGAATGGAAAATAGCCTTTATCAACCGCTTCTTTGATAATGCTGATCCGAATTTTCAACAATGGCGAGATCAAGAAATCTTAACATTAGGTGCAGATAATCTTACTGAGCGCCGAATTCGAACCGCAATTTTACAAAAATCCTCACTTTTACCTTGGTTACAAAAACTTTCTCCCGAATCACAACAAAAGCAAGAATGGCGTTATTGGACAGCAAAAGAGATAGCTAAAATCGATACGCAAAAATCGAATAAAATATTGACCGCACTTTCGCAAGAGAGAGGATTTTATCCAATGTTAGCGGCCTATCAACTGAAAAAGACTTATCAGTTATCTTTCATAGAAATAGAGGATTTAACACAAATTGAACAAGAACAATTCACCTCTTTTCTAGCTGAAATAGACGAATGGCGCACTCTCGGACGCTTTGATATTGCCAAACAACGCTGGCGTTATCAACTGGAAAAACTGCCGCCACAAATCCAGCGTCGTCTAAGCCGACACGTCCAGAATCGCTATTGGTTTGATCTGGCTGTGGAAGGTTCCATCATAGCAAAAGCTTGGGATGCCATTCCACTGCGTCTGCCCAATGCCTACCAAAACTATTTTGACGCAGCATTGCAGAATCTTCCAATTCGCCGAACATTTGCCATGGCAATAGCAAGACAAGAAAGTGCATTTAATCCAACAGCGCAATCCCACGCAAATGCTAGAGGATTAATGCAATTATTACCGACAACGGCAAAACAAACTGCGCAACGCAATCAACTTCCTTATGAGAACAGCAATGAATTATTCCGTCCACTAAATAATATCGTACTGGGTACAGCTCATTTAGCAGAGCTAAATCAAAAATATCCAGATAATCGAATTTTAATAGCTGCCGCTTATAATGCAGGAAGTAGCCGTGTTGAACGTTGGTTAGAACGTTCATCAGGAAAGTTAACTCTTGATGAATTTATCGCTACAATCCCGTTTTATGAAACTAGAGGATATGTACAAAATGTCGTCGCATATGATTACTACTATAAAATTTTGCAGCGGCAAGAAAAACCACAAATTTTTAGCCAAGCGGAAAGCAATCGGCTATACTAACACTAGTTTAATAGTATGGAGACACTTTCAATGTATATTAGCCGAAATCCCGAACAATGGAACGCTTTCTTGCAAATGTTACGCACTGCATTTGAACAAGGCAAAGAGCAAGAACTACTCACTTTATTATTAACTGCCGATGAGCGAGATGCACTAGGATTACGCTTACAAATTGTTGCTCAGTTATTATGTGAAAATTTACCGCAACGTGAAATTCAGCAAAATCTAAATACCAGTGCAGCTACCATTACCCGTGGATCTAATATGTTAAAAATGATGGACCCTAATTTCATCCAATGGATAAAACAGAACCTTAAGAATGAATAGAGATGACGTATAAAAAAATATTCACATTTTTGACCGCACTCTTCAATCTAAAATGGTGGAAAAAGCATTGGCATAAATTAGCCGCTCGATTCTTTTTCTGCCTTTTTTCCTTTATTTTAATTTTCCGGTTTATACCGCTTCCCTTCTCTGCTTATATGGTACAGCAGAAAGTCGCTCACCTTTGGCAAGGAAACTTTCGTTATTCCGGGCAATATAATTGGGTTAGTTTAGAAAATATTTCGCCTTATATGCAGCTTGCTGTTATTGCTGCGGAAGATCAACGCTTTCCCAAACACAGCGGCTTTGATTTTGAGGCAATCAAAAAAGCACTAAAATACAACGAAAATACCAAACGAAAATTTAGAGGGGGCTCAACAATTTCTCAACAAACTGCCAAAAATTTTATGTTATGGCATGACCAAAATTATCTTCGTAAGGCTTTAGAAGTTCCTTCAACCCTGTTATTGGAATTACTCTGGTCTAAAAAACGAATTCTGGAAGTCTATCTCAATATTGCTCAATTTGGAGAAGGTATTTTCGGCGTAGAAGCAGCAAGTCACCATTATTTCAATAAATCAGCCAAAAGACTGACACGTAATGAAGCTGCGTTATTGGCAGCTGTCCTCCCTAATCCAATTATTTATCGGATCAACAAGCCTAGTGCATTAGTGAGAAAGAAACAGCAATGGATTTTAAGACAAATGAGTAATTTAGGACTATCGCTACTCAAACAACTATAAAATACATAGGGTAGATTATAGATACCATCCAGTATTTATACTCAGCGGTTAAAAGAGCAAAATATTGAAAAAAATGACCGCACTTTTCATTGTAATCCCTAGAATAGCGATACCACACAACGAATAAAGCTATCAATGAAAATAGCGTAGAAGTAGCCTACTATATTGTTTCATCAACATAACCTATAAACAGCTTTATTTTAGGCTTGATTTAAAATAAATAGGGCTTATGGTAGAATACTGCTCATTTTATAGTTCATCTACTTTTGATTCAAACGACTGAAAATATTTACTTTAATTCCCATTGAATAATAACAAATTGAATGAAATCTTAATTCAACCTATAACTAACACAAATTAAGGCAAAAAATGAACAATATTCATCAACATAAAATTCTAATTTTAGACTTCGGTTCACAATATACACAATTAATCGCTCGCCGAATACGCGAAATCGGCGTTTACTGCGAACTTTGGGCTTGGGATGTCAGCGAATCGGATATTCGAGAATTTAATCCAACAGGAATTATTCTTTCCGGTGGTCCGGAAAGTACTACTGAAAAAAATAGCCCTCGGGCCCCGGAATATGTATTTAATGCGGGTATACCTGTTCTTGGCATTTGTTATGGTATGCAAACAATGGCAATGCAACTGGGAGGTTTAACAGAAACCTCTGATCATCGTGAATTTGGCTATGCCTCGGTCGAACTACAAACTACGGATTCATTATTTGCAGAATTAAATGATGAACTAACCTCTTCCGCACCAAAACTTGACGTTTGGATGAGCCACGGGGATAAAGTAACCCGTCTACCGGCTAATTTCCAAATTACTGGGGTAACACCTACCTGCCCAATTGCAGCGATGTCCGATGAAAAACGCCGTTTCTACGGAGTACAATTCCACCCCGAAGTAACGCATACGAAAAGCGGTTTAGAATTGTTGAAAAACTTTGTAGTCGGCATTTGTGGGTGTGAAACTAAGTGGACGGCAGAAAATATCATTGAAGATGCTGTCGCTAGAATTAAAGCTCAAGTTGGTGATGATGAAGTCATCTTAGGATTATCTGGTGGTGTAGATTCGTCCGTTACAGCGCTATTATTACATCGCGCTATCGGTAACAATTTACATTGCGTCTTCGTGGATAATGGTTTATTGCGCCTAAATGAAGCCCAACAAGTTATGGAAATGTTCGGAGATAAATTCGGCTTAAATATTATTCACGTTAATGCCGAAGAACGTTTCTTGAGCGAACTTGCTGGTGAAAGCGATCCAGAATCAAAACGCAAAATAATAGGTAAGGTTTTTGTCGATGTATTTGATGATGAATCGAAAAAACTAACTAATGTAAAATGGCTAGCTCAAGGCACAATTTATCCGGATGTCATTGAATCCGCCGCTAGCAAAACCGGAAAAGCTCATGTCATTAAATCTCACCATAATGTAGGTGGCTTACCGGATTATATGAAACTCGGTTTAGTTGAACCATTGCGTGAACTGTTTAAAGACGAAGTGCGTAAAATTGGCTTGGCACTCGGTTTACCTGCTGAAATGCTTAACCGCCACCCATTCCCCGGACCTGGTCTAGGTGTACGCGTACTTGGAGAAGTAAAAAAAGAATATTGTGATCTACTACGCAAAGCTGATGCAATTTTTATTGAAGAGCTTTACAACTCCGGTTGGTACTATAAAGTCAGCCAAGCATTCACCGTTTTCCTTCCAGTGAAATCTGTCGGTGTAATGGGCGATGGTCGTAAATACGATTGGGTTGTTTCCTTACGAGCCGTAGAAACTATTGACTTTATGACTGCACACTGGGCACATTTACCATACGATTTACTCGGTAAAATCTCAAATCGTATCATTAATGAAGTCAGCGGCATTTCCCGTGTCGTATATGATGTATCAGGTAAACCACCAGCAACAATCGAATGGGAATAAAAACCTCGCCTTTCATCACAGTTCAATTCATTTCAAAAATAGCTAAAAGCCCTGCAATGTCAGGGCTTTTTTGTTTCACTCCATTTCACTCCATTTCACTCCATTTCATATTAGTTTATTTTTCTGACGGAATTTTTGACGGTATAGTATTGCTAACATCATCAAAAAATTCGAAAATACCGTCAAATCAATGACGGTAAAAATGACGAAAAATGCTAACTTTACGCTAAATAAAAACAGAGCGAATAATCATCGCCCCATACTTATTTAATTTGTTGCTTCCTCACCCAGATTTACTTTCGGCTTAATTGCTTTCACTATGCCTCCGCTGAATACATACGGATCGACCCAGTCATAATAGGCATTGTCCGGGATAACATACCCTTCTGGTATCGGCTGAGTAAGTTGGGTACAGAACTAATTAATAGCCCGTTCTCCCTCTAGCGAAGAGAGATTAAGTGAAATGGTTGCCGCATTACCTATCGGCTCCTTACCATTTTCACTCATTTTTCGAGAGATGTAACTGGCGATAGTTACTGTTGAAGTGTTATTCGCTAAATCAACGCTGTAACCTCTGATTTTGCGATATTTCACTTCTACACCAGTTTGTTCACCTTCAATCGTTTTTTCAATATAAAGAATGGGATTCTCCTGATTTTAGGTAAGAAAAAACCACACAATCTTGCGAAAGAGCGGTCAGTTTCGGTTAAGTTTTAAATAATGTGGTAGTTATTGTACTTTGAGTCGTAACTATTGAGGTGTCTTAGCACCCGCCAGTCTTCATAGCTCGGATAAAAGTGCAGTCGTTTTTTCAGGCGTTTTTCAATACCCCCCATTTTCACCACACTTTTGCTTTACCTTAATCGTTTTATTCCACTACATTATCTAACTCTTCCTTTTTGTGGTTTTCATTGATGATTTTCTGGTGTCCGCGTATGTCGTTAAACCAACCTTGTTTTTGGTTTGGGGTTTTCTTGTTCCATTCGGTAAGGGCTTTTTCAATGGCGGCATCAGCTTTTTTGCGACTGAACGGCACGCGTAGAGCAAAAGCGTTGCAAAGTGCAATGTTAAATTTTAAGCCGAAGTTTTTATAATCTCTGCCAATATAGTTTAAAAATTCGGGGTGGTCTTCGGTCAGATAAGCACGGATGGCACGCAGGATTTGATCGTTATGCGCCGAACTTGGGCTAGGGTAAACCCCAAACCAAGCGGTGGCGCGTCGTTTAGTAAAATAATCAAGAATCCACAATTGTAATGAAAAACGCTCATGCTCGCCGAAGGCATAGAGCCCGAAGCGACTGTAACTTAACCCGCCCAAGGGGTCGCCGGAATCCGGTACAAAGGCGATGGAATGACTGCCGAGAATCGTTTGCCAATAAATCACCCGTTTTTTACGATTGACGCGCAAGCCTCGGGGACGGGGGAGGAATATAAAAAATAACAAAATAATTGGCCAAATAAAGTAACAATAGGCTTTTATCATCCTATATGGTCTTTGTTCTAAATATAATTGTCGATATTCTTCATAAGGTAGAATACTATCGTTTGGAAAACTCTTTTTAAATTCATCAGATGTTCTTATCTTTATATGCTTTTGATATAATGGAGCTATTCTTTCATCTGGATTAAATGCCCATGTGAGATCGTATCTAATAGATTCTATTTGAGATACAAATGGTTCAGTTAAGCTATTTCCCCCACCAAATCCAATAATTAAAAATCCGGCAAATAAAATAAAACGAATAAATCCTCGTGCATAACCATCAAAAATCGAACTCCGAATCTCAATTTCATCGTCCCCTCGCTTACGAATGGAATAAGCAATATCTTTATTGGGGTTGGTGAAAAACGCAATAAGCTTATCTAACCAATCTTTGTTTTCTTGCTGTTCAGTCATTTTTTCCTCATTATTTTTTCAATACCAATTTGGTGATTTTCGATTGCTTACGGTATTGATTACCTTGATAATTGGGTACGCTGACCTGTATGCCGATTGCCAGTAGTTCTTCATAAGAGATGGTGCCACTGTCCACTTCTTCCAAATAAGTGATGATATTCATATAAGGCAAATGTTCATCCTCAATGGTTAAACTCGCTACCCCTTCTTGTTCAAATGCTTTTACAATGTTAAGTTTCTCTTTTTCCAAATTCAGTCGCCAGTCTTCATAGCTCGGATAAACCCCTTTCACATTTTTGGCATAGCCCATCAGTCTATCAACGCGAATCGCCTGTGCATCTTGCTCGGTGTAAATCCCCGGATACTGAATCAGTATTTTACGAGGGTTGGAGGTATCCAACGTAACAATGGCTTCCGCAACGGATTTTAAGTAACGTTGCATTTCGATTCGGTAATAGCGAACAGCGCCATTTATATCTAATTGACTGCCAGAATAATTAAATTTACTATCGAGTAGCTGTTCTTTAAAAGATTCAAGTCTATCTCCAATCCATTCATAAGCTTTGTTTTGGTTAGGCTCTCCCCAATATCTAAAGCTATTCCCCCAGAACCCATTTTTCGCCCACAACTCAATCTCTTCCGGTGCAAATTGATTATAAATAATCGCAATGGTCATCAGCACAATGCCAATCCCTAACGTGGCGTAAGACAATCCGGTCAATAACGACAGAGTAGCGGGAGATAGAGAGGATGCTCCCGCCAACACGCCTAACGCCCCGACCGCCCCCTCAATCGCTAAACCGCCGCCCATACTCAATAGTGCCGCTGTTTTGCCTACCTCGTCGCTTTTATAATCTGCTTCTACCCAGTTAAAATATTCAAACATCGCCCCCACGCCCGCCAATGCGGTATTCACATTAATCACCGCATTGCGAATGCGGGTCAGCATCGACCCGCCCCCTTTCTGTTCAAAATAGCTTATCCATTTGCTCTGTTGCAGGTTTTTCCCTACGGTCAACTTCTCAAGCTCGCTTAACGCTTGTGAAGTATGGCGCTCTAAACCGCTTTTCGGCGCATACATTCCGGCAATAACTTGAAGCGAAGCTAAAAACGAGTCATTACCCAGTTGTCCCAATTCGGTTTCCGCTTTGTTTTGTACAAAAAATCCCAACACTACCGAAGCACTTAACGCCTTATTTAACCCGGAAAGCCCTTCTGTAACCTGAAACACCCCGTATTGCCTCGGCAATATCTCTTTTTTCATTTTCCTGCAACATTTTCACTTGTTTCGGCACCGCCGCCTGACTAATGTGAAACGGCAGGATGTTTTCTACCTCTTTAGGATTCAATTTCACCTGATAGGTCGCTTGAATGGTTTGCGGCACATTAAACGGCTTGCCACGGTAGCTTTTATGGCTAGCATTGGCATAGCGTATATAAATTTTATCAATCAGCAGCTCAATCACTAAGTCATAGCTTGCAATATTCAGATACCCCGCTTTCGCAACTTTTTCAAGTGCGCCTAACGCTTTAGTGAAATCCGACAGATAGGTTTTTAAGGATTCCACTGCAGAAGGTGCATCTTGTGAGTAAGGTGGCGACTTAAAGGACGTAGTGTCGGGAATGGGCAAAGCTTGAATTAACGCATTACGCCCGTAAGGGGAAATATCTAAGCCGTGAAGGAAACCGTGCATATAACAACACCAAGTATTTGCTGCCTCACAGTCTTCTGCATTGTCTTCATAAAGGTTCTGCAACGTATTGAGTTTATCGCGTTGCGTCGCAATAAAGCCACTGTGAGCGCTCACCAGATTTTTAAACGGCGTACCGAAACGGGTCGGCACATACGCCATTTTATTCACGGCATTGACCCCCGGTAATTCGTCTTCAAGTTGCAGTTCCGCTTTTAACACGTTCAGTATATCGGCATCGCCGTTGCTGTTCAAATGTTCCGATTTTAGACAATGGGAAAGCACGTCTTTATACAACTTGGAAAATTTAACCGGTGTCGGTTCTGTCATTGGTGAACTAAAGCGACGTAACACTTGTGCGTGATTCCGGTTTTTTTCTACTGCTTCCTTGTATTTGTTTAATGCATAGGCATCAATAATTCGGGCGGTTGAAATGGCATATTCGTATTTAGCCAACGTCATTTCTCGCTGTGCTGACAAATACAGGTGATAACCCGATAAATCCCGTGCCGTTCCGACCGAGTCTTCCAACCCTACTATTACTCCCTTTCCATGGGTGAGCTGAGCGATCAGTTCTTCCCAGTTTTGTGGTTTGCCAATCGGTGTGAAACGGAAGGCATTATCGGTTAATGATTTATCCGTCATAATTTTGGTTTGGGGGGAGAAATCTTTCACCGTCTGCTGCAAGGTTGAAATATCAATGGCACTGCCTTGTGGATTTTTGAGTTCAATATGTCTCATCCAATGCGCTCGTGCCATGGGATCCGTTTCGATTTTTCTTAACAGACTCATTGGCAACTCAATATCGCTGAACATAAAATACGCACTTTCAATCGCTTCATTGAGTTCTATATAAGGGCGTGGTAACGTGACTTTATTGAAATAGCCGTTTTCGTAGTCATCTATAAATGTAAAAGTATAATTTATTCCGTCGGCATCCACTAAATTTGAGGCGATGTCTTTTGAGCGATAGCGATAAATATACCAAGCTTTTTTATTATTATCGGCAGTCGCACTGATGTCAAAAACCCCTTCTACTTTAGCGTTCGTCGCTAAAATATAGACAAACCCATCACGCAAACAGCGCAAATCATAATCATCATCGGCTTGTGGAATACCTTCTGGCAGTTTCGGGACCTTTCCTGAGTGTTTAATTTTTTCAAAAGCATTGTTTGTCAATGTTAATCTTGCCGGATAAATCCGAATGCCTTTTTGACATGGCGCAACAACTTGCTTTGCCGGTATTGCTTGGGGTTTATAAGGTTTTTGGGGTTGCTGCTTATTTATTTTTTTCTTATCTGACATTTTAATTACTCCGGATTGAATACATTAAATAATTCAGCTGCACGGGCTAGAGGGTCAGGCATATTTTGAGTTAAGTGTTTTTCCAATGTGGCAAAATCTTTTCCGTTTTTGACCGCACTTTGTTTTGCTACCGCATATTGTACAATGGCAATTTCATAAATATAGCCTTTGTTTTCTGCTTCATCTAAATCTTTAATTAATTGTTCTCGGTCTTGTTGGGCGAAAATTTGTGGATAGGTGGCTAAAGTATACTCAACCATATTTTCCCTTGTTTCCAACCATTTCTTTTTCTTAAATCCCTCTATCTCCCAATCCGTCATTACCACAGGTGCGGGCAAGGTATCCTCGGGGAGGGCTTTTAATGTGTAGTAATGAAAACTATCGCCAAAGCCAGAACCAAAGGCATAAATAATGTTGTTGTCATAACCGAAAAACTTATACAATTTTGCCGGTCGTTTGGCGATGATATTGA